>CAYREH010000024.1:0-96663 GCA_964423245.1 uncultured Bradyrhizobium sp. | reverse complement strand
TGTCGATGGCGCGCGGCGAATTCGCCTGCGTGATCGGGCATTCCGGCTGCGGCAAGACCACGGTGCTCAACATCCTCGCCGGGCTGGATGCGCCGAGCGAGGGCGCCGTCATCGTCGACGGGCAGGCGATCTCGGGCACCAGCCTCGACCGCGCCGTGATCTTCCAGAGCCATGCGCTGCTGCCCTGGCGCACGGTGCTGGGCAACGTCGCCTACGCCGTCAGCTCGAAATGGCGGAAGTGGGATCGCGCCAAGGTCAAGGCGCATGCGCAACAATTCATCGATCTCGTCGGCCTGTCCGGCTCCGAGCACAAGCGGCCGTCGGAACTGTCGGGCGGCATGAAGCAGCGCGTCGGCATTGCGCGGGCGCTGTCGATCACGCCGAAGATGATGCTGATGGACGAGCCTTTCTCGGCGCTGGACGCGCTGACGCGCGGCACGCTGCAGGACGAGGTCCGGCGGATCTGCCTCGAGACCGGGCAGACCGCGTTCATGATCACGCACGACGTCGACGAGGCGATCTACCTGGCCGACAAGATCTTCCTGATGACCAACGGCCCCGGTGCGGTGCTGGCCGAAGTGGTCGAAAACCCGTTGCCGCGGGATCGCGGCCGCACCGACCTGCACCGGCATCCGCTGTACTACGCGCTGCGCAACCACATCATCGATTTCCTGGTGACGCGCAGCAAGACGTTCACAGCGGAAAGGCCCGACCACGATCCGCGCAACGTGCCGGTGGTGCAGATTGGCAAACCCGGGCTGACGATCGCGGCCGGCGGCGACGAGCCGCGGCAAACCTGGATGCCCGGGACCAGCCCCGGATTGAGTGCCTAACCCAAGGAGATCCTGACATGAAACGCGAAGACCTCACCGAGAAGCTGCTCGACATCAAGCGCGAGAAGGGGTGGAGCTGGAAGCACATCTGCGAGAAGATCGGCGGCTATTCGGAGGTGCTGATCGTCGGCGCGATCCTCGGCCAGATGAAGCTGACCAAGCCGCAGGCCGCCAATGCCGGCGAACTGTTCGGCCTCTCCAAGGCGGAGGTTGCGATGCTCAACGAGGTGCCGATGCGCGGCACCGGCACGCCGATGCCGCCGACCGATCCCCTGATCTACCGCTTCTACGAGATGGTGATGGTCAATGGCCCCGCCTGGAAAGCGCTGATCGAGGAAGAATTCGGCGACGGCATCATGTCCGCAATCGACTTCGACATGGGCATCGAGCGCGTCGCCAACCCGAAGGGCGATCGCGTCAAGATCACGATGTCAGGCAAGTTTTTGCCCTACAAGTATTACGGCGCCAGTGGCAACGTGCCGGAATACGGCTTCAAGGAAGAGTGAGGGGGCGATTGATTGCAAGGTGCAGGTGCGCTCCCTCTCCGCTCGCGGGAAATGGCTGGGGAGGGGGTGTTTCCGCATTGGACAATCCTCAAGAGGAGAAAGCCCTCACCCGGCGCTTCGCGCCGACCTCTCCCGCAAGCGGGAGAGGTGAACACCGCGGCAACCGACTGAACCTAAGCCATTCGCTACAGGATCGCGCCCGGCTTGTAGTTCGCGGCTGCAGGGTTCGCCTTGGCCAGCGCGTCGACCTGAGCGGCGAAGTGATCGACCTGGGCGCCGGCATCGCCTGAATTGGCGCGGCCGTGTTCGAGCACGCGCTGCAATTCGGCGTCGCCGAGACCGAGGCGCTGATCGGCGGCCAGACGTTGCAGCAGATCGTTCTGCACGATCTTGCCAGTGCGCAAATCGCGGATCGCCGCCACCGCGTGCTCCTTGATCGCCTCATGCGCGCCTTCGCGGCCCGCGCCCTTCTTCACCGCCTCCATCATCACCGTGGTGGTGAGCAGGAACGGCAGATAGCGGTTGAGCTCGGTGGCGACGACGGCGTCGAACACCTCCATCTGGTCGAGCACCGAGAGCAGGGTCTCGAGCAGGCCGTCCATCGCGAGGAAGGCATCCGGTAGCATGACGCGGCGGACCACCGAACAGGACACGTCGCCCTCGTTCCACTGATCGCCGGCAAGGCCCGCAGCCATGGCGAGATAGCCCTTGAGGACCACGTGCAGGCCATTGATGCGCTCGCAGGAGCGGCTGTTCATCTTGTGGGGCATCGCGGACGAGCCGACCTGGCCCTTGGCAAAGCCCTCGCTGGCGAGCTCGTGCCCGGCCATCAGGCGCAGCGTCTTGGCGAAGCTGCCCGGCCCCGAGGCGAGTTCGGTCAGCACGCTGACGGCGCGGAAGTCGAGGCTGCGCGGATAGACCTGGCCGACGGCATCGAGGCTCTTCGGCAGGCCGAGATGGACGAGGATGCGCTGTTCGAGCGCGCGGGCCTTGTCCGCATCGCCATTGAACAGCGTGATCTGGTCGAGCCTGGTGCCGACCGCGCCCTTCAGGCCGCGCGCCGGATAGGTTCGCAGGACGTCGACGAGGCTCTGATGCCCCAGCAGCATCTCCTCGCCGAACATGGCGATCCGCTTGCCGAGCGTCGTGACCTGGGCCGCAACGTTGTGGGTACGCGCCGTAAAGGGCATGTCGCGCAGCTGCCGGGCATGCGCGGCGAAGCGAACCAGCGCGGCGATGCTCTTGGTCTCGATTACCTGCAGCCCGCGATAGACCTGGAGCTGCTCCACATTCTCGGTGAGGTCGCGGCTGGTCATGCCCTTGTGCAGGTGCTCGTGGCCGGCGAGCTCGCAGAACTCCTCGATCCGCGCCTTGACGTCGTGGCGGGTGATGCGCTCGCGGCGCATGATCGAGTCAAGGTTAACGGTGTCCTTCACCCGCTCGTAAGCCTCGACCACGCCGTCCGGCACCGGGATGCCGAGATCGCGCTGGGCCTTCAGCACGGCGATCCAGTAGTCGCGCTCGAGGCGCACCTTGCCTTCGCCGCTCCAGATCGCACGCATGGCGGGCGAGGCATAGCGCTGGGCGAGGACGTTGGAAATATGATCCTGGGTCATGATTTCGCTCTCTTGGCACTGCCCGGGGCCGGCTGCAAGCCGAGAGCTCATATCGGGGGAGTGGCGCCAAAGCGCCACTCCCGGAAGGCCTATTTGCCGGCCTTCACCTCGGCGGCGGCCACGGCGATCAATTCGCTCATCTTGGCCCGAATCGCCTGCTCGGTGACGGCCACGTTCTTGGCGGCAAAGTCGGCGGTGAGCTTGCGCACCACGTCGGCATCGCCGGCCTCCTCGAAATCGGCCGCGACCACTTCCTTGGCATAGGCCGTGGCGGCATCGCCGGTGATTCCGAGCTTTTCGGCCGCCCAGAGGCCCAGCAGCCGGTTTCGGCGGGCTTCCGCCTTGAATTTCTGCTCCTCGTCGAGGGCGTATTTCTTCTCGAAACCTTCCTCGCGCTTGTTGAACTCGCTCATCGGTCCTTCCCCTGCTGAATCAGGCAGGAGCCGTGCGTTGCGACAGCCCCTCCGGATGCCTAGATAGGGAGCACGAATCGTCAAAACAACGAGCCGTTAAGCCGCAGGCAAGACGGTATAAGTTACCGCCGGCAGGGCCGGGTCGATTGTGCTGGGACAGCCAATCGGATAGGTTGCCCAAGGCTTGGTTCCCGTTCTGTTTTCCTCGGGTTCAGATCGGTTCCAGGCCGTTCACGGCAGCTCCGCTGTGGGTCGTATTCCTGGTAATCGGAGCACACCAACTACATGGATTTCAACAAAACACGGTACATCCCCATGAGCCGTCGGCGTCGCATTTATGAAGGCAAGGCAAAGGTCCTCTATGAAGGTCCGGAGCCGGGTACCCTGATCCAGCACTTCAAGGATGACGCCACCGCGTTCAATGCGAAGAAGCATCAGGTCATCGAGGGCAAGGGTGTCCTCAACAACCGGATCTCGGAGTACCTGTTTCAGCACCTCAACGACATCGGGGTGCCGACCCATTTCATCCGCCGCCTGAACATGCGCGAGCAGTTGATTCGCGAGGTCGAGATCGTGCCGCTCGAAGTGGTGGTGCGGAACGTCGCCGCCGGCTCGCTGTCGCAGCGGCTTGGCATCGAGGAGGGCACCCAGCTGCCCCGTTCGATCATCGAATTCTACTACAAGAACGACCAGCTCAACGACCCCATGGTGTCGGAAGAGCACATCACCGCCTTCGGCTGGGCCACGCCGCAGGAGATCGACGACATCATGGCGCTCGCCATCCGCGTCAACGATTTCCTCACCGGCCTCTTCCTCGGCATCGGCATCCGCCTCGTCGACTTCAAGATGGAATGCGGGCGCCTGTTCGAGAACGAGATGATGCGGATCATCGTCGCCGACGAGATTTCCCCCGACAGCTGCCGGTTGTGGGACATCAAGTCGAACGAGAAGCTCGACAAGGACCGTTTCCGCCGCGACCTCGGCGGCCTGCTGGAGGCCTATACCGAAGTCGCCAAGCGTCTCGGCATCCTGATGGAGAACGAGCGTCCGCAGGGCACGGGTCCCGTGCTGGTGAAGAGCTAAAGAGGATTTCGACGTGAAGGCACGTGTCACCGTTACCCTGAAGAACGGCATCCTCGATCCGCAGGGCAAGGCCATCGAAGGCGCGCTGAAGTCGCTCGGCGTCGACGGTGTCGCCAGTGTGCGGCAGGGCAAGGTGTTCGACATCGAGCTCGCCGGCGCGAACAAGGCCAAGGCCGAGGCGGCGTTGAAGGACGCCGCCGACAAGCTGCTGGCGAACACCGTGATCGAGAACTACGCGATCGAGATGAAGAGCTGAGATGCGGTCATGGCCGAGGTCGGCAACGAGTTGATCTTTGAGGTTCTCAAGCAAGTCCAGCAAAGGTTTGATCGCGTGGACCACAAGATCGACGAGATCAAGTCCGAACTAAATGCTCTTCGAGGGCATCAGATTTCAATGCAGCAAGATTTGCAGAATGTGTACGGCATACTCGCCCGTTCGGACCTTCGGCTTGACCACATCGAACGCAGACTCGAACTGAACAACGTGCCAGCCCAATGAAAGCCGCCATCCTCGTCTTCCCCGGAATCAACCGCGAGCGCGACATGGCGCGCGCGCTGAAACTCGTCTCGGGCCATGAGCCCGCGATGGTGTGGCATGCCGAGACGGCGCTGCCCGCGGGTACCGACCTCGTCGTGGTGCCCGGCGGCTTCTCCTATGGCGACTATCTGCGCTGCGGGGCGATCGCGGCGCGGGCGCCGGTGATGGACGCCGTGCGCGACTATGCGGCGAAGGGCGGGCTGGTGCTCGGCGTCTGCAACGGTTTCCAGATCCTGTGCGAATCCGGCCTGCTGCCGGGCGTCCTGATGCGCAATGCGCGGCTGAAATTCATCTGCAAGGACGTGCATCTGCGCGTCGAGCGCTCCGATACCCCGTTCACCCGCGGCTACAATGCCGGCCAGGTGATCCGTGTGCCGGTGGCGCATGGCGAGGGCAATTACGAGGCGGACGAGGAGACCATCAAGCGGCTCGAAGGCGAGGGGCGGGTGCTCTACCGCTATTGCTCGGCCGACGGCGTGGTCGATGAGAGCCACAACATCAACGGCGCGGCGCATTCCATTGCCGGCATCGTCAACGATCGCGGCAACGTGCTCGGCATGATGCCCCATCCGGAAAATCACGTCGAAGACATCATGGGCTGCACCGACGGCCGTGGCCTCTTCGCGGGCCTCGTCCAGCACCTGGACCGGGCGGCGTGATCTCGTCGGTGGTGAAGCGCCTGTCGGTCGCGGTTGCGGCCGCGCTGGTCGCGACCACGGCGGCCTTGTCACAGGACTATCCCAAGCGTCCGATCACCATGATCGTGCCATTCGCGGCCGGCGGCACCTCCGACGTGATCGCGCGGACGGTGGCCGAGCAGATGGGCATCGCGCTCGGCCAGAGCGTCGTGATCGAGAACGTCGCCGGTGCTGGCGGCTCGACCGCGCTGGCCCGCGTCTCGCGTGCCGAGCCCGACGGCTACACCATCGCGATCGGCAATGCCGGGACCAATGCCGCGACCTACACGATCTACCAGAAACTGCCGTTCACGCCCGAATCCTTCGTCCCCATCGCCATGGTGGCGAAGACCTTCGGCATCATTGCCGTGCGCAAGGATTTCCCGGCGAAGGACCTGAAGGAGTTCATTGCCTACGCCAAGGCCAATCCCGGCAAGATCAATCTCGGCCATGCCGGCGTCGGCTCGTCGAACTATCTGATCTGCAAGAGCTTCGTCACGGCCGCCGGCATCGATGCGACGCTGGTCGGCTATCGTGGCGCGTCGCCTGCGCTCACCGATGCGATCGGCAGCCAGATCGACGGGGTCTGCGACGCCGCGGCCTCGGTGTCGCAGTCGATCAACGAAAAGCTGGTGAGGGGCCTCGTGGTCGGCTCGACCGTCCGGCTCGCGACGCTGCCCGATCTGCCGATTTCGGCGGAAGCGGGTCTTCCCGAGTTCGAGGCACAGGGCTGGAACGGCCTGTTCGCGCCGAAGGGCATGCCGCCGGCGATCATCGCCCGGCTGAATGCCGCTGCGCGGACGGCCGTCGAGACCGATGCGGTGAAGAAGCGGTTTGCCGATCTGTCGACCGTGACCCCCGATCCCGATGAGCATGCGCCCGAGGTGCTGCAGAAGCTCGTGACGCGCGACGTCGAGAAATACCGCAAGATGCTGGCGGACGACGCCAAGCCTTAAGCCGTCACCGCCACTTCAGCCGTTCCGCCGGCACCGTCATCGCGGCGACGCCCGCCATCACCAGCAGCAGGCCCAGGGCCAGGTTCGACGGCACGCTCTCGCCGAGCAGCAGCACGGACAGGCCGACGCCGATCGGAATGCGCAGATACCCTTGCGCATTCGTCGTCAGCGTGCCGAGCCGGCCGAGGCAGACATAGAACAGCATCAGGCCGAGCGCGCTGGAGACGATGCCCATGACGATGGTGGCGACAATCGCCGTCGCGGTCGGCTGCAGCGTCCAGGGATGATCGATCAGGAGCGAGGGCGGCAGCAGGACGAGGCCGCCGAACAACAGCGAGCCCGCCGCCACCACCATCGGGTCGTATTCGGACAGCCGCAGGCCGAAGATCGTCGCGCAGGCAAAGGAGATGGTGGCGAGCAGGATCGCGATCTCGGCGACGATCTCGCTGCCGAAGCCGCGCAGCGCGTCGAGCCCGACGATCACGATGGTTCCGGCAAGGCCGAGGATGGCGCCGGCGAGCTTGAGCAGCGTCGCCGGCTCGTGCCGGGTGATCAGCGAGGTGATCAGGAAGGCGAAGATCGGCGTGGTCGAGGCCAGCACCACGGTGTTGGAGGCCGGTACATATTGCTGCGACCAGGTGATGACCAGGAACGGAAAGGTCGAATTGATCAATTGCTGGGTCGCGAACAGCTTCCAGGCCCTGGCGTCGGTCGGGACCCTGAGGCCGCGCATCCACAGGATCGCGAACAGGAAGGCGGCGGCGATCAGCGAGCGCGCCGAGATGAAGGTCACCGGCGGGATCGTGGGAAGCGCCAGCTTGGCCAGCGGATAGGTGGAGCTCCAGCAACAGGCCAGCGCGAACAGCAGCGCATAGTCGCGCCAGTTCCGTGCGCCCGTGGCGGCTTTCGACGGTAACGGCGATGCGCCGGGGCCTGCCCCGCGCTCCGCTCTCGATGTGCTCTGCGGCACCTTTTTCGACTCCCCGGCGCCACGGCGCTTGCGGCGACTGTGGGCGAGGGCGTCCGAAAAGGAAAGGGGCGAGCTATGCGTTTGGCTGGGAGAGCGGCTTCCGCTTCACCCGCTTGATCGTGCCGGAGAACGTGAACAGCGGCCGCCCGGCGGACGTCAGCTTACCCCTCAGGAAGATCAGCGAGCCGCCAGCGCGAGACACCTCGCCGACGCACTCGACCAGCTCGCCCTCGCGGGCCGCATCGAGGAAGTCGCAGGCGAAATTGGTGGTCACGGCCGGACCTTCCAGCTCGTGGGTGGCAATCGCGAACAGGCAATAGTCCGCGAAGGCCATGAAGCAGCCGCCATGGACGTTGCCGGAGCCGTTCAGGTGCTTCTTCTCGACCCGGAAAGCCGAGCGGACACTGCCGTCATCCTCGATCCTGTGCCAGAACGGGCCGATATGGCTCTCGAAACTGTCGCGAATCCAGGTCCGCCAGCCCTTGAACTCCCCTTCTGTGGCGACGTGCAGGTCGGGACGGCGGGGGGCGGGCGTTTTGGTCAATTCGTGCAAGGAGATGGGCCTTCAATTACGGGTGTTCAGCCCTTAAATCCGATCCGCCAGCGTGTTGCAATTCCTGTTCCCGCCGACCCCGCCTGCAAAACGTGGGACATCGGGCAAATGCGCCATAAAGGGCTTTTCCCGGCCCTCCGTTGTTCCTAAGAACGGCCAAACCGCCGCCGAAAGCCTCGAATCCATGAAGAACGAACCCAAGATCACCCCCGAACTGGTTGCCGCCCACGGGCTCAAGCCCGACGAGTACGAGCGCATCCTGAAGCTGATCGGGCGGGAGCCGACCTTCACAGAGCTCGGCATCTTCTCGGCGATGTGGAACGAGCACTGCTCCTACAAATCCTCGCGCATCCATCTGCGCGGCCTGCCCACCAAGGCACCCTGGGTGATCCAGGGCCCGGGCGAGAATGCCGGCGTCATCGACATCGGCGACGGCCAGGCCGTGGTGTTCAAGATGGAGAGCCACAACCATCCGAGCTACATCGAGCCGTATCAGGGCGCGACCACGGGCGTCGGCGGCATCCTGCGGGACGTCTTCACGATGGGCGCGCGGCCGATCGCCTGCCTCAATGCGCTCAGCTTCGGCGCGCCCGAGCATCCCAAGACGCGGCATCTGGTCTCCGGCGTCGTGGCCGGCGTCGGCGGCTACGGCAACTCCTTCGGCGTGCCGACGGTCGGTGGCCAGGTGCGCTTCCACACCCGCTATGATGGCAACATCCTCGTCAACGCGATGGCCGTGGGCCTCGCGGACGCCGACAAGATCTTCTATGCGGCGGCCTCCGGCGTGAACATGCCGATCGTCTATTTGGGTTCCAAGACCGGCCGCGACGGCATCCACGGCGCCTCGATGGCCTCGGCCGAATTCGACGACAAGTCGGAGGAGAAGCGCCCGACCGTGCAGGTCGGCGATCCCTTCGCGGAGAAGCTGCTGCTCGAGGCCTGCCTCGAGATCATGGAGAAGGGCTGCGTCATCGCGATCCAGGACATGGGTGCGGCCGGCCTGACCTGCTCGGCGGTCGAGATGGGGGCCAAGGGCGACCTCGGCGTCGACCTCGATCTCGATGCGGTGCCGACCCGCGAGACCGGCATGAGCGCCTATGAGATGATGCTCTCGGAGAGCCAGGAGCGCATGCTGATGGTGCTCAAGCCCGAGAAGGAAAAGGAAGCCGAGGCGATCTTCAAGAAATGGGGCCTCGATTTCGCGGTGGTCGGCTACACCACGCCGACCAAGCGTTTCGTCGTCAAGCATGGCGGCGACGTGATGGCCGACCTGCCGATCAAGGAGCTCGGCGACGAGGCGCCGCTCTACGACCGTCCGCATGTTGCCTCCGCAGCCCAGCCGGTCGTGCATGCGCGCGAGGTGGCGGCGCCGATGGGCCTCGGTGCGGCGCTGGAGAAGCTGATCGGCACGCCGGACATGTGCAGCAAGCGCTGGGTGTGGGAGCAGTATGACCACGTCATTCTCGGCAACACGCTGCAGCGTCCGGGCGGCGATGCCGCCGTGGTACGCGTGCAGGACGGGCCGAAGGGCCTCGCGCTGACCGTCGACGTCACGCCGCGCTATTGCGAGGCCGACCCGTTCGAGGGCGGCAAGCAGGCAGTGGCCGAGGCCTGGCGCAACATCACCGCGGTCGGCGGCAAGCCGCTGGCGATCACCGACAACCTCAATTTCGGCAATCCTGAACGGCCCGAAATCATGGGCCAGTTCGTCGGCTGCCTGAAGGGCATTGCGGAAGCCTGCCGCACGCTCGACTTCCCGGTCGTCTCCGGCAACGTCTCGCTCTACAACGAGACCAATGGCCGTGCGATCCTGCCGACGCCCTCCATCGGCGGCGTCGGGCTGCTCGACGACTTCACCAAATCCGCCACGCTGGCCTTCAAGGCCGAGGGTGAGGCAATCCTGCTGGTCGGCGAAACCCATGGCTGGCTCGGCCAGTCCGTCTATCTGCGCGACGTCTGCGGCCGCGAGGAGGGCGCCCCGCCGCCGGTCGATCTCGCCGCCGAGAAACGCAATGGCGACGTCGTGCGCGGCATGATCCATGCGGGCACCGCGACCGCCGTGCATGATCTCTCCGATGGCGGCCTGCTGATCGCGCTCGCCGAGATGGCGATGGCGGGCGGCATCGGCGCCAAGCTGCTGGCCGGGCCGAGTTCACTGGTGCCGCACGCCTATTGGTTCGGCGAAGACCAGGCGCGCTATCTCGTCACCGTGCCGGAGACCGAAGCCGGCCGCGTGCTCGCCAAGATGCGCGGCTGCGAGGTGCCTTGCGTGCGCATCGGCACCACTGGCGGCGATTCCATCGCGATCGGCGGCGAGGCGCCGGTGACCATCGCGGCACTGCGGACCTCGTTCGAGCGCTGGCTGCCGGACTATATGGGCGGCAAGGCGGCGTAGGGCGCTGCCGCAAACTCCGTCATTGCGAGCGGAGCGACGCAATCCAGACTGTCTCCGCGGCAGGCAGTTCTGGATTGCTTCGTCGCATCTGCGCAAAATTGCTACGCAATTTTGTCGCGAGCTCCTCGCAATGACGGCCGCGAGGCCGCGGGCCTCACAACACGTGCGAGGCTCCCGGAATCTTCCGCAAGGCCGCTGTCACACCCCAGCTCAAGATCACCGTGAGAACGAAGCCGATCGCGGCTTTGGGTATCGGCCCCAGCTCGGCGTCGAACAGCGCGTACTGAATCCAGAGCGCGATCGGGTAATGCACCAGGAATATGCCGTAGGCGTCGGCCTGCATGCGGTCGAGCAGGTTCGGCCCCGGCGATGGCGAATGCAGGAAGAAGGCGAGGATCGCGAGCAGGATCGAGCCTGAGAACAGCACGAACAGCGTGCTGTAGATCGCCTGGTACCAGTGCGGCTGCGGGTCCGGATTGCCGAGGATCTCGCGCTTGACGTAGATCATCGCCCACATCAGCGCATAGAACGCCAGCGTTGCGAGGAGCCACTGCCAGCGGCTCCGCGGCAACTGGCCCTCGGTGCCGAGAATCCCGCGATCGAAATTCGCCGCGCCGACGCTGGCGCCGATGAAGAAATAGCAGAAATAGAGCAGGATCCGGCTCGCCTGCACCGAGAACGGCCCGAACTCGAACCAGCGGCTGCCGCCGAAATAGATCAGCGCCGGCACATAGGCGATCACGGTGACGACGACGAGCAGAAGCCAGAAGGCCGCCGGCTGCGTGAAGCCGCGCTGCGAGATCCGGTTGACCGGATCAACCAGATGGGCGGAGAGGCGATAGAGAACGCTGGCCGTGAGGTCGAACGCCAGCAGCACCCAGACGAACCAGATCGGCCCGCTCGGCCATGGTCCTGCGGTCACCGTCTTCCACCAGAAGGCGGCGAAGGTCAGGTCGGGATTCTGCCGTAGCGCGATGGCGTAATAGGCGAGCGGGATCACGGTGAATGCCGCGACCGCGAAGGGCAGGCCGAGGCGCAGCAGCCGGTCACGCAGGAAGACCTGTGGCGCCTTGCGGGCGATGCCGGGCCAGGTGAACAGGCCCGACAGGAAGAAGAACATCGCCATGAAGAAACTGTCGGTGGCGAGCACGATCACATCGAAGCCGATCCACGAGGTGGGATCGGTGTGGCCAAAATGGGTGTAGGGGATCACCGCGTGATGCAGCAGCACCACCAGCGTCAGGAAGGTGCGGGTGCGATCGAGCGCGACGTTGCGCGACTTGCTCTTCGGCACCGCATGTGCCTCCGCACCGACTGTCGCTGCATGTGACATCGTCATGATGGCCGTCCCGAAGCGCTTTCCGATCCCGGCCGGACTTTGCCGCCGGGAACCGGATTGAGCAAGCGCCGTTTGGGTGCGCCTCGGTGGGGCCGCCGGAACCAGTTCCGCGCCGCGCCGTTATGTCAGCGAAATTGATTGGGACAGCGCCGGACGGCGCTCTTGTCGGAGAGTACGATGACGATTCTCAAATGGGCGCTGATCTTCCTGCTGATCTCGATCGTGGCGGGTGTGCTCGGTTTTACCGGGATTTCCGCGGCCTCGGCCGATGTCGCGCGCTTCCTGTTCTACGTCTTCGTCGTGATCTTTCTGGTCCTGCTGGTGCTGGGGCTCACGATCTTCAGGGCGTAGCCTCGGGAGTCATGTCGGGGCGATGCGCAGCATCGCCCCCGGAATCTCGACATGCCAGGTTCGGTCCTGCAGGCCACCCCGGCATGACAGAAGGCAGGACTACCCCACTTCCTCGATCTTCACCTTGTCCGGATAGAAGGCGAGATAGCCCGAAATCTCGGCCATGGCCGGAAAGGGCGTCTCATACGTCCAGATTGCGTTGTCGAGCGTCGTGGCGCCCGCCTTCACGCTGTAATAGCTCGCGTCGCCCTTGTAGGGACAGTGGGTGACGCGGCTGGTGCGCTCCAGGAGGGCCATGTTGGCGTCCGCGCGGGGCACATACTGCACGGCCGGATATTTGGCTTCCTTCAGGGTCAGCGCCTTGCTGGTCTCGGCGATCACGACGTCGCCGGCGGTGACCCGGACGCGCCGGGGATTCGGGGTGATGCTGATGGGGTGGTCGGGTCCCGGGACCTTCATGATGTCAGCCTTTTCGATCGATCCGCCGCGCGCGGCACTTTGTCGTGCCTTTATCCTGCTGGGATCACGGATATAGTGCCTCCGGGCGTGACGGAGAAGACCGTTCACGCTAAGTTTGGCCCTGCCGGTCCGGGGACCCCGGCAGCGATTCGAAAGCCAGACGAGACGCTCGAAGACAAGACAAGGAGCCAGACCCGCATGCCCATGGACGCCCACGATATCGAGGCGATGATCAAGGCAGCAATCCCCGATGCCGAGGTGACCATCCGCGACCTCGCCGGCGACGGCGATCATTACGCCGCGACCGTGATCTCGGAATCCTTCCGCGGCAAGTCCCGCGTGCAGCAGCACCAGATCGTCTACCAGTCGCTGCAGGGACAGATGGGCGGTGTCCTGCATGCGCTGGCGCTGCAGACCGGGGTCCCGGGTGGCCCCGGCGTGCCCGGGTCCTGATTTCGACATGCGCCTGATCTGATCGATCGCCACGGGGGACGGACGATGGCTGCGGACAATCCTCGCGGCGCGCTGTTTCGCGTCGTCGCGCCGAACCAGCACAGCCGCGTCACCAATGCCGAGCTGTTCTTCGACCTCGTCTTCGTGTTCGCGGTCACGCAGGTCTCGCACACGCTGCTGCACCATTTCACGCCGCTCGGTGCCGTCCACGTCGCGGTGCTGTTCCTGGCCGTGTGGTGGGTCTGGGTCTACACCGCCTGGGTCACCAACTGGCTCGACCCCGATCTGACGCCGGTCCGCATCCTGCTGTTCCTGATGATGCTCGGCGGCCTCGTGCTGTCGACGACGATCCCGACCGCGTTCGAGGGGCGGGGCCTGTGGTTCGCGCTCGCCTATGCGTCGATGCAGGTCGGCCGCACTGCGTTCTGGCTGTTCGCGACCCCGCATCACCGGACGGCGGTTCGGCACAACGCGATCCGGATCCTGACCTGGCTTTCGCTCTCCGCGGTGCTGTGGATCGCGGGCGGCCTGTCCGAAGGCAACACGCGGCTATGGCTGTGGATCGTGGCGGTCGGCTGGGAATACATCGCGCCGGCGGTGCGGTTCTGGGTGCCGAAGCTCGGCTTCTCCTCGATCGAGGCCTGGCGCGTCGAAGGCGGCCACATGGCCGAGCGCTGCTCGCTGTTCGTCATCATCGCGCTCGGCGAGGCCGTCGTCGTCAATGGCGCGACGTTCGCCGAACTGGAATGGACCGCAGCCAACATCCTGGCGTTCGTCTCCGCGCTGGTCGGCGCCATCGCGATGTGGTGGATCTATTTCCACAAGGGCGCCGAGGCGGGCGCGGAGCGGATCTCGAAGACCGTGGATTCAGGAAGGTTGGCGCGGCTCGCATACACCTATCTGCACATGCCGATCGTCGCCGGCATCATCCTGACGGCGGTGTCCGATGAACTGGTGCTCAAGCATCCGACCGGCCATGCCGACCTCCGCACCATTCTCAGCACGATCGGCGGGCCGCTGGTCTTCCTGGTTGGCACGATCCTCTTCAAGCTCGCGATCCGCGGCTTCTTGCAGCTGTCGCACATCGCCGGCATCATTCTGCTGCTGGTGCTGTGGTGGTTTGCCGCCGACCTCTCGCCGCTCTGGTTGTCGGTCGCGACGACCGCGGTCCTGATTGTCGTCGCAGTGTGGGAGTCGGTCTCGCTGGGGTCGAAGCCGGAAGAGGCCGAAGCGCACTGACCTCAAACGGCCAGCGCACACGGCCTGGCGGCGCAGTCCGAGCGCCGTCCTCGTGCTTCGGGCCAGCTTCGCGTCTCCTCAGGACGAGGCTTGGCCGCATTGCGCGCGTCGAACATGTGACCGCGAACCCCGTCCTCATCCTCAGGGGCCGCCAGGCGGGCGTCTCGAAGGACCCGCCGCGGAGAAACACCGTTGCAAGTGCTTACTCTGCAGCTTCCAGTGCGTGCACCGAGAACATCTTCGCAGCATCGGTCCAGCTCTCCCGCACCCGCCAGCCGGCGCCCTGCGCCAGCGCGGTGAAGCGGTCGATGCTGTATTTGTAGCTGTTCTCGGTATGGATGCTCTCGCCGGTCCGGAACGAGAAGCTGGTGCCGAGCAGCCGAACGGTCTGGTTCTTCTTGCTGAACAGATGCATCTCGATGCGGTGCCGCTCGCGATTGTAGATCGCGCGATGGCTGAACGCGGACAGGTCGAAATTGCCGCCGAGTTCGCGGTTGATCCGCACCAGGACGTTGAGGTTGAAGCGGGCGGTCACGCCGGCCGCATCGTTATAGGCATCGAACAGCACGCGCTCGTCCTTTTCGAGGTCGGCGCCGACGATCATCTGCGCGCCGCGGCCGAGGATGGCGCGGGCGCTCCTCAGGAAGGCCTGCGCCTCGTGCGGCTCGAAATTGCCAATGGTCGAGCCCGGGAAGAAGCCGACCTTGGGCATGGCGGCGACGGCGTTCGGCAGTTCGAACGGCGTGGTGAAGTCGGCTGCGACCGGATAGATGCCGAGGCCGGGAAAATCCCGCTTCAGGCCGCCTGCCTGCGCCGCCAGGAATTCGCCGGAGATGTCGACGGGCACATAGGCCGCGAACTTGCACTGGTTGAGCAGCAGGCGCACCTTCGTGGTCGCGCCCGCGCCGAACTCGACCAGCGCCGCGTGCTCCGGAATGATCCCGGCTATCTCGCCGCCGCGCTCCCTCAGGATCGATAGCTCGGTTCGCGTCGGATAATATTCCGGCAGGCGTGTGATCGCCTCGAACAGTTCCGATCCCGCCGCGTCGTAGAAATATTTCGGCGACAGCTTCTTTGGCTGCTGCGACAGATCCGCGATGGCCTCGCGGGCGAAGGCTGTGGTCTGCGCGTCGGGAAGATGGGCTTGCGCCAAAGCGCTGGCGTGCACATTCATGATACTCTCCTGAACGCGCTGTCCGGCGCGCATGTGTCGTCGGATGAGAACTAGGCGTAGTCTGCGAGCCGCAGTCCCGTGAATTGCCAGCGGTGGTGCGGATAGAAGAAGTTGCGGTAGGTGACGCGGCTGTGTCCCTCGGGCGTCGCCAGCGAGGAGCCGCGCAGCACCAGCTGGTTGACCATGAACTTGCCGTTGTATTCGCCGAGCGCGCCTTCGACCGCGCGGTAGCCGGGGTAGGGCGAGTAGGACGATCGCGTCCATTGCCAGACGATGCCGAAGGCATCATTCAGCCCGCCGGTGCGGGCGGCGATTTCCCATTCCATTTCGGTCGGGAGATGCTTTCCCGACCAGCGGGCAAACGCATCGGCTTCGTAGTAGCTGACGTGACAGACCGGCGCCTCGGGATCGACCGGCCTGACGCCTGCCAGCGTCATGACGTGCCACTGGCCGTCGATCTCGCGCCAATGGCCCGGGGCCTGCCAGTCGTCCTTGCTGGCGGCGGCGAAGCCGTCCATCAGCCAGAGCGTGGCGTTGGCGTAGCCGCCGTCGCGCATGAAGGCCAGCCATTCGCCGTTGGTGACGAGATGTCGCGCGACCTTGACCGGACCGACCAGGGCGCGGTGGGCCGGCTTCTCGTTGTCGAAGTGGAAGCTGTCGTCGGCATGGCCGACAGTGTGGATGCCTTCGTTCAGCACCAGCCAGTCGTCGCCGTTGCGCGTGGCTGCTGGAAAGCGCCAGTCTGGATCGTAGGCGGGGTAGACCGGATTCTGCGCAAAGGCGTGCAGGATGTCGGTGAACATCAATTCCTGATGCTGTTGCTCATGATTGAGCCCGACCTCGACCAGCGGCGCGACCTCGCGAAGCTTGTCCTCGCCGGCGCTGTGGAAAAAATCGAGCACGGCCGCGTCGACATGCCTGCGATAGGCACCGACCTCGTCCGCGCTCGGCCGGGTGATGTCGCCGCGATGGTTGCGGGCGTGGCGGGGGCCGGCGCTGACGTAATAGGAATTGAACAGGAAGGCGAAATCCGGATGGAAAGGCCGGTAGCCGGGGGCGTGCTCGCCGAGCAGGAATTGCTCCCAGAACCAGGTCGTGTGCGCCCGGTGCCATTTGGCGGGGCTTGCATCGGGCATCGACTGAATCTGCTGGTCCTCGGGCGAGAGCGGCCCGGCCCGGCGCTCGGTCTCGTTGCGGACGGCGAGGTAGGCGCCCTCGAGCTGCCTGGCGAGGCCGCCGGGGTCCTGATGTGACGAAGGCGGGGTGGCCGTCGCGAATGCTGATTTCGTCACGGTTTTCTCCAAACAGGACAAGAGAACGTCTCTGGCGTCCCCGGGTTCCAAACCGGAGGTTCGTCCTAGATAGGGCCTCCGTTACGGGATAAAAGTCCTTCGGGGCGATGATATTGGCGTCGTCAGCCAATGGGCATGGCGGCTGCCCCGGGGGGCGTGCACCCGGCGGCCCGTATCGGCCATTTGACTTTGGATGCACAACGGTTTGCGCTACATATATAATTCGGTATCGGGTTAGATCGGCCGGGCCGCCCCGAGGCGATCGGAGAGGGCTCCGCCCCAGAAGGACACGGATATGAGCATCCAGGAATTCATTGCCAACGAAGTGAAGTCGAACGACGTGGTCCTGTTCATGAAGGGCACGCCGCAATTTCCGCAGTGCGGTTTCTCCGGCCAGGTCGTCCAGATCCTCGACCATCTCGGCGTCGGCTATAAGGGCCTGAACGTCCTCGAATCCGCCGAGCTGCGCAACGGCATCAAGGAATTTTCGAACTGGCCGACGATCCCGCAGCTCTATGTGAAGGGCGAGTTCATCGGCGGCTGTGACATCGTCCGCGAGATGTTCCAGGCCGGCGAATTGCAGCAGCTGTTCTCCGAGAAGGGCGTTGTCCTCGCCGCCTGATCTGCGCACGCGCCGGGTTGCCGGCGCGGCGCTCGAGGTCATCGTCGCCGACATCACCACGCTGAGCGTTGACGCCATCGTCAACGCCGCCAACACGTCGCTCCTTGGCGGGGGCGGCGTCGACGGCGCGATCCATCGCGCCGCCGGACCGGATCTCGTCATGGAATGCCGTATGCTCAACGGCTGCAAGACGGGTGATGCCAAGATCACCAAGGGTTATCGGCTCAGGGCGGCGCACGTGATCCACACGGTGGGGCCGGTCTGGAATGGCGGTGGCCACGGGGAGGACGACCTCCTGGCCTCCTGCTATCGCCGCGCGATGGAGCTCTGCGCCAGCCACGGGCTGACCTCGGTCGCATTCCCCGCAATCTCCACCGGCATTTACCGCTTTCCCGCAGAGCGCGCGGCCGACATCGCGATCCGCACCACGATCGAATCGCTCAATCGCACCCCAACCCTGGCCCGCGTCGTGTTCTGCTGCTTCTCCGAGCCGAGCGCGAGGCTCCACGCCGAGGCGCTGGCGCGACACGGCTAGCCCTTGTGCCCGAGGCGGCCGTCGGTACACTCCGCCCCGACCATGTTCCGGGGAGGGGATATGAATTTCAGTCTTGGATTGCGTGCGCTGGCGTGTGGCGCATTGGTATTGCTCGGCGTCACGTCACTGTCGCGTGCGGAAGGCACTTATGAAATTCCGGCCGGGGCGCGTTTCAACCCGGACAAGCTGGCGAAGATCGGCGATTTCTTCAGGAACGAGGTCGCGACCGGCAAGATCGCCGGCGCCACCGTGCTGATCAAGCAGCATGGCAAACCGGTCTACCATGAAGCCTTCGGCGTGCAGGACGTCGCCAGCAAGGCTCCGATCACGGACAAGACCATCTTCCGCCTGTTCTCGATGAGCAAGGCGATCACCTCGGTCGTCGCGGTGCAGATGATCGAGGACGGCAAGATCAAGCTCGACGATCCCCTGTCCAAATACATTCCCTCGTTCGCCAATGTGAAGGTCGGCGTCGAGAAGAAGGCCGAGGACGGCACCAAATCGCTCGATCTCGTTCCGCCCGTCCGGCCGATCACGGTGCTCGACCTGATGCGGCACACCTCCGGCATCACCTACGGCTTCTATGGCGACAGCCTCGTCCGCAAGGCCTATCGCGACGCCAACATCTATGCCGGTGATTTCGACCTCGCCGAGTTCGCCGAGCGCATCGCAAAGCTGCCGCTGCACAATCAGCCGGGGGCGCTCTGGCAATACGGTCATTCCACCGACGTGCTGGCGCGCGTGATGGAGATCGCGGCAGGCAAGCCGCTGATCGACATCATGCGGGAGAAACTGCTCGATCCGCTCGGCATGGTGGATACCGGCTTCTTCGTCACCGCGCCCGAAAAGCAGAAGCTCGTGGCCCAGCCGGTGCCGAACGACAGCGACTTCCGGGTCGGCCGGATCAACGATCCGACCGTGGTCAAGAAGATCCAGTTCGCCAGCGGCGGCATGGTGACCACCATGGCCGATTACGAGCGCTTCGCGCAGATGCTGCTCAATGGCGGCACCCTCGACGGCAAGACCATCCTCAAGCCCGAGACCTTCAAGCTGATGACGACCGACAAGATCGGTCCCGGCTCGGGCGTCGAGCGCGACTATTTCTACTTTCCCGGCGACGGTTTCGGATTCGGCCTCGGCCTCGCCGTCCGCACCGATCCCGGCAATGCCAAGCCGCCGCCGCCCGGCAATCTCGGCGAACTGAAATGGGATGGCGCCTCCGGCTGCTATTTCGTGATCGATCCCAAGCAGGACATGTTCTTCGTCCTTCTGGAGCAGACCCCGACCGAGCGCCAGCGCGTGCAGCGGACATTGAAGCAGCTGGTCTATGAAGCCATGGAAAACTGACGCGCGCCTTCGCATCATCCTGGTCGTCGCGTTCGTCCTGCTGGGCGGCGCGGCCACCAGCGGTCGCGCCGGAGCCGCGGCAGCACGAAGCCTGTCCGCCGACGGGCTCGCTCGGATCAGCGCCTTGTTCGATCACGTGATCGCCGCCGGTCGCATTCCGGGGGCGGTCGTCCTGATCCAGCAGCATGGCAAGCCCGTGCTGCTGCGAAGCTTCGGCCTGCGCAACGTCAAGACGGCGCAGCCGATGACGGGGGACACCATCTTCCGCCTCTATTCGATGTCGAAGCCGGTCACCTCGGTAGCCGCGATGATGCTGGTCGATGACGGCAGACTCGCGCTGGACGATCCCGTTGCGAAATACATTCCCGCGTTCGGCGAAGTGCGGGTCGGGCTCGCACGCGAGACGGGCGAGTTGACATTGCAGCCCCTGGCGCGGCCGATCACCGTCCGCGATCTGCTCCGCCATACCTCCGGCATCACCTATGGCTTCTATGGCAGCAGCGCGGTGCGCCAGCTCTATGCCCGGGCGGGGTTGTTCGAGGGCGATCCGGACAATGCGCAATTCGTCGCGCGTCTGGCAAAACTGCCGCTGGCAGAGCAGCCCGCGACCCTCTGGGACTACGGCCATTCGACCGACGTGCTCGGGCGCGTCATCGAAATCGTCTCCGGACAGTCGCTCCATCAGTTCGAGAAGGCGAGGCTGCTCGATCCACTGGGCATGCGCGACACCGCGTTCTTCGTTGCCGACGATGCCAAGCGGCCGCTGATCGCCGAGCCGCTGCCCGGCGACTGGTTCGATCGTCCCGTCGCGGGCATCACGGAGGCGACCGCGCCGCATCGCTGGGAATCCGGCGGCGCCGGCATGGTCGGGACCATCGGCGACTATGCCCGCTTCGCGCAGATGCTGCTCAACGGCGGCGAACTCGACGGCCGCCGCTATCTCCGGCGCGAGACGGTCGCGCTGATGACGTCGGATCAGATCGGCGCGGAGACGGGCGTGAAGAAGGATCCGGAATTCTACTTTCCGGGGCCCGATAGCGGCTTTGGTCTCGGCTTTGCCGTGCGCACCGTGGCAAACGACCCGATGCCCGCCGGCGAATATCGCTGGGACGGGGTGGGCGGCACCTTCTTCTTCGTCGATCCCGCCGACGACATGTTCGTGATCTGCATGATGCAGTCGCCCTCGCAGCGCGGGCCGATCCAGGACGAGCTGAGGCGGCTGGTCTACGAGGCCATGAGGCCTTGATCAGGCGGCGCGGACGATGTCCCTGATGTGGCCGATCGTCTCCTCGATCATCGCTGCATCGACGTCGAGATGGGTGCACGCGCGAATGCGGCCGTCCATCATCGCAAGCGTCACGCCGCGCTGACGCAGGGCCGCGACCATCTTGTCGCCGGCAATGCCGGCGCCGTCGGGCTTGAAGAACACGAGATTGGTCTCGGGCTCCTGCACTTCGATCCCTGCGATCTGCGACAGGCCGCGTGCCAGCGCCCGGGCATTGGCATGGTCGTCGGCGAGACGCTCGACGTGATGATCGAGCGCGTAGATGCAGGCAGCGGCGCAGATTCCGGCCTGCCGCATCGAGCCGCCGAGGCGCTGTTTCCACTGCCAGACCGCATCGATGAAGGCGCGCGAGCCGGCCAGCACGCCGCCGATCGGCGCGCCGAGGCCCTTGGAGAAGTCGATCCAGGCCGAGTCCCAGCCTGCGGTCATGTCGCGCGGAGAGATGCCGCTCGCCACGGTGGCGTTCAGCAGGCGCGCGCCGTCCATGTGGGTGACGAGGCCGTGTTGCCTGGCGATTGCGACGATCTCGTCGAGCACGGCCTTTTTCCAGACCGTGCCACCGCCGATATTGGCGGTCTGCTCGACGCTGACCACGGTCTGCGGCGGCTGGTAGCGTGTGCGCGGATGCAGCGCCCTGCGGAACGTCTCCGGCGTGAACTGGCCGTCGGGACCTTTCAGCTGGGTGACCTGGAAGCCGCCGATCGCGGCATGCGCGCCGCCTTCGCGGGCGATGATATGGGCGCTCTCATGCGCCAGGATCTCGTCACCGGGCCGGCAATGCACCAGCGTCGCGGTGACGTTGCACATCGTGCCCGACGGCATGTAGACCGCCGCCTCCTTGCCGAGAAGCGCGGCGACGCGCTCGCAGAGCGCATTCACGGTCGGATCGTCCCCGACCTGCTCGTCGCCGACCTCCGCGCGGGCCATCGCCTCGCGCATGCCTGATGTCGGCCTCGTCTGCGTGTCCGACAGCAGATTGATCCGTACCGGCGGCGCCTTGGGATCGACGGGGGGAGGGGTGTAGAGCATCAACTTGCTCCCTGAGGGGGAATGGCACTCGCTCGCGATCAGCGAGCTCTGGGTGGACGCCGCGCGGCGTGACGAAACCGCATGATAACGACTTCCGTCTCGGTCACAGGATAATCGATCAGATACGGATATGGGTTGACCGGCAAGCGACGGACGTATGCGCGGGTGGTCGGTCGCCCTGCATAAGGGTGATCCTGGAGAAGCGCGATAAGCGCGACAATTCGGTCACGCACGTGGTCTGCTCCCTGGGGCGAGCGCGCCTCGATGTAGGTCAGAATTTCGTCGATTTGGGCGAGCGCCCGTTTCGTGTAGCGGACCTTCACAGCCCGTGCTTGGCCCACATTGCGCGAACTTCGTCGGCGCTGGCCAGCTCACCGCGAGCGATTTCGGCTTCAGCCTCGGCGAGATCTGCATCTTCCGCCTGCGTCAGCTGGATCGGAGGCTGATCGACCCCTGCAAGCTGGAGCAGGGTGCGCGCCAACTCGTCCTTCTCTGAATCTGGCAGGCTGGACACCTTGCTGAAGGCCTCTTCCAGAAGACGCTTCATGCTCAACTCCGGGATGCGCAATAGTAGCACATTTGGCATGGGATATGAAAATGGCCGGCTCAAACAAAAAGGCCCCGGAGAGCCGGGGCCTTTGAATGTCGTTCTGCCGAAATGATCAGCGCGAATAGAATTCGACGACCAGATGCGGCTCCATCTGCACCGGGAACGGCACGTCGGAGAGGCCCGGCACGCGGACATATTTCGCGGTCATCTTGCCGTGGTCGACTTCGAGATAGTCGGGCACCTCGCGCTCGGGCAGCTGGCTGGCTTCGAGGACGTGGGCGAGCTGCTTGGAGGCTTCCTTGACCTCGACGACGTCGCCGACCTTGAGCTGGTAGCTCGAGATGTTGACCTTGCGGCCGTTCACCTTGACGTGGCCGTGGTTGATGAACTGGCGCGCGGCGAAGATCGTGGAGACGAACTTGGCGCGGTACACGACCGCGTCGAGACGACGCTCGAGCAGGCCGATCAGGTTCTCGCCGGTGTCACCCTTGAGGCGGCTGGCCTCGACATAGATGCCGTGGAACTGGCGCTCGGAGATGTTGGCGTAATAGCCCTTCAGCTTCTGCTTGGCGCGCAGCTGCACGCCGAAGTCGGAGAGCTTGCCCTTGCGGCGCTGGCCGTGCTGGCCGGGGCCGTATTCCCGGCGGTTGACGGGGCTCTTCGGGCGGCCCCAGATGTTCTGGCCCATACGGCGATCGATCTTGTACTTCGCCTCACTGCGCTTGGTCATCGCGTCCTCTTCGGTTGCTGGTTTGAGGAAACGCGCCCTCCTGTGTGACGGGATGATCCCGGCACCGACAGGTCCGATCCCCAAAGCTGAAGGAAAAGGACCACGGGTCGCGAAACGCTTCGCGGGCCGAAATCGGCCCGCGAGCAGGCGGTTTTTAGGTGAGTTTGGGGGCCGCTGTCAATTCTTTAGCCCCGTCATTCCGGGGCGATGCGCAGCATCGAACTACGGCGCGCGATTGCGCACCAGAGAAGCCCGAGGGTCCGGATCTGGTCCTTCGGACCATCCCGGAACGGCGGCATTTCACGTCCTGACGGCCCGAATCGGCTTGGGGCCGGCTGCCAGCAATTCGCCTGCGATTTCAGTGTTCAGGACCTGTTCCAGTCGGGTCAGGACCCGGGCGATGGGGGCGGCGTCCGTGACCCGGTGATCCCAGCGGATCACGACCCGGAGGGTCTGGTCCGGCTGGACCACGTCATAGCTGACGATGAAGGGGCCGGGGGTAACCGGGTGTAGTTCGCCGCCGCCATAGGCTGCGACCGAGCTGACCGCGAAGCTGCCGAACCAGTTGCCGCGCTGCCGGCCGAAATTCAGCCCGACCGCCCAGGATAGCCGCCGCAGGGGCAGCGGCAGCCGGGTGGCTCGCATGATCTTGCGGAACATGGGGATGTCATCGATCGGCGCCGTCTTGGCGCGCCGGATCTCGGAATCGATCGCGGCCAGAGGCATGGCCTCGGGCTCTGCGATGCGCTGCGGCAGCACGCATTCCTCGCCCTCCTCCGTGCGGGCAATGGCGACCAGTGCCACGCTCTTCGGCAGCTCGTAGAGGGTCGGCCAGGGCCATTTGGCGTAGACGGTACGCAGCACCGGTTCGTCCCTGGCGACCAGCGCGAACGCCTTGACGATCATGGCGGCCCAACCGGCCGGCGCGGCTGCGGCGGCGCGGGCCTCGATCAGAGGGCGGACCTGCAGGTTGCGGGACAACGAGACGAAGGGCACGTCCATCGAGGCGCGCATCAGGTCGATGATCAGCCGACGCGGCAGCGAAATGGTCTTGGGCGTCCCGCGCATGGGTCTTTCAAATCCCGGAAACTGAAAATCGTCGCGGCGAGGGGGGCTCCCGCTCGCTGTTGCTGTAGCACGAACCAACCCGCGTCGGGCTGTCCGGTTCGATCCGTCAGGGCGCCGGCGAGGCCAGCGGCTTGGTCTTGTCGACGACGTAGACGCCAAGCACTTTCAATGATTTATCGCCATGAGCCTTGGCATCATGCACGACCCCGGCCGGGATCTGGTAGGACTCGCCGGCCTTCACGATCTTGTCCGGTTGCCCGTCGATCAGGAGGTTGAGCTCGCCCTCGAGGACGTAGCCGGTCTCGGCGCCGGGATGGGTATGGCGCCCCGCGGCGCCGCCCGCCGGGACCTCCGCAATTGCGGTTATGGTGTTGTAGCCGTCCGGGAATTCGACCTTCTGGAGCGGGGTGCGCTTGATGCCGGGCTGCTGGGCGAGGGCGGCGCCGATGAGCGCCGAAAACGACAGTACGAGCAAAGTCTTCTTGAGCATTGTTGCCTCCCTGAAACAGCCCGACCCTAAGCAGCGTCGCGGAGCCCGGCAAGGCTGTCCGTTCAGCGCCTGACGCCTTCGAACGCCGCCATGATGCCGCGCTGGAACAGCGACCAGTCGAAGCCGAGTGCGATGGCCCGGTAGCCGCGGTCGATCAGGGCGTTGGCCTGGTCGGCGGTACGGGCGACGCCGCCGATCGGGACGCCGCTTTTGAGAATGCCGGCCTCGGCCCGCGCGATCAGCGCCAGCAGTTCGGGATCGTCCATCTGGCCGCGCTTGTTGATGGACGTCGCGAGGTCGCCAGGGCCGATCACGGCCACGTCGATGCCGGGCGTCGCCATGATCTCGTCGATGCGGTTGACGGCATCGACATGCTCGATGGTGATCATGCAGATCATTTCGTCATCGGCCGTGGCCATGTAGTCCGGCATCGATTGGCCCCAGCGGAACGGGGCGTGGAACGGGCCCCACAGCCGGTCGCCGCGCGGCGGGTAACGAACGCTGCGGACCGCCTTCTCCGCCTCGGCCGCCGTCGTGATCATCGGGAAGTTGATGCCGAAGGCGCCGATGTCCATCGGCGCTTTCGCGAGCCAGGGTTCGTTGGCCGCGATCCGCACCAGCGGCGTGCAGGGCGTCCCGGTCGTGGCGGCGATCATCGCATGCGCCTCGGTGAGCCCGATCGGGCCGTGCTCGAGATCGACGATGATCCAGTCGAGCGAACGCGCCATGATCTGCACGGTCTGCACGCTCGGGATGGTCGCGATCGCGCCGAAGGCGGGACGGCCTTCGCGCCACAATTGACGGAGACGGTTGAGCGACGTGGGCGGGACCGACATGGGCAAACCTGCATTCACGAGAACGACGCAGCCTAGCAGTGCGCCATCCGCGCCGGAAGTCAGGCGACCGCGCGTCCGCCGAAGAACGGCGTCAGGGACGGTCCCAGCCCATGCACGCGTTTCGACGTGAAGATCATCTCCGCGCCCGGCCGAATTCCGCCGCTGCCTTGCGGCCCGAGCAGATCCGACACGCGGCGGGCGATCGCAGGCGCCGGATCGATCCAGTCGACCGGCCAGGGCGCCAGCCGCTTCAGCCGGTCCAGCAGCAGGGGATAATGCGTGCAGGCGAGCACCACCGTATCGGTACGCGCGCTCGCATCGGCGGCATCGCCGACGAAGCAGGGCGCGAGCTCGGCCAGAATGGCCTCGTCGCTGACGTGATCGCCGCCGAGTTCGCGTTCGGCGAGCGAGGCGAGTTCGGGCGAGCCGACCAACGTGACCTCGCATCCTTGGGCGAAATCGCGGATCAAGGCCTTGGTGTATTCGCGCTTCACCGTGCCCTTGGTGCCGAGCACCGAGACCCTGCGGGTCCTGGAGCGGGCGCAGGCCGGCTTGATCGCCGGCACGGTGCCGACGAAGGGCAGCGAATACGCGGCGCGCAGATGCGATAGCACCAGGGTGGAGGCGGTGTTGCAGGCGATGACGGCGAGGTCGGGATCGTGGGTCCCGATCAGGTCCCCCATCAACGGCACGACGCGGGCGATGATCTCGTCCTCGCTGTGATGGCCATAGGGGAAGTAGGCGTCGTCGGCGACATAGACGTAGTGCGCGTCCGGACGCGCGGCGACAACCTCACGCAGCACCGTGAGACCGCCAAGGCCGGAATCGAACACCAGGATCGTCGGAGCTGTGGTCACATCGTCACCTTATGGCCGCATGGTTACCATTCGGTTTTTTGGGCGCTTTTGCGGCAGGCGGCTGTGCAGGACCGGGATGGCGCTGTCCGCCCGTCCGGATTGCCGCCCGGGGAAGCGAGACGATAGGGTGGTGTCCAGACCCGTGCATCCGCGAGGAGAGGCCATGCTCACCGTCCACCATCTCGGCAAGTCCCAGTCCGAGCGCATCGTCTGGCTCTGCGAGGAACTCGGCCTTCCCTACGAGCTGAAGTGCTACGCCCGCGACCCCGTCACCATTCTGGCCCCGGCCGCGTACAAGGCCCTGCATCCGATCGGGGCGGCGCCCGTGATCACCGACGGCGATCTGGTGCTGGCCGAGTCCGGCGCGATCGTCGACTACATTATGGCGAAATACGGCCAGGGCCGGCTGGTGCTTGGCCCGGACGATCCCGATTTCGCGCAATTCCTGTACTGGTTTCACTTCGCCAATGGCACGCTGCAGGCCGGCATGGGACGGCTGATGATCCTGAACCGGCTCAAGCTCGCCGCGGACAATCCGATGCTGCTTGCCACCAGGGCCCGGGTCGACCGCGCCTTCGACCTCGTGGATGCGCGGCTGCGCGAGGTCGAGTATCTCGCCGGGAGTACCTTCACCACCGCCGACATCATGATGGGCTTCTCGCTCACCACGATGCGCTATTTCCAGCCTTACGATCTGTCGCGCTGTCCAAGCGTGGTCGCCTATCTCGGCCGCATCGGGGCTCGCCAGGCTTATCGCCGCGCCATGGAGAAGGGCGATCCCGGCATGGCGCTGCTACTGAGCTGAGCGCCTGCAGCCGCGCTGCGCCGCTCAGGCGATCCTGTTGGTCGTTGCGGCCCGTTCGGTCGCCAGTTGCTTCTGCAGGCGTTCGATGTTCTGCAGCAGGCGCTGGCTGGTCAGCACCAGGAAGTAGTAGCCGAACTGCGGATCCTGGAAGTAGATCTCGAGCAGCCGATCATAGGTGATCGTCAGTACCTGGCCGTCCTCGATGCATTCCACCGTTCCGGTCCGCCGGTTGTCGGGCGTGAGGAAGCCGAGCTCGCCCATCAGCGCGCCCGGCATGATCTCGACATTGATCTCCTTGACCAGGAATTTGCCCGTGACGGTGAGATACATCTCGTTGGCGGGGTCGCGCATCTTGAACAGGATGTCGCCGCGACGATACTTGCGCTCGGTCATGAACGGCTTCAGCCATTCGATCGACATGTCGCCCTCGGTCGCGTGTCGCGCCTTCTTGACGAGCTTGAGCATCTGCCGCAGGCGCAGTGCGTTGATCGGCAGCATCAGCAGATAGAGCAGGAACGTCGCGACATTCGCCGACAATGCGCCGAACACGGCGAAGAAGACGCAACCGATCATGTTGGCGACCCGCAGCGGCACCATGGTCCGCATCAGGATCGTGGCGACGAAGAAGCCGGCTCCGACCGCGGCGAACAGATTGGCCAGCGTGATGTTGTGGACGAAGATCTCCAGGAGCCGGTTGAAGATCGCATCATAGGTGACGTTGTTGGGATCGAGGCCCATCTGCACCAGGATCTTTGCGATCCTGAGATTGTCCGTCGCCGCATCGAGGATGCGGTCAAGGATCGAGGAAATGTCTGCGCTGCCGGACGGCATGGTCTCTAACCCCGCGTAAGGCCTTCGGTCCTGGTCGGTAGTTCCCGGCTGATATAGCCGAAATCGAATGACGGCGGCTTGAATTGGCGCATTCGGCCGTGCCCCAGGCGCCAAATTCTAGCCCGAACCGCGGTTTGGGCAATTGCTCGTTGGTGGTCGTCGGGACGGGCCGCCGGTGATTCGGGCTCGCCCAGCCGTGTTCGAAGCGGCTGGCCATATGGCTGTTTGACACATTAAGGCCTGGCGGCGGGCTGAACGACCTGTTGCTCGACGAGACCGAGATGTCCCGGTAACGCGCCGGCGCGCAGCAGCATGGCGACGCCGTTGGCCTCCTCAAGGGTGAAGTTGCCCGAGATCTGGCCCGTGCCGCCGGTGATGGGCTCGCGGATGACGGGGGCAGCCAAGACCTTGTCGTCGAGCACGATGGCGAAGGGCTTTCCGATGTTATCCGCCGTGACGTGGGCGAAGCGCCGCGTGCCGCGTCCGTTGAAGCGGAACGAGGCGATCGGCTCCTGCGTCCCCGCAGCGAGACCTGGTCCAGCATAGCTGATGTCCTCGCCCTCGAGCACGCTGTCTCTGGCGACGAGATAGGGACGCTTGTCCTTGAAGCCGATCAGAACCTCGGAACCTGCGGGAGGTCCGGCCTGCTGCGCCTGCTCGGCGGAGACCGAGACATCCACGAGGCGGAAGCTGACCCTGACCTTCATGGCAAACAGGGCGGTCACGCGGAGGGGATCCATCAGGCCCGGGACGAAGATGCTGATACGGTCCGGGCCCTCGGGCCGCACGGTCGCAAGCTTGACATCGATCTCCTTTAGACGCTGCTCGATCATGGCAATCGCGTCCTCGACGAGATCGCGCTGCCGCGCCGCGAAGGCCGCGTCGGTCGGCGAAAGCCGGAGCAGTCCGTCGGCTTCCTCGCTCATGGTGAGGGCGTTGGACGGCACTCCTTCCGCCGCGGCTGCGAGCTTGCGCACCAGCTGCGCGCGGCTCCCGGCGTCCGCGATGCGCAGTTCGACGGAGCCGTCGCGGAGCGAAAGCCCCGAGAAGGCGATCCTGTTGTCGCGCGAGGCCTTATAGACCTCGTCGCGCAACTCCGTGACCACGGACTCGCGCAGGCCTTCGGTATCGACCCGGTAGACGATGCGCGAGCCGCCCAGCTTCTCCATCATGCTGCCGACATAGGCGGAGACCCTGGCGCGCATCCTGTCGAGCTGGGTCTCTTCGGCGCCGGCGGCGCAAGGCAGCGCGGCGAGCGTCAACGCGACCGTAACCGTCAGTCGCCTGATCCGGTTCAGCAGGGGCATCGTCGATGGTGTCCTCGCGTCACGTCGCAGGGCATTGGCTGGCAACTATGTTGCCAGTCCTTGGTCCCGCGATTGTGCGACGAGGTTCAATGCGGCCGGCCGGATCGCCCGGCCCGATGTCCGCGCTCGTGGCGTTCGTCCCTAGACCACCCGTTCGGTGTGGACGCAGCGGCAGTCCATCTCATAGTCGAGGCCGACGACGGGCGGCCGGTTGAAATGCCAGGTCAGGCCGTTCCGGAGCACGCCGCGGCGTCCGAGTTCGCTGGCGATGAACGGGTGGATATCGTGCACGGTGTAGAGCTGAACTGCCGTGGCGGCACGCCAGGTTCCGCCGAAGGCGCTCATGCGGCGCTCCATCTCGCCGAGCACGTATCTGGCCTTTTCGAGCATGCCCTCGGGGCTGGTGTCGCCCAGCCGCACCGTATGGTCACGGTAGTTCGCCTTGCCTTCGGCGGATTCACCACTGCCGGCGACGATGAAGGAGGGCGCGGCGTCCTTTGCCGGGACGGTGAAGGAGAACGCGTGGAAGCAGGGTTCGGCGGGCGGGTCGATTTCCGGACAGACATTGCTGCGCGCGACCGGATTGACGCCATCTTTCATGATGCCCCATTCGATCAGGGTCTTGATGTAGATCTCGTTGAATGCCTTGAAACCTTCCTCGGTGAACGGCGCGGGCGAGCGCAGCTCGCAGGCGCCGAACGCGGTCAGCGGCCGGCCGGCCTGTTTCAGGATCTCGGCGATCCGCGCAAAGCCCGCCTTCAGCGGCACCGGATCGGCGAAGTGGACACGCTCGATTGTGAAGCCGGGCAGCGCGGCGATGCCGCAGGAATACTGGCTGACGCCGGGCATGAAACGGTAGCCGCTGTTGGGAGCTTCGACGGTGCTGATCATGATGCCTCTTTGGACCTGAAGGGATCGACGGGATGGTGGCGCGCTATTCCTGGAGCACGCCGAGATAGGCGTCGCGGACGATCGGATCGGCGAGCAGCTCGGCGCCGGATCCCTCGCGAACGATGCGCCCCATGTCCATGACGAATGCATGGTGGCAGAGATCGAGCGCGGTGGTGACGTCCTGCTCGACCAGCAGGATCGAGGTGCCACCGGCGTTGAGCGCGCGCAGCGCGTCCACCAGTTGCTCGACAAGGAGCGGCGACAATCCCAGGGACAATTCGTCGATCATCAGGAGAAGGGGCGCGCTCATCAGGCCGCGGCCGATCGCGCACATCTGCTGCTCGCCGCCCGACAGGGTCGCGGCCGCCTGGCGCCGCCGTTCGCGAAGCCGCGGGAACGTGATGTAGACCTGCTCGAGATCGCGGCCGACCGCGGCGCGGCCGTCCTTGCGCAAATATGCGCCCATCAGCAGGTTTTCCTCCACGCTCATGGCACCGAACAGCCGCCGCCCTTCCGGCACGTGCACGATGCCGTGGCCGAGAATGTCCGCCGCGCTGTGCCCTGTGAGGTCGCGGCCTTCGGAGAGGCAATGGCCTGCCGTCAACGGGATCAGGCCGGAGAGCACGCGCATCAGGGTGGACTTGCCTGCGCCGTTCGAGCCGATCAGCGCGGTGATCTCGCCGCGGCGCACGGCGATATCGACGCCCCACAACACCTGAATTTCGCCGTAGCCGGCGCACAGGCCCTTGGTCTCCAAAATCAGCGGATTAGCCACGGCCGGCACTCCGCTGCGCGTATTTCTGCCCGAGGTAGGCTTCGACCACGGCCGGGTTGCGGATCACCTCGCGCGGCGCGCCGTCGGCGATCAGCGCGCCGTTGTGCAGGACGACGATCCGCGTGCAGACGTTGAGCACGACCTTCATGAGATGCTCGATCATCACGATGGTGATGCCGTCGGCCGCGAGTTGGTGGATGAGTTGGGTGGCGCGCTCCACTTCGGCGCTGTTGAGGCCGGCATTGACCTCGTCGAGGAACAACAGCTTTGGCTTCATGGCGAGCGCCTTGGCGAGCTCGAGCCGCTTGCGCATCGCGAGCGTCAGGGTGGCCGCGGGCTGCGTGGCCTGCGCCTCGAGCCCGACGAAGGCGAGATGGGCGCGCGCGGCCTCGCGCGCCGCCTTCAGGCTCGCGCCGGGCTGCGAGAACAGCGCGGCTGCGGCAACGTTGTCGAGCGCGGTGAATTCGGCAAAGGGCTGCACGATCTGGAAGGTGCGGGCCAGGCCGAGGCGGGCGGCCTGGTAGGTCCTGATCCGCGTGATATCGGTACCGTCGAAGGTCACCGTGCCGGAATTGGCGGGCGTGACGCCGCAGATCGTGTTCACCAGCGTGGTCTTGCCGGCGCCGTTCGGACCGATCAGGCCAAGGACTTCTCCCTTGGCGACCGACAGCGTGACGTCGCGCAGCGCCTGCAGGCCGGAGAAGTGGCGCGACACGCGCGTGAGGCTGAGCAGCTCAGACATGCCGCAGCCTCCGCCACAGCCGGTCGGCGCGCAGCGAACTCAGCCCGTGCGGCAGGAACAACAGCAGCAGCACGATGAGCAAGCCGAGCACGCCGGTGTGGATCTGGATGTAGTTGCGCCACACCACCTCCTCGAGACCGAGATAGAGGAAGGCGCCGCAGGCCACGCCGAGCGGCGAGCCGAGCCCGCCCATCAGCGCCATCACGATCGGCTTGACCGAATACAGGATGTCGAACACGTCGGACGGATCGATGTAGTGGACCCAGGCGGCGTAGATGCCGCCGGCCGCGCTCACGAAGCAGGCCGACAGGCCGAAGGCGATGGCCTTGTACAGCGTGGTGTTGAGCCCGACCATGCTGGACGCGGTCTCGTTCTGCCGGATGCAGGCGAGCGCGAAGCCGAGTTTCGAGCCGCCGACCGCGATCGCCATCAGCGCGGTTGCAAGCAGCACACCCCACATCGCGAAAAAGAAGAAGCTCGCTTCCGCCATCACCCCGGAGCCGGCCGCAAGCGGAATGTTCAGGCCCATGCCGCCGCCGGTGAGATCGGTGGCGTTGTTGACGAGTTCGCGGAGTACTTCCGCCAGCGACAGGCTGGCGATGGCGAAATAATGCCCGCGCAGTCTCAGCAGCACGGCGCCCAGCGCCGCGGCCGCGACCAGCGCGCTCAGCGTGGCGAAGGCGACCGCCGCCCAGAGCGGCCATCCATGGCCGAGCAGGACGCCAACAGCATAGGACCCGTAGCCGAAGAAGGCGGCTGTCGCGAAGGACGGATAGCCGGCCAGCCCGCCGACGATGTTCCAGGATAGCGCCAGCACCGCATAGAGACATGCGATGGTGCCGAGCCGCAGCGCATAGGCGCCGCCGAACAGCGGCAGCGCGGCAACGCAGGCGACCAATATCAACAATGCGATGTTGCTGCGGGTCATTCAAAACCCTTCCGGCCGACCAGGCCCTGCGGCCGCAGCACCAGGAATACGATCAGCAGTACGAAGGACAGCGTCGTCGCATGCGACGGGCCGAGGAAGGTCGATCCGACGCCCTCGACCAGCGCCAGCAACAATCCGCCGGCGAGCGCGCCGGACACGCTGCCGAGTCCGCCGAGCACGCAGACCACGAAGGCCTTTCCCAGATAGGCCGACGAGGTCAGCGGCGAGATCGGGAAGATCAATGCCATCAGCACACCGGCGCAGCCGGCGAGCGCCGCGCCGAGACCGAAGGCAATGGCGTAGATCGAGGGCACATTGACGCCCATCAGCACCGCGGCGTCACGGTCGAGCCGCACAGCGACGATGGCGCGGCCGATCCGGGACTGGCGCAGCAGCAGGTAGAGCAGGCCGGTGAGGGCGAGCGCCGCAGCGGTTGCGATCAGCCGGTCGACCGGCACGACGACGTCGAGGATCGATACCGATCCGAGCGACGGCGTCAGCGTCAGCTTGCGATAATCCGCCTTGAAAACATAGATCATCGCGTTGTTGAGGATCAGATCGAGCCCGAAGGTCAGTGTCAGAGTTACCAGCACCGGCGCCGTGATGACGCGGTTGAGGATCAATCGCTGCAGGCCATAGCCGAGCCCGAAGAACAACGGGGCGGCGACGACAACGGCGTACCAGGGCGAGATGTGCAGGCTGTTGTAGAGACCGAACGCGAGATAGGCCCCGAGCACGATGAAGGAGCCGTGGATCAGGTTGATGACGTTCAGCACTCCCCAGACCAGGGAAAAGCCGATCGCGATGCAGGCATAGAGACAGCCCAGCACCAGCGCGTTGATCAGGATCTGGGCCGCTTGCATGTGAGGCGGTGCGGCTCAGTTGACGCCGATCTTCAGATCGCCCTGCTTGATGGCCTGCGGAAACAGCACCACAGGCTTGCCGCCCTGGAGCTGGAAGACCGGCGGATCCAGCGAGTTGATCTGGCCGTTGGTGCCGAACTTGACCGGGCCGAAGAAGGTCACGACGTCGAGCTTGGCGAGTTCGTCGCGGACCTTGTCGCGATCGAGCGAACCGGCCTTCTCGATCGCCATCTGGAACAGCGCACCGCAGAGCGCGGCGGAAGCCTGTCCGTAATCGGGTTCGCTGTTGTATTTGGCCTTGAACAGCTTCACGAAATTGGCGGTCGTGCCGAAGATGTCCTTGCCTTCATATTGCTCGGCGGGGTGCCACCAGGCGGCGCTGGAGATGTTCTCCGACGCAGGCCCGAGCGCGTCGATGAACTCCTGGTAGGCGGGGCCCGCGATCATCGTGACGACGGGCGCCTTCATCTGCTGATCGACCATCTGCTTGCGAACGAGCAGCAGGTCGTTGGTGTAGCCGGTGACGAAGATCCACTGCGGGGCCAGCGCCTTGATCGCCGACAGCGCCGCCGAATGGTCGAGCGTGCCGATCGCGTATTTCTCGAAATAGGCGACCTCGTAGCCTTCGGCCTTCGCCGACTTCTCCATCTCCTGCGCGATCGCGAGCGGGAACAGATCGTTGCGGGCGAGAATCGCGACCTTCTTCACCTCCGGCACCTTGGCCTTGATGATTTTGGTCAGCGGGGTGGTGAGCGTGTCGTTCGGCGTGAAGGTGCCGAACAGATACTTGTACCCCTGATCGTAGACCTGGGATGACGAGGCCGTCGCGGCGAGGGTGGGGACCTTGTACTTCTCGGACACCGTGCTGGCGGCCTTGGCCGCGCCCGACCCGAACGCGCCGAACATGAAGTTGACGTTGTCCTGGGTGATCATCTGCTCGGTGGCCTGCACCGCGCGCGGCGTGTTGGATTGATAGTCGGTGTAGACGATCTGCACCTTGTAGGTCTTGCCGCCGACCGAGATGCCGCCGGCCTTGTTGGCCTGCTCGGCCCAGAGATCGTAGCCCTGCTGCTGCTTGACCGCCTCCGGCGCCAGCGCGCCCGTGATCGGTAATGGCGCGCCGAAGCGGATGACGTCTTCGGCCGAGGCGGTGGAGATCCCCAGCGCCATGATGGCGGCGAAGAGGGGGGCGGATTTGCGAACGCGGCGAGCAACCCACGACTGATTCATCTCAGGAATTCTCCATGGCGGTCTCTCTGCGCGTGAGCATGGCAAATCCACCATTCGAATAAAAGCATTGAATTTAGAGATGTTGGGTCGAATAATTCGAACGCTAGCCAGCCGCCTGCCGCCCCGTTGGGCAGGGCCGGCAGGCTGGCTCCAGGAGGAAAGGCCCGCCGTGATCGAGTCCGCCGCCATCCGCTATTTCCGCGAAGTGACCGAGAGCGGCTCGATCAAGCAGGCCGCGACGGCCCTGCGGATCGCGCCCAGCGCCATCAGCCGGCAGGTCCAGGCGCTCGAGGAGGAATTGTCGGTCAAGCTGTTCGAGCGCGGAGCACGTGGGATGGTGCTGACCGATGCCGGCCGGCTGCTCTACCGCTACGCCGTCGACAATCGCCAGCAGCTCGATGGCATCCGGGTCAAGGTCCAGGAATTCGAGACGATGCGTCGCGGCCAGGTCAAGTTCGCGGCCGTCGAGGGCATGGTGACGAACTTCCTGTCCAACTTCGTCATCGATCTGTCAGCCAACTATCCGGGCATTTCGACCTCGATGACGGTGGTCGGTTCGCGCGCGGTCGCCGAGATGGTCAGCCGCAACGAGGTTGACCTCGGGCTCGTGTTCGGACGCGCGCCGCGCCGCGAGCTGATCGAACTGGCGCGCATGCGCCAGTCGCTGTGTCTGGTCGTGTCGCCGAAACATTCGCTGGCCTATCGCGACAGTTGCTCGGTCAAGGAGCTGGCTGGCCTGCGCGTGGTCGTGCCCGATCCGTCCTTCGGCATCCGCCAGGAGATCGACCGTGCCTGTGCCAATGCCAAGGTGCGGATGGAGATCTGCAACGAGACCAATTCGCTGGCCTTCGCGCAGACGCTGGCCGCGCGTACCGATCTTGCAACGTTCCTGCCGCGCGATACCGCGATGCCTTCGATTGAGGCGGGGCGGCTGGTCGCCGTCCCCCTGCGCGACAAGCGGCTGGAGGCGACGCAGGTCACGCTGGTTCAACTGTCCGGACGCAACATGTCACCCTCGTGCAGGCTGGTGGCGGATCTGCTGGTCGGACGGATGAAGAGCTCGCGGGAGTGACGGTCGGCGGCATCGGGGAGGCCCGCGATTGTCCCCAGCCATCGGCCGCATCTGGCCATGGACGAACGCCCGATCATCGCTCATTCTGTCCGTGCCCGACCGGATGACGGTCGGGGCCTGACCCGAACCAGAACATCAGAAAAGGCGGGCCGGGACATGCAGATGAGGGAGGACGTCATTCATGGCAGGCATTCACGCGCTCGATCGGTTCATCGGCGACGACTATCCGGAATTGGCCACGGACGCGGAGGTCCGCGCCTTCGAGCAGATTCCCTACGCCGATCGTGTGGCCGCCGAGAGTACCTTTGACGCGATCAGGCTCGGGGCCGCGCGCAATCCGGACGGCGCCGCGATCCAGTTCCTGCCGAACGCCGATCCGGCCGAGACGCCGGCGATCGTCACCCACCGCGAGTTCATCGCGCGCGTCACGCAGGCCGCCAACATGTTTCATGCGCTTGGCGCGGAGAAGGGCGACGTCATCAGCTTCATGCTGCCGCTGGTGCCCGATGCCTTCGTGACACTGTTCGGCGCGGAAGCCGCGGGCATCGCCAACCCGGTGAACCCGCTGCTCGAGCCGCACCAGATCGCGGAGATCCTGGAGGCCGCGAACACCAGGATTCTCGTTGCGCTCGGGCCGATGCCCGGCACCGACATCTGGCAGAAGGTCGAGCAGATCAGGCCGCAGCTGAAGCATCTGAAGGCGATCGTGCAGGTGTTCGGCGGCGGCGACCCGGCCAAGGGCATCTTTGCGTTCAACGATCTGATCGGCCAGCAGCCGTCCGATCGTTTCGTCAGCGGCCGCAAGATCGAAGGCCGCGACCTCGCCGCCTATTTCCACACCGGCGGCACCACGGGCACGCCGAAGCTGGTGCGCCATTCCCATGCCAACCAGGTCTACCAGGCCTGGGGGCTCAATCTTCTGCTCAAGGCGAAGCCGGGCGGCAATCTGCTGTTCGGCATGCCGCTCTTCCATGTCGGCGGATCGCTGACGCAGGTGCTGATGATGTTGTCGGGCGGCGGCTCGCTCGTGGTGCTGTCGCCGGGCGGCTGGCGCAATCCGAATGCGGTGAAGAACATCTGGGCGCTGGTCGAGCGCTATCGGCCGGAAACGCTGTCGAGCGTGCCGACGGTGCTGGCGGCCGCGCTCGGCGTGCCGACCGGCCATGCGGACATATCGAGCCTGAAATACGCCGCCGGCGGCGGCTCGGCGATTCCGGTCGCGGTCGGCTCCGCGATCCAGGAGAAGCTCAAGCTTCCGGTGCTCGAGGTCTACGGCATGACGGAGACCTCGAGCGTGCACACCATGGCCTATCCGTCGCGCCCGGTCCGGCTCGGCTCGGTGGGGCTGCCGATGCCCTATGCGCGCGTGCGCGTGGTGCAGCTCGATGCCGAGGGCCGGCTGATTCGCGACTGCGCGCCGGACGAGATCGGCGTCGTGATCATGGCCGGGCCCGGCGTCTTCGCAGGCTATCTCAACGACGAGCACAACAAGGGCGCCTTCGTCGACGAGGTCTGGGTCAATTCCGGCGATCTCGGGCGGCTCGATGCCGACGGCTATCTCTGGATCACCGGGCGCGCCAAGGACCTCGTGATCCGCGGCGGCCACAACATCGATCCGGCGCCGATCGAGGAGATCATGTTCCAGCATCCGGCGGTCGGCTTTGCCGCCGTGGTCGGCCAGCCCGACGCCTATGCCGGCGAGCTTCCGATCGGCTACGTGCAGCTGAAGCCGGGCGCAAGCGTCGCGCCGGGCGAGCTCGAGATCTGGGTGCGCGAGCGCACGCCCGAGCGCGCCGCTGTTCCGGTGCAGGTGATCCCGATCGATCCGATGCCGGTGACGGGGGTTGGCAAGGTGTTCAAGCCGCAGCTGCGCTGGGATGCCGCGCAGCGCGTCTTCACCAAGGTATTGGCGCCGGTCGCTGCCCGCGGCATCGACTGCAAGGTCAAGGTCGGCGCGCATGGCAGCCACGGCTCGATCGCGACCGTGACGCTGTCAGGACTTGCGCCGGCAGATCGCGAGGTGATCGCGGGAGAGGTGCACACGCTGCTCGCGCCCTTCGTGATGCGGCACGAGGTCGTGTTCGCCTGAGGGCGCCCTTAGCGTGCCTGCTGTTGGGCGCGCCGCCATCGCCGCACCAGCGCGATCGTGGCGGCGACGGCCAGCAGGACCGCGACGACCGAGGCCAGCACGGGATCGATGCCGTGGCGTTCGAGGCCATGGCCGATCTCCGCGGTGAGACCGCCGGCCAGGCCCGCGAGGTAGCTCGCCGCCGCCGCGCCGGAATACAGCAGCAAAGCGGTCCACAGCACCGCGACGATCGCGAGCACGATGGAGGCGAGCACGGCGAGGCCGTCGCTGGCGATGAAGCCGAGCGCGGCTGAAATCAGCGCCAGCGCCGGCACGACATTGCCGAACGGAATCGGCAGCACGATGGTGATGGCCATCAGCAGCAGTGGCGGGGCCAGCAGCATCCGCGCCGGCCGGCCCGTCAGCCAGACCAGACGGTGTTCGCGGAGCACCCGTTCCGCCAACCCCGTCCAGTCCAGCGCGACACGGATCACGTTGCGCAGCCCGCGCTGCGGCAACGGCCGCCGCCGCAACGCCGCCGGCAGCCAGAGTCGCTCCGCGCCGAGCATGATCTGGATCGCGACCAGTGCGACCAGTGTCCCGAACACCATGCCGAACGGGCCGGGCAGCGGGATCAGCGCGGGCACCGTCAAAAGCAGAAGCGTCAGCCCGAGACCTTCGGCGGCGAGGCGATCGACGAGTTCGCCGAGCGTCAGGCTGTCGCGCCGGACCGATTGCGCGACGTCGAGCAGCCGCCGGCTGATCGGGCCGTTGCGGCGTCGCGACGACGGCTGCGGCAGGCTCCACCTCAAAGCTGTTCAGCCGTGCCGGCGCGGCGCCTCGTCTTCCACAGCGACCAGACGATGCCGGCGCCGATCAGCCCGAACGTGACGCCGAGCGAAATGGCCGGCGGGAACTTCTCGAGGCCAAGCAGGTCGGCCAGGAAGATCTTCGAGCCGATGAAGATCAGCACCGCCGCCAGCGCGTATTTCAGGTAGTGGAAGCGGTCGACCATGGCGGCGAGTGCGAAATACAGCGCACGCAGGCCGAGGATCGCGAAGATGTTCGAGGTGTAGACGATGAACGGATCGGTGGTGATGGCGAAGATCGCCGGCACCGAGTCGACCGCAAAGACCACGTCGGCGAATTCGATCGTGATCAGCGCCAGGAACAGCGGCGTCATGAACCAGGCCGCCTTTCCGGTGCTGTCCGCCTCGCGCACGAAGAAGCGCTCGCCGCGCAACGTATCCGTCACGTTGAAGCGGCGGCGGACGAAGACGAGCAGCGGGTTGGCGCCGATGTCCTGCGCCTTGCTGTCGAAGGCCAGCATCTTGATGCCGGTGAGGATCAGGAACAGCGCGAAGACATAGAGCACCCAGCCGGCCTGGGTGACCAGGGCCGCACCGAGGCCGATCATGATCGCGCGCAGCACGATCACGCCGACGATGCCCCAGAACAGCACGCGGTGCTGATAGGCGCGGGGCACCGCGAAATAGGCGAAGATCATCGCGATGACGAAGACGTTGTCCATCGCCAGCGCCTTCTCGACCGTGAAGGCGGTGAGATATTGCGTGCCGGCCTCGCCGCCGAGCTGCAGCCAGACCCAGACGCCGAAGCCGAGACCGAGCGCGATGTAGATCGCGCTCATGACGAGGCTCTCGCGCAGCGAGATTTCCTGGCTCTTGCGGTGGAGCACGCCGAGGTCGAGGGCGAGCAGGGCGATCACGATGGTGAGGAAGGCAAGCCACATCCAGACGGGCGTGCCGAGAAAGTCAGCGAGAAGCATGGCCACGGGGGCGAACTCCGGTCCGGCGATTGATGTCGAGGGTCCGACATCGTGAAAGTGCCAGAGGCTTTCACCAGAGGGGCCCGGACCAGGGTTCCTTCGGGAGATTTGGGAGGGGCTCCGCCGTTCGCAAGCTGCGCAAAATGACGCAGGTGGTTGCGGCGGCCCGCTCGGCTCCCGGAGGGCCGAAATCGACAACCTCCGTGGCGCGTCGTCACGGCCGGCTTGAGTTCTGCGGTGGGAACCCAAACTGAGCGGCGTCATTAATGCCGGCGCAGGCGCGTCGGCGCAGCGCAACGGGACAGGGGATTTTGGTGCCAACGACTCTCGAGGACAGATTGGGCGACACCGGCACGCGATCGGCGAGTTCCGCAAGGACCCGTCGCCTTCTCGTCATCGTCAACCAGGGCAGCCGCTCGGGCCAGAGCGCCGCGGGCGTGGCCGTTTCCCGGCTCGGGACGGCCGGGTTCGATCTCGTGATTTCCACGCCGAGCAGCCCGCGCGAAGTTGCGCCCTGGATCGAGGCGCATGCGGACGGCGCGGAAGCGGTCGTGGTCGTCGGCGGCGACGGCAGTCTCAACGCCGCGGCGCCCGCGCTCGTCAAGACCGGCCTGCCGCTCGGCATCTTGCCGGCGGGGACGGCCAACGATCTGGCCCGCACGCTCGGCCTGCCCGAGGACCTCGGCGCGGCCGCCGACGTGATCGCCGCCGGCCATCGTCGCACGATCGATCTCGGCGAGGTCAACGGCCATCTGTTCTTCAACGTCGCCAGTCTCGGCCTCAGCGCAGACCTGGCGCGAGAGCTCACCCGCGAGACCAAGCGCCGCTTCGGGCGGTTCGGCTATGCGCTGACGGCGCTGAAGGTGCTGGTCAGGGCGCGACCGTTCCGTGCCATCATCGTCTCGTCCGATGGCGCCGCGCGCGTGAAGACGCTGCAGATCGCGGTCGGCAACGGTCGCTATTACGGCGGCGGCATGGCCGTCGAGCAGAGCGCCGAGATCGACGACAACCACCTTGACCTCTATTCGCTGGAGATCGGACGGGTGTGGAAGCTGATCGCCATGCTGCATGCGTTCCGCAAGGGCCGCCACGGCCTGTGGCGGGAGGTGCGGGCGACGCGCGACACCTCGTTCGAGATCCGGACCCGCAAGCCGCGGCCGATCAATGCCGACGGCGAACTCGTCACGTTCACCCCGGCCCAGTTCACCGTACGTCCGCGCGCCGTGACCGTGTTCGTGCCGCCGCCGGGCTGATCGCAAAGGGACTGGCCGGGCGCCGCCGGCGGGGTGGCCGCCGACACGTCGAAAAACAACCCCATGCAAAGTAAAGGGGGGTACTGATTCCAAACGGGAAAATGCTTCGGTCTGCTGGCGTGATTGAGGCTGCAGGCCGCCCCCGGTCGGCAAGGGATGCAGTCCAGAGTGGACCAGCCTCGCGGATGCGAGCGCGTTCGCCACGACCATCTGCGATAACGCCGGGAGTCCGAGGGTGAGCGGGCCGCTGACGGGCCCGCCCGTTTGGCGGTCCTTTACGCCGGCATCGCCGTCTCGATCAGGCGCACCCAGAACGAGGCGCCGTGGCCGAGGATGTTGTCGTTGAAGACGTAGGCCGGATGGTGGCATGCGGGGCTGTCGCCCATGCCGACCAGCACCATCGCGCCGGGGCGCGCTTCCAGCATGAACGAGAAATCCTCCGCGCCCATCATCGGGATGATCTTGTCGTTGACGCGCTCGGCACCGACGATGTCGCGGGCGACGTCGGCGGCGACGCCGGCCTCGCGCGCGTGGTTCAGCGTCACCGGATACATCCGCGTGTAGCTGGTCTCGGCCCTGCCGCCATAGGCGCGCGCCACGCTCTCGGCGACCTCCGCGATGCGGCGCTCGACCAGATCGCGCACCTCCGGATCGAGCGTCCGCACGGTACCGCAGAGCTCCGCCGTTTCCGGAATGATGTTGAAGGCGGTGCCGGCGTGGAACTGCGTGATCGAGATCACCGCCGATTTCAGCGGATCGACGTTGCGCGCGACGATCGATTGCAGCGCATTGACGATCTGCGAGCCGATCAGCACGCTGTCGATGGCCTGGTGCGGAGTGGCGCCGGCATGGCCGCCCTTGCCGTGGACCGTGATGCGGATGTTGTCGGAGGAGGCCAGCAGCGGTCCCGGCGTGGTGGCGAAATGGCCTTCGGGCAGGCCCGGCATGTTGTGCATGCCGTAGACCTCCTGGATGTTCCAGCGTGTCATCAGCCCGTCCTCGACCATGGCCTTGCCGCCGCCGCCGCCTTCTTCGGCGGGCTGGAAGATCACGATCGCGGTGCCGTCGAAATTGCGGGTCTCGGCGAGATATTTGGCCGCGCCGAGCAGCATCGCGGTGTGGCCGTCATGGCCGCAGGCGTGCATCTTGCCGGGAATCTTCGAGGCATAGGGCACGCCGGAGGTTTCCATGATCGGCAGCGCATCCATGTCGGCCCGCAGCCCGATGGCCTTGCCGGAGGCCGACGTCCGGCCGCGGATCACCCCGACCACGCCGGTCTTGCCAATGCCCGTCACCACCTCGTCGCAGCCGAACTCGCGCAATTTGTCCGCGACGATGCCGGCGGTGCGATGGACTTCGTAGAGCAATTCGGGATTTTCGTGGAAGTCGTGGCGCCAGGCAGCCATTTCATCGGAGAGGGCGGCGACGCGATTGACGATGGGCATAGGTTGGATGTCCGTGATTCATGGTCGAAGCAATGAAGGATGTACCGTATCCTGCGGCCCTGGCTGCAGCAAATCCGGGCCGGCAAGGCTGCTGCGCCGCAGGTGCGCACGGGAGGAACGAGGCGTGATGCGATCTGGACTTGTCGTGATGGTGCTCGCGCTCGCGCTGGTCGTGCCGTCCGGTCGCGTCATGGCGTGCGATGTTGCTGCCGCCACCGCGGCACTGAACGCGATCCAGCGACAGCTCTCAGGCGGCGAGGTGAAGCGGATCGAGCTCCTGAAGATCTCGGATCGCCTGCTGACCAACATCCCGATTTCGCCCGAGCACTTCGCCAGCTATGCGAGCGACCGCGCCACGCTCGAGCTCAGCCGTGCTGATGCGGCGGGCCTCGCGGGGGCCTTTGCCCAGCTGATGCCGGGCGAGATCGCCTATCAGCCCGACCTGCGCTGGCAACTGGTCCTGCTCGACGGGACGGGAACCAGGCTGCACACGATCTTCTTCGGCAAGCGCTACATGCAGGGTCGCGGCCGGACCGGCTATCTCGACGGCAACAGGTGTGGTTTCAGCTCCGCGGCCCTTGGCAACCCGGCCGTCGTCAAATGGCTCGCAAGGCGACTGTAGCGGGGTAGGGGTAGAAAGTAGCTGTCAATCACGGATCATTGACTGACAGATATTGAAATCTGTCAGCGAGACGTGTATATCCGTTCCCGGACGATCCGGATGGGACGTCCCTGCGCCACCACCTCTCCCGGGGGCCTGCGGTCCGAATGTTTGGGATCGCCGGACACGATTTTGGGATCGGTGTCGCGGACGAACGGAGATTGAAGAAAATGACCACCGAAATCATCAACTTCACCGGCACGATCGGGCATTGGCTCAATCTGCTGGTGGCGCGCCAGATCGCGGCGCAGGCTGCAAAACTGCCGCATTGAGGCATAGGCTTTCCGAAACGACCGGTGAGGGCGCTTCGGAAGCAGCCCCAACGCCGGATAACTGGACCCTCGACGGGAACAAGGTGCTGGCATGAACGAAGCCGTGGTGTTGACGCCGGAGCGCATCCTCGAAGTCACCGAGGACGTGCTGCGGCGCTACGGACTTGCCAAGGCCACCGTGGTCGACGTCGCCCGTGCTCTCGATGTGAGCCATGGCAGCGTCTATCGCCATTTCCCGAGCAAGGCCTCGTTGCGCGAGGCCGTCGCCAAGCGCTGGCTGGACCGCATCGATGCGCCATTGCTCGCGATTGCGCGCGAAGAAGGGCCCGCGCCCGCGCGGCTGGAGCGCTGGCTGCGAACGCTGTTCGCGGCCAAGCGTTCGCGCGTGCTCGACGATCCTGAAATGTTCGAGACCTATCTGACGCTGGCGCGCGAGACCTGCGCGGCGGTCAACTGCCACAAGAACACCATGATCGACCAGATCGCCGCGATCCTGTCCGACGGCGTGACGCAGGGCGTGTTCGCCGTGGACGACGTCAAGGCCACCGCCCGCGCGATCTTCGATGCCACCAGCCGCTTCCATCATCCGGCCCATGCCGACGAGTGGAAGGACGCCGATCTGCCGGCGCGCGTCGATGCCACCGTCGCGCTGCTGCTGCGCGGCCTGAAGGCGTAAGCTCATTCGATATCGTTCGCCGTGCTGCCGCGCGACGGTCACCGACCGTTGCCGCGCGTGATGCGCTGCATCGCCCGCATCCATCCATTTCCGTTCTTCCGGACCCTGAAGGCCTCGCGGCACCTGACTCACGCGGGGCATGCGGTCACGCGCAACCTCTGGTAAGGTGATCCCAACCAGGCCGCGGTGTCCTCCCATGGAGGGACGGCAGGCTTGAAACGGGCAGGGAACGCGGCGGCCTCGTGAGGCCGTTCGGGGAGCAGTGCAGCATGAGTTCCATGACCATTGCGCCCGTCACGCGCATGCCCGAGGACCCCTCAGAGCGCAGCGCGCTGTTGTTCTGGATGATCTTCACCGGCCTTTCGATCTTTGCCGTCGTGCTGTTGTGGCGCTTCGGCCTGATTCGGCTGATGCTGAGTTCCGATCGCACCTACATTTCGAGCGTGATCGCGGTGCTCTATGTCGTCACCTGCGGTCATTGCTTCCTGCGCACGCGCGCGATCGCGCGGGAAGGGGCGGCGGCGCGGCGCTGCCGCGCGGTGCTTGCCGCGCCCGATGGCGGCAGCGCGCTCGAGGCCGGCGCCGCCCGGCTGCCGCGCGGGCTGGTGTGCGATCACATCGAAAGTCTCGTCACCAAGGCCGCGGCGCAGGACTACCGGCCGGTCGACCAGACGCTGCTGCTGCGCAACCTCGCCGACCGCCTGCGCGGCTCGAACGGTTTCGGCGCCTTCGTCTCGGACACGCTGATGAAACTCGGCCTGCTCGGCACCATCGTCGGCTTCATCATCATGCTGGCGCCGATCGCCGGGCTGGATGCCGCCGACAAGGTGGCGATGCGGTCCTCGATGGGATTGATGAGCGACGGCATGGCGGTGGCGATGTACACGACGCTGGCGGGCCTCGTCGGCTCGATCCTGGTGCGGATCCAGTACTACATGCTGGATACGGCGACGCAGCGCGTGTTCTCCGATGCGGTGGTGCTGACCGAAACCTTCGTGACGCCGGTGCTCGAGCGCAAGGGCGCCGGTATCAGGGGCGCCGGAACGCCGTCATGATGGACGATTTCGGTCTCTATCCGCGCGAGGAGCCGTTCGATCCACTCGGCGTCATGCTGTTCAAGGCGCTCCAGGTCATCGCCTTCCTGTTCTTTCTGGCGCTGCTCGCGGTGTCGCCGGACGCCAAGGACGGCAAGATCGAATCCAAGGCCGAGTTCATGATCACGCTGGACTGGCCGGACAACCATCCCGACGATCTCGACCTGTTCGTGCAGGATCCCGCCGGCAACATCGCGTGGTATCGACACCGCGAGGCCGGCTTCCTCACCCTCGATCGCGACGACCGCGGCGGCGCCAACGATTTCATCGTCGTCAACGGCAAGAAGATCGCCTCGCCGATCCGCGAGGAGATCGTGACGGTGCGCGGCATCCTCGCCGGCGAATACACCGTCAACGTCTCGCATTTCCAGGCCACGACCGGCGAGCCGGTGTCGGCCAATGTGAAGGTGCAGAAGCTCAATCCGACCGCGCAGGTGATCTTCGACAACAAGTTCACGCTCGACCACACCGGCGACGAGAAGACGGCGGTCCGTTTCCGGCTCGACGACGACGGCAAGGTGGTCAATGTCGACCAGCGTCCGAAATCGCTGATGGAGACGTTCCGCAACCGGCGCGCCAACGGCGCCGACCTCGATCCCAAGACGGGCGTCAGGATGCCCGGCGAGAGGATGCCCGCTGTGAGAACGCTCCGTGAGTGACCTGCAGACGGTGATCCTGACGCTGTCGGTCGCCTATGCCATGATCGGCGCGCTGCTGCTCGCGGTGCTGGTCTATGCCCGTCTGCACTGGTCGCTGAAGGCGGTGGCGGTGGTGGTGACCAGCGCGTTCTACGTCGTCAGCTTCAGCGAGATGCGCGGGCTGCTCGGCTGGGCCAGCGTCGACCGGCTGCCGAACGCCTTCAAGCTGCTGCAGGCGCGCATTGTCGAACCACATACGCTGGAGGGCGATCCCGGATCGATCTATCTCTGGGTCGAGGCGCTCGACGAGGACAATCGTCCGAGCGGCATTCCGCGGGCGTTTCGCGTGCCCTATAACGACCGTCTCGCCGACAAGACCCATGCCGCGCAGAACGAGATTGCCGCCGGGCATCCGCAGGGCGGCCGCGCCGCGGATTTCGGCGGTGGCGATGGCAGCCTGATCGACATGGTCCGCGAATATGTGACGCCGAAGACCGTGCTGGAAACGAGCGGCGGGGATTCCTCGACCGGCGAGTTCAATGCTCCGCCGGCCGGCGCGCAGGGCGCCGTGTTCACGCCGCTGCCGCCGCCCCGGATGCCGCCGAAGGACGAGCAATAGGCGTTCACCATCGCCGCGCCGGATGCTGGCAATGGGCCGCCGGCCGGCCCATCTTGTTGATGTCCCTCAAATCCGCCTTTTCGGGTAGGACATAGGATTTGAGGGTGGAGGGTGCGTGCGTCTCGCTGTCTTCTCGGATATCCACGGCAACCGGCAGGCCTTCGAGGCCTGCCTGAAGGCTGCGCGCGCCAAGGGGGCGGAGCGCTTCGTGCTGCTCGGTGATTTCGTCGGCTACGGCGCCGATCCGGAATGGGTGGTGGATACCTCGATGGAGCTGGTGGCACAGGGCGCCATTGCCGTCCGCGGCAACCATGACGAGGCGGTCGGCACCAAGACCGAGACCATGAATGCGGAGGCGCAAATTGCGATCGAATGGACGCGGGGGCGGCTCGACGTCGGGCAGCGGCGCTTCCTCGCGGAGCTGCCGATGCGGGTCGAGGACACCGATCGCCTGTTCGTTCATGCCGAAGCCTCGAGCCCGGCGCAGTGGCACTACATCCGCTCGACCGCCGATGCCGCCAAGAGCCTCATTGCGACGCCGGCCCATGTCACCTTCTGCGGACATATCCATCGACCCGCGCTCTATTCGATGTCGGTGACGGCGAAGATGACGAGCTTCGTGCCGAAGACCGATGTCCCGGTGCAGCTGCTGCGCGGCCGGCAATGGCTCGCCGTGCTCGGCTCGGTCGGGCAGCCCCGCGACGGCGATCCTTCGGCCGCCTTCGCGCTGTTCGACACCGTGTCCTGCCAGATCACCTATTGCCGGGTGCCTTACGACATCGCCGGCGCGGCAGGCCGGATCCGCGAGAACGGCCTGCCGCCCTGGCTGGCCGACCGGCTCTCTCAGGGGCGCTGACGCCGATGCCCAAACCCCTGGTCAAGTCCGGCGCGGAGGTCGACGGTTTCACGATCGGCGAATGCGTCCATGCCGGGGGCATGGCGACGTTGTGGAGCGTCACGCATCCCGGCATCGACCGCCCGCTGCTGATGAAGATCCCGCGCGTCTCGGAAGGAGAGGATCCCGCCGCGATCGTCTCCTTCGAGATGGAGATGATGATCCTGCCGCGCCTGTCGGGGCCGCACGTGCCGGCCTGCTTCGGCACCGGCGATTTCGCGCATCAGGCTTACGTCGTGATCGAGCGCATCCCCGGCACGACGCTCTACAAGCGGCTGTCCGACCTTCCGCTGCCCTACGACGAGGCGCGGCAGCTGGTCGCGAAGATCGCCACCGCGCTCGCCGACCTGCACCGGCAGAACGTGATCCATCACGACATCAAGCCGAGCAGCATCATGTTCCGCGACTCCGGCGAGGCTGTGCTGATCGATTACGGCCTGTCGCATCACGACCATCTGCCCGATCTGCTGCAGGAGGAATTCAGGCTGCCTTACGGCACCGCGCCCTACATGGCGCCCGAGCGACTGCATGGCGTGCGCGACGATCCGCGCAGCGATCTGTTCTCGCTCGGTGTGCTGCTCTATTTCTTCACGACCGGCGAGCGGCCGTTCGGCGAGGGCGAGACGCTGCGCGCGATGAAGCGACGGCTGTGGCGCGATCCGCACCCGCCGCGCCAGCTTCGCGCCGACTACCCGCCCTGGCTCCAGGAGGTGGTGCTGCGCTGCCTGGAGATCGAGCCGGTGTGGCGTTATCCGACCGCCGCGCAACTCGCCTTCGACCTCGCGCATCCCGACCAGGTCCGGCTCACCGCCCGGTCGGAACGGTTGAAGCGCGATCCGCTCGGCATCGCCTGGCGCCGCCGCTTCAATCAGGGCGTGATGCTGCCGCGCGCGAAATCGGATGTCGCCGCGCAGATCGCTTCCAGCCCGATCGTCGCCGTCGCGCTCGATGCCGACGGCGCCGCGGAGCTGAACGATGCGCTGCGTGTCACCACCGAGCGTATCCTCGCCACGCTGCCGTCGGCGCGGCTCGCCTGCGTCAATGTGCTGAAACTCAACCGCATCGCGGTCGACCGGACGCTGGACGAGCAGGGCTCCAACAAGCATATCGACCGGCTGGTGGCGCTGCGGCACTGGGCGACGCCGCTCAAGCTCGACGAGAGCCGGCTCACCGTGCATGTGCTCGAATCGGTCGATCCGGCGGCGGCGCTGCTGGAATTCGCCGAGGCCAACCAGGTCGACCACGTCATCATCGGTGCGCGGCAGAGTTCGCTTCGGCGCACGCTGCTCGGCAGCGTCTCGGCCAAGGTGGCGGCGGAGGCGTCCTGCACCGTCACCGTGGTCAGGCCGGCGCGCATGGCGGCGGACGCGGGGGCCGCCGAAACCTGACGCCGTCGCGTGTCAGCGACGGATCAGGCCGCCTGCACGGACGGCGCCGTGCCCTTGCGCCGGATCGGCCAGGTGAATTGCGGGGCAGGCTCGCCCTGATCCGCGCTGCCGCCGAAATACTGGATGATCTCGCGGCACGGTTCGCACCTGAAGAGGTTGCGCGATGCGGCCGCCTTGGTCATTTCCTGCAGGCAATTGGGGCAGTGCGGTGTCATCGGCTTCAGTCCAAATCAATCAAGGCCGGCGCTGTGTCCGGAAAGGGAGTGAACGCCCGACGCTCGCGATCTTGCGCGATGTCAGGTTCGGTTGCGGCCGATGATGCGATTTCGGGCCGGCGCTTCCGACGGTCCGGCCGAGGGGCCGAACACCACGAAGGCACTGAAACCAATCCACAACGCCACGCCAGTCCAGACCAGAGTCGTCGTCATGATGCGCTCCCGCAAATCAGGCGGGATTCACTAACAGTGATTTGTGCGAATCAGTGAAGCCCGGAGGAGTACGGGTGATCGTTGCAATTTTAGGCATCGCCCATGGCGATGCGCGTCATTGCCGCACGCGGGCGGCCATTGCGGCGCTGCTGTTGCCGCAATGAATTCAGATCGCTTCGCCGCGGGCGCCTGCTGCGGCGTTGCGGATCGCGGCGATGTTGGCCTTGTAGGCCTCCTGCGTGCCGCCCCTGAACACCGACGTGCCCGCCACGAAGGCGTTGGCGCCGGCCGCTGCGAGAGCGCCCGCGACGTCGGGTCCGACGCCGCCGTCGACCTCGATGTCGATCGGCCGGCCCGCCGTCATCGCGCGGATGTCGCGGATCTTGCCGATCGCGGCGGGGATGAAGGCCTGGCCGCCAAAGCCGGGATTGACCGACATCACCAGCACGAGGTCGACGAGATCGAGGACGTATTCGAGCGCGCCGATCGGCGTGCCCGGGTTGAGCGAGACGCCGGCCTTCTTGCCGAGCGCGCGGATCGCCTGCAGCGAACGATGCAGATGCGGGCCGGCTTCCGCGTGCACCGTGATGTGGTCGCAGCCGGCCTTCGCGAAGGCCTCGAGATAGGGATCGCAGGGCGAGATCATCAGATGCGCGTCGAAGATCTTCTTCGTGTGCGGGCGCATCGCCTTGATGACGTCGGGACCGTAGGAGATGTTGGGGACGAAGTGGCCGTCCATCACGTCGAGATGGATCCAGTCGGCGCCGGCTGCGTCCACCGCGCGAACCTCCTCGCCGAGCCTGGAGAAGTCGGAGGCCAGGATCGAGGGCGCGATGGCCAGGGGGCGGGGGGTGAAAGCTTGGTTCATGGCGACATCCCGTGCGGCCGACGAGGAGAATGAACTCGCCTAACATGGGCCCTTGCGTGCGGCAATGCGCGCCGGGCCTGCTTTCTGTGGGCGGAAAAATCTGCCGTCCGCGGCACGAATTGCCGGTGCCGTCCGGCTGCGCCGAAAGAGGAGCCACCGGAATTCATTGAACTTTTCGTGCTGGCACGGCGCTTGCTGAACCTGACCGTCGAACATGGACCGCGGCATGCCGCACCGGTTGGAGTTGTGCAAATGTTGTTTGCCCTGAGTGGCGTGGGGACAGCGCTGTCGGCGATCGAGGCGCTGACGAACTCGAAATCCTCGTCATCGACGCAGAAGACCGGCACGTCGCAGGGCGCGACCAATCCGTTCGCGATCGACAGCGGCAGCAGCTCCGGCAGCACCTCGACCTCGTCGGTGAATGCCGGCAACGGTCCGCAGATCTCGCCGGAGACGATGAATGCGCTGTTCGCCGCGCAGAGCCAGGCGACGGATACGACCTCCAGTGCGGGCAACTCCGCCGCGTCGGGTTCGACGTCGTCGACCTCGTCGAGCCGCGATGCCGCGCTCAAGGACCTGTTCTCGCAGATCGATGCCGACGGCGACGGCAAGATCACCAAGTCCGAATTCGAGGACGCGCTCGGCGCCGGCGGCACCAACCTCGCGCAGGCCGACGATGTGTTCTCGAAGATGGACGCCAATTCCGACGGCAGCATCAACCTGGATGAGATGTCGAAGGCGCTGAAGAGCGGCCATCACGGTCACCATCAGGCGCAAGGCGCGAGCGATGCCTCCGGCTCCGGCTCGGATTCCTCGTCTTCGAGCGGCGGCTCGACTTCGACGACGACGACCGCCGCGGACGGCTCGACCACCACCACGGTCACCTATGCCGACGGTTTCAAGATGTCGACCACCGTTCCCGGCGCATCCCGCTCATCGGCCAATTCGGCCTATGATCTGTTCGCGCAGCTGATGCAAAGGCAGGGCGGTCAGGGGCAGGGCGGCGCGGCAACAGCCGGCTCCTCGATGTCGATGAGCGTCTGAGCACGACCCACTGATCAGATCAACGCCATGACCGGGACAGGGTCATGGCGAGGTGCCGCCTCGAAGGGGCGGTCAGCGCCGGCCGGAGCCGAAGCTCCGGCCTCGTGAATGCGCGCTGTCGTCAGTGATCGCTCCGAGCAATCAGTTGTAGTCGAACCGCGGAAGAGCCTTGAGCTGCTCCGCGGTGAGGTTGATCACCGCGTGATCCGGATACCATTGCTCGCCGACGCTTCGGATTGGCCGGGTGGAGGTCGCGGCCCCCGTCGTTGCCTGGGGAGCGGTATCCGCGGTCTTCGTCGCAGGCGTCGACGTGCTCGATGCCATTTTCGATTCCACGGGCTGATTGACGAACTTCAGCTGATCGAAGCTCACCGCCACCATGCGCTCGCCGACGCCGAGAAATCCGCCGACGCCGAGGATCACGGTCTGGATCCTGCCGGTCGGATCGGTCAGGATTTCGGAGATGTCGCCGAGTTTCTCGTTGTTCTGGTTGTAGACGTCGAGTCCGATCAGCTTGTAGACGCGCCACTGCCCCTTGTAGGACTGCGTCACGCCGGCGGAGCTCGTTGCGGGAGTGGTCGGCGCCGGGGTTTGCGCCATCGCCGCGCCGGTCAAAAAGCCGGCGGAGATCGCTCCGAGTAGTATGAGCCTGGTCTTCATGGGGATGCTCCGAATGTGCCTTCTCTTCGAGAAGGTGTGTGAGCGTCGGGCCGTCGCAGCGACGCTGCGTTCCCTGTGCGCTTCGCGTCGATTACTCGCCGTGACCGGTATCGTTCCGGAGGCCGGCTGAATTACTTCGCTCAACGGTGAGCATTATTGACCAGCGCTTCAGCGAGGCCCGCATGTAGGGTCGCGGCGTGTGGACTGACCGGAAGGTCGGAAATAAAATTCATCGGAGGCGATTGATGATCAGGAGAATCCTTTCGTTCGCTGTTCTCTGCGGGCTGATGCTGATTGCAGTCACCGCGTCGGTGACGGCGCAGACGGCGCTTTCCGCTGCTGGACCCGATACGCTCGGCAGGATGCAGACGGCGGTCAGCAAAGCCATCGGAGCTCAGGTCAGGACGGTGGAGATCACCACGGATGGCGGCGTCCTCGTCGTCGCGCGCGTGAACAGCAACATGAACGCGTCGACGCATGAGGGCCGCAACAACGAAGCCAGGAAGATCGCAACGCTCGTCGCGCGCAGCCTTGGTGACAAGACGAGGTTCGGCACCGTGAGCACGATCCGCGTCGATTATACGGTTCGCGCTGTGGCCGCGCCCGCGGGCAAGGTGCTGGACAGCGTCGAATTCCGCCGAGGGCCCGACGGCGTCTTCGACTTCCACCAGACCTGAATGATTGGACCGCTCTCCCGATGCTAGGCTGCTGCCGGTCTCGGGCGGGCGATGGCCATTGGACCTAAGGCCGGTCGACCGCGGGCATTGCGATCTGCGCGACGGGGAGCCGATGGACCATGCGCGCCTCGTGGCGAGGCTATCCGAACCGATCCGTCCAGGCCGGCAGCGCTCCCGCAAATGGCAGGGCCGTCGCGGCATGGACGCCGCGCGCGATCGCGCGCGCGACCACGTTGGCGGCGACCATGCCCAGTTCCGTGAGCTCGACCAGCGGCTCGATCGGCTTTGCGCAGGTCGCGGCGGCAAACAGCACGTCGCCGTCGAGCGGGGCGTGCACCGGATAGATCGCGCGGGCGAAGCCGGTCTGCGCGATCATCGCCAGCCGTTTCGCCTGCGCCTTGGTCAGGATCGCGTCGGTGACGACGAGGCCGATCGTGGTGTTCTCGCGCTCGCTCGGCGCGGGCCCCCCCTTGATGCGCATCGCCAGCATGTCAGGTGTGAACGAAGGCGGCAGGCCCCGTCCGCCGAATTCACCGCCCTGTTCGAACGGCGCGGCCCAGAACCACGGCCCGTCGCCGACGGTGACGCTGCCCACCGCATTGACGACGACGATCGCGGCGACCTTGACGCCACCCGGGAGCGTCGCGGAGGCCGAACCGAGCCCGCCCTTCAGCGTCGCAGTGGTGGCGCCGAGCCCGGCGCCGACGCTGCCGAGCGCGAAATCGGTGCCGGCCGCGGCCGCCGCGGCATAGCCGAGATCGCGATAGGGCGAAAAGCGGCCCCAGGCCTTGTCGCCGCCATTGAGCAGGTCGAACATGATCGCGCCCGGCACGATCGGGATCACCGCGTCGCGAATCCGGAAGCCGCGGCCCTGTTCCGCAAGCCAGGCCTGCACGCCGCCGCCGGCCTCGATGCCGAAGGCCGAGCCGCCGGACAGCGCGATCGCATCGACCCGCTCGACGGTGGTGGCGAGATCGAGCAGCGCGTCCTCGCGCGTGCCAGGGCCGCCGCCGCGAACGTCGATCGCGGCGACCGCGGGTTCATCGAAGATGATCGCGGTCGTGCCCGAGGCGATTTTCGAATCCTGGGCGTGGCCGACGCGAACGCCTGCGATATCGGTGAGGAGATTCTTCAAGTTCGGTGCTCCCTGCGCTGCCGCAAAGCAGCGATAGCTCAGGCTTGCCGAAGGCTCAACTGGCGAGCGCGGTCCGCAGCATCCTGGCGAGCTCGGACTTGCGGTACGGCTTGGCCAGCAACAGCACGCCGGAATCGAGCCGGCCGTGATGGACGATGGCGTTCTCGGTGTAGCCGGACGTGAACAGCGTCTTCAGGCCGGGCCGCCGCCGCACCGCCTCGTCGGCGAGCTGACGGCCGTTCATGTTGCCGGGCATGATGATATCGGTGAACAGCAGGTCGATGTCGTCATGCGCATCGATGATGGCGAGCGCGTCGGCGCCGTTGGCGGCCTCGAGCGCCGTGTAGCCGAGGCTCCTGACCTGCGCGGCGACATACTGGCGCACCAGCGTGTCGTCCTCGACGATCAGGATCTTCTCGTCGCCGCCAGTCACCGGCACGTTCTGGAGCGCCTCGAACTCGGTCTCCTGCACGCCGGTGGAGCGCGGCAGATAGATCTTGACGCTGGTGCCGTGGCCCTGCTCGCTGTAGATCTTGATGTGTCCGCCGGACTGCTTGACGAAGCCGAACACCATGCTGAGGCCAAGTCCGGTGCCCTTGCCGACCTCCTTGGTGGTGAAGAAGGGGTCGAACACCCGCTCCAGCAGATCGGGCGGAATCCCGGTGCCGGTGTCGCTCACCGCGATCATCACGTAGCTGCCGCTCGCGACCTCCGCATTCATGCTGGCATAGCCCTCGTCGAGGACGACGTTGCGCGTCTCGAGCACCAGGGTGCCGCCATTGGGCATGGCGTCGCGCGCATTGAGAGCGAGGTTGAGGATCGCCGTCGTGAGCTGGTTCGGATCGACCAGCGCGGTCCAGGCGTCCTGCGTGAGCTGTGGATTGATGGTGATCTGTTCTCCGAGCGTCGGATGCAGCAGCTTCGCCGCCTCCAGCGCCAGGGCATTGACGTCGATCTCGCGCGGCTGGAGCGGCTGCTTGCGGGCGAAGGCGAGCAGGTGCTTGGTCAGCTGCGCGCCGCGCTCGGCGGCGTCGTCGATCAGCTTGGTGATGGCGGCGAGGTCCGGCCGGTCCGCCACCGCATCGGACAGGATGCCGATCGTTCCGGTGATGACGGTGAGCACGTTGTTGAAATCGTGGGCGACGCCGCCGGTCAGCTGTCCGATCGCGTCCATCTTCTGGACCTGGCGCAGCTGGGCCTCCGCGGCCTGCTTTTCGGTGAGGTCGCGGCCGATGAAGAAGTGCCGCCTGGAAGGCTCGGACCAACTGGCCATCCAGTTCAGCGCGACTTCATGACCATCGTCGTGATAGCAGCGCGCCTCGAAGCTGCGCTTGGTGGCCCCGCGCCGGGCGGCGCGCATCTCCTCGCGCGCGGTCTCGACGTCGTCCGCATGAATGAAGTCGGCGGCGCTGCGTCCGATAAGGTCTTCGGGGCGATAACCGAGGACGCTGGTGACGCTCGGGCTGATCTGGACGAAATGGCCGTAGCTGTCGGTGACGAGGATCAGGTCCTGCGAGGTCTCGAAGATGAGCTGGCGCTCCTCCGACTCGCGCCGCAGCTTTTCCTGGGCCTGCTTCACCTCGGTGATGTCGTGGGCGATCTTGGAGGCGCCGATGATCTCCCCGGTCTCGGAGCGCAGCGGCGAGATGTTCAGCACGACGTTCAGTTCGCGGCCGTCCTTGCGCAGGCGGATGGTCTCGTGCTGGGCGATGGATTCGCTGCTGCTGATCCGGTTGAGAATGCCCCTGACTTCGGGTTTGCGATCCTGAGGCACGATCAGGTCGATCGGCTTGCCGATGGCCTCCGCGGCGGTATAGCCGAACAGGCGCTCGGCGGCGCGGTTCCAGCCCGTGATGATCCCGTCGAGGGACTTGGTGATGATGGCATCGTTCGAGGATTCGACGACCGCCCGATAGAGCGCGAGGCGCTTGCCGTAGAAGTCGCGTTCGGAGGCCGACTGTTCGCGCAGCCTGCCGACGAGGCCGACGGTTTTCGCCTGAAGGCGAACGTTCTCGATCAGCAGGATCGCCAGCACGAAGCTCGAGGCGCAGAGCCCGTAGAGCCGGCCGGCATAGAAACCGAGATCGAAGCGGGCGACGTTCACGATCGCCGACAGCGCGATGTCGAACAGCCAGGCGCACAGCGCGACCATGAGCCAGACGTCGAGAACCGTGTAGGGCCTGCGGAACAGCAGCGTGATCAGGGCCGCGAAGCTCAGGGACCAGACGAACGACACCACGCCGATCATCGTCGTGGTGTAGTGGCCGTCCCTGAGCAGCACCGGAAGCATGTCGTGCTGTGCGGTCACCAGCCAGGCGAAGATCGCCGTGATCGCGACGACGCCGAACAGCGTGAGCGCGATCGCTCCTATCGCCGATCCCGCGACCGGCTTTTCGTCGTCGCCGTCCTTGAGCGAGGCATAGCCCAGCACGAACAGCGGGAAGACGCCGTGCCAGATCATGTACAGCCAGACCGTGGTCTGCGATCCCGCGCCGAACAGGCCAGTCGGGGCGAACAGCCCGGGAAAGGTGAGGGCATGGGTCATGGCCGCAGCCGCGGTGAAGAGATATCCCGTCGACAGCAGCAGCAGCGCGCGGCTGCGCAGCAGCACGAATTGCGACAACAGCAGAACCGCGGTGATGATGTCGGTGACCGCCAGGGCGGATTGGTAGCTCGCCACGAAGGCGGGCAACGGCGTCAGGGGGACGCCGGCGAACGGCACGGCCAGCGCAAACAGCACCGCGGAGATGCCGACGATCGCCATCGCCGCATTGCGATCACTCTGGGTGGCCGGAAGGGTCGACAGGAACGTGCTTCGGTCGTTCGTTGGTGGTGCCATCATCTCTCGCCGCCGGCAACACGTTCCATTCCGGCCCCAGCCTGTCCTCACGGGAACCTGACCGGGCGAGCATCGCGACAAGATGCGCCCGCGACTCAACCGAGGGTTACAGCTTACTTAAGTCGGGCAGGAGCACGGAATAGGGAATTGGTAAGGTAGGCTTTACGGAACACCGCCATACTGCGGTGCACGCCGGCGTTGAATTCAGACATTTCAGATGGTTTTCCGGGAGTTGCCCCATGCCCCGCGTCCTCATCATCGACGACCAGAAGGACGTCCGCGCCATGGTGGCGATCGTGCTCCGGGTCAACCACTATGACGTCGTCGAGGCCGAGAGCGCTGCCGCCGGGCTTGGGGCTTTCAGCGAAGGTGGTTTCGACGCGGCCATCGTCGATATCTTTCTTGCGGATGCCAGCGGCGTGGACGTCATGGCCGCGATCCGCGACCGGTTTCCCGGCTTTCCGATCGTGGCGGTCTCGGGCATGACCCCGCTCGATTTCATGAACGAATCGGCCGACCTCGCCGGCGTCGTCTGCCTGCAAAAACCCTTCAGGCCCAATGATCTGCTGCAGGCGCTCCGGAAGGCCCAGGCCGCATCCACCGGCGAATTGCCGGCGGCCGTCTAGATTCTCGTTTTGACGCGTTGTCTTGACGCGAGCCGGTGTCCAATTCGCTCGAAAGCGCTCTGACCTCCAAAACGAAACGCCCCGGCGAACCGGGGCGTTGGTCTGTCCGGGCCTGTGAGCTGACTCAGGTCCCGTTGCCCTTGATCTCGGCGTAACCGCCCTTGGCGTCCCACTTGTAGACGACGTAGTCGAGCTGCTTGATGTCGCCCTTGGAATCGTACTCGATAGGGCCGATCACGGTATCCCACTTGCCGGCCTTGATCGCCGCCATGACCTTCTTGGCATCGGTGGTGCCGGCCTTCTTGGCGGCCTGCGACCAGACCTGCATCGCGGCATAGGTGTAGAGGGTGTAGCCTTCGGGATCGATCTTCTTGGCCTTGAACGCCTCGACGATCTTCTTGGCGGTCGGCTTCTCGCGCGGATCTGGGCCGAAGGTGAAGAGCGTGCCTTCGCCGGCCGGGCCGGTGATGGAGGCGTACTCCTTGTCGGCGAGCGCGTCGCCGGCCATCAGGATGGTCTTGAGACCCTGGTCGCGCATCTGACGCAGGATCAGGCCGCTCTCCTGATGATAGCCACCGACATAGACGAGGTCGATGTTGTCGCGCTTCAGGCGCGAGACGATCGCGTTGAAGTCCTTGTCGCCCTTGTTGTAGCTCTCGTACAGCTTCTCGGTGACGCCGGCCTTGTTCAGCGCCTTCTTGGTCTCGTCCGCAAGACCCTTGCCGTAGGTGGTCTTGTCGTTGAGGATCGCGATGTTCTTGCCCTTGAAGTTCTTGGCGATGTACTGCGCCGCGACCAGGCCCTGCTGATCGTCACGGCCGCAGACGCGTGCCACGTTCCAGAGGCCGCTGTCGGTGAACTTCGGATTGGTCGAGGCCGGCGTGATCTGGAGCACGTTGCCGTCGGCATAGGCTTCCGAAGCGGGGATCGAGGACGACGAGCAATAGTGCCCGGCCACGAACGGGATCTTGGCGCCGGCGATCTTCTCGGCGATCGAGCGAGCCTGCTTCGGATCGCAGGCGTCGTCTTCAACGGAGAGCGCGAGCTTCTTGCCGTTGACGCCGCCGGCGGCGTTGATGTCGGCAACGGCCATCTCGGCGCCGTTCTTCATCTGGCGGCCGAAGGCGGACTCGCCGCCGGTCATCGGGCCTGCGACTGCGACGGTGACATCCTGCGCGAATGCCGCGCCCGACAGCGCGAGCGACGCGCCGAATGCCAGACCGATGAGTTTCAGTGATTTCATGAGATACCTCGCGGGTGGTCGCCTTGGGGAAGTTGCCGGGCAGGCCCGGTCCAAACCGGCGCCATTCTTGAATGAATCCGGGGAGAAGTCACCGGCAAAATACGGGCATCGATCGAGATATCTCGCCGCATTCGGCCGCACCGGCGGCTGTCCCGGCGACCTCAGCCGTGCCGGCCGCCTTCCAGATAGGCGGCGCGAATCTCCGGGCGCTGCAGCAACTCGGCGCCTGTCCCTGCCAGCGTGATCAGGCCGTTGACCATGACGTAGCCGCGGTGGGCGAGCTTGAGGGCATGGTTGGCGTTCTGCTCCACGATCAGCACCGTCAGCCCGTCCTGGCGGTTCAGGGTGCGGATCGCGTCGAAGATCTGGCGGGCGATCAGCGGCGCGAGGCCGAGCGAGGGCTCGTCGAGCAGCAGGAGGCGCGGGCGGCTCATCAGGGCGCGGCCGATCGCCAGCATCTGCTGCTCGCCACCGGAGAGCGTGCCGCCGCGCTGGGTGTAGCGTTCCTTCAGCCGCGGAAACAGCGAGAACACGCGCTCGAGCGTCGCCGCGCGTTCGGCCTCGGTGCCGCCGGTGGCATCGGCCCCCATCTGCAGGTTCTCCGCCACGCTCATGCGCGGAAAGATGCGCCGTCCCTCCGGCGATTGTGCGATGCGCAGGTGCGCGATCTCATGGGTCGGCACGCCGGTGATGTCGCGGCCTTCGTACAGGATCTGACCGGCCCGCGCGCGCGGCTTGCCGAAGATCGTCATCATCAGCGTCGACTTGCCGGCGCCGTTGGCGCCGATCAGCGCGACGATCTCGCCGGCCTTGATCTCGACGTCGACGCCTTTCAGCGCCTCGATCTTGCCGTAGGCGGCGCGCAGGCCGCGGATCGCGAGCAGGGGCTGAGGTGAGGTCAAGACCCGCTCTCCATCACGGCGGCGGCCTCGTCCTCGTCGGTGCCGAGATAGGCGGCGATCACCTTGGGATCGTCGCGAACCGCGCGGGGCGAGCCTTCCGCGATCTTGACCCCGTGGTCCATCACCACGATGTGGTCGGAGATTTCCATGACCACCGACATGTCGTGTTCGATCAGCAGGATCGAGGTGCCGAGATCGCGCCGGATCGAGAGCAGCAGTTCGCTCAAGGCGGCGCTTTCGCGCGCGTTGAGACCCGCGGCAGGTTCGTCGAGGCAGAGCAGCGCAGGCCCGGTGCACATCGCGCGCGCGATCTCGAGGCGGCGCTGGTCGCCATAGGCGAGATTGCCGGCGGCGTCGTCGGCGCGGTCGAGCAGGTTGATGCGCCGCAGCCAGTCGGTCGCGAGTTCGATCGCCTGCTTCTCGGCGTTCCGATAGACCGGCGCGCCGATCAGGCCGAGCAGCGTGAAGCCGGAGGCGCGCATCAGGGCGTTGTGCTGCGCCACCATCAGATTCTCCAGCGCGGTCATGCCGGGAAACAGGCGGATATTCTGGAAGGTGCGGGCCACCTTGGCCTGCTTGGCGATGCGGAAATCGTTCAGCCGCTCCAGCGCGCTCACGCTGCCGTCGTCCTGGGTGAGGCGGATGGTGCCGCCGGTCGGCTTGTAGAAGCCGGTGATGCAGTTGAACACGGTGGTCTTGCCGGCCCCGTTCGGCCCGATCAGCGCGGTGATCTGCTTGCGCTCGGCCGCGAATGACAGGTCCTGCACGGCGACGATGCCGCCGAACCGCATGGTGAGCCGCTCGACGCTGAGAATCGTGTCGGCGCTCATCCGTGGCCCTCCTTGACGAGGTCGGAGGAGATCGCCTGGGCCTTGGTCAGATAGACCGTCGGGGCGCGATGGCCGACCAGGCCGCGCGGGCGCCAGATCATGATCAGCACCATGGCCATGCCGAACACCAGCATGCGGTAGGTCTCGAGACTGCGGAACAGTTCGAAGCCGCCGATCATGGCCAGTGCGGCCAGCGCCACGCCGAGCTGCGAGCCCATGCCGCCGAGCACGACGATGGCCAGCACCAGCGCCGATTCCTGGAAGGTGAAGGATTCCGGACTGATGAAGCCCTGACGCGTGGCGAAGAACGCGCCGGCGAAGCCGCCGAACATCGCACCGGTCGCGAACGCCGTCAGCTTGGTCGTCGTGGTGTTGATGCCGAGCGCGCGGCAGGCGACTTCGTCCTCGCGCAGCGCCTCCCAGGCCCGCCCGATCGGCAGGCGGCGCAGCCGGATCGTGACCCAGTTGGTCAGCAGCGCGAGCGCCAGGATCAGGTAGAACAGGAAGACGATGCGGTGGGTCGACGAATATTCGATGCCGAGCCGGGCGGCGAGCCCCTCGTCGCTGTTGTCGAGCGGGATGCCGAAGAAGGACGGGCGCGGAATGCCGGAGACGCCGTTGGGGCCGCCGGTCAGATCCTGCCAGTTGATGATGACGAGGCGGATGATCTCGCCGAAGGCGAGCGTCACGATGGCGAGATAGTCGCCGCGCAGCCGCAGCACGGGGAAGCCGAGCAGCACGCCCCAGAACGCGGCGAGGATGCCGGCGAGCGGCAGGCAGATCCAGAACGACCAGCCGAAATGGGTCGCCAGCAATCCGTAGGAATAGGCACCCACCGCATAGAAGGCGACATAGCCGAGGTCGAGCAGGCCGGCGAGCCCGACCACGACATTGAGGCCCCAGCCGAGCATCACATAGGTCAGTACGAGGATCGCGAGATCGAGGATGTAGCGCTGGTTATAGAAGATCACCGGCACCAGCAGCGTGAAGATCAGCAGCGCCGGGGCGAGATAGCGGCCGATGAAGGACATCGCGCCCTGCACGGACGGCGGCACCAGCTTCTCGGCGCCGCTCGGACCGATCCACTGCCGCAGCAGCTCGATCACGATCGAGCCGCCGAACACGATCGCGACCAGCGAGGCGAGGTCCCCGAAGCGCGTCCAGTAGGTGAGCTGGCCGTCCGCGCCCGCCTCGGTCCGGACGCCGACCATCAGCGAGAACAGCACCAGCGCGACCAGTGCGTTGACGACGGCGATCCTCAGGATGGAGGCGATGCCCGGCTTGGCCGTGATGGGTGAGGGAGCTGTCACGCGCGACCGTCAGACTTTTTCGACTTCGGGACGGCCGAGCAGGCCGGTCGGCATGAAGATCAGCACCACGATCAGGATCGAGAAGGCCGCGACGTCCTTGTACTCGACCGAGAAATAGGCCGACCAGAACGTCTCGATCAGGCCGATGGCGAGGCCGCCCAGCATGGCGCCCGGCAGCGAGCCGATGCCGCCGAGCACGGCGGCGGTGAAGGCCTTGATGCCGGCGACGAAGCCCATGAAGAAGTCGACGAGGCCGTAATAGAGCAGGTACATCAGGCCGGCGACGGCGGCCAGCGCCGCGCCGATCACGAAAGTCATCGAGATGGTGCGGTCGACATCGACGCCGAGCAGGGCGGCCATGGTCTGGTCCTGCTCGCAGGCGCGCATGTCACGTCCGAGGCGGGTTCGCGACACCAGCCAGGTGAACAGCGCCAGCAGCACGATGGTGGTGACGACGACCATGATCTGGATGTTGGAGAGCTGGATCACGAAGCCGTCCGCGCTCTCATGCAGCGTATAGCCGCCCGTGATGAAGGGCGGGATCGGCTTCACGCGCGCGCCCTGCGCGACCTGCGAATAGTTGGTCAGCACGAACGACATGCCGATCGCCGACAGCATCGGCGCGAGCCGGAAGGAGTGCCGCAGCGGCCGGTAGGCGATGCGCTCGATAGTCCAGCCATAGAGCGCGGTGGTCGCCATCGAGACCAGCAGCACGACGAGCAGGATCACGGGGATCGCGGTCAGGCCGAACGAGATCAGGATCAGGAAGGTGATCAGGGCGATGAAGCCGCCGATCATGAAGACGTCGCCATGGGCGAAGTTGATCATGCCGACGATGCCGTAGACCATCGTGTAACCGATGGCGATCAGGCCGTAGATCGAGCCGAGCACGAGACCGTTGATGAGCTGCTGGGCGAAATAATCCATGGACTGCCGTACCCAAACCTGAACGCGGGCTCAAAGGGAGCTCTTCGTTAAAGAGTTCTCGGGCCCCGGCAGCCCTTGAGCATTCGATCGGTTTTGTAACAGGAGGGAACTGGCGCCTGCAACTGGCGAGGCTTCGCCCTCGCGGCTTGTACAGACTCATTTCGCGGGCGGGTTCCGCCGCAGCGAGAAATCCGGTTCCGCCAGCAACCAAAATCCCGAGCTCCCGTTGTCTCTTTACTGACGTCCAACAAGGGAGTTTCCCCGATGACGAAGCAGCAGAACCAGACCCCTGGCCAGCAGAACCAGAGTGCCCCGGGCCAGGAGCGTCCCGGCCAGCAGCAGGGTGGCGGCCAGAAACCCGGTCAGCAGCAGCAGGACCCGCAGCGCCAGGGAGAGCGTCAGGGCGACCGGCCCGGCCAGCAGGGCGGACAGTCCGGCCAGAGCAGGTAATTCAGGTCCGACGGACCGCAGAGAGCCCCGCCGAAAGGCGGGGCTTTTTTCGTAGGCGGCGGGCAGCCCCGGGCAGGTAGACCGGGGCAATTAAGGTAAACAAAGGGTTTAAATTGCCGCTCCCGTCTGATGCGCGTTAGGTCCGGCAAAGCCTTCCCACGAAGGCGCGTGGCAGGCGAAGCGGAAAGCGGCATGTTCAGGAACTGGCGGATCGGATCGGTCAACGGCGCGCTGCTGGCGGCCTATTTCATTCCGGCCTGGACCTTGGTGGCTTTCACGATCTTCGAGGCGCCCGTACGCGGCCTCTATGAGCGGCCGAGTGTCGCAGTGGCGCTGTTCCTGAGCGATCACATGCAGATGGCGGGCATGGACACGGTTCGTGCCGCATGGCTGCTGGCGCTGGGCCGGCTCACCGTGGTGGCGTTCTTCGCAATCTATCTGGTGTTGCTGTGCATTCCGCGCACCCGAAAGTCCGGTGGCAGCGACGAGGCTCTGGGGATCGCGCTGGCGATCGGCAGCATCATCTCGTTTGCCAGCATGGTGATGGCCTCGAAGGTCGGCGAGATGGCCGCGCTGCGGCTGCATGCCACCGAACTGCTGATGCTGCTCGGCGCCGCCATCGTCCTGGTGATCGAACGGCCTGCGGCCGCGCCCAAGACGGCTCTCGAGACGGCTCTCGAGGCCGAGGCGCCGCTAGCCCTCGAGCAGGCCGAGCTCCTGCACAATCGCTGAGGCCTCCTTGACGGCGTGGTTGGCCGCCGGCACGCCGCAATAGATCGCCTGCTGCAGCAGGATCTCCTTGATGTCGTCGGGCGTGAAGCCGCCCTCGGCGAGCGCCGCGCGCACATGCAGGCGGAATTCGTCCCATTGCCCGAGCGCGACCATGGTGCCGATCACCAGCACCCGCCGCGTCCGCTCGTCGAAATGCGGCCGCGTCCAGATCTCGCCCCAGGCGTAGCGGGTGATCAGGTCCTGGAAATCGGTGTTGAAGGCGTTGCGGTTCTTGATCGACTTGTCGACCCATGCATTGCCCAGCACCTTGCGGCGCATCGTCATGCCGCCATCGCGGCGCGTCTGGTCGTCCATTCCATTCTCCCTTTCGTCATGGCGAGGAGCGTAGCGACGAAGCAATCCAGAGTCTCTCCGCAGCGGGATTTCTGGATTGCTTCGCTGCGCTCGCAATGACGGCCGTGGTTAGCGCTGCGTCAGGAAGCCCACCACCGCGTCGGTGAAGGCGTGGGGCTGCTCGACATTGGAAATGTGGGCGGCGTCGATGATGGTCATGCTGGCGCCGGGAATCCGCGAGCGGATCATTTCGCCGGCCGAGATCGGCGTCGCCTGGTCGTGGCGGCCGGCGATCACCAGCGTCGGGCTCTTGATCTTCGGAAGCAGCTCGCGCTGGTCCAGCGTCGACAGCGCCTCGCAGCAGGCGAGGTAGCCCTCGACCGGGGAGGCGACCAGCATCGCCTTCATCCTGGCGGTGATATCGGGTTCGCGCTCGCGAAAATCCTGCGTCAGCCAGCCGGCGATGACGGCATCGGCGACGGCGGCGATGCCGCCTTTCTTCACGGCCTCGATCCGCTCCAGCCATCGGGTCGGCTCGGCGTAGTAGCAGGAGGTGTTGGCGAGGATGAGCTTGCCGAAGCGTTCGGGCGCGTTGGCACCGAGCCATTGCCCGACCATGCCGCCCATCGACAGGCCGCACCAATGCACCTTCTCGATGTTGAGGTCGTCGAGGATCGCCAGCACGTCGCGGCCGAAGCGCTCCATCGTGTAGGGCCCGGGCGGCACGTTGGACTTGCCGTGGCCGCGGCGGTCGTAGCGGATGACGCGGAAGACCTGCGTCAGCGCCTTCATCTGCGGCTCCCACATCTGCAAGCTGCAGCCGAGGGAGTTGGAGAGCATCAGGGTCGGCCCGCCGTCGCGGCCTTCGACGGAGACGTTGAGCAGGCAACCGTCGGCATCGATCATGGGCATGCTGTGCGTCTCCGTATCTCGTCGAAACTAATCGCGGTCGAGGCTGTCGAGCAGCCGGTCGATCAGGGCCTGGGATGCTCCCTGATAGGCCATCGGCTCGAACAATGCTGCAATTTTTTCCGGCGGCAGATGTGTCGTCACCTGCGAATCGGCCGACAGCACCTCGCGCAGATGTTTCTTCTCCGCAACCGCCCGCTTGCTCGCGGCCTCGACGAGATGATGCGCCTCGCTCTTGCCGATGCGTTCGGCCAGCGCAAACGTCACTGCTTCCGCCATGATCAGGCCGTGCGTCGCGTCGAGATTGCTGCGCATGCGCGCCGCGTCGACCTCGAGGCCCTCGGCAATGTCGACGATGGCGGCGAGCGCGCCGGAGGCGACCAGCATCAATTGCGGCAGCGTCGGCCATTCGGCGTGCCAGGGTCCGGCGCTGCGCTCATGGTCCTGCACCTGCGCGGCAAAGATCGTCGCGGCGAGCTGCGGCGCCATGGCCGCGCAGCCCAGCGCGCTGGCGGCCGCGACCGGGTTGCGCTTGTGCGGCATGGTGGAGGAGCCGCCGCGGCCTTCGCCGGCCGGCTCGAAGGCTTCGCCGACATCGGTCTGCATCAGCAGCGAGACGTCGCGCGCGATCTTGCCGCAACTGCCGGCGAGGATGGCGAGGCTCGAGGCCGCCTCCGCGATGCGGTCGCGATGGGTATGCCAGGGGGCCTCGGGCAACGGCAGGTCCAATTCCTTCGCCAGCTGTTCGGCCACTTTCAGCCCGTTGTCGCCGAGCGCGGCCAGCGTGCCGGCGGCGCCGCCGAACTGCAAAGCGAGGCCTTCGCGGCGAAGTCGCCGCAGGCGGCAGCGCGCACGGGCAAGGCTTGCGGCATATTCGGCGGCCTTCAGGCCGAACGGCATCGGCAGCGCGTGCTGCAGCCAGGTCCGCGCCACCATCGCGGTGTTGCGGTGGGTCCGCGCCATCGCGGCAAAGCCCCTGATGGCGCGGCCGAGATCGGCGTCCAGCGCCGCGACGCCGGCGCGCAGCGCCAGCATGGTCGCGCTGTCGATGACGTCTTGGCTGGTCGCGCCCCAGTGCACGTAACGCGCCGCCTCCGCATCGGCCCGGGCGACATGGGCCGTCAGCGTCTTGACCAGCGGAATGGCGAGATTGCCGGACCGGGTCGCGGCGTCCGCCAGCGCGGCGATGTCGAAGGCCTCGGCCGTGCAGGCGGCTTCGATCGGACCGGCAGCCGATGCGGGAATCACGCCGGTGGCGGCTTCGGCCCGCGCCAGTGCGGCCTCGAAGTCCAGCATGTTCTGCAGGACGGATCGGTCGTCGCAGACGGCGCGCATGGCTGCGCTCGACAGCATGGGGGCAAGCAGGGGGGACAGGGATGTGCTCATGGGGTGCGGGACCTAACCACCTTGGCCCGCCTGTGCCAATCCCGGGCCGGCCGTGCAAGTTTTTTGCAGTTGCGAATATGCATTGCACGTGGCCGCGCGCCACCCTTTCCTTTGCGCAAGCCCTGCGTTACTTGAGCCATCAGGTTTCGGTTGCAATCCCGGGAGGCGTTCCATGGCCATGACGATGAACGGCGAAGTCCAGCTTGCGGCGCCGCGCGAGGCCGTCTGGGCCAAGCTCAACGACCCCGAGGTGCTGAAGTCCTGCATCCCCGGCTGCGAGGAGCTGGAGAAGACCGAGGACGGCGGCTTCCGCGCCACGGCCAAGATGAAGGTCGGCCCGGTGTCGGCGCGCTTCAAGGGCAAGGTGACGCTGTCCGATCTCGACCCCCCGAACGGCTACAAGATCTCCGGCGAGGGCGAGGGCGGCGTGGCCGGCTTCGCCAAGGGCGGCGCCGTGGTCAAGCTGGCCGAGAAGGACGGCGGCACGCTCTTGTCCTACGACGTCGAGGCCCAGATCGGCGGCAAGCTGGCGCAGCTCGGCCAGCGCCTGATCAACGGCACGGCCAAGAAGCTGGCCGACGAATTTTTCGCGAACTTCGCCAAGGCGGTCCAGGGCTGAGCCGCAATCCGGTCCGGCCGAGTCTGCCCGACCAGGTCTGCCCGACCAGGTCTGACGGACATTGCGACTTTTGGCATGGCCCCTTGCGCTCCCGGTGATGTTGCCCCGGGGGACATTGGCCCATATGATAGGCTGGAATAATTATAAGAACCGCTTCGACGGGACCCGTCGGGGCGCTGATAGAGAGTGCTTATGGCAAAAATCTCCCTCATCGTGAACGGCAATCCTGTCACGGCCAATGTCGACCCGCGGACGCTTCTGGTGCAGTTCCTGCGCGAGAATCTGCATCTGACCGGCACCCATGTCGGCTGCGATACCTCGCAATGCGGCGCCTGCGTCGTGCACCTCGACGGCAAGGCCGTGAAGTCCTGCACCACGCTGGCCGTGATGGCCGACGGTCACGAGGTCAGGACCATCGAGGGGCTGGCCGCCGACGGCGCGCCGCTGCATCCGATGCAGGAAGCCTTCCGCGAGCATCATGGATTGCAATGCGGCTTCTGCACGCCCGGCATGATCATGACCGCGATCGACATCGTGCACCGCAAGGGCCACGAACTCGACGATCACACCATCCGCGAGGAGCTGGAAGGCAATCTCTGCCGCTGCACCGGCTACCAGAACATCGTCGCCTCGATTTCCGCCGGCGCCAAGGCGATGGCGAAATCCGACCTCGCCTAATCCGCGCAACGCTCCCGCGATCAGGACATCCAGATGTACGAATTCAAATACCATCGCCCCGGGACCGTGCGGCAGGCCGCCAACCTCCTGGTGAAGAACGAGGACGCCAAGGTGATCGCCGGCGGCCACACGCTGATTCCGGTGATGAAGCAGCGCCTCGCCAGCCCGCCGCATCTGGTCGACCTCTCCCATATCGAGGGGCTGGATGCGATCGAGATGAAGGGCCGTTCGCTGGTGATCGGCGCCACCGCCAAGCACGCGGCCGTGGCCTCTTCGGCGATCGTCGGCGAGGCGATTCCGGCGCTGGCTAGTCTGGCGAGCCAGATCGGCGATCCCGCGGTGCGCCACAAGGGCACGATCGGCGGCTCGCTCGCCAACAACGATCCGACCGCCGACTATCCGGCTGCGGTGCTCGCGCTCGGTGCCACGATCGTCACCAACAAGCGCCGCCTCAAGGCCGAGGAATATTTCCAGGGCCTGTTCACCACCGCGCTGGAAGCCGACGAGATCATCACCAAGGTGATGTTTCCGCTGCCCAAGAAGGCGGCCTACATCAAGTTCCGCAACCAGGCCTCGCGCTACGCGCTGGTCGGCGTGTTCGTGGCGCGGCGTCCGTCCGACGTGCGGGTCGCCGTCACCGGTGCCGGCTCCGAAGGCGTGTTCCGCGTCACCGCGTTCGAGGAGGCGCTGAAGAAGCGCTTCTCCTCCAAGGTGCTCGACGGCATCGAAGTGCCGGCCGAGGGCCTCAACAGCGACATTCACGGCAGCGCCGAATACCGCGCGCATCTCATCGGGGTGCTGACGCGGCGGGCCGTCGATGCCGCCAATGCCAAGGAGTGAGTGATCCTCACGATCTGGCCCGATACTTGCCCCCGGTGAGGGCGTAAGCAAGACTGGCTGTTTCATGACCCTCTCCGCCATCCCGGCATCGGTCGATGCGATGCTCGAACTTCTCACTTCGCGCGGCTATCTCGCGGAGCGGTCGCTGGCGACGGTGACCTTCCTGTCGCTGCGCATGGGCCGGCCGCTGTTCCTCGAAGGCGAGGCCGGCGTCGGCAAGACCGAGATCGCGAAGGTGCTCTCGGCGGCGCTGGGGCGGAAGCTGATCCGCCTGCAATGCTATGAAGGCCTCGACGTTTCGTCCGCGGTCTACGAGTGGAACAGCGCCGCGCAGATGATCGCGATCCGCATGGCGGAAGCCGCCGGCGATACCGATCGCGAGCAGCTGTCGAGCGACATCTTCGCCGACCGCTACATGATCAAGCGGCCGCTGCTCCAGGCGCTGGAGCCCGACGTCGCCGGTCCGCCGGTGCTCCTGATCGACGAACTCGACCGTGCCGACGAGGCGTTCGAGGCGTATCTCCTCGAGATCCTCAGCGACTTCCAGGTGACGATCCCCGAATTCGGCACCGTGAAGGCGCCAAGCCCCCCGATCGTGATCATCACCTCGAACCGCACCCGCGAGATCCACGACGCGCTGAAGCGGCGCTGCCTGTATCACTGGGTCGACTATCCTGCTGCCGAGCGCGAGCTCGCCATCGTCAAGTCGCGTGTGCCGGGCATCTCCGCCAAGCTGTCGCAGCAGGTCGTCCGCTTCGTGCAGGCACTGCGCAACCAGGACTTCTACAAGTCGCCCGGCGTTGCCGAGACCATCGACTGGGCGACCGCGCTGTCCGAACTCGATGCCCGCTCGCTGACCCCGCAAGTGGTCGGCGACACGCTGGGCGCGCTGCTGAAGTACCAGGACGACATCACCCGCATGCAGGGCGACACGCTGCAGAAGGTGCTGAAGGACGCCACGAGCGAGAACTGATTTCCGTCTCCGGGGCGCGCGTCGCGCGTACCCGGGCTCTCGCGCCACAAGTTCTGGATTCCGGGTTCGCCGCGCGCCCCGGAATCACGGAGCGAGGACAGACCATGGCCATCAATCACCTTGCCCCCGAGCAGACCGAGCAGTTCGCCGACAACATCGTCGGCTTCGCCCGCGCCCTGCGCGCGGCCGGCCTACCGGTGGGCCCGGGGGCCGTCATCGATGCCATGAACGCGCTGCAGGTGATCGACATCGGCAATCGCGGCGACGTCTTCACCACGCTCGAGGCGATCTTCGTCAAGCGCCACGAGCATGCGCTGATCTTCCGGCAGGCCTTCCTGCTGTTCTTCCGGGCCTCGGAGGAATGGAAGCACATGCTGGATTCGGTGCCTCTGCCGGACCATGCCAAGAAGAAGCCGCAGGCCGGCGCGCGCCGCGTCCAGGAGGCGATGTCGCAGCCGAAGATGACGGAGACGCCGCAGCACCAGGAGCAGGATCTGCGCCTGTCGGTCTCGGACAAGGAGATCCTGCAGAAGAAGGATTTCGCGCAGATGAGCGCGGCGGAGATCGCCGAGGCCCTTCGTGCGATCGAGCGGATGCAACTGCCGCAGGCCGAACTCTTGACCCGCCGCTTTCGGCCCGATCCGCGCGGCCAGCGTCTCGATCTGCGCCGCACGCTGCGCGCCTCGCTGCGCACCGGCGGCGACATCATCGACGTGCATCGCCTCGGGCGGATCGAGAAGCCGGCGCCGATCGTGGCGCTGCTCGACATCTCCGGCTCGATGAGCGAGTACACCCGCCTGTTCCTGCACTTCCTCCACGCCGTCACCGACGCCCGCAAGCGTGTCTCGGTGTTCCTGTTCGGCACCCGCCTGACCAACGTCACCCGCGCGCTGCGGCAGCGCGATCCGGACGAGGCGCTGGCGAGCTGCTCGGCCTCGGTCGAGGACTGGGCCGGCGGCACGCGTATTTCTGCCTCGCTGCACAATTTCAACAAATTGTGGGCGCGGCGCGTGCTCAGCCAGGGCGCCGTGGTGCTGCTGATCTCCGACGGGCTGGAGCGGGAGGCCGATTCCAAGCTTGCGTTCGAGATGGACCGGCTGCACCGTTCCTGCCGCCGCCTGATCTGGCTCAATCCGCTGCTGCGGTTCGGCGGCTTCGAGGCCAAGGCGCAGGGCATCAAAATGATGCTCCCGCACGTTGACGAATTCCGGCCCGTACATAATTTGAGTTCGATCCAGGAGCTGATCACGACGCTCTCCCGGCCGCTGCCGCCGCAGCACCGCGGCCTGATCCGCTCCGCAGCCTGAGAGGTCACCATGCTCGATCGCGACGAGGACATCCTGAAGGCGGCCGAGGACTGGCAGAAGGCCGGCCGCGGCGTCGCGCTGGCGACGGTGGTGGAGACCTGGGGCTCGGCGCCGCGCCCGGCGGGCTCGAGCCTCGTCATCAACGACGAGGGCACGTTCCTGGGCTCGGTCTCGGGCGGCTGCGTCGAAGGCGCCGTGGTCACCGAGGCCATGGACGTGATCGAGAGCGGCAAGCCCAGGATGCTCGAGTTCGGCGTGGCCGACGAGACCGCCTGGAATGTCGGATTGTCCTGCGGCGGCACCATCCGCGTCTTCGTCGAGAAGGTTGGCTAGACGTGAAGCTCGAGATCCTGCACGAACTCAATGCCGAGCGCGCGGCGCGCCGGCCGGTCATCCTGGTCACCGACACCGAGAGCGGCGAGCAGCGCCTGGTGAAGGCGAAGGACTTCGCCCGGGATCCGCTGCATGCCGAACTCGACAAGCAGCTGCGCATGGGCAAGAGCGCCAATGTCGAAATCGGCGGCAGGAAGCTGTTCCTCAACGTCTACGCGCCCACCGCCAAGCTCGTCATCATCGGCGCCGTCCACATCAGCCAGGCGCTCGCGCCGCTTGCGCGCTCGCTCGGCTACGACGTCACCGTGGTCGATCCGCGCACGGCCTTCGCCAGCCCCGAGCGTTTCCCCGGCATCCCGCTGGTGGCCGAATGGCCTGACGTTGCACTGCCGCCGCTGAACGTCGATCACTACACGGCGTTCGTCGCCGTGACGCATGATCCCAAGATCGACGATCCCGCGCTGCTGCACGCTTTCGAGCGCGACTGCTTCTATATCGGCGCGCTGGGCTCGCGGAAGACGCATGCCAAGCGCGGCGACCGGCTGCGGGCGCAGGGTGCGAAGGACAGCGACATCGCGCGCATCCATGCGCCGATCGGCCTTGCCATCGGCGCCGTCTCGCCGGCCGAGATTGCGGTGTCGATCATGGCCGAGATCACCGCGGTGCTCCGCCTGCCGCCCAAAGAAAAAGAAGCGGCGGCATGAAGTTCGGCCCCGCGAGCCCCAGGGATGCGATCGGCGGGGTAACCGTCCACACCCTGCGGCAGGGATCGCTGGTGCTGAAGAAGGGCACGACGATCGGTCCTGCCGAAGTCGAGGCGCTGGAGCGCGCCGGCATCAGGGAGATCGTGGTGGTGCGCATGGAGACGGGCGACGTCTCCGAGGACGTCGCGGCCGCCAGCATCGCGCTCGCGATCGGCGGCGACGGCATCCATGTCGAGCGCGCCTTCACCGGCCGCGCCAATCTGTTCGCCGCGCGCCCGGGCGTGCTTGTGATCGACCGTGCCGCGGTCGACCGCATCAACGCCGTCGACGAAGCCATCACCTTTGCGACGCTCGCCGCCTACAAGCCGGTGGTCGAGGGCGAGATGGTCGGCACCGTCAAGATCATCCCGTTCGGCGTCGAAGGCGCCTTGCGCGATGCCGCGGTCAAGGCGGCGGGCAGGGACGTGCTAAGGATCGCGCCCTATGTCATCACGCGCGTCGGCGTGGTCTCGACGCTGCTGCCGGGGCTGTCCTCGAAGGTGATCGACAAGACCCTGCGCGTCACCGCCGAGCGCCTGGCGCCGGCGGGCGCCGCCATCATCGCCGAGCGGCGCGTTCCGCACGAGGAAGCTGCGCTCTCCGGTGCGATCAGGGAACTGGTCGGCCTCGGCGCCGAGCTCGTCATCGTGTTCGGTGCCTCCGCGATCGCGGACCGGCGCGACGTCATTCCGTCCGCGGTCACCAGGATCGGCGGCGAGATCGAGCATTTCGGCATGCCGGTCGATCCCGGCAATCTGCTGCTGATCGCCCGTGCCGGCGGCGTGCCGGTGCTGGGCGCGCCCGGCTGCGCACGCTCGCCGGTCGAGAACGGCTTCGACTGGGTGCTGATGCGGCTGCTCGCCGGCATCAAGGTGACTCGGGCCGAACTGATGGGCATGGGCGTCGGCGGCCTCCTGATGGAGATCGTGACGCGGCCGCAGCCGCGCGCGAAAGCGGAGACCGAGGGCAATCGCGAGGTCGCGGCCATCGTGCTCGCGGCCGGCCGGTCGACCCGCATGGGCGGGCCGAACAAGCTGCTCGCCGAACTCGACGGCAGGAAGCTGGTGCGGATCGCGACCGAGCAGGCGCTAGCTTCCAAGGCGTCGGAAGTGATCGTCGTCACCGGCCACCAGAGCGAACTGGTGGAACAGGCGCTGGCGGGCCTGGAGGTCCGGTTCGTCAAGAACCCGGATTTCGCAGGCGGCATTGCCAGTTCGGTCAAGTCAGGCATTTCAGCCGTGTCCGAAGCATGCGCTGGCGCCGTGGTCTGTCTCGGCGATATGCCGCTGATCGATGCCGGCCTGATCGACCGTCTCATCGACAGCTTCGCGCCGGATCGCGGCAATCTCATCGTCGTGCCCGTCAGCGAGGGGCGCCGTGGCAATCCCGTGCTGTGGTCGCGGCGATTCTTCAGGGAGTTGATGACGCTCGATGGCGACGTCGGCGCGCGTCATCTGATCGCTAGGCATGCGGAAGCGGTTGCCGAGGTGCCGGTCGAGGGCGAGGGCGCCTTCCTCGACATCGACACGCCGCAGGCGCTTGAAGCTGCACGGCGCGGCTGAGGCGGGCGCGGGTGCCGTAGGGTGGGCAAAGTGAAGCGCGCCCACCAGTCTCAATGACTGTGTGGATCAATGGTGGGCACGGTGCTGCGTGCCTTTGCCCACCCGACGGCAGCGTCCTGGCCGACGATTTCAATCTCCCGTTCACCATCTGGAAACGGTCCCCCGCATAGAGTCGCCGCCGCCTGCCTTGGGGGGAGGGGTTCTTCATGATTTCGAACGCCGTCGCGCGCCGTTGCGCGATGTTTTGCTTTGTGCTCTCCGTCGCCGCGACCGGCGCACGCTACGTGACCACCGCCCATGCCGCCGGCGCCTTCGCGGTCGGAAAATGCGGCGCCTATGGCCAGGCCTTCGACTACGGTGCCGAGCACGAGGCCCGCGCCGCGGCTCAGAAGCAGTGCAAGGGCGATTGCACGACGGTGACGATGAAGCGCGCCTGCGCGGCGATGTCGGTCGATCTCGCCAATCCCTGCGGCGCCTATGGCTACGCCGTCAAGCCGAAGATCTCCGCCTCGCTCAATGCGGCGACGCGCGAGTGCTACAAATATGGCGGCAAGGAATGCGTGATCCGCGCCTGGGCCTGCGACGCCAAGGGCTGATCGTCGAGCGCTGAAATCCGCTTGCCGTCATTCCCGGCCGATGCGTAGCATCGCCGAAAAATGACAGCAGAGGAACCGCATGCAGTTCGACACCAAGATCGCCATCGTAATCCGCACCGATCTTCAGGCCTGGCAGAAACTCAACGTCGCGGCCTTTCTCACCAGCGGCATCGCGGCAGCCTTTCCCGAATGCATCGGCGAGCCCTATGAGGACGCCTCCGGCACGATCTATCACCCGATGATCGGCCAGCCGATCCTGATCTACGGCGCGGATGGCCCGGCGCTGTCCCGGGCGCTCGATCGCGCGCTGGCGCGCAATGTCAGGCCGGCGGTCTATACCGAGGACATGTTCAGGACCACGCACGATGCCGCCAATCGCGAGGCGGTGAAGGCGGTGGCGCGCACCGAGCTCAATCTCGTCGGCCTCGCGATGCGCGCGGAGCGCAAGGTGATCGACAAGGTGGTCGATGGCCTCAAGTTCCATAGCTGACGCGCCCGTGTGCTTCGTCACGCAACTGTCATGATGCCGCGCCGCTTGCGCAAACTTTGTGCGCATTGACACCAATCAAGGGCGCGCGAAACGACGTCGCTAATCTGCTCCTCGCAATCAAGGAGCAGACCGATGCCGACCATGAAAGCCGCAATCGTCAGGGAATTCGGCAAGCCGCTGGTGATCGAGACCGTCGAGGTGCCGCAGCCCGGACCGGGCGAGGTGCTGGTCAAAGTGAAGGCTTGCGGCGTCTGCCACACCGATCTCCACGCGGCCTCCGGCGACTGGCCGGTGAAGCCGACGCCGCCCTTCATTCCCGGCCACGAGGCCGCGGGCATCGTCGCCGCGCTCGGCCCCGGCGTCACCAATCTGAAGGTCGGTGACGCCGTCGGCGTCGCCTGGCTGCATGATGCCTGCATGGCCTGCGAATATTGCGAGACCGGCTGGGAGACGCTGTGCGAGCATCAGCACAACACCGGCTACAGCGTGAACGGCGGCTTCGCCGAATATGTCATCGCCTCGGCCGCCTTCGCCGCCAAGCTGCCCGCGACGGTCGACTTCGCCGCCATCGCGCCGATCCTCTGTGCCGGCGTCACCACCTACAAGGGCTTGAAGGAGACGGAAGCGCGGCCCGGCGAGTGGGTCGTGATCTCGGGCGTCGGCGGACTCGGCCACGTCGCGATCCAGTACGCCAAGGCCATGGGCCTGAAGGTTGTCGCGGTCGATATCGCCGAGGACAAGCTGAAACTCGCGCGCGACGCCGGCGCCGACCTCGCCGTCAATGCGCGCGAGGCCGATGCCGCGGACAAGGTGCTGGCGGCAACCGGAGGCGGGGCCCATGGCGTGCTGGTGACGGCGGTGTCGACCGCCGCCTTCGCGCAGGCGCTGAAGATGGTGCGCCGGAAGGGCACCGTCAGCCTCGTGGGCCTGCCGCCGGGCGAATTCCCGACGCCGATCTTCGACGTCGTGCTCAAGCGCATCACGGTGCGCGGCTCGATCGTCGGCACGCGGCGCGATCTCGACGAGGCCATCGCCTTCGCCGCCGACGGCAAGGTCAAGGCCGAGGTGACGAAGGTGCCGCTGGCGGAGATCAACGCCGTCTTCGACCGGATGAAGGCCGGCAAGATCGACGGCCGCATGGTGCTGGATTTCGGCTGAGCGTCCGGGCTCAGCCGGGTGGCATCGCCGCAAACCGGGTCAGGCCGGAGTCGAGATGATCCCAGTCATGGGCCCGCGCGGCATAAGTGATCGCCTGTGGCTTGTAGCGCGCGGGGTCGTCGAGGCTGGCGGCGCGGATGGTGAAGATGTCGGGCATCGCCTTGAACGTCAGGTAGACGGCCACGCCGCAGGCAGGGCAGAAGGCACGCGTCTTCACGTTGCCGGAGTCGCCGACCATGTCCCACGTCCCGGCGTCGCCATTCACCGTGACGCCGGCGCGTGCGAAGGTGGCGTAGGAGCCGTGACCGGTGCCGCTTTCGCGCTGACAGTCCCGGCATTGGCAATGGTTGGCGAACAGGGGTTCGCTGGAGATCGAATAGCGGATCGCGCCGCAGGCGCAGCCGCCTGTGTAGGGCTTGTTCATCGTGACGACTCCCTCTCACGCTTCGCTGATGATCTGGTCGAGCAGGCGCAGGATCTTCCTCCAGCCACCGCCGATGGACGTATAGGCGGACTCGTTTCTGGGCAGCACGAAGCCCGAATGAACCAGCTGGATCCGCGTGCCGGCCTCGACCGGGGTGAGGGACCAGGTGACGACAGTGTCGAGCGGTGCCCCGTAGCCGGTGTTGCGCGCGTCGCCTCCCTTCCACGAATAGACGAGGCGGCGGTTCGGCTCGATTTCGAGAACGCGGCAATGGATGACGCCGTCCCAGGCGCCGCCCGGCGTGGTCTGGTAGGTGAAGGAATTGCCTTTCACGGGCTCGAAGCCTTTCGGCGGCATCAGCCAGCGTGCCACCAGGTCCGCGTTGGTCAATGCCTTCCAGATGGTCTCGGGCGCGTGCGGCAAGACCTCGTCGATGACGATATCCCGTGTCTCGGCGTTCAGCTCGGTCGCACTCATGGGTCGATCTCCTTCAAGAGGTCACGCAGGTTCTGGAAACGCTCGCGCCAGAACACGCCGTAATGATCCATCCAGGTCACCAGCGGTTCGAGGCCTTGCGGGGAGGCGCGGTAATAGACGTGACGGCCTTCCGCGCGTTCGGCGACGAGGCCCGCCTGTTTCAGCGATTTGAGATGTTGCGAGATCGCGCCCTGCGTGACGCCGCTGCCGCGCGTCAGGTCGGCGACGCTGATCTCCTTGCTGTCGAACACGCGCTCGAACACGGCGCGGCGCGTGGGATCGGCGAGGGCGCGCATTACGGCAGTGACGGAATTCGGGGCAGCCTCGGTCATGTAAAAATATTAGTAGTAACTAATGCATTAGTAAAGGCTAATATATCTCGCATCCATAGCTCCGTTGACAATGACTGACTAGTCAGTCATATTACGAATATGGCGAAACGATCGGACAAGTCAGCTCCCACGGAAACAGCACGTCGCAAGCCGGCGGCTGGCGGCATCACCCCTCCGGCATCAGCACGGGCCGCGCGGGCGGCCGAGCGCCGGGCGGCGATCGTGGCCGCGGCGATGGACGAGTTCATCGCGTGCGGCTTCGCCGCGACCAGGCTCGACGACATCGCGAAGCGGGCCGGGGTGGCCAAGGGAACGATCTATCTGCACTTCAAGGACAAGGAATCGATGTTCGAGGAATTGGTGCGGACCGTCATCGTGCCCGTGGTCGCGCGGCTCGCGGCGTTGCCGCCCCCGGCCGGTTCGGTACGAGATCTCATCGAGGCCTTTGCGCACACCTTCCTGAACGAGGTCGTCGGCACGCGCCGCGGCGATCTGGTACGGCTGATCGTAGCGGAGGGGCCGCGTTTTCCGGCGGTGGCCGACTTCTATTACCGCGAGGTTGTCTCGCGCGGGATCGCCGCGATGCGCGGCCTGATCGAACTCGGCATCGCCCGCGGCGAGATCCGCCAGGCGGAGCTCGCGAAATATCCCCAGATCGTGGTCGCGCCTGCCATGATCGCGGTGATGTGGCAGAGCCTGTTTGCCCGGCATGCGCCGCTCGATGCGAAGGACATGCTGCGCGTCCATCTCGACCTGATCTTCGGCGAGCGGAGGGCGGCATGAGGTCGTTGCGCGTGGTCAGCGTCGCACTTGCGTTGGTCATTGCGGCCGGCCTCGCCGGTTGCAAGGAGAAGCGCGAGCCCGGGTTTCAGGGCTGGGTCGAGGCCGACATGATCTTCGTCAGTCCCGACGAGGCGGGCCGCGTGACCAGGCTGAACGTGCGCGAGGGTGATGCTATCAAGGTCGGCGATCCCCTCTATTCGATCGACGACGATCTGCAACTTGCCGATCTCAACCAGAACAAGGCGACGCTGGCGAACGCGCAGCAGACCTATGATCGCGCAGCCTCGCTGAGCAAGACGGGGTCCGGTACCCAGGCCAACCTGGATTCCGCAGTGTCCGCCCTGCGCGTGGCAGAGGCGCGGGTCGCGACGTCGGAGACGCGGCTCGCAAGGCGGCGCGGTTTCGCGCCGGTCGCCGGCACCATCCAGCAGATCTACTTCCGCGAGGGCGAAATGGTGGGGGCACAGCGTCCGGTGCTCTCGATCATGCCGCCCGGCAACATGAAGCTGCGCTTCTTCGTGCCGGAGACCGAACTGCCGAAGCTCGCGATAGGCGACACGGTCCGCGTCGCCTGCGACAATTGCGCCGCCGACCTCACCGCCAGGATCTATTTCATCGCGACCAGCGCCGAATATACCCCGCCGGTGATCTACAGTCTCGAGGAGCGCAGCAAGCTGGTCTACCTCATCCAGGCACGTCCCGTGCGGCCCGACGCACTGCGCGTCGGACAGCCGATCGACATCTACATCAATCCGAAGACACCGGTGGCGGACAAGCGATGAGTGCCGCAAGCGGCATCGCGATCGACGTCAAGGGGCTGAGCAAATCGTTCGGCGGCCGCGAGGTCGTGCACGATCTCTCGATGCAGGTGAAGCGCGGCTCGATCTACGGCTTCCTCGGCCCGAACGGCTCGGGCAAGACCACGACCATCCGCATTCTCTGCGGCCTGCTGACACCCGACAGCGGCGAGGGCACCTGCCTCGGCTACGACATCCGGCGTGATGCCGAGAAGATCAAGCGCCAGGTCGGCTACATGACGCAGCGCTTCAGCCTGTACCAGGATCTCTCGGTGCGCGAGAATCTCGAATTCGTGGCGCGGCTCTACGGGCTCGCCGACGCCAGGGGTGCGGCGCGCGAGATGATCCGGCGGCTCGGGCTGTCCGGGCGCGAGGAGCAACTCGCGGGCGAACTCTCCGGCGGCTGGAAGCAGCGGCTGGCGCTCGGCGCCTGCACCTTGCCCAATCCGCAATTGTTGCTGCTGGACGAGCCGACCGCCGGCGTCGATCCCAAGGCGCGGCGCGATTTCTGGAACGAGATCCACGCGCTCGCCGCCGGCGGCCTCACCGTGCTGGTCTCGACCCACTACATGGACGAGGCCGAGCGCTGCCACGAGATCGCCTATATCGCCTATGGCCACCTGCTCGCGCACGGGACGGTCGACGAGGTGATCGCGAAGTCCGCGCTGACGACCTACACCGTCACGGGCGATGACCTCAGCGCGCTGTCGGGCCAGCTCGCCGGCAAGCCCGGAATCGACATGGTGGCGCCGTTCGGCACCTCGCTGCACGTGTCGGGGCGCGACGTCGCCGCGCTCGAGGGCAGCATCGCGCCGTGGCGCGAGGGCCACGGTTTCACGTGGCACACATCCGCGCCGTCGCTGGAGGATGTCTTCATCGAGCTGATGGGTCGTTCCAGGGACAATTTTCAATGAGTGCGGGCGAGCACGCCACAGTGGCGCCGGCGGTCCGCGAGCGCTTCGGCATGTTGCGCCGTTCCTATGCGATGCTCATCAAGGAGTTCATCCAGCTCAGGCGCGACCGCGTCTCGTTCGCGATGATCGTGATGCTGCCGGTGATGCAGCTCCTGCTGTTCGGCTACGCCATCAACACCACGCCGCGGAATCTGCCGAGCGCGGTACTGCTGCAGGAGGACAGCGATCTCGCCCGCTCGATCCTCAAGGCGCTGCAGAACACCAGCTATTTCCGCTTCCTCTACGAGGTGCACAGTGTCGAGGAGTTCGACGATCTGCTGAAATCCGGCAAGGTGCTGTTCGGCGTCGAGATCCCGCGCGGCTTCGAACGTGCCGTGCGGCGCGGCGACAGGCCGGCGCTGCTGGTCGCGGCCGACGCCACCGATCCGGTTGCGGCGAGCGCAGCGATCGGCTCGCTCGGCATGGTCGTGCAGACCGCGCTCCAGCACGATCTCTATATCGGCGATCCCCCTGAGATGCCGTTCGAGATCCGCGCCCATGCCCGCTACAATCCCGCCGCCTCGTCCAGCCTCAACATCGTGCCGGGCCTCGTCGGCACCATCCTCACCATGACCATGCTCATCTTCACCGCGCTCTCGGTGACGCGTGAGATCGAGCGCGGCACGATGGAGAGCCTGTTGTCGATGCCGATCCGGCCGGTCGAGATCATGCTCGGCAAGATCGTTCCCTACGTGCTTGTCGGCTTCCTCCAGGCCACGCTGATCATCGGCATCGGCGTATTCCTGTTCGGCGTTCCCGTGCTCGGCAGCCTGGTCCTGCTGGCGCTGCTGTCGACGCTGTTCATCACCACCAACCTGTCGATCGGCTACACCATCTCGACCCTGGTGCAGAACCAGCTTCAGGCCATGCAGATGTCGATGATGTTCTTTCTGCCGAGCATCCTGCTCTCCGGATTCATGTTTCCGTTCGCCGGCATGCCCACCTGGGCGCAATATGTCGGCGAAGCCCTGCCGTTGACGCACTATCTGCGCATCGTGCGCGCCATCATGCTGAAGGGCGCGACCATGCAGAACCTGCGCTTCGACAGCTTCGCGCTGGCGGCCTTGATGCTGATCGCCATGACCATCGCCGTGACCCGCTTCCGCCGCACGCTGGATTGAGGCACAATACCCCGGGATAGGGGGTAAGATGGTCAGTTTCGCAAGCAGGAAGGCCCGGCAGTACGCCGTCAACGCAGCGGACTTCGACCGCGAGTTGACACGCGAAGTGATGCGCACCGAGCTGATCCGGGTGAGGGCGCTGATCCTGACCGGCGCCATCCTCATGGTGTTCTTCACCGCGTTGGAAATGATAGACCCCAGCATCACCGAGCGGGTCTGGCGCGGGACGGTGGCGTTGTCTCAGGTCGATGCGTTGCTGGTGGGCTTCATCCTGTTCCAGGTCTGGGTTCACCAGCAGGTCCGCCGGCATCTCAAGCTCGACCATGATCTGCCGGTGATGAGGCGATACCTCGGCGCCGTCATCGAGACATCGTTGCCGACGGTCATCCTCATCATGCAGATCCAGAGCATGGGCGCGGGCGCGGCACTCGGCTTCGCGTTGCCGATGACCTACTTCATCTTCGTCATTCTCTCCACCTTGCGCCTCGACTTCTGGCTGTCGGCCTTCACGGGGTTCGTGGCCGCGGCAGAGCTCCTTGCCGTCTCGATGTATTACCACCCCGTCGATGCCGCCGGACAGCCGGAGACCTATTTTCATGTGGTACGCAGCATCATCATCCTGGTCTGCGGCGTGCTCGCCGGCGCGGTCGGGGCGCAGCTGCGCCGCCAGTTCGCGGCCAGCATCGCCGCTGCGACGGCGCGCGACCGGGTCACCAATCTGTTCGGCCAGCACGTCTCGCCGCAGGTGGTGGAACGGCTGATGGCGGAGGGAACCAGCGCCTCCGGCGATCTTCGCCGCGTCGCCGTGATGTTCGTCGACTTCCGCGGCTTCACCGCCGGCGCGCAGTCGCGCACGCCGCAGGAGGTGGTCGCGCGCCTCGACGGTGCCTTCGCGGTGCTGGTCGACGTGCTCGATCGTCACGGCGGCATCGTCAACAAGTTCCTCGGCGACGGATTTCTTGCGCTGTTCGGTGCGCCGCTCGAAGCCGCCGACTCCGCGCATCGCGCGGTGGCGGCGGGCCGCGAGATGCTGGCGGCGATGGACCATATCAACGCAGAGACCAGCTGGCCGCTGCGCATTGGCATCGGCATCCACTTCGGAGAGGTCGTCGCCGGCAATATCGGCTCGCCCCGGCGCAAGGAATACACGGTGATCGGCGACACCGTGAATTTCGCCTCGCGGCTGGAAGCGCTGAACAAGGAGTTCGGCTCGCAGCTGCTGATCTCCGCCGCCGTGCGCGAGGCGCTGGGCGACGAGGCGCGGGATGCGGTCGCGCTCGGCGATGTCAAGGTGCGCGGCTATGAGCAGCCGGCCGCGGTGTTTCAGCTGGGTTAGACTTCGACACGCGCGGACAGAGTGCCTTTCAGGCGTGTTCGCGATTGCTCCGATTGCTCCGAATTTTGGGGCATGACGGATGATGTTGCCGGCCTGTAGAGTTCGCGCGAAGCGGCCGGATACGGCCGCGATCAGGCTGAGGACCAGACATGCAGCGCCGCTATGTCACCGTCGATGTGTTCACCGACCGCGCCTTCGGCGGCAACCAGCTCGCGGTCGTGCTCGACGCCGGCGGCCTCTCCCCTCGGCAGATGCAGGCGATCGCGACCGAGTTCAACTATTCCGAGACGACCTTCGTGCTGCCGCCGCGCGACAAGGCCAACGATGCGGAAGTGCGCATCTTCACGCCGGTCCGCGAGCTTCCCTTCGCCGGTCATCCCAATGTCGGCACGGCCTTCGTGCTGGCCAGCCTCGGGCAAGAACCGAAGCCGCGTCTGATGTTCGAGGAGAAGGCGGGGCTCGTGCCCGTCGATATCGTGCGCGCGCAGGGAAGGGTGGTCAGCACCGAGCTCACCGCGCCGCAGCCGCTGTCGCGGCTGGCGACGTTGTCGGCGGAAGAGGTCGCGGCCTGCCTGTCATTGACGGCAGGCGATGTCTGCACCGATCGCCATGCCCCGCAGGTCGTCGGCGTCGGGACGCCGTTTGTGGTGGCCGAAGTCCGTTCGCGCGACGCCGTTCGCCGCGCCAGGCCCGATGCAGCCGCGTTCAGCCGTGTCCTGCCATGCGACGGGGCCTTCTCGGTCTATTTCTACACGCGCGAAGTGCCGGCGGCGGAGGCGCCGTGCGAATTGCAGGCGCGGATGTTCTTCCCCGGCGCCAGCGGCCTGATCGAGGACCCCGCCACCGGCAGCGCCACCGTCGCGGCCGCCGCGCTATTCGCCGATCTGGAGCCGCTGCGCGATGGCGAGTTGAAGCTGACGATCGGCCAGGGCTTCGACATGGGCCGGCCCAGCATTCTTCTGACGCGCGTGCGCAAGCGGGACGGCAGAATCGTCTCCGCGCATGTCGGCGGCAGTTCCGTGCAGATGATGGAAGGGACGTTCCGGCTTGCGGGGGAGGAATAGCTCCATCCGGAACGAGGGTTCGCGAGAGGCTCGCGCGATCACGGTGCCTACGCCTGCCGTCCTGCGAGGTTCGTCACCGCAACGCCGTCGCGCTCCTCGATGATCTCGGCGATCATCCGGCGATGGCACTGGGCATGGTCGCGCTCATAGCAGAGCAGGCAGACGGGGCCCGCCTTCTTCACGAGCGCGGACAATTCGTCCATCTGTTCCCTGGCCTGCGGCGTCTTCAGATGCTTCGAGAAGATCTTCTCCAGCATCCCGATCTGGCCGCTGCGCGCGGCAAGGCGTCCCTCCTTCGGCGTGCCGAGCGCGGCGAGATGGACGTAGGCGATGCCGCGCGCATCGAGACCGGCGGCAAGCTGGTTCTTGGAAAATCCCGGTCGCCGCGACGACGTCACCGCGCGGACGTCGACCACGAGCTTGACGCCGGCCTGCTCCAGCTCGTCGAGCACGGCCTTGGGCGGCGTCTGCTCATAACCGATGGTGAACAGTTTCCTGGCCTTCGCCATGTCGCAACCCTCAACTCACCCTCGCGATCAGTTCCATGGCGCCGTGCGGGGCCCGCACCTTGCCCTCGTGGATCACATAGGCGAACACGTCGCGCGGCTGCTTCTTCGGCTTGGCTTCGTCGACCTTCGGGAGGTCGTCGGGTTCGCCGCCCGACGCCCAGGCCTGCAGCCGCTCGGCCCAGGCATCGAGCTGCTTCGGCGGATAGCAGGTCTTGATCTCGTCATTGCCCTTCTGCAGCCGCGCATAGACGAAATCGCCGGCGACATCCGCAATCGCCGGATACTTGCCGTGCTCGGCGAACACCACGGGTGTTTCGAACGCGCGGATCAGTGCGACGAAATCCGGCGTGCAGAAGCTGTCGTGGCGGACCTCGACGACATGGCGCAGCACGCGCCCGTCCAGCTTGCGCGGCAAAAGCTCGAGGAACTTGCCGAAATCGACACTATCGAACTTCTTGGTCGGCGCGAACTGCCACAGCACGGGGCCGAGGCGATCGCCGAGCTCCAGCACGCCGGAATCGTAGAACCGCTTGATGGAGTCGCCGGCTTCGGCCAGTACCCGGCGGTTGGTGGCAAAGCGCGGGCCCTTCACCGAGAACACGAATCCGTCCGGAACTTCGCTCGCCCATTTGCGGAAGCTCTCGGGTTTCTGCGATCCGTAATAGGTGCCGTTGATCTCGATCGAGGTCAGCTTGGAGGCGGCGTAGGACAATTCCTTCGCCTGCGTGAGCTTGTCCGGGTAGAACACCCCGCGCCAGGGCTCGAAGGTCCAGCCGCCGATCCCGATGAAGATGTTGCCGGATTTCTTTGTCACTGTTTTTGCCTTGGCCACGGACGGATCTCGCATCGACGAGGGGGGCGGGCCGCCATCCTATTCAAAGCAGATGTGATTGGCCAGTTGTGCGGATCGGTCTAGGCTGCCGTTCGCAATCTGCGCACAAGGAGAACAAGATGCGGATGCTGACGATGGGAGCGGCGCTCATCCTGATGACATCTGCCGCCATGGCGGATGACGACGATGCGAAGGGCGGCCGGAAGCTCGCCCAGCAGGGCCGCGACGATTACTGGCATTGCCTGGCGCGGGAATATTCGCGCGACGGCAACAAGGGACTTTCTGAACAGGACTTCGGCCGCACCGTCGCCGGCGCCTGTCCGTCGGAACGGCAACACTACCGGGTGGCGCTGCTCGACTATCTCACCGCGCAATATCCGGCGATCGATGCCGGCGCCCATCTTGCCACTGCGAACAGGGCGGTGGAGGCGGCCCAGAAGGACATCGTGACGGCCTATGCCAAACGCCGGGCGCCTCAAAACTAGGGCCTCGCGCAGGAATGGCGCCGGCACAGGCATCAGGTTGCACCGGGCGTTGCGCTGCGCCATTTGCCGGCCCGCGGCCCTTCCGAGGCCGCATTCTTCCGTGATATCACCGCTCCGGTTGGGAACAGGGATCAGGTCTCATGTCGTCTGAGTCGATGGGTGGTATTCTGGGTGCGATCGTCGCAGTGATCGTGCTGGGCGCCGCCGTCGTCTTCGGGCCGATCGGCCAGTACGGCAAGCCGCCCAGGCCGGTGAAGGTCGAGCCGGCCCCCGCCGCCGCGCCGGCGGTCCCTGCTGCGCCCGCGCCCAGAGGGCCCGTGATTCGCGAAGTTCCGAACTAGGCAAGGCCGGAAAAAAGGGGCTTTCACCCCCCTTGCAAACCGGACCACCCGTTCCCATCTCATTGATAACGGTGCCGTCGAGCAAACACTCCGGTGCTGGAACGACCTTGGAATAGCATGGGCTTGCGCCGGATGTACGCGCAGTCCGCCGTTCCGGGGTCGTTGGCATTTTGGGCCCCTGAACACCCTCCCAACCCCCGGCTTGGCAGCGCAGGATGCGGCGGATATACGCTGCGTCATGAATGAAGCGATCAGACCGGGTCCCGACCTCCCGCCGCAGGCCCGACAGGTGGGTTCGCCGGCTCCGGAATTGTCGGTCGTCGTCCCGACCTTCAACGAGCGCGACAATGTCACCGTGCTTTACAAGCGTCTGGAAGCGGCGCTGGCCGGCATTGCCTGGGAGGTCGTGTTCGTCGACGACAATTCGCCCGACGGCACCTGGGACGTCGTGCGCGGTCTGGCGCAGCAGGATGTGCGCGTGCGCTGCATTCGCCGCATCGGCCGGCGCGGTCTCTCGGGCGCCTGCATCGAGGGCATTCTGGCCTCCAGCGCGCCCTATGCGGCGGTGATCGACGCCGATCTCCAGCATGATGAGACGCAGCTGCCGAAGATGCTGGCGCTGCTCGCGGGCGGGCAGGCCGAACTCGTGGTCGGCAGCCGCTACATCGAGGGCTACAAGAGCGAAGGCTTCAACAGGCAGCGGGCCGGCGCCAGCGCGCTGGCCACCGAGGTCGCCAGGAAGATGCTGCGGGTCGAGATCGCCGATCCCATGAGCGGCTTCTTCATGATCCGCCGCGACCGCTTCGAACAGCTCGCGCCGAAACTGTCGATCCACGGCTTCAAGATCCTGCTCGACCTCGTCGCGTCCGCGCATGGCAGCCTTCGCGCGGTGGAGATTCCCTACACGTTCGGCGCCCGCCAGCATGGCGAGAGCAAGCTCGATTCCATGGTCGCGCTGGATTTCCTCGGCCTCGTGCTCGCCAAGCTCACCAACGACATCGTCTCGCTGCGCTTCATCCTGTTCGCGATGGTCGGCGGCATCGGTCTCGTGGTGCATCTGTCGACGCTGTTCATCGCGCTCGAACTCTTCAAGGTCCCGTTCGCCGAGGCGCAGGCCGCGGGCGCCATCGTCGCCATGACCAGCAACTTCATCCTCAACAATTTCCTGACCTATCGCGACCAGCGGCTGAAGGGCTTTTCGCTGCTGCGCGGCCTGATCGCGTTCTACATCGTCTGCAGCGTCGGGCTGCTCGCCAATGTCGGCGTCGCCTTCTCGGTCTACGATCAGGAGCCGATCTGGTGGCTGGCCGGCATGGCCGGCGCGCTGATGGGCGTGGTGTGGAACTACGCGATGTCCGGACTGTTCGTCTGGCGCAAGAAATAGCGCTCCGAGGCAACAGGCAGGCGAACGGGCAGGGAAGCTGGCATGGATGCGGCTGAGGCGCGGATCGCGCGCAACACGGCACTGGCGATCCTTGCGCTGGTCGGTCTGCGGCTCGCCGCCGCCGCCGCGACGCCGATCACCTTCGACGAAGCCTATTACTGGACGTGGTCCAGGCATCTCGCCGGCGGCTATTACGACCACCCGCCGATGGTGGCCTATGTCATCCGCGCCGGCACGATGATCGCCGGCGACACCGAACTCGGCGTGCGCCTCGTCTCCATCCTGCTCGCGCTGCCGATGAGCTATGCGGTCTACCGCTCGGCCGAGATCCTGTTCGGCGGCGTGCGCGTGGCGGCGAACAGTGCGATCCTGCTCAACGTGACTCTGCTGGCCTCGGTCGGCACGCTGATCGTGACCCCCGATGCCCCGTTGCTGGTCGCCTCGAGTTTCGTGCTGTTCTTCCTGGCGAAAGTGCTGGAGACCGGTCGCGGCGCCTGGTGGCTCGCGGTCGGTGCCGCGGTCGGTGCCGCGCTGCTGTCGAAATACACCGCGATGTTCTTCGGGCTGGCGATCCTGATCTGGCTCGCGGCCGTGCCGCAGCTGCGGCACTGGTTCGCCTCGCCCTGGCCCTATCTTGGCGGCGTCGTCGCGCTGGCGCTGTTCTCGCCGGTGATCCTGTGGAACTGGGATCACCAATGGGTGTCGTTCGCCAAGCAGCTCGGACGCGCCAAGATCGAGGGCTTTCGCCCGGTCTTCATCGCCGAGCTGATCCCGACGCAGATTGCCTTCGCGACGCCGCTGGTTTTCATCCTCGGCGCGATGGGCCTCCATGCGTTGACATGGCACAGGGCCGGCGCGCAGGCCTCGCGCGTGCTGATCGAAACGATGTTCTGGACCATCGTCGCCTATTTCGTCTGGCACTCGCTGCATGCCCGCGTCGAGGCCAACTGGTTCGCACCGGTCTATCCCCCCTTCGTCATCGCCGCCGCCGAAGCCGGTCGTCTGCTTGATTGGGGGCCGCGCCAGCGTCGCCTGATCGACTTCTGCCAGCGCTGGGCCGCACCTGCCGGCGTCCTGATGTTTGCGGCGCTGATCGTGCAGGCCAATACCGGCTGGCTGTCCGGCTATCGCCGCGATGCCACCGTACGCAGCGTCGGCGTCGGCTGGCGCGAACTCGCCGGCCAGATCGAGGCGGTGCGCGCGCAGACCGGCGCGACTTGCGTGCTCGCGGCCGATTACGGCACGACCTCCTGGCTCGCCTTCCATCTGCCGCCCGGCACCTGCGTGGTGCAGCAGAACCAGCGCATCCGCTGGGTCAATATGGGCGAGCCCGATCCGAAACTGCTCGCCGGCAAGCTGCTCTATGTCGACGAGGTGCGCCCCGGCGGTCACGCCTTCCTGAACGAGCGCTTCGCACAGGTGACCGAAGTGGCGCAACTCCAGCGCAAGCGCGGACCGCTCGTGATCGAAACCTACGGCATCGACCTGCTCGAAGGCGCGACCACCGACGTGCTCGACCGTTCGCCGCCGCCGGAAGCCCGGTAATTCGTCTACGATCCGGCGAAGACATGCTGTCGGGGGCGGCGGCGGCCGGCCCACGATTGAACGCCGGCAAACACCACGGCTGGCGGCACCGCGGCGGCGAGCGTGGTCGCCGCGTCCAGCCAGATGCCGTGGGTGAACGCGAACAGGTTGAGCCCTGCCCAGGCGATCATGACCGCGCAGGCGGCGAGAATGCCGAGCGGGCCGCGGCGCCAGGACAGCAGGCCCACCAGCAGCATCGGCAGCAGGATGGCGAGCATCGCGTCGGCAATGTGGACCTTGCGGTCGCGCACGAGTCCGTCGCCGGCCAGCAGATGCGTGATCGCGGTCGAGATTACCTCCACCCCGGGCATCAGCGAGTCGAACGGCGTCGGATAGAAGTCGCCGCCGCCGGCGACGGCGGGGCCGATCACCACGATCCGGTTCTCGATCGCGGCGCGATCGAGCGTGCCGTCGAAGATGCTTTGCGCGCTGACGGTGCGGATGGTGCGGCGCGGGCCGTAATAGGTGATCGGAAGCGCGAAGCCGGTGTCGGTCGGCACCGCGCGATCGCCGAGCATGAGCTGGTCCGAGGCGATGATCAGCGGCCGGTCGAGCGCGCGGCTGGCCATGCGCAGCGGAAACGACGGTTCGACCCTGTCGGAGGTGCGGTACAGCATCGGCACCGAGAGCGGCGAGCCGGTCTGGTCCGTGGCGAGATGGACGATGCCGATATCGGCATGGTCGGCGAAGGCCGGCAGCGGCAGCACGAAACGCTCGGCCTGCGGCAGCAAGGCGAGGGGGCCTTCGCCGCCGGCATTGTCGCTGGCGGACGGGAAGATCGCGGCCGCCGCCAGCACCATCGGGCCGGTGGCGAGAGTGTTGGCCAGGGTGGCATCGCCGATCGCGGCGCTGCGCTCGACCAGCGGCAGGTCGATGCCCACCACCTTCGGCTTGAACTGCACGATCGTATCGACGATGCGGGCGAGGTCGGCGCGGGGCAGCGGGTAGCTGCCGCCACGCTTCACCACGGTATCGTCGATCGCGACGATGGTGACGAGATCGGGCGGACGCTTCACGCCGCGGACCTTTGTCCGCAGATCCGTCAGGGCCGCCTCGAGCCGGTCGAGGAAACGCAGATGGCCGGTGGCATGGCCGGCCGCGATGCCGCCGCCCCACAGCGCGGCAAGGACGAGGGCCGTCAGGATCTGAATGCGTCGCACTGTCATCGAGTCGTACATGTCCCAATCGTCGAAGCCCGAGCCGCGCCATCAGCGCCGCGATGCATGCGCGGTCGGCCTCATGATACCGCGATCAGGTTGGTCCGTGTCCCCATCGCCTCGTCGCCAATGCCGGGCATGACGCGGGGTCTGCGATGAGCACGTGTCCGCTCCGCGGCAATCGCCTGCGGGGTCGGCACTCTGGGCGGATTGCCGCCGAACCTCTCAGGCGAGCTACTCCGAGGTCGCATCCGTTTCCAGCCCGGCCCGATCACATCTCGGTCATGGCGCCGTGCGGGGCCATGCCGGCAGGCGGGCCGCCAGCCTCGCGCAACACTCGAACGCTACGGCCGGGGCACACTGATGATCACGAAAAGGACGTTGTTCGACGCTTCAAGCGATGCGGCCCGGCAGTCCCTGCAAGGCCGCTCGAAGGGGCTCCGTAACATGGTTAACGATGTCGTCTAAGTCCGTGCTTTTGCGGACTTTTTCCCGAAATGGGACAGCGTTTGTGCGCTGCCTCAGATCCGCCCGAACTTAATCTGCATTTAACTAAAAGTCGCCTTAATGCCGCTTGGACCCTCTGCCAGATGCTGTTCCCGGATCGTGACCAGCGGCACTTCCGAGGGGGACTGAGTGACACCGTCCTGGACGCAAGGCGAATGAGTACGAGTATCGCTGCGCAAAGTAACGCGGCTTGGAAGTCGAACAATTCCTCGCGGAAATCTTCCGGGAAAATGACACCTCACAACCTGCTCGGCGCAGCCGCGATCGGCTGCGTGGTGCTCGGCGCCGGCTGGACCATCTACAGCAACATCTTCGCCGCCAGCGTCTATCCGACCGTCGGCAATGCCCGTTTCGACGAGCCCGTCATCAAGCGCACGCCCAAGGTCGCGTTGCGCGAAGCCGGCGAGGCGATCCGGGATACTTTCGCGCTGCTGCCCGACCGCCTGCAGGTCGCAGCCCCGATCTCGCGCGAGATGTTCAACGAACGCTTCGCCGCGGCCGCCACGCAGGGCGTGGAATCGAATGCGGCGAGCGCCGCGCCTGCCACCAGGGTCGTCGAAGCCACTCCGCCGGCCAAGCCGACCGTGATGGCGAGGGTCGCCGAAGCCCTGAAGCCCGCGAGTGCGGCCAAAAACACTGACAAGGGCGCCGACAGGACCGCGGATGCCCCGAAGGCCAAACGCGGCGCCGACGCGGGCATCCAACTCGCCTCGGCCGACCCGGCCGAGATCGTGCCGGCGCCGGAGGCCAAGCCGAAATCCTTCGCCGATCGCGCCAAGGCCGCGGTGATGTCGATCACCGCGCCGCGCCAGTCGATGGTGGAGAAGCTCTGGGGCAAGCGCGAGCCGTCCGGCGGGCTGCTGGCCTACGCCTCCGCCGATGCCAGCGTGACCGCGTCCATCGCGCCGAAGGAGATCAATCCGATGTTCGGTGGCGCGCCGCCCTACGAGCGCGATACCGCCGTCTACGACATCACCGCCAAGACCGTCTATCTGCCTGATGGCACGAGGCTCGAGGCGCATTCCGGCCTCGGCTCCAATCTCGACGATCCGCGCTCGTCGAAGGTCCGCATGCGCGGCGTGACCCCGCCGCACATCTACACGCTGAAGCCGCGCGAGGCGCTGTTCCACGGCGTGCCCGCGCTGCGCCTGACCCCGATCGGCGGCGAGAGCGCGATCTACGGACGCGACGGCCTGCTCGCGCACACCTTCATGCTGGGGCCGAACGGCGATTCCAACGGCTGCGTCTCGTTCAAGGACTATTACGCCTTCCTCGACGCCTACAAGAACAAGGGCATCCGCAAGCTCGCGGTGCTCGCGCGCGTGGAGTGAGGCGCAACGCGCCTCGCAGCTCTCGTAACCATCACCGCTTGACGAAGACGAGGCTGCAGGGGCGCGCCTCGTTGCGCTTGCCGCTGCCGCGCGTGCGCTCGAACTGCGCATCCACGGTGAAGGCGTAAGGCGAACCCGGCGGCGCATTCGACAGCGTGTAGTTGCTCGACCCCGTGGTGCCGCGCGCGCTCAAGGTCGTCTTGCCGTCGGGAGGGATCTGGCCGTCGATCTCCAGCCGGTTGATGCCGCCCGGGCCCTGGGCCTCGGCATGGAGGAAGCCGTTCGTCACGGTGGCGGTGAGGGCCCGGGTGAAACCCTGTGCCTTGCCGCTCGGCTGGCAGTTCAGAGTGAGATCCCAGGTGCCGTCGTAATCCGGGCTGCCGGTGGTACGCGGGAGTGCGGCCGGCGCCAGCGCGGTCTTCGGCTTCAGGCTGTCGATCCGCGCCCGGGCAAGGCCGGCAAAGTTGCAGGTCGAAAAGCGCGCCAGATGATCCTCGAAGGCGGCCGCGGTGCCGATGCCCTCGGCGGCCTTCCAGTGCGCTTCGGCGGAAGCACAGGGGTCCGCACGCGGCGCGGCCTGTGGTGCGGTCGGTGCCACGGTGACCGATACCGGGCCGTTCAGATAGAATTTTCCGATGATCGACAGCGACAGCTCCGGCAGCTGGGTCCTGCCGCTGGCATCGTACACGTCGCTGCTGATGTCGCGAAACACCTCGCCGATCTCCGCAGGCTGCTCGATGTGCTTCAGGAAGGCGGTGGTGTAGGGGCTGTTGCGGCCGGTGCCGTCGGCCGCGGTCTGTCCTGATTGCGTCGAGAACGACACGATGGTGCCGCGCGGCGCCTCGACCTTGGAGAGGCCGCGCCCGATCGAGGCGGCGCGCGTCGTGCCGGCGGAGCGCTTGAGGGTTTCGGCCAGCGGATTGTCCCGGCAGGAATCCAGGACCAGGATGCGCAGGTTCCTGGCCTGCTGCAGATCGTTCACGATGTCGTCGACCCGCACGAAGCGCTTCAAATCCGCTTCGTCGCTCAGCACGGCGTCGACCGGCATCAGGTAGTTGACGCCGTTATACTGCATGGCGTGGCCGCTGTAGTAGAACAGCGCGACATCGGCGCGGCTTGCGGCGCGCGCGAAGCGGATCGTCAGGTCCTGCATGTCCGCCTGGCGCAGGTCGATGCCCTGCAGGACCTCGAAGCCGCTGCGCCGCAGCGAGGCCGAGACGTCCTCGGCATCGTGCCGTGGGTTCGGCAGCTGCGCCGTCGATGCATAAGCGCCGTTGCCGATGACAAGCGCGACACGCGTCTCCGCCAAGGCGGGCGTCACGCCGAGCCAGCCGGCAAACCAAGCGAGACCGACAATCTGCAAGAGACGTCCGGAAAGAGCACGCATCGATGCCCCCAGGGAAATGTGCCAAAATATCCCGGAAGCTTAGCGCATGCCGCGCCGACATCAATCGTTTCGAAAAGCCTCGGGCGCGGGCGGCCGTGACATCCTGTCACGCGAAGCTTCAAGCCGCCATCGCCGTGCGGAGCACCATCTCGTTCAGCCGCCCGCCGGTGTCGAGCACGAGCAGGCGTGCTACGCCTTTCGCTGACACGCCGCGGAGGTCACGGCCGCCCGCGCCCTGCCTGGCCCAGATCCCGGCGAGCATTGTCGCTCCCTCAGCGCAGCGCGTCGCTCCGTACGATCAGCGCGAAGCGGTCCGACAGTTCCGCCAGCGCGACCTCGTGAATGGTGCGGGCGTCGAGCGTGCCGCCGCGGCCGTCGGGCAGGTCGCGCGTCGCGCAGGCATCGGCCGCGATGGTGGTGCGGAAGGCGAGGTCGAGCGCGGCGCGCGCGGTCGAACTCACGCACATATGCGTCATGAAGCCCGCCAGCACGAGGTTGGTGCGTCCGCTCGCGGCCAGCCGCGCCTGCAGATCCGTTCCCGCGAAGGCGTTGGGGAGTGCCTTCTCGATCACCGGCTCGTTTGCCAGCGGGGCGAGGCTGTCGACGATGGCGCCGCGCGCCGCCTCGCGGTCGAACAGGCCGCCGGCCCGGCCCTTGTGCGCGACATGGAAGATCGCCGCGCCGCTCGCGCGGGCGCTGGCGAGCAGGCTTGCGGCCGCTTCGATCGCGGGCTCCGCGTCCGGCAGCGCCAGCGGGCCGGCACGATATTCGTTCTGGATGTCGATCAGCACGAGGCAGCTATCGGACAATGTGGGTGGCGTCAGGTCGGCGCCGGACAGTTCGAGCAGGGTCTTCGGAGCGGTCATGCGGTCGGCTTTCTCTTCAAGTCGGGCAACGGCATCAGCATAGCGCGGCCGCAGCCTGCCATCGTGCAGGACTATCGCAGCAGGTGGCTGCAAATTTGCAGGCGGCCGGCGCGCCTGCTAGGCTTTCCCGCATGAACTGGGACGATCTGCGCATCATCGCCGCGGTGAGGGACGAGGGCACCTATGCCGGTGCCAGCGCGCGGCTGCGGATCGACGAGACCACGGTCGGCCGCCGGCTGGCGCGCATCCAGCGCGATCTCGGCGTGCCGCTGTTCGAGGCTGTCGATGGATTGCGGCGTCCGACGCGGCATTGCGAGGCGGTGCTGGAGCATGTCGGCGCGATGGCCGCCCATGTCGCGGCGATCGACCGCATCCGCCTGAGCGAGCCGGGGCCTGTCGGCCGCCTGCGCATCGCCTCGACCAATGCGGTGGCCGAGGAATTGCTGGCACCGCACACCGCGGCATTCCTGCGCGACCATCCGGGGCTGACGCTGCAATTCCTCACCGCGAGCGGCAACGTCAAGTTCTCGCGCTGGCAGGCCGATCTCGCCATCCGCCTGCGCAAGCCCGACAAGGGCGACTTCACGATCTCGCGCCTCGGCGACGTCAGGCTGTATTACTTCGAGCCGGTCGATCTCGTCGCCGGCGAGCCGATCGCCTGCGTCTATCCGGACGAACTCGACACCACTCCCGAGGCGCAGTTCCTGCGCGCCCGGCGCCTGAAGAACCTGCGCTGCGTCACCGACAATGTCCGCATCATCCGCACCCTGATCCAGTCGCACCAGGCCGTCGGCGTGCTGCCCGAGCACAGCGCACGCGACCTGCTCGCCGACCGCGCCCTGCGCGCCACGCTGCTGGCGAAGCGCCGCGATGTCTGGCTGCTGGTGCAGAACCACCTGAAGCGCGATCCCGCGACGCGCGTGACGATCGACTGGGTGCGCCGATGTTTCAGGGACATGTCGGGAAACTGAGGGCCGGCACCGGCTGAGCGGTGAACGTCCTCGGCGCAAGGCGCGACCAAGTCTAGGGATTGCGCACGCGCGCAGGTTGCGTAATCTCGTGACGATCGCAGCCTGTCCGGACCGTCCATGACCGCTCTTCAAGACTCCGCCCGCCCCTCGGCGCAATCGCGTGAATGGAAGGCCATCGTGATCCTGATCCTGCTGATCCCGGTCCTGTGGTCGCCAATCCTGCTGGTTCGCAGCTTCCTGTTTCAGCCCTTCAACATCCCCTCGGGATCGATGTCACCGACGCTGATCGTCGGGGACAATGTCCTGGCCGCCAAATATGCCTATGGCTGGGGCCGCTATTCGTTTCCCTATGCGCCGTCATTCATCTCCGGCCGGTTCGTGGCGGCCGATCCCGACTATGGCGATATCGTCGTGTTCGCATCGCCCAAGGACCCTTCGGTCGTTTACGTGAAGCGCCTTGTCGGCCTGCCCGGCGACCGCGTCCAGATGCGCGACGGGCAACTCCTGCTCAACGAGAAGCCGGTGTCGCGCATCCCGCTGAAGGAGGTGCCGGCTGCTGCCGCCTGCGGTGGCGAACCAGGCGCCAAGGCCAAGCGCTGGCGCGAGACGATGCCGAATGGCGCGACCTACGTGACCTATGACTGCGTCGACCGCGGCTATGTCGACAACACCGCGGTCTTCACCGTGCCGGCAGGCCATTTCTTCGCGATGGGCGACAATCGCGACAACTCCGCCGACAGCCGCTTCATGGCGGCGATGGGCTACATCCCCCTGGACAATCTCGTCGGCAAGGTGACGCGGATCTACTGGTCACTGGACTCCCGCGGCGGACTGCGCGCGGACCGGATGGGGAAGGTATATTAGCCATCGTCATTCCGGGTTCGCGCCCAAGGGCGCGCCCGGAATGACGGCCAACAGCAAAAACCCCGGCATCGCTGCCGGGGTTTCGCATTCCGTAATTGCCTGACCGGCTGGATCAGAAGTCCATGCCGCCCATGCCGCCACCCGGGGGCATCGCCGGACCGGCGCCGCCCTTCTTGGGCAGCTCGGCGACCATGGCTTCCGTGGTGATCAGGAGCGCGGCCACCGAGGCTGCGTTCTGGATCGCGGTGCGGACCACCTTGGTCGGGTCGATGATGCCCTTCTTGACGAGGTCGCCGTACTCGCCGGTCTGGGAGTCGAAGCCGAAGGCGTACGACTTGTTCTCCAGAACCTTGCCGACGATCACCGAGCCGTCTTCGCCGGCGTTCATCGCGATCTGGCGAGCGGGCGCCGACAGCGCCTTGCGCACGATCTCGACGCCGGTCTTCTGGTCGTCGTTCTTGGTGCGCAGGCCCTTGAGCTGCTCGGAGGCACGGAGCAGGGCGACGCCGCCGCCCGGGACGATGCCTTCCTCGACCGCGGCGCGGGTCGCATGCATCGCGTCATCAACGCGATCCTTGCGCTCCTTCACCTCGACCTCGGTCGCGCCGCCGACGCGGATCACCGCGACGCCGCCGGCCAGCTTGGCCAGACGCTCCTGGAGCTTCTCGCGGTCGTAGTCCGAGGTGGTTTCCTCGATCTGCGCCTTGATCTGGGCCACGCGCGCCTCGATGTCGGCCTTCTTGCCGGCGCCGTTGACGATCGTGGTGTTCTCCTTGTCGATCATCACCTTCTTGGCGCGACCGAGCATGTTGAGCGTGACGTTCTCGAGCTTGATGCCGAGATCTTCCGAGATCGCCTGGCCGCCGGTCAGGATCGCGATGTCCTGCAGCATGGCCTTGCGGCGATCGCCGAAGCCCGGAGCCTTGACGGCCGCGACCTTCAGGCCGCCACGGAGGCGGTTGACGACCAGGGTCGCGAGGGCTTCACCCTCGACGTCCTCGGCGACGATCACCAGCGGCTTGCCGGTCTGCACCACGGCCTCGAGCAGCGGCAGCAGCTCGTTCAGCGAGGAGAGCTTCTTCTCGTTGATCAGGATGTAGGCGTCGTCCATCTCGACGCGCATCTTGTCGGCGTTGGTGACGAAGTAGGGCGAGATGTAGCCGCGGTCGAACTGCATGCCCTCGACGACGTCGAGTTCGGTCTCGAGCGACTTGGCTTCCTCGACGGTGATGACGCCCTCGTTGCCGACCTTCTTCATGGCGTCGGCGAGGAACTTGCCGATCTCCGCGTCACCGTTGGCCGAGATGGTGCCGACCTGGGCGATCTCGTCGTTGGAGGTGACCTTCTTGGAGTTCTTCTGCAGGTCCGCAACCACGGCCTCGACGGCCAGGTCGATACCGCGCTTGAGGTCCATCGGGTTCATGCCGGCGGCCACCGACTTGGCGCCTTCGCGCACGATGGCCTGGGCGAGCACGGTGGCGGTGGTGGTGCCGTCGCCGGCCGCGTCAGCGGACTTGGAAGCGACTTCGCGCACCATCTGCGCGCCCATGTTCTCGAACTTGTCCTCGAGCTCGATCTCCTTGGCGACGGTGACGCCGTCCTTGGTGATGCGGGGAGCGCCGAACGACTTGTCGAGCACGACGTTGCGGCCCTTCGGACCGAGCGTGACCTTCACTGCGTTGGCGAGGATGTCGACGCCGCGCAGCATCTTGTCGCGCGCTTCAACCGAGAATTTGACTTCTTTGGCTGCCATCTGGATTTTTCCTTGAGTGTTTACGGGGAGGAAGAGAGGGCGCTTAGGCCGCCTTCTTCTTGGACTCGGTGACTTCGAGAACGCCCATCACGTCGCTCTCCTTCATGATCAACAGGTCCTGGCCGTCGATCTTGACCTCGGTGCCGGACCACTTGCCGAACAGCACGCGGTCGCCGACCTTCAGGTCGATCGGGATCAGCTTGCCGGCCTCATCGCGGCCACCGGGGCCGATCGCGATGACTTCGCCCTGCGAGGGCTTTTCCTTGGCCGTATCCGGAATGATGATGCCGCCAGCGGTCTTCTCTTCTGCGTCGATGCGCTTGACCACGACGCGGTCGTGAAGCGGACGGAATTTCATGCAGTCCTCCTAAG
>CAYREH010000023.1:0-100403 GCA_964423245.1 uncultured Bradyrhizobium sp. | reverse complement strand
CCTACCGCTCCTCGGTCGGATGGGTCCATTTGTAGGGCGTGATGCTCCGCGTGTCCGTCAGCTTGATCATGTGAACGGGCGGCGCGTAGCGGCCGTTGCGGCAGGAGCGGCATTTCAGCGAGGCCTCCAGCTTCCAGATCGGCGTGTCGCGCGGCCGGCGGATCGCATCGAGCGGCAGGCTCGCGCGCGTCTTGCATCGCCGGCACTCGACCTCGAGCCAGCCCATGCCGCCGTTCAGGCATTGCCCGATCGTCGGCGATGGCTGCGACGGGCCGCCGTAGCCTTCCATGCGCACCGACCATGCCTCTGCTTCAGCCCGGTCGGCCTCGCGCACCGCCTTCTCGGCGTCCTCCCGCGCCTTCTGCGCGCGCATGCGTGCGCCCATGATGCGGCCGCCCCAGATCACCTCGCGCGATTTCGTGCTCATGCCGCCATCAAAGCGGCGCGCGCGCCGTCTTGCAAATTATCGATGGCTGGTAGGTCGCGGGCCGCCGTCGCTACTGCGTGTCGTGGGTGTGGATAACCGGACGACGACGATGCGAATCCGGCACCGCGCCCCTCCGGCGGGAGGGACGCTGGTTCCGGATCGATACGCCGGTCAGGCAGCCCGCGCTTGATCTCGCGCGCCATCGCAATGCTGTGCGACGGGCGGCAAATCGTCCTGCTCGTGCGGATCGAAGCCGTGCATCCAGAACGTCCATTGCAAGGCGATGATCGCGCCCTTGACGCTGGGAAGCAGTGCGAACGTCAATCCGCACGCAGCCAGCATCGACGTCAGCAGCGTGATCCAGATCGGCGGCGACAAGCTCAGTTCCAGCGACAGGGCCATCGACACCACGACGTGCCCCACGATCAACATGACGAAATAGGCAGGCGCATCGTCCGGCCGCGCGTGGTGCAGGGCCTCGCCGCAATGCGCGCAGGTCGGCGCCATCTTCAGGAAGCGGTGATACAGCCGGCCGGCGCCGCAGGCGGGACAGCGGCAGGCCAGTCCTCGGAGAACGGCGGACAGCAGCGGGCGCTGCGGATTGAAGGAGTTGCCGGGATAGAGCGGCGGATGGGCTTCAGCCCCGTCGCCCGGACGGATGGATCGGAGGGACGTGGTCACTGCAACGGCTCCGGCGCCAGGAGTTGCGGTGCCTGCAGCGTGACGAGCGGCAGGGAATGGCCCGCGGCCGCGAGGGCGGCAATGAAGGCCGTCCGAAAGCTCGACCGTTCGTCGGGCGACAGATCGCGCGCAATGTCGAGGCGGGAGGAGCGATGCAGCAGGGTCAGCCGCAGCAGGCCGTAGTCGGGATCGACGAAGCTCTCCAGCCGCAATCCGTAAAGCGGCACGAGCGACCTCGTGGATTGCCCGCGATGAGTCGTCCGCTCGACGACGATCATGTGCCCTTCCAGGAAAATCTGCTCGCGCCGCCGCAGCGACTGCCGGGAGTGGATCATCGCGAACACCAGCACGGCGAACCAGAATCCGCCGAACAGGCCGACCGGCCAGTATCCCAGCGCGGCGGCCATGATCGCGAGGCCGGTGACGGGGACCGCCAGGGCCGCGAGCATCGCCACCATCGATGCGCGTCCGATCGAGATGTTCGGCGCTATCTGAAAGTTGAACGGGCTGTCAGCCCCTGGCTCATCGGCATCACGCCCCCGAGCGGGATTGGATGGGAGGATCGCAGTGCCTTGCGGACTCGAGGCTGGGACATCGGCGGATGAGCAGCGTCGAGACGGCTCGACGGGCAGAAAATTGCTGAGGTTGGGCATTCGTATCTTTCATCGCGGTCGAGACGCGCGGCCATTCCTGCGCGAACCGCCAGACTGGAAGTGTGTGGAAACCCCGTGACGCGTTCAGGCGGCGGCCAAACTGCACGTCGGCAGGTCGCAGCCGCCTTGCGCGGGCGCGCCGGCTGGCAACGCGTCCTGACGCCGATCGGGATCGTTCAGATGGTCTGGTGGCTCAGATGAAAGCCGGCGGAGCGCGCGGCTGGCGAGGATCACCCGCGAGCAGTCGCAGTGGCGCGGCCGCCGCGACGCCCATGGCGCTCAGCGTCACGCCGATGCGGGGCGCCCCGATGTGGGAAATGTCTGCGTCCGATCCGGCAAGGGCCGGTGTCAGGCAGAGGACGCAGCATGCGGCACGATCGTGGTGCTGCGGAACAAAGGGCTGCGGCGCGCCGTCGCGATCCGCCGTGCAGAGCGAGGCGGACAGCGCCAGATTCGCCGGTGCCAGAAAGTCCGCGCTGGTCACGCATCCGAGGAAGGCCTGCCACAGCAACGCATAGGCGGCCAGGATCGCGATCATGCCCCTGCGCTTGTCGCGGCGGCACATCGGGTCGCGCGCCGCGGCCGGGCCGGCGGCATGGTCTCGGGCGCGGTTTGGCGCAATCATCGGGGCAGACACGGTTTCCTTGATGATCTAAGTTGCCAGCAGGCGACCAAGCTTTAATTGATCGATGTCAATGATCAAGCGCGTTTGCCGCACATCGATCGCCAACCTGCTTCGAAGGAGACCTTCACGATGAATCGCCGAGACCTCATCGCCGCCGGCGTCCTCCTAGCCGCCACGTCGGGCACGGCGCTGGCCCATGGCGAGCATGATCATGGCGGTCATGATCACGGCGGCCATGGCAGTGCGGCCGCCGTCCCGCTGTTCGACGCCGCGACCGCCTGCGTGAAGACCGGCCAGGTCTGCCTGAACCATTGTCTCGCGGCCTTTGCCGCCAACGATGTCTCGCTCGCCGCCTGCGCGCGCCTGACGGACCAGATGCTGAGCATCTGCGGCACGCTCGCCAAGCTCGCCAGCACATCGTCCCCCTATCTGCCGGCCATGGCCAAGGTCGCGCTGGCCGCCTGCCTGGATTGCGAGGCGGAGTGCAAGAAGCACGCGGACAAGCACGAGTCCTGCAAGGCGTGCGCGGAAGCCTGCGCCGCCTGTGCCGCAGAGTGCAAGAAGATCACCGCCTGAGGGCGTCGATCTCAGGACGAGGGCCACACCCTATTCCGGATCATCCGCGCGCGGCCGGCCAGCCCGTCAGGACCGGCACCACACCGCGATGGTCGCGGGCGTCACGCCCGCGGTGACGATGCCGACCGCGATGATGGCGAGCGCGACCGTGTTGCGCAGCCATCCCGCCGTGGCGCGGCGCCGGAGCAGCGGCAGTCCGAGCCCCGCCCCGATCAGGACCGGCAAGGTGCCGAGGCCGAAGCCGCTCATCGCGAGCGCGCCGCCCAGCCACGAGCCCGACAGCATCGCGTAGAACAACGCGGCGTAAACCATGGCGCAGGGCAGGAAGCCCCAGATCGCGCCGCTGACGAACAATCCCATCGCCGGCGGGAGATGGGCGGTGCGCGCAACCCGACCGACCGCGCCGCTGACGGCATTGCCGACACGGTAGAGCCCCGCCGGCAGCGGCAGCACGTCGAGCATCGACAGGCCGATCCAGGCGAGCGCCGCCGCGGCGGCCCAGCGCAGGACGGCATTCGCAAACGTCTGGTCGAACGATCCGAACACGCTGGATCCGGCGGCCCCGACCACGGCACCCGCAAGCGTGTAGGCCGAGATGCGCCCGGCATTGATCACGACCGTCGCGGTCCACAGACCATGGCGCGGCTTGCCGGGGCCGGCCTCGGCGGCAAAGTGCAAGCCGGACGCAATGCCCGCGCACATGCCGAAGCAGTGCAGGCTGGAGGAGAAGCCCAGCAGCAGGCCGGCAAGGAACAAAGGCTGGTCGAAATCGAACATCGCACCAGGCAATTCATCCGAATTTGCCCAGGGCACCTTGCGCTACATCAAGATATCTCCCGTCCGGCGGTCAATTGCCGGCGCGTGACGTGCCGATCGCCAGCGCGCCGAAGGCGCACGCCACCGGGATAGCGGCACTATCGAGATGTGCCGATCTCGCGGGTGGTGAAGCAATGTGACAATTGAGACACAGTTGGCCAGCATTTCTTGCCGGGGTGGCTCCGTGTCCTCCTGATCAGAGCGAGCAACCGTCGACTCGCGATGAGCCGCATGATTAGTTGCGGTTGCAATGAGGCGATCACCGGCGCGGCAAAGGCTGCGAATCTATCTCCCGGCTTTCCTGTTGGCGCTGATGATGCAAATCATCGCGCCCATCGGCGCATCATGGGCGACGGCCTCCGCCCTGTCTGATCCACTGGCCGCCTTTGGCAGTGCCGCGATCTGCCACACAGCAGGCGAGAAAGCCGACAGCCGGTCCGACCAGACGAGCCACCACGTCCACGACGGCGCCTGCGCGCTGTGCTGCCTCGTGGCTCACGCTAGTGCGTTCCTGGACTTGTCGAAGATCGCAGTGGCCGTGCCGTATCGGTCGCCGGCGCCCGTGATCTGGCACAACATGGCTGAAGACCTGCGGGGGTCTTTGAGCGCCAGACACGCCAAGGCCCGCGCTCCTCCTTCGAACTCCTGACTTTCCCAAAATCGCAAGATCGGTGCGGCCACCTGGCCGCCATCGATGAATTTTGTCGACCGTTGGCGGGCCACTGCGCCCGAGTTGGAGAGTTTCCCGATGTTTCGTTTTCGTGTCCTGGGCAGCGTGAGCGTCGCTGCGCTTCTCGCCGTCCCCGAAATCGCCCTTGGCCAATCCACGCAACTGCCCGGCGTGACCGTCCAGGCGCCGGGCCAGACCCGCCCGGCCGCAGCGACCGCGCCTGGCATCAGGTCGGGCGCCAAGCGCACCCGACGCGCAAGCACGAAGCCGACGGAGCCCACCGCGGTGATCAAGCCGCTGACCAACGCGCTCGGCACCTATAATCCCGCGCTCAACTTGCCGGATATGACTCTCCCGCCGGGGACCACGCTGACGACCGCGGGCCCCGTCGATGGCTATCGGGCCTTGTCGTCGTTCTCCACGACCAAGACGGCCACGCCGATCGAGCAGGTACCGCAGTCGATCCAGGTGATCCCGAGGAGCGTCATCACGGACCAGAACAACGTCACGGTGACCGAGGCGATCCAGAACGTCTCGAACGTGCAGGGAACGAACACGATCGCGATCGGCACGACGGGCCCGGGCGGTCTGATCAACGTTCGCGGCTTCCCCGCCCAGCAATATCTCGACGGCATGAACGTCATGTACAACGTCGGGGATCGCGACTCGCTGGTGAACGTCGAACGCATCGAGGTCCTGAAGGGGCCGAACGCGATCCTGTATGGCGGCGGGGCCGGCAGCCCGCTCGGGGGCGCCATCAACATCGTCTCGAAGCTGCCGACCGACAAAGCGAGCGGTGAAGCCGGCGTGACGTTCGGGACAAACAACTACGTCCAACCGTATTTCGACATCAACCAGCCGCTGTCGGCCGACAAGACGGTGTTGTTCCGGTTCACCGGCAGCTACACGTCGAACGATACGTTCGTCGATGTCGTCCACCAGAACCGCTACTCGTTCAATCCCACACTGACATTCACGAACAAGGAAGACACGACGCTGACGATCCAGGGGCGCGTCTCGCGGCTCGAGCAGCAGGCCTACCAGGGCCTGCCCGCGGTCGGCACCGTCGCCGGAAGTTTCCGCCTCAATCCCAGTCTCTACATCGGCCCGACCGACATTCCGAAGAGCTACAGCGAGGTCAAGAGCGTCACGGCGACGTTCGACCGCAAGCTCGACTCCATCTGGTCCTTCAACGTCAAGGCGCGCTTCGCGGACCAGGGCTTCGATCAGCGGAGCCAGACGACGCAGACCGCCGCCCCGGACGTCGCGCTTCCATCGACATGGAGCCTGATCAATGTCGACCTGCTGCAGAAGCAGCGGGAGTTCTCCGTCAACCCCAATCTGGAGGCGCGCTTCAGGCTCGGGCCGACCAACAACATCTGGCTGACCGGCGCCGACTACAGCCGCATCACGGATCGGGGGCACATGAACACCGATCTCGGCATTCCGCCGGTCGATCTATTGAACAACCCCGTGTTTCCGACGCCGTATACGGATCCCACCCCCACGTCGGCCGCCTTCTTCTTTCCCTATTACGACTTCGTCAGCGCCTACACCACCAAGGGCGTCTACACGCAGCTGCAATCCACGATCTACGACCGACTCCACATTCTCGCCGGCGTGCGGCTCGCGAGCATCAATATCGACTATACCGAGAACTTCCCGTTCTTCACCGGCACGTTTGCGCCGACGCAGTTCGGCACCGACACGACCAAGGCGCTGCCAAGGGTCGGAGCGGTTCTCGACCTCATTCCGGGACTGTCGGTCTACGGGAGCTACAGCGAAGGCATGCAGGCCTCGCCCTTCACGCAGGCCCTGAACACCAACATCGCGCCGGAAACATCGAAGCAGGTCGAGGGCGGCTTCAAGTTCAACATCAACAACCAGTTGAGCGGCACCGTCGCCGCGTTCGACATCAAGCGCGAAAACGTGCCGATCACGATCGGGGTCGGTATCGGGGCCCTGTCCGCGCAGGAGTCGAAGGGCTACGAGGCCGACCTGATCTGGCAGCCCACCACGAACTGGAAGGTGATCGCGAGCTATGGCCACACGGATGTGAGATTCCTCGACTCGAATCAGGGGGCGCCGCAGGGTAACAAGGTCTACGGCGTCCCCGAGGATTCGGGCCGGTTCTGGGTCAACTACAGTTTCGACGGGCCCGCTCTCAGAGGCTGGAGCGCCGGCGCCGGCGTCTATGTCGCGTCCTCCCAATTTGTCGACAATCTCAACGTCTACAAGGCGCCGGGATATTTCACCGTCGACGCCAAGATTGCCTACGAGACCGAGCACTGGCGGGCATCCTTCAACGTCAAGAACCTGACGGGCGAGAAATATTTCGTGGCGTTCCCCTGGTTCGGCGGCCAGGTGGCTCCCGGCGACGGTCGCGCATTCTACGGGACGCTTGCCTATCGGTACTGATATTGTCCTCGCACCTCTTCGCCGCCATCGGAGCGAACGCATGATATCGAAACGAGACCTGCTTCTCGCCTCCGCCGCGGGCCTTGCCGCGACGGGACTGCGGTCCACCCCGGCCGCCGAGGTCGCGGCGGGGACGACGACAGGCCATGACATGTCGCAGATGCCCGCGAGCTGGATGGGGAAGGAGCAGATTGCCTTCCTCATCTATCCCGCGTTCACGGCACTCGACATGGTCGGGCCTCACGCCATGCTCACCGGGCTGATCGGCGCGACCACCCACATCGTTGCGAAGAGCAAGGACATCGTGACGAGCGATACCGGGCTATCGTTCCAGCCCAGCGTGACCTTCGACGAGTGTCCGGCCGACCTCGACATCCTCTGCGTCCCGGGTGGCGCAACCGGCACGCTGGCGGCCATGCAGGACGAGGCCACGCTTCGCTTCCTGAAGGACCGCGGATCGCGCGCCAAGTTCGTCACCGCGGTCTGCACGGGCTCCTTGCTGCTCGGGGCGGCGGGACTTCTCACCGGCTACAAGGCGACCTCGCATTGGGCCGCGGTTTCGCTGTTGCCACTGTTCGGCGCCACGCCGACCGACGACAGGATCGTCCGCGACCGCAACAGGATCACCGCCGGCGGCGTGACCTCGGGAATCGATTTCGGCCTTTCGCTCGTCGGTCAGTTGCGCGACCGGCAATATGCGGAATGCGTCCAGCTGATGGCGCAGTACGCGCCGGAGCCACCTTACGATGCCGGAACGCCCGCGAAAGCTCCAGCCGATGTCACGAAAATGATGCGCGACATGTTCGTCGACTTCAACAAGGACGCCGAGAGGATCGGACGAGAGGTCTATCCCCGGTATCGCGACGGCTAGGGCATTTTCGGTTCCGATTGAAACAGGACCGGAGTTCCGAATTGTTGTCTTGACGCGTCTTCCTGACGCAAACCGGTGTCCACGTCGCTCGAAAGCGAACCTGCCAGGCCTTCCGAACAGGGTTGAACAGCCTGGAGATCGTCGTGCTTGAGTGAGTTGCAGCCGAACCCATTTGACCTGAATCAAACGACGGCTGGCTTGCGTCAAAGTCGCGTTCCGTCAATCATCGATCAACAGCTCATTGGTCCCGATCGCCAGCGATCCGAAGGCGAACGCAACCGGGATGAGGCCGAAATCCAGCAAGCTTCCGCCGGTGCTGGCCAGCAGCGAGCGCAAGCCTCCGATGTCGAGGACATAGATCGCGCACATCAACACCAGGCCCATACTCGCGCCCATCATGAAGGGTATGAGGATGTGGATCGAGAACGACTTCAATCCCTCGCGTGTCATGATGGCTCTCCCCCGGCTCACGATCGTTGCTGCACGCTCTTGCTGATCGCCATGGCGTTCTTCAGCCGGTGGGATTCCCGGCGAGGGCGGCCCGCGTCCTGCTTCCATACGACAAGAGAGGTGGGTGGAGATTCGCCAGAACCAGCTCGTCCCATCGCACCACTTCATTTCCGAGCGGAAACGATACAGCCTTGGGAGTAGTGTCCGGCATGGACAAATTGTCCAACCGACAACCGGCGACTGTGGTCGGTCGAAGGAGACGATGCAGCCGCGCCGCCTGCCGCGAGCGGCCGACGTGATACCTCGGCAACACCGCATACTTATCGATCACGCACGCGTCCTCCGCATTTGACTCACCTTTCTCGCGTGGTACGCCTGTCACAGGGGCTGAGTGGAATGACGGGGCTCGCGCGCAGGCGACGGATCGGATGGGGGACTGCATTCATTGCGGTCTATGCCCTCGTGTTCAACGTCATCCTGTCCAGCATCCTCATTGCGAGCATTTCGCCCACCGCAGCCGCGGCCGCCCATGAGCTCTGCATCAGCAGCGACGACGGCATTGCGGTGCGCAGCGACGCAGACAAGCAGCATGGCAAGACGACCGTGCGTTGCCCGCTCTGCGTCGGACATCACGTCTCGGGTGCCCTGCCGCCGCCACCTCAGCCCGCACTGGCCGAGCGTCTTCCGCTTGCAGCGCCTGCGGTCTTCGCGTTTCGGCAGCGGATCGTTGCGCACGCGCGAAGCTTCGACCATCTGTCCCGTGGACCTCCTGTCCTGATCTGAGCTGCGCCCGAGCGGCGCAGACATCGGCTCACCCGCATCAGGCTCGTGCCGCGTCCTCCGCGAGGAATGCCGCCCTGCGCGCGTGCGCCCCTGTCCATGTTTTGCCGACACCGCCGGCCGGGTCCGCCATCGCGCGACCCGCCTCCCCCCATGCGCCAGGACTTCCTGGCTTCAAGAAGAACACCTCATGTCGAAATCATCCCTCAGCCTGCGCCGATCCATCCTGATCGCAAGCACGGTGCTCGTTCCGCCGGCCCTGCTCGGCACCAGCGCGTTGCTGCCGCCGTTCTCAAGCTCCGCCTTCGCCCGATCACAGGACCAGTTGCCGACGGTCACGGTGACGCAAGCGCAGCCGCGCAAGCGCAAGCCGCGCGCGGCGGTCGCACCGACACCGCCGGCCGCCGCGCCTGCACGCGCCGCAACCTCGCCGCGCGCGGACGATCGGGCCGTCCCGGCCTCCGCGACCCTGCCACCGGATGCCGGCGTCAACCGCGCACTGTCGTCGAGCGACTCGGCCTCGCTCGTCACCGACCTGCCCGGCGGCGCCGCGTGGGGCGCCGGCGGCGTGTCCAGCCTGCCCGCGATCAACGGGTTTGGCGCCGACCGGCTGCAGGTCGCGATCAACTCGATGCTGATCAGCCCGGCCTGCCCGAACGAGATGAACCCGCCACTGTCGTTCGTGAACCCGGCCATGATCGCCAGGATGCGCGCCTATCTCGGCGTCGGCCCCGTCTCAGTGGGCGGCGACTATATCGGCAGCCGCATCGACGTCACCACGGCGCCGCCGGCCTTCGTGCCGGAGCGGGCCGGCTGGGTGACCAGCACGCAAGTCTCCGGCTTCTTCCGCAGCAACGGCAATGCCTATGGCGTCGATGCCAATGCGACGGTGGCGAACCGCGACACCAGCATCACCTATACCGGCGGCTGGGTCCGTTCCGGCAACTACAAGGCCGGCGACGGCAGCACGATCAAGTCGACGCGCTACGAGACGCAGAACCACGCCATCAGCATCTCGAAGCAGAGCTTCGGCAACCTCTTCACCTTCCAGATCGGCGGCCAGTTCATCCCGTACCAGGGCTACGTCAACCAGTACATGGACATGGTCTACAACCGCGGGCTCTACGCCAACGGGCGCTATGAGGGCGTGTTCGACTGGGGCAAGTTCGAAGCCAGCGCCTTCGTGCACCAGATCCGCCACACCATGGGCTTCATCGCGCCCGACAAGGTCAGCGACATGCCGATGGACACCAAGGGCCTCGACACCGGCTATGCGCTGAAGGCGACCGTGTCACTCTCCCACCACGACCTGCTGCGGATCGGCAACGAACTGGCCGTGAACCGGCTCGACGACTGGTGGAATCCGGTGGCGGGATCGATGATGATGGCGCCCAACACCTTCATCAACATCAACGGCGGCACCCGCGACCGCGTCGGCACCTTCGTCGAATGGGAGCGCCACTGGGACCGGCAATGGACCTCGATCGTCGGGCTGCGCAACGACGTGGTATGGATGAACACCGGCAACGTGCAGGGCTACAATGCGATGAGCTACGGCGCGGATGCGGCCGCGTTCAACGCGCTCGACCGCGCCCGCACCGACGTCCATGTCGACGGCTCCGCGCTGATCCGCTACGAGCCTGATGATGTCAGCCAGTACGAGCTCGGCTTCGCGCGCAAGACCCGCTCGCCCAATCTCTACGAACGCTATGCCTGGTCGACCAGCGCGATGGCGATGCAGATGATCGGCTGGTTCGGCGACGGCAACGGCTATGTCGGCAATGTCGACCTCAAGCCGGAGAAAGCCCACACCGTCAGCTTCACCGCCGGCTGGCACGATCCCGCGCAGCGCATCTGGGACGTCAAGGTGACGCCCTATGCGAGCTATGTGCAGGACTATATCGACGTCGACCGCTGCGCCACGGCGAGCTGCCTCGCCAGCAATCCGGCCAACCTGACCGCCAACACCGGCTTCGTCTATCTCCGCTTCGCCAACCATGATGCGACGCTCTACGGCGTCAATGTCGAGGGCCGGCTCAGCGTGTGGGACAATGCGGCCTACGGCCAGGGACAGCTGCGCGGCCTGATCGGCTATGTCCGCGGCCAGCGCACCGACGGCGTCGATCTCTATCACATGATGCCTGTTAATGCGAAGCTGGCGCTCGACCACAGGCTCGGCGGCTGGACGAGCAGCGTCGAGCTGCAGCTGGTCGGATCGAAGGACCAGGTCAGCCAGGTCCGCAACGAGCTGACGACGCCGTCCTACGCGCTGCTCAACCTGCGCACCGGCTATCAGTGGCAGCACGTGCGGCTGGATCTCGGCGTCGACAATCTGTTCAACCAGAACTACTACCTGCCGCTCGGCGGCGCCGACCTCGTCGACTACAAGGTGGTGTCGATGATGGGCTCGTCGGCCGCCTATGGCTACAGCGTCAAGGGACCGGGCCGCTCGTTCAACGCGCGGCTCGGTGTCAGCTTCTGATGCGCACCCTGCGGGGGCGCCGCCCGGCGGCGCTCCCGCCTCACCTCAGCCGGCGATTGCCGCCGACCGCGGCCGTGCTCGACTCCGCGGGCGGCGCCACCGTGACGACGATGGTGGCCGGCGCGCCCGCGCGCTGCACCGTGAGCCGGACGTCCTGCCCGATCCGGGCGAGTCCGATCTTGTTGCGCAGCTGCGCGGCGGTGCGGATCGGCCGGTCGTCGGCCATCACGACGATGTCGCCGCGGCGCAGCCCCGCCCGCTCCGCGGCCGAATCCGGCGCGACCTCGGAGATCACGGCGCCCTCGATGCGCCCCTTGTTCTGCGCGGGCGCCGGGTCCTGGACCGAGACGCCAATGCGCCCGCGCTCGACATGGCCGGTGGCGACGATCTGTTCCATCACGCGCCGCGCCATGTTGACGGGAATGGCGAAGCCGATGCCGACATTGCCGCCGGCCGGCGAGATGATCGCCGAATTGATGCCGACCAGTTCGCCGCGCAGGCTGACCAGCGCGCCACCGGAATTGCCGGGATTGATCGCGGCATCGGTCTGGATGAAATCCTCATAGCCCTGCTTGCCGAGCCCGGTGCGGCCGAGCGCGCTGACGAGGCCCGACGTGACGGTCTGGCCGAGCCCGAACGGATTGCCGATCGCCAGCACGAAATCGCCGACCTCGAGCGCGTCGCTGTCGCCGAGCGCCAGCGCCTTCAGCCCGGCGGGATTACGGATCTGCAGCACCGCAAGGTCGGTCGGCGGATCGCGGCCGACCACCCTCGCGGAGAACTGCCGGCCATCCTTGGTGGTGATCTGCACCACGGACGTTCCTTCGACGACGTGATTGTTGGTGAGCACGTAGCCGTTTCCGGCGTCGACGATGACGCCGGAGCCGGTCGCGTTGACCTCCTTCTCGATCTGCCGGGGCACGTCGAAGAACTCGCGGAAGATCGGATCGCGGTAGAGCGGATTGTCCTCGCGGACGCGGCCATGCACGGAGATGTTCACGACCGCCGGCGTCACCTGCCGCACCAGCGGCGCCAGCGTCGGGATGGTGCCGCCGAGCTTCAGATCAGGCACCTGCGCAGCGGCCGGTGCGGCGGTGAACGCCAGCACCAGCACCGAAAGCACGAGGAGGCGCAAGGCGCGGCTCGTCATCACGCCCCGCTCCTGTCGCGAGGCCTGACCGCGGCATCCTGGCCGGCCCCGATCCAGCCGTCGTACCAGACGAGGACAGGCACGGCGAATGCGACCGAGGCGTGGCCCAGCAGCACGAGCGCCATCACGGTGGGCGTCACCATCAGGCCGCTCTCCGCTCCGTGAGGGACCAGGACGCGGCCGCCGAGGAATCGGTGACGGAGCGGCGCAACCGCATCGGAACGCCACCGCCGCGCGGCGGATCGTCATTGTCGTTGTCACCGTCGAGCTGGCGCAACGCACCGAGGATGTCGGTGAGGCGAATGGTGCGGCTGATGCCGGGAATCTCGCGCAGCGAGGGACAGGATTCGACGGTGTACATGTCCGAGGCCCAGGACGACAGGATGATGCGCTTCTCCGGCGTGGAGAGCGCGGCATCGGCGAGCACGTCGCCCGGCGAGTCGTAATGCGCGGCGGGATGGAAGATCGGATGAAGCTGTCCGGCATGGGTCTTGGTGTCGGTCATCGGCGGTTGCTCCCTTGACGCTCCTTTCGACGGGATGGGTTCGGTGGCGGCGGCCCGATCGCCGCCGCCCGCTGTTCGCGGATGATGGTCCGGCCGCGCCTTACGCGGCCTTCTTCGTGATCTGCGGTGCGGCCGGCACCGTGCCGATCTCGATGCGGCGCGGCTTCATCGCCTCCGGCACCTCACGGACGAGATCGATGATCAGCAGGCCGTCCTGGAACGCGGCCTGTTTCACCTGGACGTAGTCGGCCAGGTTGAAGACGCGGCGGAACGGCCGCGCGGCGATGCCCTGATAGAGATATTCGCGGGCGGTCGTCTCCGGCTTGCGCCCTTCGACGGTGAGCGCGTTCTGCTCCGCCGTCACCGTGATGTCGGGCACGCCGAAGCCTGCCACGGCGAGCGTGATGCGGTAATGGTCCTCGCCGGACCGCTCGATGTTGTAGGGCGGATAATTATCCTCGGTCGCCTGCCGCAGCGTGGCGTCGACGAGATCGGCCAGATGATCGAAGCCGATGGTGGAGCGCCACAGCGGCGCGAAGTCGAATGTCCTCATAGCCAAGTCCTCCTCATAGCCAAGTCCTCCTTGGAGCAAGATGGATACGAAGGAGCGCAAGACGGCGAACGACCGGTCCGGCGCCCGTGCCGGACCCGATGTGGCATCCGGCACACCGCTCTCGCGGCGAAAAACGACTTAGAAAACGAGACAACGACTTCAAGAGGCGGATCGCAAATTTTTTTGACGCCCCCCGAGGGCGCGCCACGGCGGCTCAGGCCGCCGCGGCGAAGGTCAGCCGGCCGAGCCGGGCCTCCGCCTCCCCGCGCAACCGCAGGAGACGGGCCCGATCCGGTTCCGGCAGATCGGCGGCGCCGAGCAGCCGGTCGCGATGGGAGATGACGCGCTGCTCGCTGTCGATGACGAAGCTGAGCGCGGCGCCCGACAAGGCGCCGCGCGAGACATTTCGGTAGCGCATGGCAGTGGCCGTGCCAGAGACTTCGACGGCGGCGCGAGCCCGGCGTCGTGGCCGGGCTCGCGCGCTGTCGTCAGAAGTCCATCGCGGGCGCCGGCGCGGCCTCGGCCTTCTTCGGCTTGTCCGCCACCAGCGCTTCGGTGGTGATCAGCAGCGAGGCCACCGAGGCGGCATCCTGCAAGGCGGTGCGCACCACCTTGGCGGGATCGATCACGCCGGCCTTGACCATGTCCTGGTACTCGCCGGTCGCGGCGTTGAAGCCCCAATTGTAGTCCTGGTGCTCCAGCAGCTTGCCGACCACGACGGAACCATCCTCGCCGGCGTTCTGCACGATCTGGCGTGCCGGCACCTGGATGGCGCGTCGCACGATGTCGACGCCGGCCTTCTGATCGGCATTGCCGGTCTTGACGCCGTCGAGCGCCTTGAGCGCGCGCAGCAGCGCCACGCCGCCACCCGGCAGGATGCCCTCCTCGACCGCGGCGCGGGTCGCATGCAGCGCGTCGTCGACGCGGTCCTTGCGCTCCTTGACCTCGACCTCGGTGGCGCCGCCGACGCGGATCACCGCGACGCCGCCGGCGAGCTTGGCGAGACGCTCCTGCAGCTTCTCGCGGTCGTAGTCTGAGGTGGTCTCCTCGATCTGCGCCCGGATCTGCTGGCTGCGCGCCTCGATGTCCTTCCTGGCGCCGGCACCATCGACGATCGTGGTGTTCTCCTTCTCGATCACGACCTTCCTGGCACGGCCGAGCATCTTGACGGTGACGTTCTCGAGCTTGATGCCCAGGTCCTCCGAGATCACGGTGCCGCCGGTGAGGATCGCGATGTCCTCCAGCATCGCCTTGCGGCGATCGCCGAAGCCCGGCGCCTTGACAGCGGCGACCTTGAGCCCGCCGCGCAGCCGGTTGACGACCAAGGTCGCCAGCGCCTCGCCCTCGACCTCCTCGGCGATGATCAGGAGCGGCTTGCCCGACTGCACCACCTGCTCGAGCAGCGGCAGCATGGTCTGCAGGCCGGACAGCTTCTTCTCGTGGATCAGCACATAGGGATCCTCGAGCTCGACGCGCATCTTCTCGGCATTGGTGACGAAATAGGGCGAGATGTAGCCGCGATCGAACTGCATGCCCTCGACCACTTCGAGCTCGGTGTTGAGGCTCTTGGCCTCCTCGACGGTGATGACGCCCTCGTTGCCGACCTTCTGCATGGCGTCGGCGAGGAAACGGCCGATCTCGGTATCGCCATTGGCGGAGATGGTGCCGACCTGCGCGATCTCGTCGTTGGAGGTGACCTTCTTGGCGTGGCTCCTGAGATCGCCGACCACCGCCTCGACGGCAAGATCGATGCCGCGCTTGAGATCCATCGGGTTCATGCCGGCCGCAACGGCCTTGGCGCCTTCCTTGACGATCGCCTGCGCCAGCACCGTCGCGGTGGTGGTGCCGTCGCCAGCGAGATCATTGGTCTTGGACGCGACCTCGCGCACCATCTGCGCGCCCATGTTCTCGAACTTGTCCTCGAGCTCGATCTCCTTGGCGACGGTGACGCCGTCCTTGGTGATGCGGGGCGCGCCGAACGATTTCTCGATGACGACGTTACGACCCTTGGGACCGAGCGTGACCTTCACCGCATTCGCCAGCGTGTCGACGCCGCGCAGCATGCGCTCGCGGGCCTCGGTCGCAAATTTCACGTCCTTGGCAGCCATGTCTCAAAACTCCTTTCCGTTCGATGACTGTCAGATTCAAGCGGCTTTCTTCAGCGTGCCGGCCGTCTCGATCACGCCGAGAAGATCGCTCTCCTTCATGATCAGGAGCTCCTCGCCGTCGATCTTCACCTCTGTGCCCGACCATTTGGCGAACAGCACCCGGTCGCCGGCCTTGACGTCGAGCGGCACGAGCTGGCCCTGCTCGTTGCGCGCGCCGGGACCCGCGGCGATGATCTCGCCCTGCTGCGGCTTCTCCTTGGCGGTATCGGGAATGATGATGCCGCCGGCGGTCTTGGCCTCGGCATCGATGCGGCGCACGAGCACACGGTCGTGCAATGGACGGAAATGCATGCACATCCTCCTTCGAAAGTTCAGCGATGTCCAAAGCCCGGGTCCGGAACCGGCCCCCGGGCGGAAAACGACCTAGGCGCGGGATTTTTTCGGTTCAAGAGGTCGGTCTGAAATTTTTTGGAAACTCCAGAGGCGCCGCGACGCCGTGTCGCGAGGCCGCTCGTCAGCGCCCGCGGGACCAGCGCAGGGCCAGCGGACCCGTCGCGATCCCGGCCGCCAGCACGACGAAGACCAGCAGCCAGCCGGTCGCGCTCTGCGGCCCGCCGGCGGCATCGAGCGCGGCCCCAGTGCCCCAGGCGCCCAGCGCGGACAGTCCGAAGCCGACGGTGGAATGCAGGGCCAGCGTCGCGCCACGATGCTCGCTGACGGCGGCGGCCGACATGCCCGCGGTGAGAGCGCCGGAATCTGCCGGGACGGTGAGGCCATAGACGACCAGCAGCAGCGCCAGCACCCAGGCAAGCGCCGTTGCGCTCAATCCCAACAGCAGCGCAACGCAGGCCGAGGTGATCATCACGATCGTGATGGCGCGATGGCGGCCGAATTTCAGCGCGGCCTCGTTGCCGAGGATGCTGGCGGGCATCGAGATCACCGCGAAGACGAAGCTGACGACGACCGGGGTTAGCCAGGATGGTGCGCCCTGACGGCCGACGACGAAGGTCCAGAAGCCGACGAGCCAGGTGCGGATACCGTAGAGCTCGAAGCAATGCGCACCATAGCCGAGGATGTAGCCGAGCGCCTCGCGATTGGCGAAGACGGGACCGAAGTCGAGCAGCCGCCCCGCCTTCGGCGCCGGACGCCGGGCCGCCATCAGGAGGCAGGCGATGACCATCGCAACCGGTCCGAGGCTGGTCGCATGGAACGCCATGCGCCAGCCCCAGGCGTCCGCGAGTAATTGCGAAATCAGGAACGACAGCCCGACCCCGACCGAGAAGCTCGACGTATAGAGCGTCACCGCGCGCGAGGTGTCGCCGGCCCCCAATCGATCCGTCAGTGCCTTCAGGCCCGGCATGTAGGCGCCGGCGAAGCCGAGCCCGGCGAGCGACCAGAGCAGCGTCCCCGACCAGAAGCCGTCCGCAAACAGGCCGAACGCCAGGGTCGCAAGTCCGCTGACCACGGAGCCGCAGAGCAGCACGATCCGCGCATCGATGCGATCGGTCAGTGTCGCCAGCACGGGAACGGCGAGCATGTAGCCGAACGCATAGCCGCTCGCCATCAGGCCGCCTTCCGCGGCGGAGAGATTCCAGGCCGGCATCAGATGCTGCGCCAGATTGGCCGACAGCGTGACGTGCGGCAGCAGGTTGCCCAGCTGGCCGAGGCACATGATCGCGATCAGGGAACGGCCGCCGAGCTTACGAATTTGGTCCTCCCGCCTGAACCGGCAATGGTGTGGCCTGCCCGGTGCGAAGCAGCAGGAGCGCGACGAAGGCCGAGAGCGAGACGAGCGCGCTGATCCACAGCGCAGCGCTGCCGATGTGCTCCACCATCAACCCCAGTGCCAGCGGCGCAGCAGCGCCGGTGATCCTGGACGGCAGCGAGATCATGCCGACGCGCCGGCCGAATCCCGCCGGCCCGAACAGCACCAGCGGGAGCGTGCCGCGGGCAATGGTGATGATGCCGTTGCCCGCGCCATACAGCACGGTGAAGGTCGACGCGAGCAAGGGGCCGCCCAGCACCAGCGCAACGACGCCGATCGGGTTCATCAGCATGGCCAGCCGCGCCGAGAGCAGCGGATGAAACCGGCCGAGCCATCCGGCCTCCAGCAGGCGCGCGCCGACCTGCGCGGGCCCGACCAGCGCGCCCGCGAGCAGCGCCTGTGCCGGCGTCGTTCCGAAGGCCACCAGCATGGTCGGCAGGATGGCCGAGATGCCCGAACTGACGAAGCTTGCTGCCGCGAACATGTAGGCCAGCAGCACCATGGCGAAGGTCTCGCTCTGGGCGCCGGGCTCGCGGCCTGCCCGCACGCCCGGTTGAGGCATCTGATCAAGGGGAACAGCGCGCGGCAGCGAAAGATTCAGCGGCAAAGCCAGAGCGATGTGGATCGCCGCCCACACCTGGCAGGCCACGCGCCAGCCGTACTCGGACTCCAGCAGGGTCGTGAGCGGCCAGCCGAGCGTGCTGGCGAAACCGGCAAGAAGAGTGATGCCGGTGATGGTGCGTCTGGCATTCGTGCCGTAGATGCGCGCAAGCGTCGCGAAGGCCGCCTCGTAGAGGCCCATGCCCATGCCGATGCCGAGCAACACCCAGGCGGCGATCAGCACCGCCACACCATGAGCGACGGAGAGCAGCACGAGGCCCGCGACGAACACCAGGTTCGAGATCGCAAGCAGGCCGCGCCCTCCGAACGTATCGATGGCATGGCCGACGCGCGGGCCGAGCAGGCCGGATATGACGAGGGCGCCCGACAGCGCGCCGAAGACCCAGGTCGGCGCAAGACCGAGATCACGCGCGATCGGCGCAGCCAGGATGGCCGGGAGATAATAGCTCGACGCCCACGCGATGGTCTGCGCGGTGCCGAGCGCGAGCACGATGGCGAACGGGCCTCTAGCCGGGCCCGCAGGGACTTGCGTCACGAACGGCCGCACCCCGCAGCGCCTGACGTCTTGGCCGTTTCGTCGGCGGCGCAGCAGGCTGACGCCTCCTCCTTCGCCGGCCCGCCGCAACATCCCGACGCCGCACCGGGGGCCTCGACGCCGCCGCGCGAGCAGACGCCGGTCTCCGGCAGCACGAGCTCGACCCTCGCCGCGGCCGCCTTGTCGCCGGCAAGTTCAGCCGCGATCGAACGGACCTGCTCATAGCCCGTCATCATGAGGAAGGTCGGCGCGCGGCCATAGGACTTCATGCCGGCGAGATAGAAGCCCGGCTCGTCATGGGCGAGTTCGCGTGCACCGTGCGGACGCACGGTGCCGCAGCTATGCTCGTTGGGATCGATCAGCGGTGCGAGCGCGACAGGCGCCTCGATCGCCGGATCGAGCCGCAGACGCAACTCGGACAGGAACGAGAAGTCGGGGCGGAAACCGGTCGCCACGATCAGTTCATCCGCGATCACGCTCCGCGCGCCGCAACAGCCGCCGGCCCCGATCTTGAGGCGAGCTTCGGACTCGGACAGATGCGTAACGCCGAACCCGGTCTCGACCCTGATCTTCCCGGCGGCAACCAGCGCCGCGAAGGCGCTGCCGAGCTCGCCGCGGGCGGCGAGCTTGTCGTTGCGGCCACCGCCGAAGGCTTTCGCGGGATCGGCGCCGCGCAGCAGCCAGACGACCTGCGTCCCCGGCGCCTCGTCGGCGAGGTGCACGAGATCGATCAGCGTTCCGACGGCCGAGTGCCCGGCGCCCAGGACAGCAACGGTCTTGCCTGCATATCTGGAACGCGCAGCCCCCAGGACATCGGGCATGCCATAGGCAATGCGGCCGGCGTAGTCGCGCTCGCCGATCGCGGGCAGGCCGTTAGTGCCGGCCGGATTGGGCGAGAACCACGTGCCCGATGTATCGATCACGGCGTCGGCGCGCAGCACGTCGGGACCCTTGCCGTTCTGATAGCGGATCTCGAACGGCGCCTGCGCTCTCCCCTTGCTCTTCACCTTGTCGAAACCGACGCGGCTGATGGCCGAGACGCGGCTGGAGGTGCGGATCACATCGCGGAGCGGCGTTCGCGTCGCGAGCGGCGTCAGATACCGGTCGCGCAGCTCGCCGCCGGTCGGATAGGATTGCGGGTCCGGTGAATTCCATCCGGTCGGCGCGAGCAGGCGCGCCGCGGCCTTGTCGACATTGTATTCCCACGGCGAGAAGAGCTGGACCTGTTGCCACTGCCGCACCGCGTGCCCCGCCTCGGGTCCGGCCTCCAGCACGATGGGCGCCATGCCCCGCTCGAGCACATGGGCGGCCGCGGCGAGGCCGACCGGCCCGGCACCGATGACGGCAACTGTCTTTGCGCTCATCCTCTACTCCTGTGTTTCTAGAATCATCGAATAATTAGCAGCGAAAATCAGGCGGCGGTCTGCGCTGCCCTGCATCCCGTCTCTTCGGCACAGCACTCGGCGACCAGGAACTGGACCAGTCCGCGCATCGCATCGTAGTTGGCATGACAGATCAGCGTGGTCGATTCCCTGACCTGGCTGACGAGCCCGACCGCGACCAGCGTCTTGATGTGATGCGAGAGCGTCGAGGCGGGAATCTTCAGCTTGTCCTGCAGGCGGCCGACCGGCATGCCCGCATGCCCTGCCCGCACCAGAGCGCGATAGATCTGGAGCCGGGTGCGATTGCCCAGCGCTTCAAGCCGTGCCGCTGCGTCGTCGATCTTCATGGAGCCAAGGATGCCCACAGCGCGCAGCCGCCGTCAATCGATATTTCTAGTTTATTCGAAATTATGGCCTGCGGCAGCCGGCGTCGGTATCGCGCTCCAACTTGACAGACACTAATATTTCCATAAATCTGGATATATGGAATCCGAAGATGCCGTCCTCGCCTTTGCCGCGCTCGCGCAGCCGACCCGCCTCGAGGCGTTCCGGAGGCTCGTCACGCACGAGCCCGAAGGACTTGCCGCCGGCGACCTGGCCCGGGAGCTCAACGTCCCGCAGAACACGCTGTCGGCGCATCTGTCGGTGCTGAGCCGGGCCGGCCTCGTCTCCTCCGAGCGGCACAGCCGCTCGATCGTATACCGCGCCAACCTCGACGCCTTCCGCGACGTCGCGCTCTTCATGCTCCGCGACTGCTGCGGCGGACGCCCCGAGGTCTGCGACCCCGTGGTTCAAAGCCTGCAATCCTGCTGCTCACCGAAACGAAAGGAGCGAAGCCGTGTCCGATCGCATGTTTAACGTGCTGTTCCTCTGCACCGGAAATTCGGCGCGCTCGATCCTCGCCGAGTCGATCCTCCGGAAGGACGGCGCGGGTCGCTTCCTGCCGTTCTCGGCCGGGAGCACGCCGAAGGGTGCCGTGCATCCGCTGCGCGAGATCGGTCGTTCTGAGGGCGCAACCCATACGACACCGAAAGCGGGATGATGGGCTTCTTCGAACGATATCTCACGCTCTGGGTCGCCCTCTGCATCGTGGCGGGCGTGGCGCTGGGGCACGTCATGCCGAGTTTCTTCGGCGCGATCGCGACAGCCGAGGTCGCGAAAGTCAACCTGCCGGTCGCAATTCTGATCTGGCTCATGATCGTTCCGATGCTGCTGAAGATCGATTTCGGCTCGCTCGGCCAGGTGCGCGAGCACTGGCGCGGCGTCGGCGTGACGCTCTTCATCAACTGGGCGGTCAAACCCTTCTCCATGGCGCTGCTTGGCTCGTTCTTCATCGGCCATGTGTTCGCACCAATGCTGCCGACCGACCAAATCTCGTCCTATATCGCGGGCCTGATCCTGCTGGCCGCCGCCCCCTGCACCGCGATGGTGTTCGTCTGGTCGAACCTGTGCGATGGAGAGCCTCACTACACGCTGAGCCAGGTCGCGCTGAATGACGTGATCATGGTGTTCCTCTTTGCGCCCCTCGTCGGATTGCTGCTCGGGGTCGCCTCCATCAGCGTGCCCTGGAGCACGCTGATGCTCTCGGTCCTGCTCTACATCGTGATACCGGTCATCGTCGCCCAGGTGTGGCGGAGGGCATTGCTGAGCCAGGGTGAAGATGCCCTGGGGCGCAGCCTGCGGCGGCTGCAGCCGTTGTCGCTGGCTGCTCTTCTGGCCACGCTGGTCTTGCTGTTCGGATTTCAGGGCGAACAGATCGTCAGGCAGCCGGTCGTGATCGCGATTCTTGCGGTGCCGATTCTTGTCCAGGTCTATCTCAACGCCGGCCTCGCCTACTGGCTCAGCCGCCGTTTCGGCGTGGCCTGGTGCGTTGCCGCTCCTGCCGCCCTGATCGGTGCCAGCAATTTCTTCGAACTGGCCGTCGCCGCCGCGATCAGCCTGTTCGGCCTGGAGTCCGGCGCGGCGCTTGCCACGGTGGTCGGCGTTCTCGTCGAAGTTCCCGTCATGCTGTCGGTCGTTCGCATCGTCAAGGCGACCAGGGGCTGGTACGAAGACGGCGCCGGCATCATCCCGGCGGCCGGCGGGGTGCCGGCGGCAAAGTCCAAGGCAGAGAGTTTCCAATGAGCGTCACGATCTATCACAACCCGGCCTGCGGTACCTCGCGGAATACGCTGGCGATGATCCGGCAGAGCGGTGTCGAGCCCGTGGTGATCGAATATCTGAAGACCCCGCCGTCGCGCGAGACGCTCAAAGCGCTGATCGCGGCGATGGGTATTCCGGCACGTGCGCTGCTGCGCGAGAAGGGCACGCCGTTCCACGAGCTCGGCCTCGCCGATCCCAAATGGAGCGACGACGAGTTGATCGACCAGATGCTGGCGCATCCGATCCTGATCAACCGTCCGATCGTGGTGACGCCGAAGGGCACGCGACTGTGCCGGCCATCGGAGGCCGTCATCGATCTCCTCGACAACCCGGTCGGCCGCTTCGTCAAGGAGGACGGCGAGGTCGTCGGGCCGCGCTAGCCATTGCGGAGAGAACCGTTCGTGACACTTGATCGCGCCCATCGACGTGGCTTCGGAACAGGCTGCCTGCTCGCGCTCGCGTTGACCCTGGCTGGCTCCGGCCCGGGCCTCGCCGGCTGCTACGGCAGCGATGGCGCCGGCCGCCAGACGCGGTTTCTGGTTCGGGCCGGCGAGGTGGAAGACAAGGCGTCGGGTCTGATCTGGAAGCGCTGTTCGGTCGGGCTTGACTGGGATGGCCAGGGACATGGCAAAGGCCGATGCGTCGGCGAACTCGCCTATCTCGGCCTCGACGAGGCGATCGCCTCGGCCGGCGGCGCATGGCGGGTGCCGACCGGGCCTGAACTGGAAAGCCTCGTCGATACCGGCTGCGGCAGCCCGGTGACAGACCCCGCAATATTCCCCGACATCCGCGCCGACGACGAGGGGCACGCCAAATACTGGACCACCAACGCCCTCGGCATGCTCGATCTCTACTGGAATTTCGACTTCGTCGACGGACATCCCGACGGCAATTCGCGCGGCGTCAGGCTCGCGGTCAGGCTGGTCCGCGGCGGCCGGCCCCCCGATCCCAAGTGAAGCGCGCTCAGCCCTTGGAGACGACCGCGCGGCCGTAGGGCGGCTGCGCCTGGACCGGCGGGTTGGCGGTCTGCGCGGCGAGTTCGCCGATCAGGCGGTCGGCATCGGCGGCCATGCCGTCCGGCGCCTGGATCACCAGCCGCTCCAGCGCCCAGCGATAGGACGAGACGCGTTGCTCCAGGCACTGCTGCACCCACTGGATGATCAGCGAGTTCTCCTGCATGCGCGCGACCGCATCGTCCCTCTCCTTCGGCGACAGCGAGGAGACGCGCGACATGCTGGCATTGCGCTTCCTGTCGAGATCGATGACGCGGATCGCGCTGCCGAAGAATGGCTCGAACCGCGTGGTGTCGTTGCGCACGTCCTCGATCAGCTGCGCATAGCGCGAGGAATGCGAGCGGTGCGGCTCGTCGATCAGCGTGCGCCCGTACATGGTGCGGTCGAAAACGACCTTCTGATGCCAGGGTGACGGCAGCGCCTTGTAGTCGCCGAACACGCTCTTCCAGGCCGGCCGCGACAGCGGCGGCTCGATCAGGGGATAGGCGAGATCGCGCAACTGGCGCTCTTCATCGGTCAGCTGGAATTGCGACGGCTTGAGGCCGACGCTGCCGGTGACCTCAGCGCCGAGCCAGCGATGCATGTCGTCGCTGCGCATGTCGGCGCGGGTGCGGCCGAAATCGCCGCCGCTGCAGGCGCCGAGCATCGCGCCCAGAAGTGCGAGCAGGACGGCCGTCGCGAGGGGCCGGATCGGGCGGAGTGTTTCCGGCATGACGGGACGCCGGACGCTAGCGGCGACGACGACGGCGCCCCGGCGCTGTGCCCTGCTCCGGTCCGCGATCGCCGCTGGTTTCGTCGCCCTCGCGCTCGATGCGGATCACAGGGAGGATCAGAATCGTCCCCGGCTCCGTGCGCGGCGCGGCGTCTCCCGACGAGCCTGCCCGGCGACCGGCCGGAAATTCGATGATGGTCCCCATGTCAGCTCTCTTCGATTGCCGCGCGACCGAACGCGCCCGTGCAACATGCGAGTCATTAAGATCAAGACATGGTTAACGCGAGATTAAGTCGCCCCGGAGCGGCTGGGGATTGGATATCCGCAGCCCGGAAACAAGCTGACATCCAACTGTCATATAACGCAGGCAATGATCGCCCCGGTTAACAAATTGTAAAGATTTGAAGGGCGTTTGGAATGCGTGGAATTTCGTCTTGGAGCCTGGTGCTGGCATCGGCCCTGATCGCGACCTCTGCAAATGCGTCGGTCGACCTGATCGCAATCGGTTCTCTCTCCGGGAGCAGCGCGGGCTCCAATGCCGATCTGTCCGGCCTGTCAGGGACGCTCGAGAACGGCCTTCCCGCCAATATCCTGGGAGGTCTCGGCTCCGGGCTCGCCTATGCCGGAGGGACCACGTTCCTGGCGCTGCCGGACCGCGGCCCCAACGCCAATTCCTACAATTCGGCCGTGGACAACACCGTGTCCTATATCAGCCGCTTTCAAACGTTGAACATGACGCTGACCGCGACGCCGGGCGGCTCCCTGCCCTATTCGCTGACCCCCACGCTCACGAGCACCACGCTGCTCTCCAGCCCCACTCCGCTCGTCTACGGGACCGGTGCAAACCTTGGCACCAAGGCGGACGGATCTCCGCTGGGCTCGGGAGCTCCCTCGCAGAACACGAGCAGCACCTATTATTTCACCGGTCGCTCCGACAATTACGGCACCGGAAATTCGGGCAACGCGAGCAATGGCCGCTTCGACCCCGAATCGATCAGGGTTTCGCCCGACGGCAAGAGCATCTTCGTCTCCGACGAGTACGGTCCCTATGTGCGGCAGTTCGATCGCAACAGCGGCAAGCTGATCCAGACGTTCACACTGCCGAGCAATCTGAACGTGGCCAATCTCTCTCCAAATGGCGACACCGAAATCGCTGGCAACACGTCCGGCCGCACGGCCAACAAAGGCATGGAAGGCCTCGCGATCACGCCTGACGGCAAGACGCTGGTCGGCATCATGCAAGCCGCGCTGCTCCAAGACGCCGGCGACAAGGACGGCAAAAAGGTCGTCCGCATCGTGACGATCGACATCGCGACCGGCAAAACCCAGGAATTCGCCTACAAGCTCACCAGTGGTTCGGGCGTCAGCGACATCGTTGCGATCAACAATCATCAGTTCCTGGTCGATGAGCGCGACGGCAAGGGTCTCGGCGATGGAACCAATGCCGAGGTGAAGCAGCTGTTTGTGATCGACATCGCCGGCGCCAAAGACGTCTCGGGGCTCAGTGGCAAGCAGCTTTCGAATGCAGCCGTGCCGAAGTCCGGCCCGTTCCTCGACCTCGTCGCAGCGCTCAACAAGAACGGGATCACGAGCGACAAAATCCCCTCCAAGATCGAGGGCATCAGTTTCGGCCAGGACGTCGTCGTCAACGGCAAGACCCAGCATACGCTCTGGATCGCCAACGACAACGATTTCACGCCCGCGACGTCGGGGCAGAACCTCTTTTATGTGTTCGGTTTCACCGACAGCGATCTCGGCGGCGCCACCTATGCCCCCGAGCAGGTCGCCGCCGTCCCTGAAACCTCGACCTGGGCCATGATGATCATCGGCTTCATCGGCCTTGGTTTCATCTCCCGCAAGCGCCTGAAGCTGGCAGGCCGGCCTGTCTGATCCAGGCAGCGGGATTCGCTCAAGCAACGGAAAGGCCGCCGCACCGGTGGCCTTTTCTTTTTAGGGGCGGTTAGTCTTAACGCCGTATTAAAGCAACCTCGGGCATTGTGGGCCAAACGTCTCGAGTTGCGTACCCACCATGACCAAGTCGCTGATTCCCGGATTCGACGGGTTGATGAGCCTTTCCCGCCGCGAAGGCGTGGACGTGCGCCCGACCCTGTTGCGCGTGCTGACGGACCTCTACGTCCAGAAGAACAGCCACAGCGAGGACGAGCAGCACCAGTTCGTCGAGCTGGCGACGCGGCTGATCGACCAGGTCGACGACGCAACGCGCGCGGCCGTGAAGGCGCGGCTCGCGATCTACCCGCACACGCCCATCCCTGTGTTGCAGAAGCTCGGTCTGGTGGCGGCCGAGGAAGGCCGCCGGGTGCCGCTGGCCCGCGCCATCCCGACGCCGCCGGAGGCGCCCGCCCCGGTCCGCACGCCGACCGACGCGGAGCTGCGGATGGCATCGAACATGGCGATGCAGCCGAAGGACGCCGCCGAGATCCACGACATGTTCTTCCGCGCCGGACCGTCAGAGCGCGCGCTGATCCTGCACAATCTGGCGCAGACGCCGCTGAAAGCGGCGCCGCGGATTCCGACGGTGCGGGCCAGGCGCGCGATCCAGATACTGGAGATGGCGGCGATCGCCGGCGATGTGGAGAATTTCACGCTCGAACTCGGCGACAGCCTGATCCTGCCCTCGCGCGTCGCGGCCCAGATCGTCGACGATGCCGGCGGCGAGGCGCTGGCGGTGGCGGCCCGCGCGCTCGACATGCCGAGCCCGAACTTCCAGCGCATCCTGCTGTTCTTCAAGCCGGAGATCGGCACCTCCGTGACCAACGTGTACCGGCTGTCGCGGCTCTACGACCGCCTCAGCGACCGTTCGGCGCTGGTGATGCTGGCCGCCTGGCGCGGCTCGACGCTCGCGATCACGCGCGCGAAATACCAGCCCGCGCTGCATGACAGCGAGCGCCAGCGCGCGCGCGCGGGCGCCAGCCAGACGCGGCCGGCGGTGCAGCCCGGCTCCGCGCCCGCGGTGCGGACGGGCACGAGCGGATCATCGGAACGCTGATTCTGTTTGCGGGCGCGACGCGCGAGTCCGGGACTCGCCCAGGCGAGAGCCATCAGGTCTTGGCCAGATCGAGGAAATGCCGCCCGGCCCGGTCCTCGGTCTCGACGATCCAGGCGTCGGGATCGAAGCGGAGCTCCTTGGCGAGGCGTTCCTCGACCGCGGCTTCCGGCACCGGCTGCGGCGTGGCCGGAACGAAGAAGCGGTCGACCGGCCGGCCGTCGTCATAGACGGTCTGCGGCGCCGGCACGTAGAGCATCGCATTGCCGTCGAGCAGCGACACCTTCACGAACACCGCCCCCGCCTCCTCGGCGCCGCGCCGGCGTACCGCACCGAAGACGTTGTCGGTCTGGCACCGGCGCAGATAGGCCGCGACCCAGATGTTGGATTTCAATCGCATGGAGAGCACGATAGGCCAGCGCCGGGATCAGCACCAGCCCGCGCCGGCGTGGGCGCCTATTCGACCGGATGACCGATCGCGGCGGCGAGTTCGCGCAGCAGGCGATCGGACACCTGGCCGGTGACCTGCATCCTGTGCTCGCGCTCGAATTTCTGGATCGCGGCCTGGGTTTCGCCGCTCATCGTGCCCGTGATCTTCAGATTGCCATAGCCGTATTCGGACAGCGCACGCTGCACGCCGGCAATGCGCCGGGCGGCCGGGCTCTGCGCCACCGGGACCGGCGCCGGCGGGCGCGCGATCGCCGCCGATGGCGGCGTCGAGGTCGTCGCCTTGACGAGCGCGGCCATCGGATCGGCCGTGCGCGCCGTCGATGCGGTGGCTTCGGGTTTCTCCGGGGCCTTGTCGGGCGCGCGTTCGGCGGCTCTGGGTTCGGCGGGTTTCGGCTCGACGCGGAACTCGGTTGCGCGCGGCTCCAGCGGCGAGGTGTCGGCGCCGACGGGACGCGGGCGCGGCAGGGGATTGGGCAGCGGCACGGAGGACGGCGCCGGCAGGTTGATCACGGTTCCGAACATAGGGGCCGGATGCCGGCCGGTCTGAAGGAACAAGGCGTTGGCGACGACCGCGCCGACGGCGGCAACGGCGACGAGCCCGGCCAGCGTGTCCTTCGGGCTGTAGAGGAGAACGCGCAACAGCAGATTGCGCTCAGTCTCGACGTCGATGACCGCGGCCTTGGCGCCACGGCGGCGCGAGGAGGATTCGTCCCTGGCTGACTTCTTAGGCACTTTTCTTCACCGGAGCGGGTTGATCCTGGATCCTGTCGTCGGTTTCGTGGCGCGGCGGCAGCGTTGCGATCCGGCTCTCGCCGGGCTTCGCCTGTGGCGGCGTGAAGACGAGCGGCAGCCGGACGGTGACGGTGGTGCCCTCGCCGAGCCTGCTTTGTACAGCCAGGTCGCCGCGATGCAAGGCCACGAGACTCTTGACGATCGAAAGGCCGAGGCCGGTGCCTTCGTGACGGCGCTGATAGGTCTTGCCGGCCTGGAAGAACGGTGCGCCGATGCGCTTGAGGTCGTCGGGCGCGATGCCGACGCCGGTGTCGGTGATGCGCAGCGTCAGTTCGGTCGCCGAGGCCGCGGCGACGACACCGACCTGACCGCCGCGCTCGGTGAACTTGATCGCGTTGGCGACGAGATTGAGCACGATCTGCTTGAAGGCGCGCGCGTCGCCGGTCATGGCAGGCAGATCCTGCGGCACGTCGGTGACGAGATCGACGCCGTTCTCGCGTGCCTTGAGTGCAAGCAGATTGCAGCAATGCATCAGCGAAGCGCGCGGCGCGAACGGCTCCGACGCGATCTCGAAATTGCCCGACTCCATCTTGGACATGTCGAGAATGCCGTTGACGACCGACAGCAGGTGCTGGCCGGAATCGTTGATCAGCTGGGCGTATTCCTTGCGCTGGGCGGCGCTGAGCATCAGCGTCTGCTCCTGCGCGATCATCTCCGAGAAACCGATGATGGCATTGAGCGGCGTGCGCAGTTCATGGCTCATGGTAGCGAGGAAGCGCGTCTTGGCCGCATCGGCCGCCTCCGCCGCGCTGCGCGCCTGATCGAGCGCCTGCTCCGAGAGCTTGCGATCCGTGATGTCGCGCATCACGCCGACGACTTCGGCCTCGTGCGCGGAATCCAGATCGCGGCCCTGGCGGCCCAGGTCATGATCGAGCGGACGGCAGCGCATCTCGACCCAGATGAAATCCACCTGGCCGCGCGCGGAGCCGTCGGGCTCGCGACGCAGCCTGAACTCGACGCTGCGCACCTCGCCGCGCGCCGCATCGGACAGCGCGGTGAGATAGGCCGGGCGATCGGCGACGTGGACGCGGTCGAACAGGCCGTGACCCTGCAGTTGCGCGACCGGCAGGCCGAGCATGGCTTCCGCCGCGGGGGAGATGAACTGCACCGCGCCATTGCGCTGATGCCGGGAAATGACGTCGCTCATGTTGCGCGCAAGCAGACGATAGCGTTCCTCCTCGCGCGACAGCAGCGCGTCGCTGGTGCGCGCGAGCGACTCGGCGCCAAAGGCAAGGCCCACGGCATAGAGCGTCGCCGACACGATGCCGAAGCCCATCAGCACGCCGCGGTCGGCGCTCGCGGGATCGACTTCCGGCAGCCAGCCGAACTGGCCGAGCAGGACCAGGATGGCCGCGCAGGACAAGGCCAGCAGCGAGGCGAAGACGGCGACCCGGCGCGACCCCGACAAGGCCGCCTCGAGCGGAACCAGGACGAGCCAGATCGCGGCGAAGGATTCGATGCCGCCGGTCGTTCCCGCGATCGCCATGACGAGGCCGGCGATCGCCAGCGACGACAGCACATGCGCGCCTTCGTAGCGGCCGGTGCGCGACAGGAACCAGGACAACAGGATCGGCGCGATCAGCCAGGCGAAGGCCGCGACCTCGATCGCACTCGGCGCGCCGCGCAGGACCAGATAGACGGGGAATGCGGCAAAGGCCGCCAGGCTGCCGAGCAGCCGCGGGGCCATGAAGGCGCGATGGCGCGCACGCGTCAGCGCATCGTAACGCGCGGAGGGATGCAGCAACGCATCGAGACAATCGCGGATGATACTCAAAACAGTCACGGGTCTCGCGCTTCGGCTCACTCGTCATGAAGACGCGCCGGAACGCCTCCTTGTCGTTGAGCCACCGTGTCAGAGCGACCTTAAACGAGTGCTAAGGCGGCACGCCGCCTCGCCCGGCACGGCCTCGTGGCAGAAATATTTCAGCGAATTGGCGACGGGTTTCGCGGGGATGGTGAACACGGAGTTTCACCGGAGCATCATGGTTTCGAATTGGTGCACGCGGGTGGCGCCGCGCGGTTCACCGAGAACCGCGTCAATCGAATATTTACGACATCGCGGCTTGCAAAGATTCTGGCGCAAATTTTCCGCGAATTAAGCGGAAGGCAATCACTTGCGATTTATCGAGAGTTGCTAGGTCCGACGCCTCGCGGAGTTCGCCGCGTCGGGCTCTAACAGACAGGTCGCAAGATGCGCTTTCTGCTTCGCATCACATTCTGGCTCGGGCTGGTGCTGGTTCTGCTGCCGCGGGACAAGACGCCCGAATCGGACAAGCTGCCGCAGATCGGCGCCGCCGACGCGGTGCAGGCCGCGACCGCGGCCGTGTCCGACATGAGCCAGTTCTGCAAGCGCCAGCCGGCGGCCTGCGAGGTCGGCGGACAGGCCGCGACCATCATCGGCCAGCGAGCCCAGGACGGCGCCCGCAAGATCTACCAGATCATCAACGACAAGAAAGAACAGATCGGCCACGACAAGGCCGAGAAGAACGAGAAGAAGGCACCGGATCACACCGGCTCGATCGCGCTGGCCGGCGAAGGCGATGCCGCGTCTGGCGAGGCGCCGCGCGACACCCTGACCCAGGACGATCTCGCGCTGGAATGGCGCGGGCCGCACCTGGCGAATTAGGCCGCCGAACCCTATCGATTTCGAAGGCCGGCGTCCCTATATTGTCCCGAACGGGAACACGGGTCAGCATGCCGACGATCGACGAAATCAGGGACAATTTCGAGGTTCTGGACGAGTGGGACGACCGCTACCGGTACGTCATCGAGCTCGGTCGCACACTCGAACCGATGCCTGACGCGGAGCACTCCGCCGCCAACAAGGTGAATGGCTGCGCCAGCCAGGTCTGGCTGTCCAAACGGGTCGACCGCCGCGACGGCACGCCCATCATCTCCTATCTCGGCGACAGCGACGCCCACATCGTCCGCGGGCTCGTCGCCATCGTGCTCTCGCTCTATTCGGGCCGCACCCCGCAGGAGATCCTCGCCACCGACGCGATTGCCGTGTTCGACGAGTTCGGCTTCCGCGATCATTTGACGCCGCAGCGTTCCAACGGCCTGCGCTCGATGGTGGAGCGCATCAAGACCGATGCGAGAGAGGCGCTCGCGGAAGCGTCTTAGACCCTGATGGTGGGGAGCGCGGAACGCGCGTCGCGAACCATGAAGACCCGCCTTTCGCCCGCCGCCATCCTCAGCTGCGCCCGCGATGCGGACGCCCCGGGATGAGGCCGGATCGCCTTGCCAGGAAGGCTACTTTCCCTTCTTCCGCTGCTGCTGGCCAAGGCCCATCTGCTTGGCGAGCTGCGAGCGCGCCACGGCATAGTTCGGCGCGACCATGGGATAGTCCGGCGGCAGGCCCCATTTCTCGCGGTATTGCTCGGGGGTCATGTTGTACTGGGTGCGCAGATGGCGCTTCAGCGACTTGAAGCGCTTGCCGTCTTCCAGGCAGACCAGATAATCCGGCGCGATCGACCTCTTTAGCGACACCGCGGGCTTGGCCGGCTCGAGCGGCACCGTCTCGGGACGGCCCGACGACACGCGCACCAGGGCGCCATGCACCTGGCTGATCAGGTTCGGAATCTCGCCAGCCGGCGTCGGATTGTTGCTGAGATAGGCCGACACGATGTTCGCGGTCAGCTCAATGAAGTTCTTGCCCCCGGCGTCCGACATCGGCCGATCCTTCCTCTCCTTGATGCTGATATCAGCTGATGATCGTATCCCTGGCAACAACGGTGACGTTCGCCCCGCGGGCGGCCGCGTCAACCGCCGCGCTGGTCGAGATGCGAGCGCAACTCGTCGATCGAGGCGAACCGCATCATGCCCTCCGGCATCTGGGCTTCGATCGAGCCATCGGAATAGAGCGAATAGGCCATGCCGTCGACGATGCCGGATTTGAGCACGGTGACGGCCGGCTCCGCGGCAGGGGGCGGTGGTTCTGCAGGCGGCTGCGGAGCGGCTTCGGCGAAGGTCGAAGGCGAACGCGGCGGCGGTCGCCGCGGGGTGACCGGCGGCTCCGGTTGCCGGATGCGGTCCGGCTTCGGCCAGGCGTCATCGAAGCTCGCAGGTGGAGGCTCCGGAGCGGCAGACCCGTCCGGCGGCGGCGCCGAGGGGCCCTCGACGCCCTTTGCCTCCGCACGCTCACGCTCCTTGCGGGAGGTCGAGGCGAACAACAAATTGCGCCGGCGCGGCGGCTCGGAAGCGGCCGGCGGAGATTCGGGCTCCGGCGGCGCCTCGGCACCTGGCCGCTCGCGGACTGCGGATTCGCCCTGCCAGGGCGGAGTTGCGGGAATGGGCGCAGCTGCCGGCTCGGCCCGCATCGGGATCGGTGCAGCCTCGGATGCAGGCGGGATCGCAAGGCCCGGCAGCACCGGCCTGACCCGGACCTCCGACGGTGCGGTCGAACCGGCCAGCCGACGGGCAAGGCCCTTCAGCTCGAGCAGCACCAGATGCAGCCCCGCCAGTAACAACCCGGAGCAGACGCCGACCGTGCCGGAGATTATGAGGGTGCTGCCGAGGCTGAACTCCCTGATGGAGAAGCCGAAAGCGATCGCAAGGAGCCCCGCCAGAACGGCGAAAATCCCGGCGATCAACAGTGCCAAGCTCATCGAACCTCACCCCTGGCCGCGCATCTGCACGCGACACCCGCTGCGCCACGATACCGTCATACGCCGCTCCTCGCCAACGACCAATTGGGCCATTTCTCCTCTGGGAGGGAAATCAGGGACTTATTCACATTCCCTTCAGCTAGGAAAAGCTAGCTCTGAAACGCTCGGCGAGGACACGGATTTGCTGCGTCGCATCAGGACTTTAGCCATAATGCCCAATTACTTGGTAATGGAACTGCGCTATAGGAGTTCCGGGGAACAGGCCTGTGCGCACCTGCCAGGCCGAGAGGGGATTCCGGGTCACCAATAGCCATGACATCGATCACGACCTCGGCGATCGACACGCCTCAGCGGCGCTCGGTCGAACGGACTTGCGACGATCTCGCCATGCTGGTGCTGGCTGCGGTCGCGGTGATCGCCGGCCTGACCTTCCGCGATTACGGCCTCGGCTGGGACGACTACACCCACGCTGAATATGCGGATCTGCTGCTGCGGATGTTCGGTTCCGGTTTCAGGGACACCGCCGCGCTGTCCTTCGCCAATCTCTACATGTATGGCGGCGGCTTCGACATGATCGCGGCCCTGCTGCACAAGGTGCTGCCGCTGGAACTGTTCGAAACGCGCCGTCTGGTCGGCGCCATCGTCGGCGTGATCGGGCTCGCCGTGACGTGGCGGCTCGGACGCCGCGTCGGCGGACCTCTTGCGGGTCTTGCCGCGCTGCTGCTGCTCGCGCTCTGCCCGACCTTCTACGGCCACATGTTCATGAACCCGAAGGATGCGCCCTTCGCGGTGGCCATGATCATCCTGATGCTCGGCCTCGTGCGTCTCGCCGAAGAATATCCGCAGCCCTCGCCGCGCACGATCCTGATCGTCGGCCTGGGGGCCGGTCTGTCGATCGGCTGCCGCATCCTCGGCGGCCTCGCGCTGGTCTACGCCATGATCGGCTTCATTCCGCTGTTCCTGGAAGAGCTGCGCAGCGAAGGTCCGCGCGAAGCCGTCCGCCGCTTCGCCCACGTCGTCTATGTGCTGCTGCCCGGTCTCGTGCTCGGCTATCTCGTGATGGGCCTGATCTGGCCGTGGTCGATCATGGAGCCCGGCAATCCGTTCGAGGCGCTCACTTACTTCTCGCACTTCTTCGAGAAGCCCTGGAAGGAGATGTTCGACGGCGCGATCGTGTCCGTGCCCGACATGCCCTGGTCCTATTTGCCGACGCTGTTCGCGCTGCAACTGCCCGAAGTGATGCTGTTGCTGACGATGGGCGCGGTGTTCAGCACCCTCGCCATGCTGCCGCGGGCCGAGGTTCCAGCGCGACGCAAGACGGTCATGCTGATGCTGACGCTCGCGGCCACGCTGCCGCTGGCGATCGCCATGGTGAAGCGGCCGGCGCTCTACAACGGCATCCGTCATTTCGTCTTCGTGATCCCGCCGATGGCGGTGCTCGGCGGCGTTGCCTTCGCATGGACCATGGAGCGCCTGCGCGCCAATCACCGCACCTGGCAGCCGGTCGCGCTCGCCATTTTCTGCTTCGGCCTCGCGCTCCCGCTGGCCGAGATGATCCGGCTGCATCCCTACCAGTACACGCATTTCAACCACATTGCCGGCACCGTGCGTGGCGCCGACGATCGCTTCATGCTGGATTATTGGGGCCTCGCGCTGAAGCAGGCCTCCGACGAACTGCGCGAGCAGCTCGTCGAGCGCCAGGAGGTTCCGCCGGCGAACCGCAAATGGAAGGTCGCCGTGTGCGGTCCGCAGCGTCCGGCGCAGGTCGCGCTCGGTCCCGACTTCACCATCGGCTGGGATTCCAATGCGGCCGATTTCGCGATGACGCTCGGCGAGTTCTACTGCAAAGGCCTCACCGCGCCCGTCATGGTCGAGATCAAGCGCGACGACGTGGTGTTCGCCCGCGTCTACGACATCCGCGGCCGCAGCATTTCCAGCCTGCTTTCGATCCCGGCGCCGTAACTGTTCTCTCCCGAGCCGTTGCCCGGATGATCGAAAGCGACATCCGGGTGCCGTCCCGGAAGGACCCGCATATCGCTTGCGCTCATGCGGGCGACGCGGAACTGCCGCGCTTTCGGCGCCTTGCCGCCGGCCGCCCCCCAGACTACGCTCCCGCCCCGCAACAACGATGTTTCGGAGAGACCAGCCATGTCGCCAGCGGAAGCGCGCCTGAAGGAAGTGCCGTCGAACATGACGGAGGCGGAATGGCAGCAACGGGTCAATCTCGCCGCCTGCTATCGCCTTGTGGCGCTGTACGGCTGGGACGACCTGGTCGACACCCACATTTCGGCCCGCGTGCCCGGGCCCGAGCATCATTTCCTGATCAACCCCTACGGGCTGATGTTCGACGAGATCACCGCGTCGAGCCTGGTCAAGGTCGATCTGCACGGCAACCAGCTCACCGAGAGCGATTACAGCATCAACCCGGCCGGCTTCACGATCCATTCGGCGATCCACGAGGTGCGCGAGGACGCGATCTGCGTGCTGCATCTCCACACCCTCGACGGCACGGCCGTATCGAGCAGCGCGGAAGGCCTGCTGCCGTTGAACCAGACGGCACAGCTCGTCACCCATGACCTCGCCTATCACGACTATGAGGGCATCGCGCTCGACCACGACGAACGGCCGCGGCTGCAGAAGGACCTCGGCGACCACAACCACATGATCCTGCGCAACCACGGCACGCTGACCGTCGGTCGCTCGGTCGCCTCGGCCTTCGAGCGCATGTATCACCTCGAGCGCGCCTGCTCGATGCAGGTGCGCACGCGGGCGCTGGGCACGCCGGTCTACCCGGTCGAGGAGATCGCGATCGAGAAGAACACGGAACTGCTCGCCAATCGCGACCGTGCCGAACTGCGGGCGACCAAGCTGGTGTGGCCGCCGCTGTTGCGCAAGCTCGACCGCGAGCTGCCTGGCTACCGATCTTGAAATTTTCGGGATCTGGTGTAGGGTCGTCGTAACGAACCTCTACGCCTTTCGGAATGAAACGCCGCCCAATCCCGGGCGGCGTTTTTATTTGGGGGCGCCGTCATTGCGAGGAGCTCTTGCGACGAAGCAATCCAGACTGTGTCCGCGGAGGGATTCTGGATTGCTTCGCTTCGCTCGCAATGACGAGCATAGAGTTTTCGTCCCCTACTTCACCTCCGCCAGCGCGGCGAGGATGCGGGCCCAGGAGCGAATGCCCTTCTGGAAGCTGCGGAGGTCGTATTTCTCGTTCGGCGAGTGGATGTTGTCGTCGTCGAGGCCGAAGCCGACCAGCAGCGAGTCGAGGCCGAGCGCGCGCTTGAAGTCGGCGACGATCGGAATCGAGGCGCCGGAACCCATCAGCACGGTTTCCTTGCCCCACTCCTCGGTGAGCGCGGTCCGCGCCGCCGCCAGCGGCTTCATGTTCCAGTCGAGCGCGATCGCAGGTCCCGCGGAATGATCGCCGAACTCGACCTTGCAGTCGCCGGGAATGCGCGCTGACACGTAGGCCCGGAACGCCTTGCGGATCGCCTGCGGATCCTGGCCCTGGACGAGGCGGAAAGAGACCTTCGCCGAGGCGTGCGAGGGAATCACGGTCTTGGACCCTTCCCCGATATAGCCGCCCCAGATGCCGTTGACGTCGCAGGTCGGACGCGTCGAGGCCTGCTCGACCATCAGACGACCCTTTTCGCCGGCCGGGATCGACAGCCCGACGGGCTTGAGGAAGGTGTCGGGGGTGAAGTCGAGCTTCTTCCATTGCGCCAGGATGTCCGGCGGCGTGTCCTTCACGCCGTCATAGAAGCCGGGAATGGTGATGCGGTTGTCGTCGTCGAACAGGCTGCCGAGGATCCTGGTCAGCACCCGGATCGGGTTCATCGCGGTGCCGCCAAACACGCCGGAGTGCAGGTCGCGGTTGGCGGCCGTGATCTTCACCTCTTCATAGAGCAGGCCGCGCAACGAGGTGGTGATCGCCGGCGTATCGCGATCCCACATGCCGGTATCGCAGACCAGGACGTAATCGGCCTTGAACTCGTCCTTGTTCGCCTCGATGAAGGGCACGAAATTCTTCGAGCCGACCTCCTCCTCGCCTTCGATGAGGAAGGTCACGTCGACCGGCAGCGAGCCCGTCACCTTCTTCCAGGCCCGGCAGGCTTCGACGAATGTCATCACCTGGCCCTTGTCGTCCTCGGCGCCACGCGCGACGATGATCTTGCGGCCGTCGGCATGGTCGGTGACGACGGGCTCGAACGGCGGACGAGTCCAGAGATCGAGCGGATCGACCGGCTGTACGTCGTAATGGCCGTAGAACAGCACGTGCGGCCGCCCGCCCGCCTTGGCCTTGCCGACGACGGCCGGATGGCCCGCGGTCGGACGCACTTCGGCGGCGACGCCAAGAGTTGCGATATCCCTGGCCAGATGCTCCGCAGCCGCCTTGCAGTCGGCGGCAAAGGCGGGATCGGCCGAGATCGACTTGATCCGCAGCAGCGCGAACAGGCGCTCCAGGCTGTTGTCGAAGTCCTTGTCGATGTGATCGAGCACGGATTGAAGCTGCGCATGGGCCATGTCGATGTTCCTGCTTTCGCGTCCTTTAGGATGCCGGGGGTTTTAGCGCCGCCGCCGCTCCAGAGCCAGCCACAACCGGCGGATTGCGGATATGCCAGGCAAGCGCGCCGGCAAGCACGGCGGTGGCGGCGAGGTTGTTGCCCCAGGCCTGGAAAACATTGGGAAACCACGGCAGCGCGAGCAGCATCAGCGCTCCCGCCGCGGCAAGCGCCAGCAAGGTTCCAAGCCGCACCGTCTGTCGTGGGTCGAACGCGGCGCGATGCATCAGCACCGTCAGCGGAAAGAACAGCCACATGAAGTAGTATTGCCGGGCAAGCGGCGAGGCCACCGTCATGAGGCAGAACAGGATGCCGAGCTCCTCGGCATCCGATCGCACCGTGCGCCGCGCCTGCGCCGGCATCACCGCAATGAACCCCAGCCCGAGCAGAACGCAGATCGCGAGCACGATCCAGTTCGCGGTGCGGTAGTCGACGTCGATGAGATTCATCGTCCGCAGAGGCTTGCCGGCATCTTCCTGATTGTAGTTGAGCGGACGAACCAGCCGGTGCGTGACGGCGATGATCGACTGGTTGACCCACGACCAGTTCTGCTCGTCGCGCTGTCCAAAGCCCTTCTCCGAGCTCGAGCCGATCATGCCGCGATACCAGGTCGAAAGTTCGCTCGCGTTGCGTTCGAAGCCGCGAATGGGCGCGGGCACGACATAGAGCAGAAGGCCGGTGAAGACGACCATGGCGCCGAGTGCCGACCATTTCCGCCGCCAGACCAGATAGGGCAGCACCGCCACCGGAAACACCTTGATGGACGTGGCAAGGGCAAACATGAAGCCGGCCAGCCAGGGCTGCTCGCGCCGCAGGCTCCAGAAGCCATAGAGCATCATCGCCAGCAGCAGCAAATTCGGCTGGCCCAGATCGAACATGTCGAACACGAAGCTCACGGTGACCAGAGCCGGGAGCGCCTCGAGCCAGGGACCGGGTCTGCGCCCCGATCCCGTCATCACGTTCGCGAACATGCCGGTGTACCACCAGGCCACGGCGTTCAGCACCGACAGCACGATGTAGAGCGGGATCTTGCCGAACCAGCCTGGAATTGCCAGCAGGATGGCCGGCAGCGGCGGGTAGATGTAGTCGAAATACTCCCCGACGCCGGCGGGATAGAGCGCGGCGCCGTGCAGCACCTGCTGGCCGGCCCAAAACCACAATGCATAGTCCTTGGTCTTGCCGTGCCCGAACAGCTCCGGGACCAGCACGTCCGCGGTGAGGAGGCAGCAGCAGAACAGGAACAGCAGATCGAGCGGCGCGCGAAACGACAGGCGACGCGGGACTTCGGGCTTGGCGAACGGTTCGGGCGAGGTCACAAGACGGTCCAGTTGCGATGGACCGTGCAATTAGCAGACCATCAGCACCGTGGTGCGCCGCGGACGGCCCTTCACCTGAATTTGTGCGGCCGCCCGTCTCGACAAGGGATGCCCGGGAAAAGAGCTGCCTATCGACGCAGCAATCCACCGAGCGCGCCGCGGACCAGCGTGCGGCCGATCGAACCGCCGAGCTGGCCACCGATCGACTTGCCCAGATTGGCGGCCAAGCCGCCGATCACCTGGTTGGTCACCGATCGCGTCACGTCGCGGGCGATCACCTGTCCGGTCGAGAGGCGGCCGCGCTTGACGTTGGTGCCGAAGATGGTGCCCACGACCGAACCGATCTGACCGAGGATGCCGCCACCGCCGCCGGCATCGCCCGGCGATCCGTCGGCCGTTGCGGCGGTCCCGGCGATGCGCTTCTGCAGGATCTCGTAGGCGGATTCGGAATCGACCGCGGTGTCGTATTTGCCCTTCACCGAACTCGCATCCATGATCGCCTTGCGCTCCTCGGCCGTGATCGGACCGATCCGCGCCGAGGGCGGCCGGATCATGACGCGCTCGACCATCGCCGGCGTGCCGTTGCCCTCGAGAAAGGACACCAGCGCTTCGCCCTTGCCGAGCTCCGTGATCACCTTGGCGGTGTCGAGCTTCGGATTGGGACGGAAGGTCTGGGCGGCCGCGGCGACCGCCTTCTGGTCGCGCGGGGTGAAGGCGCGCAGCGCGTGCTGCACCCGGTTGCCGAGCTGGCCGAGCACGCGGTCGGGCACATCGACCGGATTCTGGGTGACGAAATAGACGCCGACACCCTTGGAGCGGATCAGGCGCACCACCTGCTCGATCTTGTCCATCAGCGCCTTCGGCGCGTCGTTGAACAACAGATGCGCCTCGTCGAAGAAGAAGACCAGCTTCGGCTTGGGCAGATCGCCTGCTTCGGGCAGCTCCTCGAAAAGCTCCGACAGCATCCACAGCAGGAATGTCGCGTAAAGCCGCGGGCTCTGCAGCAGCTTGTCGGCGACCAGGATGTTGACCATGCCGCGACCATCGCGGTCGGTCTTCATGAAATCCTTCAGCGTCAGCGCCGGCTCGCCGAAAAATTTGGTACCGCCCTGGTTCTCCAGCACCAGCAGCTGGCGCTGGATGGTGCCGACCGTGGCCTTGGTGACGTTACCGAAGCCCTGGGCCGCCTTGCGGATCGCGGCCAGCGGGTCTTCAGGCGCGTCGGCCGCCTTCTTGCCGCTCTCCGGCACGATGGCATCGAGCAGCGCGCGCAAATCCTTCATGTCGATCAGGACGAGGCCGTTGTCGTCGGCGACGCGGAAGGCGACGTTCAGAACGCCTTCCTGCACGTCGTTGAGATCGAGCATGCGCGCAAGCAGCAGCGGGCCCATCTCGGTAACGGTCGCCCGCACCGGATGGCCCTGCTCGCCGAAAACGTCCCAGAACACCGTCGAGAACTGGTCCGGCTGGAACGTCAAACCCATTTCGGTGGCGCGCTTGACGATGAAGTCCTTGGCCTCGCCGACCTCCGAGATGCCGGAGAGGTCGCCCTTGATGTCGGACGCGAAGACCGGGACGCCGGCGCGCGCGAATCCTTCCGCCATCACTTGCAGCGTCACGGTCTTACCGGTTCCGGTTGCACCGGTGACGAGGCCGTGGCGATTGGCGAGCGCCAGCGTCAACCAGGCCTGCTCGTTTCCCTTGCCGACGAATATCCTGTCGCCGGTATCGCCGAGCTTGTTGTCCTGCGCTGTCATCTGTCCTCTGATCTCCGACGTGTTTCGCGTATCGAAACCGAACGAACTGGTTCCTTCAGTCTAACGCAGGTCGAGGGTCGATTAAAACCGTGTAAGGCGACGTGGACATGCGGCATCGGCGGAGAACAAATCCCCGTTCTCAGCCGAAAGTAGGAACGATGCGTTCGCAGCGCGGCAATTTTTCACCGGTTTCAACATTCGCTCTTGCATCGTTGCAACACCTTGCATGCGTTCGAAGATGATTCGGAACGTTGCGTGCGTTCGTCGCTTGTATTTCGCATCGCACCGGCTCAAGATCATTTTCAGCAAGCAAAACTCCGGCGTGCAACCGGCTGAGGGGCGGGTTCTCATGGACGAATTGATCGGAAGGCTGGCGGCCACCGCCGGCATCGATAGTGCTGTGGCTGAAAAGACCGTCGGCATTATTCTCGGCTTCCTCCGCAGCGAGGGGCCTTCCGAAGACGTCGAGGCCCTGATCAATCAGATTCCCGGTGCGGAAGCCGCGATCGAGGCGTCCAGGAGCGGCGGCGGACTGTCGCGGCTGATGGGCGGAGGCCTGATGGCGGTCGGCACGCGCCTGATGGCGCTGGGCCTCGGCATGTCCGACATCAAGACCGTCGCCCGTGAACTTTTCCGTTTCGGCCGAGACAAAATCGGAGCGGATCAGATGGGCAAGATCGTCGCGGGGACGCCGGGCCTCAGCCAGTTCGCCTGAAGCCGGCGCATTTCACATCGAGTATCATGACATATCCCATCTCCGAGATTGATGGCCTGCCGGCCTTTGCCGCCAACAAGTTGAAGGCGCAGGGAATCCGCACCACCGACGCGCTGCTGGAAGCCGCCTCGACGGTCAAGGGCCGCAAGGCATTGTCGGCCAAGACCGGCATCAGCGAGCAGCAATTGCTGGAATGGGCGAACGTCTCCGACTACATGCGCATTCCCGGAATGGGCCGCGCCAAGGTCAGCCTTGTCCGCGCCGCCGGCGTCCCTACGGTGCGCGAACTTGCATATCGGAATCCGGCAAGACTCGCGCAGAGCATGCGCGAGGCGAACGAAAGGAAGAAGCTCGTCCGCATCCTGCCATCCGAAAAATCCGTCGGCGACATCATCGCCAAGGCCAAGAAGCTGCCGCCGAAGATCACGTATTGATTCTTCTGTCCTCCGGGCGAAGGCCGGGAGCCATCACCTCTGGCTGCGGTTCTCAAGCGAGCCGGCAACTGCGAGGCTTCGCAGTGCTCTTGCCGCGGCGTTTGGGTGCCGGCCTGCGCCGGGACCACAGGCGAGGATGATGCGAGCGGTGCCCGCAAGATCGACGATGCCCGGACGTTGCCAGCGCCCGCTTCCGCCTTGAATCCCCCCTATCCGACCGCTAAAGCGGGTGGCATGAATGCCTCGCCCTTCCCATCCGTGGCGCCGGCCGGCTCGGCCGGGGTCGGCGCGTTGCGGGCCCTGCTGGAGCGACCGATCCCGGCGGTGATGGGCGTGCTCAACGTGACGCCGGACTCCTTTTCGGACGGGGGCGAGTTCATCGCGCCCGAGCAGGCCCTGCAACGGGCGCGGGCGATGGTGGCCGATGGCGTCGACATCATCGACATCGGCGCGGAATCGACCCGGCCCTACACCGGCGCACGGCCGGTCACCGCCGCGGACGAAATGTCCCGACTGAAACCGGTGCTGCCGGGCGTGGTCGCCCTTGGAGTTCCCGTTTCGATCGACAGCATGAAGGCAGAGGTCGCGGCCTTTGCGCTCGACCAGGGCGCGGCGATCGTCAACGACGTCTGGGGGCTGCAGCGCGACGCGGCGATGGCACCCTTGATCGCCGCACGGGGGGTCCCCGTCATCGTCATGCATAATCGCGACAACGCCGATCCCGCCATCGACATCGTGGCGGACATGAAGGCGTTCTTCCTGCGTTCGCTGGACATTGCCGCGAAAGCCGGCATCCCGCGCGAGAACATCGTGCTCGATCCCGGCATCGGCTTCGGCAAGACCGCCGAGCAGAGCATCATCGCGCTGGCGCGGCTGCGGGAGTTCGACATGCCGATTCTGGTCGGCGCCTCGCGCAAGCGCTTCATCGCATCGCTGTCGCCGTCCGAGCCGAAAGAGCGCCTGCCGGGTTCTCTCGCCGCCCATCTCATCGCCGCGCAGCAAGGCGCGAAGATCATCCGGACCCATGACGTCGCAGAGACCCTGCAGGCGTTGCGGGTCGCGGCAGCCATCGAGAGCAAGCAATGACCGATACGATCTTCCTGACCGGCCTGTCGATCCACGCGCGCCATGGCGTGATGGATCACGAGACCGAGGTCGGCCAGCGCTTCGTCATCGACCTCGAGCTCTATACCGACCTGTCGGAGCCTTCGCGCAGCGACCGGCTGGCCGACACGGTGTCCTATGCCGACGTGGTGGCGACCACGACCGCGGCGTTCAAGAACACCAACTACAAGCTCCTCGAGCGCGCGGCCGGCGCGGTCGCGGACGCCATCCTGTCGAACTTTCCCCGCATCCGCGCGGTGAAGATCACCGTGCACAAGCCGCATGCACCGATCGCCGCGATCTTCGACGATGTCGGCGTCATGCTGACGCGCTCGCGGCATCCCTGAGCATGGCCAGCGTCCTGATCGCGCTGGGCGGCAATGTCGGCGACGTGCGCGCGACGTTCGGCAAGGCGATCGCCCATCTCTGCGGCATGGCCCAGGCCGCGCTGGTCGCCCGCTCGTCGGATTATGCCACGCCGCCCTGGGGCGACGAGGACCAGGCCCCCTTCATCAACGCCTGCATCGAGATCGACACCGCCCTCGATCCGCACGCTCTGCTGTTCGTCATGAAGAAGATCGAGCAGAAATTCGGCCGCACGCGCGACAAGGACCGGCGCTGGGGACCGCGCACGCTCGATCTCGACATGATCGCCTATGACGATGTGATCCTCGACAAGCCCGACCTGACCCTGCCGCATCCGCGCCTGTTCGAGCGCGCCTTCGTGCTGGTCCCGCTGGCCGAGATCGCGCCGGATCGCATGATCGCGGGCATTCGCGTGCATGACGGGCTTGCCAGCGTCTCGACGCAAGGCATTGAGCGGCTTCCGGATACCGGTTAACCAAAAACAACCGTTTGCAGCGACGGCGTGCCATGGCAATTTCGGCTGCGCATAACAAGACGTTCGGGAGCCCCTTGCCGCATGACCTCCGTGACTGACGACCTGCCGCTGGCGGCCGATTTTCCCAAGGCCACGGTCGACGATTGGCGCAAGCTGGTCGATGGCGTGCTGAAGGGCGCGCCGTTCGAGAAGCTGGTCGGGAAGACCTATGACGGGCTCAGGATCGAACCGCTCTATCCACGCGCCACGGGCGTCGCGCCCGTGCCGGGTCGCCCGGCGGCCGCCCCATGGCAGATCGTGCAACGGATCGATCACCCCGATGCGGCGGCCGCGAATGCGCAGGCCCTGACCGATCTGGAAAACGGCGCGACCGGTCTTTCGCTCGTGTTCGCCGGCAGCAACGGCGCGCGCGGCTTCGGCCTCGATCCCAGCGCGGAGGCCGTTGCGCGGGTGCTGCAGGGCATTCACCTCGACGCCGGCATCGGCATCGAGCTCGAGATCGGTCCGCAATCGCGCATGGCCGCGATCCACGTCGCGGAATTCGTCAAGAGCAAGGGCCTCGATCCGGCCGCCTGCGACATCAGGTTCGGGATGGATCCGCTTGCGGCCGCGGCCGTCTGGGGACACAGCCCTTATCTCTGGGATGCGATCGTTCCGGCCATCACGGGGGCGATCAAGGGTCTCGCCGGCCTCGGCTTCAAGGGGCCGTTCGTCTCCGCCGACGGCCGCGTGATCCACGATGCCGGCGGCTCGGAGGTGCAGGAACTCGCCTTCGTGCTGGCCTGCGGCATCGCCTATCTCCGGGCGATCGAAAGCGCCGGCGTTCCGCTGGAGCAGGCGCAAGGCATGATCTCGGTCCGGCTCGCCGCCGATGCCGACCAGTTCCTCACCATGGCCAAGTTCCGCGCACTGCGGCTGCTGTGGTCGCGCATCGAGGCGGCGTGCGGGCTCACGCCCAAACCGCTGTTCATCAGCGCCGACACCGCCTGGCGCATGCTGACCCAGCGCGACCCTTACGTGAACATGCTGCGCGCGACCATAGCGACCTTCTCCGCGGGGCTCGCCGGGGCCAATGCGATCACGGTGCTGCCCCACACGCTTGCGCTCGGTCTGCCCGACCCGTTCGCGCGGCGCGCGGCGCGCAACACCCAGCTGCTGCTGCTGGAGGAAAGCAACCTCGCGCGCGTCAGCGATCCCGCGGCCGGCGCCGGCGGCATCGAACAGCTGACCGCGCAGCTCTGCGAGGCCGCATGGGCGCTGTTCCAGGAGAGTGAAAAGTCCGGCGGCGCCTTTGCCGCGCTTCAGCAGGGCCTGTTCCAGACGAAAGTCGCGGCCGCACGACAGGCGCGCGCGGCCAATATCGCAAAACGCCGCGACGTGCTGACCGGCGCCAGCGAGTTCCCGAACCTGAACGAGGCCGAGGCGGTGGTGCTGAAGGCGACCCCGGTCGCGCTGGCCCCTTACGGAGAGCAGACCTACACGTTCGAGGCGCTGACGCCGATCCGGCTGGCCCAGCCCTTCGAGGCCCTGCGCGACAAGTCCGATGCGGCGCTGAAGGCGCGCGGCGCACGGCCGCGCGTGTTCCTCGCAAATCTCGGCACGCCAGCGGATTTCACGGCCCGCGCGACCTTTGCCAAGAGCCTGTTCGAGGCCGGCGGCATCCAGGCCCTCGACAGCGAAGGCTTCGCCGATCCGGCAAAACTCGCGGAGGCCTTCAAGTCGTCAGGCGCGGAACTGGCCTGCCTGTGTTCCAGCGACAAGCTCTATGCCGACCACGCCGAAGCTGCGGCGAAGGCCCTGCAAGCGGCCGGCGGCCGCCATATCTATCTGGCGGGCCGCCCGTCCGACAGCGAGGCGGCCTTGCGGGCGGCCGGCGTCACCGGCTTCGTCTTCGCTGGCGCCGATGCGCTTGCCACGCTGCAGGACGCCTACGTTCGGATGGAGCAGGCATGAGCGAGGCCCCAAAGCCCGTTCTCACCGGCGGTTGCCAATGCGGCGCGGTGCGCTTCGGCGTCAGGACCGCGCCGAACCGCGTCTCGATCTGCCATTGCCGGATGTGCCAGAAGGCGACCGGCGCGCCGTTCGCGTCCCTGGCAGACATCAACAAGACGGACTTTGCCTGGACCAAGGGGCAGCCGTCATTCTTCCGCTCCTCCTCGATCGCCGAGCGCGGCTTCTGCGCGGCCTGCGGCACGCCGCTGAGCTTCGGCCGCATCGACGGCGACCGCATCGAGCTGATGACCGGCACCTTCGATCGGCCCGACCGGATCGTGCCGACGCGGCAGTTCGGCAGCGAGTCCCGACTCGGCTGGGTGGTCGGCATCTCCAATCTGCCGAGCCAGACCACGCAACAGAACTACGGACCGGAGAAGATGGCGACCATCGTCAGCCATCAGCATCCGGATCATGATTGAGAGACGCATGCGGTTCGGGATCAATCTGCGCGGCGACCTTGCCAAGCTCGACGACGCCGAGATCGCGGCACGCTATGAGGCGCTGGTTGAAGAGAAAGAAGCCTATATTCAGTCGCTCACGCTTATCGAGAAAAGCAAGCTGGGCTACCGTCTCAGGACTGGCCTGTTCGGCCGTGGACTGCTCCACGCCAGAATTTTCTACCAGTTGCAGATGTTGCTCATTGGCGTCGTTGGAATTTTGAACGGACAGATCCCGGACATCGGTGCGGGCTGTCGCGCTTATCTGAGAGAGTGCGAACTCAAGGACGTGAGTGACGAGATCAGGCGCAGGATTGCGGCCCGAAAGGCCGCGATGGCGACCTGAGCAGGGCCATGGCGAACGACGGCAGACATGATAAACTTGGTCATGTGCGGGCAGCACTTGAGTTGCTTTGGACAATCATTTGGCCGATCGAATGGTTCGTTGAGACCATATTGACGAAGAACAGTTTCAACGATCCCGCCTACAAGAAGAATGTTCAAAGACTGATCGAGCGAAACCGCAGGTTTGAGGAATCCAAGGAATGAGCCGCATTCCCAATTTCGCCGACGTCGCCTTCGAGCGCGTCACTGCCGCCGCACCGACCGGCAGCGCCGAACCGTGGCTGACGCCCGAGGGCATCCTGGTGAAGCCGGCCTATGGCGAGGTTGATCTCGCCGGGCTCGATTTCCTCGAGACCTATCCCGGCATCGCGCCGTTCCTGCGCGGGCCCTACCCGACCATGTACGTCAACCAGCCCTGGACCGTTAGGCAATATGCCGGCTTCTCCACGGCGGAGGATTCCAACGCGTTCTACCGCCGCAACCTCGCGGCCGGACAGAAGGGCCTTTCGGTCGCCTTCGACCTCGCCACGCATCGCGGCTACGACTCTGATCATCCCCGCGTCGGCGGCGACGTCGGCATGGCCGGCGTGGCCATCGATTCCATCTACGACATGCGCACGCTGTTCGCCGGCATTCCGCTCGACCAGATGAGCGTGTCGATGACCATGAACGGCGCGGTGCTGCCGATCCTCGCGCTGTACGTCGCGGCCGCCGAGGAACAGGGCGTGCCGCCGGAGAAGCTTTCAGGAACGATCCAGAACGACATCCTGAAAGAGTTCATGGTGCGCAACACCTATATCTATCCGCCGGCGCCCTCGATGCGGATCATCTCCGACATCTTCGCGTTCACCTCGCAGAAGATGCCGAAATACAATTCGATCTCGATCTCCGGCTATCACATGCAGGAAGCGGGCGCGACGCAGGATCTCGAGCTCGCCTACACGCTCGCCGACGGCGTCGAATATCTGCGCGCCGGTCTTGCCGCGGGCCTCGACGTCGACCGCTTCGCGCCGCGGCTGTCCTTCTTCTGGGCGATCGGCATGAACTTCTTCATGGAAGTCGCCAAGCTGCGCGCCGCGCGTCTGCTCTGGGCCAAGTTGCTCAAGCCGTTCAATCCGAAGGATCCGCGTTCGCTGTCGCTGCGCACCCACAGCCAGACCTCGGGCTGGTCGCTGACCGCGCAGGACGTCTTCAACAACGTGATGCGCACGACCGTGGAGGCGATGGCGGCGACGCAGGGCCACACCCAGTCGCTGCACACCAACGCGCTCGACGAGGCGCTGGCGCTGCCGACCGATTTCTCGGCGCGTATCGCCCGCAACACGCAGCTCTTCCTGCAGCAGGAGAGCGGCACCACGCGGATCATCGATCCCTGGGGCGGCTCCCATTATGTCGAACGGCTGACGCGCGACCTCGCGGCGAAGGCGTGGAGCCACATCCAGGAGGTCGAGGAACTCGGCGGCATGGCCAAGGCGATCGAGGCCGGCGTGCCGAAACTGCGCATCGAGGAAGCCTCGGCCAAGACCCAGGCCCGCATCGACGCCGGCAGGCAGGCGGTGATCGGCGTCAACAAGTACAAGCCGACCGACGAGGTCCCGATCGACATCCTGAAGGTCGACAACACCAATGTGCGCCGCCTGCAGATCGACAAGCTGACGCGGCTCAAGGCGGAACGCAGCCAGAAGGACGTCGATGCCGCGCTGGCGGCACTGACGCGCTCGGCCGGGGAAGGCAACGGCAACCTGCTCGCGCTCGCGATCGACGCCGCGCGTGCGAAGGCGACCGTCGGCGAGATTTCGGACGCGCTGGAAAAAGTGTTCGGCCGGCACCGCGCCGAGATCAAGTCCATCACCGGCGTCTACAAGCGGGAGGCCTCCAGCATGGGAGACCGTGTCCAGAAGGTTCAGGCCTTGATCGACGCCTTCGAGGAAGCCGAGGGTCGCCGCCCGCGAATCCTGGTCGCCAAGATCGGCCAGGACGGCCACGACCGCGGCCAGAAGGTGATCGCCTCCGCGTTCGCCGACATCGGTTTCGACGTCGACATCGGGCCGCTCTTTGCAACGGCCGACGAAGCCGCGCGGCAGGCGGTCGAGAACGACGTCCACATCCTCGGCGTCTCCTCGCTCGCCGCAGCCCATCTCACCGCGGTGCCGGAGCTGAAGGCCGCGCTGAAGAAACAGGGCCGCGACGACATCATGATCATCGTCGGCGGCGTGGTCCCGCCGCAGGATTACGAGGCGCTCTACGCCGCCGGCGCCGAAGCGATTTTCCCGCCGGGCACGGTGATCGCAGACGCCGCCGAGGAGCTGATCCGCAAGCTGAACACAAGGCTCGGCCACAGCGAGGCGGCGGAGTAGCCGGCGCCCTCCTCTCCCTCCAAAGAAGGATCTTGCGTGATGTCGTTCGCGCCAATCATCATGCGCGCGCTGGCCGCGGCCGCCTTGTGCGGCGCGCTGCTTGCTCCCGCACATGCCGACGACCCCAAGCCCGACGCCGTCGTCAAGACGAAGAGCATCGATGCCCGCGTCTTCCTCGATGACAGGATCAAGGCCGATCCGGCGCTGGCGGCGGATTGCCTCGCCGAAGGCAAGAAGTGGCTCGACAAGACCACGACGGAAGCCGCCGCCGCGCGCAAGCAGGATCCGCAATTCTTCAAGGACGGCGGCTGGGAGTTCGAGCGCAAATACGAGGTCCGATCCGTCGTTGCGGACCGTTATGTCAGCGTCCTCCGCAACGACTACATGAACACCCGCGGCGCGCACCCCAATTCCGACGTGAACACGATCCTGTGGGACAAGGCCGCCGGCAAGCGGATCTCGATCCGCCCGTTCTTCACCGAGACCGCCGACAAGGGACCGACCATGACGGCGATGGTCAAGGCCGTGATCACCTCGCTCAAGGCCGAGAAGAAGAAGCGCGACGCCGGCGAGACCGCGACTGGCGAATGGTTCAAGGGGGTGGAGCCGAGCCTGCTCAAGATCGGCGCGGTGACACTGGCGCCCTCGACGGAACCCGGCAAGAGTTCCGGACTGACATTCCATTATCCGCCCTATGCCGTGGGTCCCTACGCGGAAGGTGAATATGTCGCATTCGTGCCGTGGGAGACGTTGAAGCCGTATCTGACCGCGGAGGGCGCGCGGATCTTCGGCGGCGCACGTCCCAAGGGCGATGCGGACGAGGCCCAGTGACCGCCGCCATCGTGACGGACGAGCTTTACGCACAGCTCGGTCGCCCGGATTGCTTGCGACGCCTGCGGAAATCCGCATAGATCGTTGCATTGCCAGAAATGCCCGATTCCTCAGGGATCACCCGGGAACCATTATGTCAGCGATCACGCGCCGCGCATTTGCGGCCTCTTCCGTGGCTGCAGCCGCGGCCGGTCTTCTCACGCCCGCGCTTGCGCAATCCTATCCGGCGCGACCGGTGACCCTGATCGTGCCATGGGGCGCCGGCGGCGGCACGGATGCGACGGCGCGCATCGTCGCCACGCTCCTGCAGAAGGAGCTCGGCCAGCCCTTCAACGTCGTCAACCGCACCGGCGGCTCCGGCGTCATCGGCCACGCCGAGATCGCGGCCGCTGCGCCCGACGGCTATACGATCGGCATGCTGACCGTCGAAATCGCGATGTTGCACTGGCAGGCGTTGACGCAACTGACGCCGCGGGACTTCACGCCGCTGGCGCTGATGAACGAGGACCCACCCGGCATCCAGGTCTCCACCTCGGCGCCCTACAGGAGCGTGAAGGATCTGGGAGCCGCCATCCGGGTTGCGGCGCCGGGAAAGCTCAGGGCCTCCGGCACCGGACAAGGCGGCATCTGGCATCTCGCGCTGGTCGGCTGGATGCAGGCGATGGGACTGCCGGCCGGTCAGATCTCCTGGTCGGCGTCGAACGGCGCAGCACCCGCAATGCAGGAGCTCGCCGCGGGCAACCTCGATCTGACCACGTGCTCGGTGCCTGAGGCGCGGCCGACCATCGAGGCCGGCCGCGCGCGGAGCCTCGCGATCATGGCGCCATCGCGCAATCCCGCCTTCCCGGAGATTCCGACGTTGAAAGAGACCCTCGGCGTCGACTATTCCACGAGCTCATGGCGCGGCATAGCCGCACCGAAGGGTCTCGCGCCCGACGTTGCGGCAAAGCTGACCGCAGCCTTGGGGAAGGTGTACGAGGCGCCTGAATTCAGGGAGTTCATGACGCGGCGCGGCTTCGGCACCGTGTGGCGGGATGCCGCCGGATTCGCCGCGTTCATGGAGCAGGCGGATGTGCAGATGGGGCAGGCCATCAGGGCCGCCGGTTTTGCCAAGACCTGATTCAGCCCGAAGACCTGATTTAACCCGCTGACAGCGCCCACATGATGCACACCGACAGGCCCTCGCCTGCCCCGGCCCGGCGTTGTAAAGCAGGGCATGGTTGAGACAAAAGCTTCGCTGGACATCGCCTCCCTGGCTCGCGACCTCAGGGCCGGCCAGCGCGCGGCCCTGGCGCGGGCCATCACACTGGTCGAGAGCCGGCGCGCCGATCATCAGGCGCAGGCCCGCGATCTCGTACAGATGCTGCTGCCGCACACCGGCAGAGCGGTGCGGGTCGGCATCACCGGCTCCCCAGGCGTCGGCAAATCCACCACCATCGATGCCTTGGGCACCTATCTCATCGAGCAGGGCAACAAGGTCGCGGTGCTCGCCGTTGATCCCTCCTCCGCGCGCAGCGGCGGTTCGATCCTCGGCGACAAGACACGGATGGCGCGACTGTCGGCCTCCGACGATGCCTTCATCCGGCCCTCACCGTCATCAGGCACGCTCGGCGGCGTGGCTGCCAAGACCCGCGAGGCGATGCTGCTTTGCGAGGCGGCCGGCTTCGACGTGGTGCTGGTCGAGACGGTCGGCATCGGCCAATCGGAGACCGCGGTCTGCGACATGACCGATTTCTTCCTGGCGCTCATGCTGCCGGGCGGCGGCGACGAACTGCAGGGCATCAAGAAGGGCCTGGTGGAACTCGCCGACATGATCGCCATCAACAAGGCCGATGGCGACAATCTGAAACGCGCCAACATCACCGCCGCCGATTATCGCGGAGCGCTGCACATTCTCGCGCCCAGATCCGAACATTGGCATCCGCCCGTCGTGACCTATTCGGCCATGGCAGGCACCGGGATCGCCGAACTTTGGCAGAAGATCCTTGCGCATCGCACGGCGATGACTGCGTCCGGCGAGTTCGCCGCGCGGCGCCGCGACCAGCAAGTGAAGTGGATGTGGTCGATGCTGGAGCAGCGCATGCTGGCGCGTTTGCGCAGCGAGGCCTCGGTCCGGGCGAAGGTCCGGAAGATCGAGGCCGAGGTAGCCGACGGCCATCTCACGCCGGCACTCGCGGCCGAACAGATCCTGGAGCTGCTGCAATGACCGACAGGCTGCGCATTCTCCTCACCGGGTTCGGCGCGTTTCCGGGCGCGCCCTACAATCCGACCCAGCCGCTGGTCGCGCGGCTTGAACGGCTGCGCCGGCCGGCGCTCGACGATGTCGTGCTCGCGAGCCATATCTTTCCGGTGACCTATGCCGCGGTCGACCGGCAATTGCCGGAGGTGCTGGCGAAGGAGAAGCCGGATGCGCTGCTGATGTTCGGCCTCGCCGCGCGGACGCCCTATCTGCGGGTCGAGACCCGCGCGCGCAACGCCGTGACGATGCTGTGGCCCGACGCCGCCAACACCCGCTCGACCAAGCGCGGCATCGCGGGAGATGCGGATGCGATGACATTCGGCCCGCACACGGCAAGGCTGCTGCGCGCCGCGCGCCTCACCGGCATCGACGCGCGTGCCTCGCGCGATGCCGGCGCCTATCTCTGCAACTATCTGAGCTGGCGGGCGATCGAGAATGTCAGGGCCGGCGGGCCGCAGCTTTCGGCCTTCATCCACATCCCCCTGCTTGCACGCAGTGGCGTCGTGCGGCGCAAGGGCGCGCCCCGTATCACGCTGGAGGAACTGGTGGATGCGAGCGAGGCCATGCTGATGGAGATGGTGCGGCTGGCGAGGACAGCGCGCGCTTCGTAGCGTGAGCTTCGGAGGGTGGGCAAAAAGGCGCCCCCGCGCCGTGCCCACCATGTTGTTCTCGGCCACGGATGCAATGGTGGGCACGCATCGCTTTGCCGACCCTACGGGCCGCATCATGCTCTGCGTAAACATTTAACCCTACCGCGAACAATCACCTCGCCCCCGGCCTGACCTGCGTTACCTGTTCGGATGCGGACCGCCCGCGTCCGCCGAAGGATGCGTCATGGACCTCAATCGCCGTCACCTCATCGGAGCCTCGACCGCCGGCATCGCCGGCGCGCTGGCCATGCCGGCCGATGCCGCCCGCGCAGCGCCGCTGACGTCGATGCTCGGCCGCGACGCGACCCAGTACGGTGTGCGTCCCGGCAGCAGCGAGGACCAGACCCGCGCGCTCCAGCGCGCCATCGACGAGGCCGCACGCGCACAGGTGCCGCTGGCGCTCCCGCCGGGCGTCTATCGCGCCGGCCTGCTGCGACTTTCCAACGGCGCACAGCTGATCGGTGTCCGCGGCGCGACCAAACTGGTCTTCACCGGCGGGCACTCCGCGATCCAGAGCGACGGATCGGACGCGATCGGCCTCACCGGAATCACCTTTGACGGCAGCGGCATTCCGCTGCCGCCCCGGCGCGGTCTGGTCCATATCCTCGGCGGACGCGACGTGCGCATCACCGATTGCGAGATCAGGGGGTCCGGCGGCAGCGGCACCTGGCTCGAGCAGATATCGGGCGAGATCTCCGGCAACATCTTCACTGACATCGCGGTGACCGCGGTGGTGTCGTTCGATGCCAGAGGCCTCGCCGTCTGCCGCAATACCATCGCCGGCACGAACGACAACGGCATCGAGATCCTGCGCACGTCGATCGGCGACGACGGCACGCTGGTCGCCGACAACCGCATCGAGAACATCAAGGCTGGGCCCGGCGGCTCCGGCCAGTACGGCAATGCCATCAACGCCTTCCGCGCCGGCAACGTGATCGTGCGCGGCAACCGCATCAGGAACTGCGACTATTCGGCGGTCCGGGGCAACTCGGCCTCCAACATCCACATATCAGGCAACAGCGTCAGCGACGTGCGCGAGGTCGCGCTCTATTCGGAGTTCGCGTTCGAGGCCGCCGTGATCGCCAACAACACGGTCGACGGTGCCGCCGTCGGCGTCTCCGTCTGCAATTTCAACGAGGGCGGGCGTATCGCGGTTGTCCAGGGCAACATCATCCGCAACCTCGTTCCGAAGCGGCCGATCGGCACCGCGCCAGACGACGATGCCGGCGTCGGCATCTATGTCGAGGCGGATTCCTCGGTGACCGGGAACGTCATCGAGAACGCGCCGTCCTACGGCATCGTCGCCGGCTGGGGCAAATATCTGCGCGACGTCGTGATATCGGGCAATGTGATTCGCAAGGCGCTCGCCGGCGTCGGCGTGTCCGTCGTACCGGGCGCGGGCACCGCGCTCGTCAACAACAACATGATCTCGGAGACACCGCGCGGCGCCGTGGTCGGGCTCGACCATGCGCGGGCGGTGACGTCGGACCTTTCGGCAGAAGGCGCGCAGCGTTTTGCGCAGCTCGTCGTGGGCGGGAACGCCGTGCGGCGTTAGTCCAGCCGCACCGGCCCGGCTTCACACAAGCCGTCAGAACGCGTTGCGCAGCAGCGGATATTTCGCTTCGAGGCCATCGAGGTTGAATGTAAATTCAACCAGCCGTTCCGGAGCCGCGACGATGTCATCGGCCGGCGGAGAGAACTGCGGCAGGAGCGCTGCCATCGCCGACGGCGCAGCTGCTGTCGGCACCGTCGTGGGGGCAACAGCGACTTCGGTCACGTCGGCAAGAACGTCCGGCTTGGGATCGAGCGTGACCGGCACAGCCGTTTCCGGCGTGATCTGCACGGCCTTCGGCTGCATGGTCAGGACCTGATCGCGCGGCGATGCCGGCGGCAATTTCGCAGGCGACCAGCCAAAGGCTGTGGTGACGCTCGCGGCCGCCGCAGCGACGTCCTCCCCTTTCGCGAGCGCCCGCCAGATCTGGACGGCTCGCTTGGCTTCCTGGATGTTTTCGAGGAATGCGATCTCGGAATGATAGCGGCGCCAGCGTCCGGTCTCGAACATTTCGGAGAGATGTTCGAGCCTCTGCTCGGCGAGAGCGCACCAGCGCGCCGCAATATCGCGGCTGCCGGCCACGCTGTGGCGATGTGTCATGAACCAGCCCGTCAGGAGAAAACACGGACGCGGAGACGCAACGCGCACGAATCAGTTTGGAACGAACTTGATTATTTTGTGGAAAAGTTTTGACTTGTCCAGCAACGACGCAAGGTCTGGCGTCAAAAACCGTAGTGATGCGGGTTTTAAAGGCGTTCGCGAGTCAAGCTCCACGCAAGCATGACGGTGTTGCGGGCCCTCCGGCCAAGAGCTCCGCCCCGCGCAGACGGTCAACCGCATCGCGGATGAGTCAAGACGCCTCGGAAAATTGAACTGCGGAAAAGAAAAGACCCGTCCGGGGGGACAACCGGACGGGTCGAGCCATATGGGCGCTTGGGGTGGATGGGCGCTCGCGCCTGATATGACTGATGGGGAGGGATAACCGCTCCCACATATTTTGGTCGTGGCATCACGATTGAACGTTCAAACCCGCGTCCGGTTTTTTAACCTCAACCGGCGCGCAAAGTTGTCGCAGGCGTTATCGGCTCACGGCCTTATCTGCTTGGGAAACCGTGGATTTATCGCCGGCGCTCGACAGCGAGGGCTGCTCGATGGCGCGGACGCCGGGCTTGTCCGCGTCTTCACGTTTTGGTGTAGGCGATGTTGCCGCAGCGACCGGCGTCGCGCTGTCGGCCGGGACAGCGACAACCGCAGCAAAGGCATCGGCCTGGCCCGCGCCGAAGAGATCGTCGCGGCCGGGTGAACCGAGATCCCGCGCCGTCTTCACCAGCGCGGTGCGCAGCGCCTCCGGCTTGAGGGCGTAGTTGCGTTCGAGCAGCAGCGCCGCGACACCGGAGACATAGGCCGCGGAGAACGAGGTTCCCGAGGTCATCTGGTACTTGCCATCGGGCGCCGGCAGGAAGATGTCCACTCCGGGCGCCGCCAGCGCGATGTAGTTGCCGCGGTTGGAGGCCGCGAACAGCCTGTCCTGCTGGTCGGTGGCGCTGACCGCGATCACGTTGGGATTGGCGGCCGGATAGAGCGGCGGCGATTTCGCGCCGGCGTTGCCGGCGGCGGCGACCAGCACCAGGCCGCGCGAGGCCGTCGCCGCGATCGCACGTTCGATCACGGCATCCTTCGGGCCGGCAAAGCTCATGTTGACGATCTGCGCGCCGTGCTCGGCGGCGTAGTTCAGCGAGCGCAGGATCGTGTAGGACGAACTCTCGGCCGCCCCTGCGGTGCCGCCGAAGGCGCGGATCGCGATGAGGCGCGCCTCGGGCGCGCTGCCCATCAGCCTGCCATGCGCCACGATGGCGCCTGCGATCCCGGTGCCGTGGATGTGAGGCCCCTCGGTGCTGCCAAGCGCGTCGAAATTGTCCGCGATGGAGTTGGCAAGTTCGGGGTGGCTGGCGTCGATGCCGGAATCGATCACGGCGATGGTCACATTGGCGCCGTGAGCCAGCGTGTGGGCTTGCGGGAGGCGGAGCTTGGCCAGGGCATATTGGGCAGGATCGCCCTCGCTCGGCCCCGAGGTTTTCTGGTCCTGCAGCAGGTAACGGAAGTTGGGCTGGACCGAACGGACACTGCCGTCGGCCGCGAATTCGCGCCGCACCGTCTCGGCAGGGCGGCCGTCGGTGATGCGGAACAGGCCGATCGTGGCGCCGATCAGCGGGAAGGTCTCGGACGCAATGCGGGCAAGACCATGCCGGCGCGCGAGCTGGTCGGCTTCGGCGGCCGAGAGCGCGCCGTCGATTTCGGCGACGAATTCGCCGGCGAAGCTGCGCGGATCGACCGCGGCGGGCCGCCCGCCGCCCCGGCCCTTGCCGGCGCTCGTCTTGACGGATTTGCCGGCACCACCGCCTCCGGCATTCGGCTGGCCGAGGCACTCACCGTCGGCGTCGCGGTAGGGCGCGGTGCAGGAGGGATAGAGATTCGGGGAGTAGCGCGCGTCCGGCAGAACCGGCGTCCCCCCTGTCCGCGAGGGAATGCGAGCGGTCGTCACGGCTCGCGGACCGCGGTCGATGCTGACAGGCCGGGCGGCGACGTTCGGCGCGATGGTCGGCACGCGCGAAGGCAGGTTGACGGTGGGCGTCCGCATGACCGTCTGCGCCTTGGCCGTCTGGACGACGGGACAGGCAGCGAGCAGCAAGGCGATCACAAGCGATGACGCGCAGGCCGAGATGCAGGCCCTGGCACGGACGCGCATTTTGAAACGACTCGTCATTGGCTGTGGCGCCTAGGGCGCTGCGACGGCGAGATTGACGACCTTCTCGCGCTGCATCCTGCCGAGCAGAGCGGCGAGTTCGTCCTGGCTCATCGCCCTGTCGAACTGGAGGCGGAACATGCCGCCCTTGGCATCGCCGATGATCGAGGCCTGATAGCTATCGAGCAGCGCCGTGATATCGGCAACCCGAGCTTCGGGGATGAAGCGCACCAGCGCGCGTGCCGGCGAAGCGGCAGCTCCGAGTTCGCGTGTGATCGGCGCACCGGTCGAGAGCGAGGCGGTCTGGAACGTCGAACCCTGGTTCTTCATCAGCACTGCGCCGATGATGCCGGCCTGCAGGACCAGCGCGACGGCAGCAAGACCGGTCGACCACGCCAGCGTGCGCGGCGACAGGCCCGCAAAGAACGTGGAGATGCGGGCCGACAGCGGCAGCGAGGTGGCGGCGCGCGCGGGCTCGGCGTCGATGGCGGCGAACAGCTTCTGCATCGCACGCCCGGACGGCGCACCGAGGCTCTCGTTCAGGTGGATGGTTTCCTCATATTCGGCGCGGATCGCGGCATATTGACGGGCGAGCGCCGGCTCGCGGGCAAGCGCTTCCTCGACGCGGCGCGCATCGCGTGCATTCAGCGTCCCGGCCGCGTGCCAGGGCAGCAGCATTTCGATTTCACTGGGCTCTTGCTCCAGCATCTTCTTGCTCAAAGCCATCATGGCCAGCCTCGCTCAACGCCGGCTGCCTTCAGCAGGTCGGCCAATTTCTTGCGCGCATAGAACAGGCGCGTCTTCACGGTGTTTTCCGGTATTCCGACGATCTCGGCGACTTCTTCCACGGACTTCTCGTGGTAGTAGACGAGATCGACGATCTCCCGGTGTTCCGGCGAGAGGCCCGTCAGACACTCCCGCAACGCCGCACTGGTATCCTTCTTCTGCACCACCGTCTCGGGATCGTCGGACTGGTCCTCGATCGCGTTGGCGGCTTCTTCGTCCAACTCGAAATCCTTCCTGCGCCGCAGCGCAGAGAGGGCCTTGAATCGGGTAATCGCCAGCAGCCAGGTGGATACAGCGGAACGGCCCTCGAACTTCCCGGCCTGACGCCAGACGTCGAGAAATACCTCGCTGATGAGGTCTTCCGCCGCCTGCTCGTCCCGCACGAGCCTCAGTCCGAACCGGTAAACCCTGACGTGGTGCCGCCCGTACAGCACCTGCATGGCGAGCCGGTCACCTTGGGCGATCCTGGCGATCAGCACCTCGTCCGAAGCCGCCTGTGTCACGCTCAATGGCCGTCTCGCAAGGTTGGTCGGGTCGATGACACGGTGGGTTCGACGGGAGGTGCAAAATTGTTCAACCTACCGCAGTCATACGGGGGTCTGTGTGATCCGCCCCACATACGGATGAGTTTGTTCGACCGCCCGCAGCGGCAGGCTGCCTTAGTCAAATAGGGTAACATAATACTTAATGACTTTCCTGCGAAATCTGGCTCCGCACCGGCGACCGGCGCACGACGCGTCGGGTTCCATATCAGTTTTATGCGCCTGATGTCTCGCCAGACACATTATGGCCTGCCCGCCCCGCTCCACGATCATTACGGATCGTTTCCGAGGATACCAAACCTAAAGGCTTGGCCCCGTACATTTTCGTCGCTGACTTCGACAAATTGGCGGGACCATGGGCACGGCCGCGACGTCCTTTCCGGAGACGAATGCCGCTGACGCCGCGGATCTCGCACTCATGTCCGAAGCGACCGCGCCCGATGCCGTGGCACGCAGGGTTCGGCAGCGCCGGCACATGTACATCGCGCAGGTCGCGAGCTACTCGCTTGGCGCCTCGGACCTCCTGATCTACGCCTATGACGGCGCGATCTCGGCCGATGTCGCCTCGCTGTTCTGGTTCAGCGGCCTGTTGATCATCGGCACGTTCACCGTGCTGTCGGAGGCCGGGGTCGCAGACAGGTTCGCCGATCACTACCTGACGGTATTCCAGATTTCGGCGCACATGGCGCTGCAATTCGTCTTCCTCGTGTCCGTGCCGGCAGTCGGCATGTGCTTCATCAGCGTGCTGTTCCTGATCTTCGCCTTCGGCACGCTGCGCATGAGCTCGGTACAGGCGATCGTGACCTGGGCCTTCGCGACGGCCGGGCTTGCGCTGGTGTTTCTCGCCTCCGACCTGCCGATCGGCATGCCTGTCGCGACCCGGCTGCAGCGGTTCGCCTCGATGCTGTGCTTCGTCATGGTGATCGGCCAGTGCGCCTTCCTGGGCCTGTTCGGCGCGACGCTGCGCAAGGTGCTCTATCACCGAAGCATCGAGCTGAAGGACGCCTATCGCCGGATCGAGGAACTCGCGGAACTTGACGAACTCACCGGTTCCTACAACCGTCGCTACATCATGCGGCGCCTCGACGGCGAAATCGAAAAATCGCGGCAGGCATCGGCGCACTGCTCTATCGCGCTGATCGATCTCGACTGGTTCAAGCGGATCAATGACGCCCACGGCCATCCGATCGGCGACGAGGTGCTGCGCACCTTCGCCATCACCATCTTCGCCAATATCCGCCCCGGCGACTGCCTTGGCCGCTATGGCGGCGAGGAGTTCCTGCTGCTGCTGCCGAACACCGAAGGCGGTGCGGCTGAACGCATGCTCGACCGGCTGCGAGCCATCGTCGCCGATCTCGATTGGAGCGCGTTCGCTCCCGGCATGCGCGTGACGATTTCCGCGGGCGTCGTGACGCTGCGCAACAACGATACTGCCGACAGCTTTCTCGCCCGCGCCGACAGCGCGCTCTATTCCGCCAAGGCCCAAGGGCGCAACCGTATTGCAACCAACTGACCAATGTTTTGCTGCCGGCACGCAAGAATGCGCTGCCGTGCCAGACGACCCAGGACAGGACCATGAGACCGAGTTCCGTCAAGACATCCGAAAACCTGCTCGATGAGCTGCAGACCGCGCTCGCGCACGGCACCGTCGCGCGCCGGGTCGAGACCTTGCGGCGCGTCACCGATCTCTTCGTGAACGGCGTGGTGAACTATTCCGACGAGCAGACGGCGGTGTTCGACGACGTCTTCCAGTGCCTCGTCGAGAAGATCGAGACCTCGGCACGGGCGCTGCTGGCCGAGCGCCTCGCCCCGATCGCCGCCGCGCCGCCGAGGATCGTCCGCACGCTCGCCCGCGACAAATCCATCGAGGTCGCAGGCCCCGTGCTGACCAGATCGGAGCGGCTGGACGAGGCCACCCTGATCGACATCGCGAGCACGCATGGCCAGGGACACCTGAAGGCGATCTCGCTGCGGCGGGTGCTGTCGGAGGCACTGACCGATGTCCTGGTGACGCGCGGCAACGACGAGGTCGTGCAGTCCACAGTCAGCAATCCGGGCGCCCGGCTGTCGGAAGACAGCCTCAAGGATCTCGTCACCCGAGCCGAGCGGGATGACGACCTCGCCAGCTGTATCGGTCTGCGCCCGGATTTGCCACGCCACCACTATCTGAAGCTCGTGGCGAAGGCCTCATCCAGCGTCCGCAGGAAGCTGGAAGCCGCCCATCCGGAGCTCGCGATCGAGGTATCCAGCGTGGTGCAGGAAGCGGCCCTGCGGGTCCGCACCGCCGCCATGACCCGGCAGACCGAAATGGCGCGTGCTCTGGTGAAATCGCTGCACGCGGACGGACGCCTGAACGAGTTCCAGGTCATAGCCTTCGCCGAACAAGGCAAGTTCGACGAGACCAACGCCGGACTTGCGGCGCTCGCGGGCGTTTCGGTCGAGACCGCCGAAAACATGATGATCGAGAGCCGTAACGAGGGCGTGATGATCCTCGCCAAGGTCGCCGGCATGCAATGGTCGACCGTACGCGCGATCATCATGATGCGCGCGAAGCTTTCCGGAGGACCGCCGCCCGACATGCTGAAGCTGCGCGACACCTACGAGGAATTGCGCAGCTCGACCGCACAACAGGTGCTGCGCTTCCACCGCATGCAGCAGGCCACGACGCCGGCAACTTGATCAAGTCTCAGACGTCGGGCATGCGATCCAGGAGCTTGTCCAGCGTGACCGGATAGTTTCGCACACGAATGCCCGTCGCGTTGTAGACGGCGTTGGCCACAGCCGCGGCAACGCCGCACAGACCGAGCTCGCCAATTCCCTTGGCCTTCATCGGCGACGACATCGGGTCGGTCTCGTCGAGGAAGATCGTGTCCATGTGGGGAATGTCGGCATGCACGGGCACTTCGTAGCCGGCGAGATCGTGGTTGACGAAGAACCCGGCGCGCTTGTCGACGACCAGTTCCTCCATCAGCGCCGCGCCGACACCCATCGTCATGGCGCCGATCACCTGGCTGCGTGCCGTCTTGGGATTGAGCACACGCCCGGCGGCACACACCGCCAGCATGCGACGAACCCTGATCTCGGCCGTCGCAACATCGACGCCGAGCTCGACGAAATGGGCGCCGAAGGTCGATTGCTGATGGGTCTTGGCGAGATCGCCATACTCGATCGTATCCTCGGCCTTGAGCTCCCCATCCGCAGCCGCCTGCCCCAGGGGAACGCTGCGGTTGCCCGAGATCACCCGCCCGTCGGCGAAGGCGACATCGCCGGAGTTGAAGCCGAGCTTCTGCGCGACGGCCTCGCGCAACTTGACGCAGGCCGCATACACGCCGGAGGTCGAGTTGTTTGCGCCGAACTGGCCGCCGGAGCCCGCTGACACGGGAAAGCTGGAATCGCCGAGATGCACCGTGACGTTGTCGAGCGGCACGCCCATCATCTCCGCGGCCGTCTGCGCAATGATCGTGTAGCTGCCGGTCCCGATATCGGTCATGTCGGTTTCGACCGTCACGGCGCCGGTCTTGTCCAGGCGGACACGGGCCCCTGACTTCATCAGCAGGTTGTTGCGAAAGGCAGCCGCCATGCCCATGCCGACGAGCCAGCGCCCCTCGCGCTGCTTGCCCGGAGTGGCGTTTCGCCGGGACCAGCCGAAGCGCTCCGCGCCAATGCGCATGCATTCGACGAGCTGGCGCTGCGAAAACGGACGGTTGGGCCGTTCGGGATCGACCTGGGTGTCGTTGCGAGCGCGGAATTCGACAGGATCGAGCTTGAGCCGTTCGGCCATTTCGTCCATGGCGATTTCGAGCGCCATCATCCCGGGGGCTTCGCCCGGCGCACGCATGGAATTGCCTTCGGGAAGATCGAGCGTCGCGAGGCGGAGCGAGGTCATGCGGTGCTCGCCGGCGTAGAGCAGGCGGGTCTGCATCACCGCCGTCTCCGGTTGCCCCTCGGGGAGATTTCCCGACCAGCTCTCGTGCCCGATCGCGGTGATCCTGCCATCGCCCGCCGCGCCGATCCTGATGCGCTGGATCGTGGCCGGACGGTGCGTCGTATTGTTGAAGACGAGGGGCCGCTGCAACGCGACCTTGACGGGACGATTGGCGGCGCGGGCGCCCAAAGCTGCCATGATCGCATCCGATCGCAGGAACAGCTTGCCGCCGAAGCCGCCGCCGATGAACGGCGAGATGATCCGGACATTGTCCTTGGACAGACCGAGCGTCTTGGCGACGTCGCCCCGGGTCCAGGCGATCATCTGATTGGACGTCCACAGCGTGAGCTTGTCGCCATCCCATGCCGCCATCGACGCATGCGGCTCCATCATCGCATGGGCCTGGTCCGGCGTCGTATAGGTTTCGTCGAGTTTCACTTGCGCTGCTGCAAATGCAGCTGCGAAATCGCCGACGGAGGTGTCCGGCCTGTCGTCGCCTTCGCCGGGCGGCTTGGCCGCGCCATGCCGCGCAGAGCCGAGATCGAAGGCCCCCTTCTCGGCACTGTAGGCGACCTTGACCAGTTGCGCGGCGGCGCGGGCCTGTTCGAACGTCTCGGCCACGACGACCGCGATGGCCTGGTGATAATGGTCGATCTCGGGGCCGCCGAGCAGCTTTGCCGTGTTGTACTGGCCCTTGCCGAGTTTGCCGGCATCGTCCGCGGTGACGACCGCGAGTACGCCAGGAGCCGCCCGGGCGGCGGACACATCCATCGACGTTATGCGCCCTTTTCCGATGGCGGATCCGACGATGTAACCATAGGCGGGTTTCGCGGCGGCCTCATGCCATTCATAGGCATAGGTCGCCCGCCCCGTCGTCTTGAGAGGGCCGTCAATGCGGCTGGTCGGCTGGCCGACGATGCGAAGCTGATCGATCGGGTTCGTGGTTGCGGGCGTTTCGAATTTCATGGATCAACCTTTCGCTTCCGCGAGGACCGCACCGAGCGTGCGCTCCACCAGCGTCAGCTTGAACGCGTTTTCCCTGGTCGGCCTGGCACCGTCGAGCAGTCGCGCTGCGACGTGCCGCGCGCCTTTCGGCATGTCGGTCTCGGCAGCTTCGACCCGCCAGGGCTTGTGCGCGACGCCGCCGACGGCGACCCGCCCCGTTCCATCCCGCTGCACGATCGCACCGATCGACACCAACGCGAACGCATAGGACGCGCGGTCGCGCACCTTGCGGTAGATGTGCGTTCCGCCAACGGGCTTGGGCAGGGTCACCGACGTGATGAGTTCGCCGGACGATAGCGTGGTGTCGACATGCGGCGTATCACCGGGCAGACGATGCAGCTCAGCGATCGGGATCGTGCGCGTCTGGCCATCCGGCCGGACCGTTTCGACGGTGGCATCAAGCGCCCGCATCGCGATCGCCATGTCGATCGGATGTGTCGCGATACAGGCCTCGCTGGCGCCGATGACCGCAAGCTGCCGGGACACGCCGCCGATGGCGGCGCAGCCGGTGCCGGGGCTGCGCTTGTTGCAGGGCTGGTTGGTGTCGTAGAAATAGGGGCAGCGCGTTCGCTGCAGCAGATTTCCGGCCGTCGTCGCCTTGTTGCGCAACTGCCCGGACGCACCGGCGAGCAGCGCGCGCGACAAGAGACCATAGTCGCGGCGCACCCGCTGATCGGCTGCAAGCGCCGTGTTGCGCACCAGCGCGCCGATCCGCAGGCCCCCGTCGGGCATCGGCTCGATCTTGTCGAACTGCAGGCCATTGACGTCGATCAGATGCGTCGGCGTTTCGATCTCGAGCTTCATCAGATCAAGAAGGTTGGTGCCCCCGGCGATGAATTTTGCACCAGCGTTTTTCGCTGCCGCCGCGGCGGCTGCCGCCGGCGAACTCGCCTTCTCATAGGTAAAGGACTTCATGCCGGCCTCCCCGCAACCTCGGTGATGGCCGCGGCGATGTTGGAATAGGCGCCGCAGCGGCAGATATTGCCGCTCATGCGCTCACGCAGTTCGACATTCGTGAGTTCCGGCGCCGCGTTCAGATCGGCGGTGACGTGGCTGGGAATGCCGGCCTTGATCTCGTCGAGCACCGCAACCGCGGAGCAGATCTGGCCCGGCGTGCAGTAGCCGCACTGATAGCCGTCATGCGCGACGAAGGCGGCCTGCATGGGGTGAAGATGCTCCGGCGTGCCGAGACCTTCGATGGTCGTCACGTTGTCGCCCTCATGCATGACGGCGAGGGTCAGACACGAATTGATGCGCTGCCCGTCAACCAGCACCGTGCAGGCGCCGCATTGACCGTGATCGCAGCCCTTCTTGGTTCCCGTGAGATGGAGATGCTCGCGCAAGGCGTCGAGAAGCGTCGTCCTGGGGTCCAGTTCCAGCGCACGAACGTCGCCGTTCACGCGGAACGAGACCGCTGTGATTTCCTTCGCGCGTTCCGTAGCGGCACGTGGAGAAGCGGAACTCTGCGCTTCCGCGCCATTGGACGCCGCGCCGATCGCGACCGACGTGGCGGTCCCGACCAGAAGCCGCCGCCGCGACATCTCGAATTCACTGTCTGTTGGCATGATGGGCCTATCCCTTGCTGCAGCAGCGTCAATGACGCGATGCGAGAAAGGGTTCCAACCCAATTTGGCCTGGCGCGACGACGCAGCGTCGCAGGCTATGATCGCCGGGCGCGGCGAAGACCGCGCGGCTAGAGCATCTTCGGTTCTGATTGAATCAGAACCGAAGCTCTAGATTCTTGTTTTGACGCGTTTTCTTTACGCGAACCGGTATCCACTTCGCTCGAAAACGCTCTAATAGCGAAGCACCCGTGCGCCCAGCGCCGCGCCGATCGCCGTCACCACCATCGTTGCCATCGTGTACCAGGTGGCGACGAACAGCGGCGAATCGTCGGTGCAATGCGTCGCATAGAGCGTCGCGGCGAGCCCCGCGGACAACAGACCAGCCAGGGCGCCCGCAAGCGCCGGACGCGATGGCGCGCCATGCCGCAACCCGAACAAGGCGCCCGCAAGCAGCGGCAGCGACATCGCGGGAATGGCCGTCATGCAGTAGCGCGAGTTCCTGCCCATCAGGCGCATGGTCATGGGCATGGCCGGCGCCATCATGGCCTCGCTACCGATCGCCACCGCGAGCAGCCCGGCTGGCAGCAAGAGCAGCCAGGCCCAGCCGCGCATCAGGGCCTCCGGCCGCGACATGTGCAGGCTGACGATGATCGCCGGGATCGCCAGCGACAACGTGACGGCGAACTTCACGTCGAAGAAGGGATTGTGCATCGCCGTCATCAGGTCAGGCCGCACACCGAGAAACGTCGCAAAGATCAGCAGCGACACGGGCGCGCCGGCCAGCAGACCCATGGTGAGCACGGCGCCGACACGTGGGGCGCGGCGAGCATTGTCGGCCGCGAGCGTGCGAATGAGTTGATCGGTATCCATGGCTAGCGGTCCCGCAGTTTGGCGGTCAGTGCCGCCAGGCCCCGATGCAGCGCGACCCGCACCGCACCTTCGGTCATCGAAAGCTTTGCCGCCGTATCCCTGATCGAGGTGCTCTCGACAGCGATCGACTGCAATACGTCACGCTGGCGCTGCGGCAGCGTATCGAGTTGCGCTGCGACCTCGCCGGCCGAAGCGGTCTCCGGCGGCGCCTCGCCCGGCAGCGTCTCGGCAAAATCGTCGATGTTGACGAAGATGCGCCTGCCGCGCCGGCGCAACGCATCGATCAGCTTGTTGCGCGCGATCGCGAACAGCCAGGGCGCGAAGGGCGCCTCGCTGTCCCAGGTGTGCCGCTTCAGGTGCACCGCCAACAGAATCTCCTGCACGATATCCTCGGCCTGGTCCGGAGGCTGTCCGGCTCGTGAAAGGCCCCGTCTTGCGGCGGCGCGCAGCACAGGCGTTACGGATCTCAGCAGGCGTTGATACGCCGCGTCATCGCCTGCCATGGCCGACCGCATCAGGCCGGTCCATTCGTCCTCACGTCCGCGCACTCGCGCCCCTCACCATGCAATTCGGCCGCTCTTTCAACTTGTTACGCTCTCGCCCCCGAGATCACGGATTCGTGATCATTCACCCTCGAATGTCGAGCCGCCGCAAGTTTGCCAGACGGCTCTTAACACCGATCGAGCGGGCCCGCACGCAACGGAGGGAAAGAGATTGCCGCGTTTTTGCCCTGTGTAGCCTGAAGATTCCCATTTTCTGCCCCGCTGTCGTCATGGGCCGGCGTCTCTGTTGGCATCCGGGACGGGCGGTATCGGGGAGAACTTCGAGATGACGAAAACGACGGGCCGCACGGCAGTGATAGTTATGGCCTGCCTTGTTCTGCTGACGGGCGCCGCGGCACAGGCCGCGCCGGCTCCCGGTGAGGGCAGCCGATCGGACAGCGCCGCCAAACAGGCCGCCCCCGCCAAACCGGGCAAGCAGCGGCGCCATGCCGCCCGTCGTGCCGGCAGCAAGGTTGCCCAGCTGCCCGCCGACAAGTCTGCCCGGGAGGACGCCCCGCCCAAGCCCGAGCAGGCCAGTGCCGAGACCTCCCCGCCCGCCTCGAGCCAGTTGCCGCGGGATGTCGCCAATGCCAATGCGCAGCTCGCCGCGGCCGATACGCCGACCGCAGCCGCCGCCTCGGCGATGACCAATCGCGCCAACGACAATCTGCAGGCCGCCGCCGACAAACCCGCGGGCAACGCGCCAGAGGCGCAGGTGGTCGACCCCGATCAGCTGAACGACCTCGACCGCGCCCTGCAGCAGGACAACCCGCCCGCGCAGAAGGCCGTGCTCGCCGCCGTCGACGCGCAGCCGCGGCAGCCCGCATCTTCCACCACGGCGACCTTGGCCAGCAGCGAGCCGAACTCGGCCTGGGACCAGAGCTCCCTGATCGGCAAGATCTTCATCGGCGTCGGCGCGCTGCTCACCTTCGCCTCGGCCGCGCGCATGTTCATGGCCTGAGGCGGTGGGCGCAGCGGACGAATCACGAGCCGCGCCTTGCCCTCTCCTCTTGCCCCTTGAAGCCCACCGCGACAGCGGGCAAATTGCCCGCTCAATCAAAAGCGTGGGTGGAGCATGAGCACGTTCGAACACATCATCGTCGAAGGCAAGGGCGCGGTCGGCATCATCAAGCTGAACCGGCCCAAGATGCTCAACGCGCTCTCCTTCGGCGTCTTTCGCGAGATCGCCGCGGCGGTCGACGATCTCGAGAGCGACGAGGCGATCGGCTGCATCGTCGTGACCGGCAGCGAGAAGGCTTTCGCCGCCGGCGCCGACATCAAGGAGATGCAGCCGAAAGGCTTCATCGACATGTTCTCCGAGGATTTCGCCGCGATCGGCGGCGACCGCATTGCGCGCTGTCGCAAGCCGACGATCGCCGCGGTGTCGGGCTACGCGCTCGGCGGCGGCTGCGAGCTCGCCATGATGTGCGACATCATCATCGCCGCCGACACCGCCAAGTTCGGCCAGCCCGAGATCACCCTCGGCACCATCCCCGGGATCGGCGGTACCCAGCGCCTGACGCGCGCCATCGGCAAGTCGAAGGCGATGGATCTCTGCCTCACCGGCCGCATGATGGATGCCGCGGAGGCCGAGCGCGCGGGCCTGGTCAGCCGGATCGTCCCCGCCGACAAGCTGATGGACGAGGTGATTCAGGCCGCCGAGAAGATCGCCTCGATGTCGCGCCCCGCTGCGGCGATGGCCAAGGAGGCGGTCAACCGCGCCTTCGAAACCACGCTCGCGGAAGGCATGAGCGTCGAGCGCAACCTGTTCCACGCGACCTTCGCGCTGGAAGACCGCTCGGAGGGCATGGCGGCGTTCATCGAGAAGCGCAAGCCGGTGAACAAGAACCGCTGAGCCGCGGTCAGTCCGGTGTAAGGCTTTGTCGCAATTCCGCAGAAACCCTGTGACGCACCTGCAACAAGCACGGAATACATGGGGGTTTTCCCCGCGGCAGTTTGCCTGCGGGACCTCGGCTGGTTAAACAGCTAGTACGCCACCGTCGGCGGGGGCGGACAGCCGGGGTTAGCGGGATCACATGATTGGACGTGCCGCCAAAGCTGGGCGCATGATGACGCGGCGCCGATCGGGCCCTGGTGCCTGGCTTGGGACATGGGCCACGCTGGCGCTCGCATGCGCCCTTCCCAGCGCGTCATGGGCGGAAGCCCTGCCGGATGCGCTCGCCAAGGCCTATCAGACCAATCCGCAACTCAACGCCGAACGGGCGCGCCAGCGCGCCACCGATGAGAACGTGCCTCAGGCGCTCGCCGGCTACCGGCCGCAGATCGTGGCCAGCCTCAGCGCCGGCCTGCAATCGGTGCGCAATCTGCTGCCCGACAACACGGTGCAGACAGCCAGTCTCAAGCCCTGGGTGATCGGCGTTACCGTGACGCAGAGCCTGTTCAACGGTTTCCGCACGGCCAACAGTGTCCGCGCGGCGGAGCTGCAGGTGCAGTCGGGCCGCGAGGCGCTGCGCAACGTCGGCCAGGGCGTGCTGCTCGATGCGGTCACCGCCTATACCAACGTTCTGGCCAACCAGTCGCTGGTCGAGGCGCAGCGCTCCAACGTCGCTTTCCTGCGCGAGACCTTGGCCGTCACCCAGCGCCGGCTCAACGCCGGCGACGTCACGCCGACTGACAGCGCCCAGGCTGAAGCGCGCCTCAATCGCGGTCTGGCGGATCTCAACGCCGCGGAGGTCGCGCTCGCGGTGAGCCAGGCCACCTACGCCCAGGTGATCGGCAATGCGCCGTCGCAGCTGCGCGCCCCGGACGTGGTCGATCGCTATCTGCCGAGGAGCCGTGACGATGCCATGATGATGGCGATCCGCGAGCATCCGGCGGTGATGGCGGCAGGCTTCGACGTCGATGTCGCTTCCACCAACATCCGCCTCGCCGAAGGCACGCTGCTGCCAAGCGCCACCCTCCAGGGCAGCGCCAGTCGCAGCCGCGACAACGACCCGACGCTGGGTACCCGTGCCAACGACCAGGCCTCGATCGTCGCGAACGTCACTGCGCCGATCTATGACGGCGGCCAGGCCGCCGCGCAGACGCGGCAAGCCAAGGAGATCACGGCGCAGAGCCGCCTCGTGCTCGATCAGATCCGGAACCAGGCGCGCACCGCGGCGGTCAGCGCCTGGGTCGCCAATGAAGGCAGCAAGGTTGCCGTCTCGGCCTCGGAGTCCGAGGTCAAGGCCGCCACCGTGGCGCTGCAGGGCGTGCAGCGCGAGGCCGCTGGCGGACAGCGCACCACGGTCGACGTGCTGAACTCCCAAGCCGACCTGATCCAGGCCAAGGCCCGCCTGATCGGCGCGCAGCGCGACCGCGTGATCGCCTCCTACACGCTGCTCAGTGCCGTCGGCCGCCTCGACGTCAAGACCCTGAATCTGAACACGCCGGACTATTTGCCGGAGGTGCACTACCATCAGGTCCGCGACGCCTGGCATGGCCTGCGCACGCCATCAGGGCAGTAGCCCACCTCAAGAACCTCCGTGCTGCAAACCATTCCCGGTCAGCAGCTACGTTGACGGTTGGCCGGGCGAACGTGTTATCGATGGTGCAACCAGACAATAACATGCGGGGGAAACACCATGCTCAACCGACGCGATGTCTTGCTTGCCTCTCTGGCCGCCGGAGCCGCCATGACCACCAGAGTCCACGCCCGCGCCTCGCAGCCCGCGACGCCGGTGAATTTCGACGTGCCGGCCCACGCCTGCGACTGCCACACGCATATCCACGGCGATCCCGCGCAGTTTCCGTTCTTTTCGGGGCGCGTCTATACGCCTGAACCCGCCTTGCCGGACGAAATGGCCGCGCTTCACAAGGCGCTGCATGTCGAGCGTGTGGTGATCGTCACGCCGAGCGTCTACGGCACCGACAATGCATCGACCCTGTACGGCATGAAGGCACGCGGCGCGACCGCGCGGGGCGTTGCCGTGATCGACGACAAGACCACCGAGGCCCAGCTCGATACGATGCAGCAGGACGGCTTCCGCGGCATCCGCATCAACATGGCGACCGGCGGCATCAACGATCCCGCGGTCGGCCGTACCCGCTTCACCGCGGCCGTCGAACGCATGAAGGCTCGCGGCTGGCATGTGCAGCTCTACACCACGCTTCCCATGATCGCAGCGATCAAGGATCTCGTCCTCGCGGCACCGGTGCCGGTGGTGTTCGATCATTTCGGCGGGCTCGACGCCTCGCGCGGCCTCGAGCAGCCGGGCTTTTCCGATCTCGTCGAGCTCGTCAAATCCGGCAAGGCCTATGTGAAGATCTCCGGCGCCTATCGCTCGTCGAAGCTCGCGCCCGACTATCAGGACATGGTGCCCTATGCGCGTGCGCTGATCGCCGCAAACACGGACCGCATCGTCTGGGGAACGGACTGGCCGCACCCCGATTCGAGTCGTGTCGAAGGACGCAAGCCCACGGACATCGCTCCCTTCTATGCCATCGACGACGGCCGGCTGATGAATCAGCTTCCGGTGTGGGCGCCGGAGGCCGATGTGCGCAAGAAAATCCTGGTCGACAACCCCGCGCGATTGTACGGATTCTGAGTCACGGCAACCGCGACAAGGTTCAATCGAAACGCAAATAATTCTGCGTCTGGTTGCAAGACTGTTGTCGCGAGAGCACAAACGCAAAGACTCACACGAACGTGTTTGTGTGACGCACCGCATCTCAGCCTTCCGGTTGAGGCGAGATTCTGCATCGACCGATACGCACGCACAGATTTCATTTTGCTCGTGCGGTCGCATGCCCCTGTCGCACTATCTCGCTGCACTGTTCTCCGGCGTCGGAATCGGTTTCACCGTTGCCGCGCCCATCGGGCCGATGGGAATGCTGTGTATCCAGCGAACGCTGGCCTCGGGTATGGCGACCGGCCTTGCCACCGGCTTCGGCGCCGCGACCGTTCATCTGGCCTACAGCGCGTTCGCAGTGCTCGGCCTCGGCTCCCTGGCCCAGCCATGGGTCGAAGCCAACGCCGTCAGCTTCGGCATCGCCTCGGCGCTGACGCTGCTGTGGTTCGCGCTCCGCACGCATCGCTGCTCGGTGGTCCTGAAGGAAGCCGGCGAGGTCGACAGGATACGACTGCTCCGCGCCTATCTGAGCGCCATCGCGCTGGGGCTGACCAATCCGCTGACGGTGATCCTGTTCCTCGCGGCCCTGCACGCCTTCTCGGCGCAATCGGCCACGGGCCCGCTGGTCGCAGGCGTCTTCCTCGGCTCCGCCGTCTGGTGGATGATGCTGAGCACGATGGTGGCAACGGCACGATCACGGCTGACGCCGCGAATGCTGGCGCTGAGCAGCCGCTTTGCGAGCCTGATGCTGCTCGGACTCGGCACGATCATGCTGCTGCGCATCGCGCAGCGGATGTTGTGATGCCGGCGATCAACGCGCGCGGCGGGAGAAGAACGAGATCAGGACCGGCAGGGTCACGAGGATCACGACCGGCGCCAGCATCATGCCGGTGACGACGACGACCGCGAGCGGCTTCTGCACCTGCGAGCCGATCCCCTCGGAGAGAGCCGCCGGCAGCAGGCCAATGCCCGCCACCACGCACGTCATCAGTACCGGCCGCAACTGCAATTCGCCGGTACGGATCACCGCACTCATGCGGTCCATCCCCTCCTCGATCAGCTGGTTGAACTGCGACAGGATGATGATGCCGTCCATCACGGCGATACCGAACAGCGCGATGAAGCCGATCGCCGCCGAGACGCTGAAGGCCGTGCCGGTAATCAGCAGACCGAGCACGCCGCCGAAGATCGCCATCGGAATGACGCTCATGGCGAGCAGCGTGTCGGTCATCGAGCCGAAATTGAACCAGAGCAGGACGCCGATCAGCGCCAGCGAGATCGGCACCACTATCGACAGCCGGCGGATCGCGTCCTGGAGGTTGCCGAACTCGCCGACCCAGTCCATGTGCGCGCCGGGTGGCAGCTGCACCTGTTCGGCAATCTTCTGCTGCGCCTCGGTGATCGCGCTGCCGAGGTCGCGCTCGCGCACCGAGAACTTGATCGGCAGGTAGCGTTCCTGCTGCTCGCGATAGATGTAGGCCGCGCCGGAGACGAGACTGATGGTGGCGACTTCGCTCAGGGGAATCTGCGTCACCGTGCCGTTCGGTCCCGGCGCGCCGATGCGCAGGTTCTGGATCGCCTCCGCGCTGCGGCGATATTCCGGCGCGAGCCGAACGATGATCGGGAAGTGACGGTCGGAACCCGGCTCGTAGAGATCGCCCGCGGTATCGCCGCCGATCGCGACCTTGATGGTGGCGTTGATGTCGCCGGGCGCCAGCCCGTAGCGGGCCGCCTTGGCGCGGTCGATGTCGATCTGGACCGTGGGCTGTCCGAGAGAGGTGAACACCGCAAGGTCGGTGACGCCCTGCACCGTCGACAGCACCTGCTTGATCTTGTTGGCGGTGTCGGTGAGCGCCTGCAGATCGCTGCCGAACAGCTTGATCGAATTCTCGCCCTTCACGCCGGAGACGGCCTCGGAGACGTTGTCCTGGAGGTACTGCGAGAAGTTGAACTCGACGCCGGGAAAGCGATCGTCGAGTTGCTTGAGCAATTGCGCGGTCAGCTCTTCCTTGTCGCGGGTGCCGGGCCACTGGCTCACCGGCTTGAGCGGGGCGAAAAACTCGGCATTGAAGAAGCCGGCCGCGTCGGTGCCGTCGTCCGGACGGCCGTGTTGCGAGACGACGGACTCGACTTCCGGCCGGGCGCGTATCACCTTGCGCATCTCGTTGACGTAGGAATTGCCTTCCTGCAGCGAGATGGTCGGCGGCAGCGTGGCGCGGATCCAGAGATTTCCCTCTTCCAGCTTGGGCAGGAATTCGAGGCCGAGCAGCCGGCTGAGCGCCACCGTCATCAGCACGAGGCCGACCGCACCGCCCAGCACGATCTTGCGATTGTCGACCGCCCAGTGCAGCACCGGCATGTAGATGCGGTGCAGGATCAGCATGATCCGCGTCTCGGTCTCCTCGACATGCGCCGGCAGGATGATCGCCGAAAGCGCCGGCGTGACGGTGAAGGTCGCGAGCAGTCCGCCGGCCAGCGCGTAGGCATAGGTGCGCGCCATCGGGCCGAAGATGTTGCCCTCGACGCCCGAGAGCGTGAACAGCGGCAGGAAGGCGGCAATGATGATCGCAGCGGCAAAGAAGATCGAACGCGAGACGTCGGCCGCGGCGCTGAGGATGGCATGGCTCTTCATGCCGAACAGCGTCTCCGGCGACATTTGCTCGGACTCGCTCGTCGGCGTCGTCTGGGTCAGGCGGCGGAAGATCGCCTCCACCATGATGACGGTGGCATCCACGATCAGGCCGAAATCGATGGCGCCGACCGAGAGCAGATTGGCGGACTCCCCGCGCAGCACGAGGATGATCACGGCAAAGAACAGTGCGAACGGAATCGTGGCGCCGACGATGAGCGCGCTGCGCAGATCGCCGAGGAATATCCATTGCAGGAGCACGATCAGCAGGATGCCGACCACCATGTTGTGCAGCACGGTGTGCGTGGTGAGGTCGATCAGATCCTTGCGGTCGTAGATGCGTTCGATGCGCACGCCCGGCGGAAGGATGCTCGAATTGTTGATCTGCTGAACCAGCAGTTCGACCCGCCTGATGGTCGGGGTGCTCTGCTCGCCGCGCCGCATCAGCACGATGCCCTGCACGATGTCGTCGGCCTCGTCGAGGCCGGCGATGCCGAGCCGCGGCCGCTGGCCAACGGTGACCGTGGCGACGTCCTTGACCAGCACCGGATTGCCGTTGGTCTGCGCGACCATTGTATTGGCGAGGTCGTCGATCGAGCGGATCAGGCCGACGCCGCGCACCACCGCCGATTGCTGACCAATATTGACCGTGTTGCCGCCGACATTGACGTTCGAATTGCCGACGGCCTGGAGCAGTTGCGGCAGCGTCAGGCCGTTGGCGACAAGCTTGTTGAAGTCGACCTGGATCTCGTAGGTCTTGCTCCGTCCTCCCCAGCCGGTCACGTCGATCACGCCGGGCACCGCGCGGAAGCGACGCTGCAGGATCCAGTCCTGGATCGTCTTGAGATCCAGCACGCTGTAGTTCGGCGGGCCGACAAGGCGATAGCGGAAGATTTCGCCGATCGGGCTGAGCGGCGAAATCGTCGGCTGCACGTTGCCCGGCAGCGGAGCGAGTTGCGCGAGGCGGTTCAGGACCTGCTGCAGCGCCTCATCATAGGTATAGGCGAAGGAGAACTGGATCTTGACGTCCGAAAGACCATAGAGCGAGATGGTACGGATGGTCGTGATGTTCTTCAGACCCGCGACCTGGGTCTCGATCGGGATCGTGATGTAGCGCTCGATCTCTTCCGCCGACAGGCCGGGGCTCTGGGTCACGATGTCGACCATCGGCGGGGTCGGATCGGGATAGGCCTCGATGTTGAGCTGATTGAACGCGATCACGCCGCCGATCAAGACGGCGATGAACATGCCGACCATCAGGAAGCGCCGGTTGACGGCAAGGGCGACGAGGCGATCCATTCAGGTCTTCAGTTTCTTGGTTCGCCGGTCAGCTGCCGGAGGCCGCGCGGTCGATGAACAGGCTGCCCTTGACCACGACCTGTTCGCCGGGCTTCAGGTTGCTGGTGACCTCGACGAGATTGCCGTTGATCAATCCGATCTTGATCTGGCGCAGTTCGACCGACTTGTCTTCGCGCGCGACCCAGATGCGGACCTGGTCGCCCTCGTAGATCAGCGCCTGCTTCGGCACGGCGGGAGCCGCGCGATCGCCGGCCGAATAGATCGTGACGTTGGCGAACATCTCGGGCTTGAGCAGCCCTTCCCTGTTGTCGATGGTGGCGCGCACCAGCAGACGCCGCGTGCTGGGGTCGATCGCCGCGGCGACGTAGTTGATTTTGGCGGTGAGCGGCCGGCCGGGCAGCGCCATCACGTTCACGGTGATGTCCTGCCCGATACAGACGGCCGCCGCATCGCTCTCGCGGACGAAGGCGGTGAGCCAGACCGTGGAGAGATCGCCGATCACGAAGACCGGATCGCTGGCGCCGGCACTGACATACTGGCCGGGGCCGATCTTGCGCTGCACAACCGTGCCCGCGATCGGCGAATAGATCGTGACTTCCGGATTGATGGCGCCCTTGTCCTGGAACGTCTTGATGGTCTCGTCGGTGAAACCGAGGATGCGCAGCTTGTTGCGAGAGGCCTCCAGCGCCGTCGTGGACGAGCGCATGTCGTTCTGCGCCTGGACCTGGGTCGCCTCCGCCTGCTGGTAATCCTTCAGCGGGATGGCGTGGCCCTCGTAGAGGTCCTTGGCGCGCTTGAACTGGATGTCGGCGAGATCGACCGCCGACTTCGCCTTGTTGTGCGAGGTGATGGCCGTGATGAAATCATTCTGGGCCTGCACCGTATCGGCGGCCTCGATCGTGAACAGCGGCTGGCCCTGCTTGAGGGTCTCACCCGGCTTGGCAAGGAGCTTCGTGACCCGGCCGGCATAGGGCGAAAACACCGGCGTCGAACGGTCCTCGTCGACTGCGACCTTGCCCTCGGTGACATATTCGGCCCGGAAGGATCTGGCCTTGACCGGCTCGATCGTCAGCGTGGCCCATTCGGAAGCCGTCGGCGTGAAATTCTGCGCGTTCTTCCTGGACTGGCTGGAAATCTCGGAATGGCTTTTCTGCTTGGCGCCCGAAAACAGCGAGCCGTAATAGGCTCCGGCCATGGCCAGCACTAGTACAAATACGGATGTGATCACCCGTTGTTTTGTAAACACCTGCATTCGCTTGGTATTTTCAGCTGACATGGGGTCCAGTCGATACTGCGGCCGTTTCGGCAGCGAGCTGTCCGACCGGTCGCGCTAATAGTGCCGAATTGAGAGTTCAAACAACCTAAAAAACGAAAGAGCTGTTTCGGTTTACGTTAAATTTTTGCGACGACCGCCCTCCTGTCAGCTCTGTGTCAGCTTCGCGCCGGCCATTGCGGCGGGTGACTGCCGAGCGGCATCGCCGGACGGCTCCACTGCGCCGGGGTTCGCGACAGCAGCGCTGCATGGCGCACCGCTTTCAGCGTCCCGAATCCAGATGGCATGGTCTCGATGAACGCAGCATGTACGGCTTGGCTCGACAGGTCAGGCGCGCTCAGACCGTCCGCGAGGCGGCCGAGATTCCACAACCACCGGCCGGTCTGCGCCAGCGATACGCGCACGTGCCAGCTGCCGCCCTCGCGGGCCTGACGAAGCCGCGCCATCATGGCGCCGAACGCCATCAGATAGCCGGTGGCGTGGTCGAGCATCTGCGCCGGCAATTCCTTCGGGCCTTCGATGCCGGCAGCTTGTCCCTCGGCGTGGTTGAAGCCGGTCGTGGTCTGCACCAGGGAGTCGAAACCGCGCCGCTCGGCCCACGGGCCGACATGGCCATAGGCCGACAGGCTGACATAGACGATGCCGGGACTGATCTCCGCCGCATCTTCAGGCGAGAATCCGAGTGCCGCGAGTGCACGCGGGCGATAGCCCTGCGAGATGATGTCGGCGTCCTTCAGCAGCGCGCGCAACTGGGCCCTGCCGGCCTCGCTCTTCAGCTCGATGAAGGTGGTGAGCTTGCCGCGGCCGGTGTCGATGGTCAGCCAGGGAATGGCTGGCAGTTCGGGACCTGAAATCAGCAGCACGTCGGCGCCGTGGGCGGCGAGCGTGCGGCCGGCGACGGGGCCGGCGATGACGCGGGACAGATCGAGCACGCGGAGGCCTGAAAGCGGTCGATCCCCCTTGGGCCAGGGTTTCGGAGCGGCATCGCCGATCTTCTCGATCGAGAGCAACGGCAGTCCGGCCAGTGCCTGCGCCTGCGGCAGCGCCGACCATTCGTCCGGGGAGCGCATCAGGGCGACGACGCCGCCGGCCGCATAGGCCGCCGCTTCGAAGTCCGCCCCCTTCCACTGCATCAGCGCCGCCTGCACCTCGTCGCGCTCGGGCGCACAGCCGAGCACATGGCAGACGGCGTCGCGGTGATGCGGGAAATTGGTGTGGCAACGGACGTAGCGGTTGTCGCCGGTCCTGTAGACGCCGGCAATGGCGTCCCAAGCCGGCGGGGGTGGCTTGTCGTCGAGATGCAGATAGCGTTCGGAACGGCACTCGGCGACGGCATGGCGCATGTCGATGGTGACATCCTGCACCTCGCCGCTGCGCGCGCGCCAGATGTCCGCAGCGGCAAGGCCGGCGGCGGCGATCGTCGTCTGCCCGGCCACCGCCACCCGGAACGAGGACGGGACCTGCGGCTCCTCGCCTGTCAGCCGCACGTGCTGCAGTGCGTCCGCATCTCCCCCGGCGGATGTCCAGAGATCGCCGAGAATGCCGGCGGGGCTTTGCATCGCAGTGTCTCTCCCCTAGTTTTCACGACTTTCTCACGATCGCACAAAGGAACGCAATGCCCGCCATCGATCCCCTCACCGCCGGCGCCGTGTTCGTTGCAACGGCGGCCACCGACGCGGTCTACGTGATGTTCACCTCCGCCGTTGTGGCGCGCAAGCGCGTGCCGGCGGCAACCTGGAGTTCGATCTGGTATCTGCTCTCCTCCTATGCGGTGATCAGCTACACCGAGAACGCCTTCTACGTCGCGTTCGCGGCGATCGGCTCGTGGATCGGCGCCTATGCCTCGCTGACCTTCCTGCATCGCCCGCCCGGCGGTGGCTCGCCGGTAGGCGCGGCCCCGGAGTGAGGTGGCGGGATTGAAGCAACCGCAGACGTGGTATCGTGCGGGCAAAGCCGGGACCCGAAACGACCATCGCGTGGCGCTGGCATGGGCTTTGGCCAGGACATCTCGCAACAGCGCACATGTGTGGTAATGGGTCCGCTTAGGTTCACCTGGCTTTCGCCAGGACGACGTCGGGAGATTTTTCCTGTCGTCGACGCAACAACAAGGAAAACAAGAATGGATCTCGGGCTCAAGGGAAAGAACGCGATCGTCCTGGGCGGCACGCGCGGCATCGGGCGGGCAATCGCGGCGACGCTTGCCGGGGAAGGCAGCAACGTCGCGGTGTGTGCGCGCAATGCGGGGCAGGTCGCGGAGACGGTCGCAGAATTGAAGGCGAGCGGCATCAAGGCCACCGGCGGCGCGGTCGACATCACCGACGGCGCGGCGCTGAAGGCCTGGATCGAAACGGCTGCCGGCGAACTCGGCGGCCTCGACATGCTGTTCTCCAACGCCGGCGCGATGGCGCAGGGCGGCGATGCCGCCTCCTGGGAACAGAATTTCAGGCTCGACGTGCTCGGCGCGGTGCACGCCTTCGAGGCGGCGCGGCCGTTCCTCGAGGCCGGCGGCGCGCGACACGGCGACGCCGCCTTCGTCATCATCTCCTCGATCTCGGCGGCACAGGCCGATACGGCCAGCTCCTACGGTCCGATCAAGGCGGCGCTGATCCACATGGCCAAGGGCCTGGCGCGGCAGCATGCCAAGAAGAAGATCCGCGTCAACGTGGTGTCGCCGGGCACGGTGTATTTCAAGGGTGGCGTCTGGAACATGATCGAGCAGAACATGCCGGAGCGCTACAAGGACGCGATGAACCGCAACCCGACGGGACGGATGGCGACGCCGCAGGAAATCGCGAATGCGGCGGTATTCCTGGCATGCCCGCTGTCGTCGTTCACGACGGGCTCCAATCTCGTGGTGGATGGCGCGATCTCGAACCGGGTGAATTTCTAGGAAAGCGCGTCCCTGGGTGACGGTGAGAGACTTGCGCGCGCTCAATGAAAATCGCGAGACGGCGGCAGGATACGGACGTTGCGGGGGTGGCGGATCTTTTGCGCCGGCATGTCGGCGAGGTCACGGCGATCGTCGTTGAGCTCGCCTCCGCCGCCGGCCGACAGCGAATGTTTGCCGCTCAACGCAACGTCGGCGAGGCCGACGAGATCGTGCGAGCGGTCGATCATGCGCTGGGCGATCAGATGCGTCACCTTCTCGGGGCTGCTCTGGATGTAGCCCTCGACCAGGATGAGGCGCGCGCCCATCACCTCCTTGCGGTACTGCTCCATGATCTTGGGCCAGACCACGACATTGGCGATTCCGGTTTCGTCCTCCAGCGTCATGAACACGACGCCGCTGGCGCTGCCCGGCCGCTGCCGCACCAGCACCACGCCGGCGCAGCGGACGCGCCGCCGCTCGTTCTCGTGGCTGATCTCCCTGCAGGCGACGATACGCTCGCGCGTGAACGCCTCGCGCAGGAATTCCATCGGGTGACCTTTGAGCGAAAGCCGGATGGTCTGGTAGTCCGCGACCACCTGCTCGGCGCGCGGCATCAGCGGCAGCGGCCTGGCATGCTCGTCCGGCTGCTCGCGCGCGGTCGCCGCCTCGAACAGCGGCAGCGGCACGTCGTCCGGCAGCCGCCGCACCTGCCACAGCGCCTCGCGCCGGTCGAGCCCGAGCGAGCGAAACGCATCGGCGTCCGCCAGCAGGATCAGCGCACGCTTGGGCAGGCCGGTGTCGCGGGCGAAATCCTCCAGCGAGGTGAAGCGGCGGCGGTTGCGGGCAGCCACGATACGGTCGGCCCAGTCTTCCTGAACAACATGGACCTTGCCTTGCCGCTTGGCCTGTTCCCGCTTGAGGGCTTCCTCATCCTCATCGAGCCAATGGAATCCGTCAATCTGGCGGAAACCGAGGCGGACCGCACAATACCTGCCCTCGGTGTTCTCCAGCGTGTTCTGCGCAAAGCTGTAGGTGACGTCGACGTCGCGCACCTCGACGCCGTTCTTGCGGGCATCGCCGACGATCTGCGCCGGCGCGTAGAAGCCCATCGGCTGTGAATTCAACAGACCGCAGCAGAAGGCGTCGGGGTGATAATGTTTCAGCCATGACGAGATATAGACGAGCTGGGCGAAGCTCGCGGCATGGCTTTCCGGGAAGCCGTAGGAGCCGAAGCCCTTGATCTGGTCGAAACAATTTCGAGCGAATTGAGGATCGTAGCCGCGTCGGATCATGTTGCCGATCATTTTCTCTTCGAAGCTACCGATGGTCCCCACGTTGCGAAAGGTTGCCATGGCGCGTCGCAGGCCGTTGGCCTCTTCCGATGTAAACTCGGCTGCCACGATCGCAATGCGCATAGCCTGCTCCTGGAACAAGGGCACACCAAGGGTCTTGTGCAGGACCTCCCGAAGTTCGTTCTTGTTGCCTCCCTTTGGATAAGGATACTCGATGTCTTCCGGATTCATCTTTCGCCGTCGCAAATAGGGGTGCACCATGTCGCCCTGGATTGGACCAGGACGCACGATCGCGACTTCGATGACGAGATCGTAGAAAGTCCGCGGCTTCAGCCGGGGCAGCATGTTCATCTGGGCACGGCTCTCGACCTGAAATACGCCGAGCGATTCCCCTCGTTGAAGCATTTGGTAAACTTCATCATCGTCCTTCGACTTAATGTCCGAAAGCTCGTAGCGTTTGCCCTTGTGCTTTTCGATCAGATCGAAACATTTGCGGATGCAGGTCAGCATGCCGAGCGCCAGCACGTCGACCTTCATCATGTTGAGTGCGTCGACGTCGTCCTTGTCCCACTCGATGAAGGTGCGGTCGTCCATCGCGGCATTGCTGATCGGCACATAGGTGTCGAGCCGGTCCTGCGTCAGCACGTAGCCGCCGACATGCTGGGAGAGGTGACGGGGAAAATCGATCAGCTCGGTCGCCAGTTCGACCGCGAGGTTGATCATGGGATTGTTGGGATCGAGCCCGGCCTGCCTGACCTGGATGTCGTTGAGGCCCTTGCCCCAGCTGCCCCAGACGGTGTCGGCAAGCGCCGCCGTGACGTCCTCGGTGAGGCCCAGCGCCTTGCCAACATCGCGGATGGCGCTGCGCGGACGATAATGGATCACGGTGGCGATGATCGCGGCGCGGTGGCGGCCGTAGCGGCGATAGACATATTGCATCACCTCCTCGCGCCGCGAATGCTCGAAATCGACGTCGATGTCGGGCGGCTCGAGCCGCTCCTTGGAGATGAAACGCTCGAACAACAGGTCGACCTTGGTCGGATCGACCGAGGTGATGCCGAGCACGTAGCAGACGGCCGAATTCGCCGCCGATCCGCGCCCCTGGCACAGGATGTTCTGGCTGCGCGCGTAATGCACGATGTCGTGCACGGTGAGAAAATAATGCGCGTAGTTCAGCTCGGCGATCAGCCTGAGCTCCTTCTTCAGCGTGGCGCGCAGCTTGGCGTCGATGTTGCCGCCAAAGTATTGCTCGACGCCGGCCCAGGTCAGATCTTCAAGATGTCCCTGCGCGGTCTTTCCCGGCGGCACCGGCTCGTCCGGATATTGATATTTGAGCTGGTCGAGCGAGAAATCGATGCGATCCGCAAAGCGCATGGTCTCAGCGATCGCATCAGGATGATCGCGGAACAGCCGCGCCATTTCGCGGGGCGGCTTCAGAAACCGCTCGGCATTGGCTTCCAACCGCTTGCCGGCGGCCTCGATCGTGGTCTTCTCGCGGATGCAGGTCAGCACGTCCTGCAGGGGACGGCGCGCCGGATGGTGATAAAGCACCTCGTTGGTCGCGAGCAGCCGCACCTTTGCCTTGGCTGCGAGATCCGCGAGCCGCGCCAGCCGGCGCCGGTCGTCGCCACGATAGATCAGGCTCGCCGGGAGCCAGACGCCTTCGGCGCGGCTCGCGGCGAGTTGCGCGAGCACATGAAGCGCCTGCTCGGCCACGAAACGATGCGGCAGTGTCAGGACAAGGAGCTGACCTTCCGCAAATTCGATCAGGTCAGCCAGGGTGAGACGGCATTCGCCCTTCTCGATCCTCGTGATGTCGTCGCCGCGCTTGCCTCTGGTGAGAAGCTGGCAGAGCCGGCCATAGGCGGCGCGGTCGCGCGGATAGGCCAGAATGTCGGGCGTGCCGTCGATGAAGACGATGCGGGCGCCGGTCAGCAGTTTCGGCTTGTGCTCCACATTCGGATTGTCGAGCTCCTTGTAGGCCCGCACCACGCCGGCCAGCGTATTGTGATCGGCGATGCCGATCGCGGATATGCCGAGGGTGCCGGCCTGATGCACATAGGCGCGCGGATCCGACCCGCCGCGCAGGAAGGAGAAGTTGGTGGTGATGCCGATCTCGGCATAGGCGGGGCTCGTCATGCGAAGAGACCGTGCACATACCAGCCGGGCGGAACGGGCTTGCCGTCGGCGTCGAAGCACTCGCCCTCATAGAGACCATCGCGAAAGATCCAGAAGCGCAGACCTTCGGCATCCTCGATCCGGAAATAGTCCCGTGTCAGCTGCTTGCCGTCCTGCCGCCACCATTCCATCGCGATGCGCTCGGGACCCTCGACCCGCACCACCGCATGCAGCGCGCGGCGCCAGGTGAATTGATGTGGCGGGCCGTCGGGCACGGTCGCGAACGGCACCTTGATCGGTTCCGGCTTGTCGAACAGCCGCAAGGGACGCAGCGGCGGCTCGCTCCTGATCCGCGCGGGCCATTCGGCCTGCATGGCTGCGGCGAGGTGATGCTGCGCCGGTGCGGCCAGCACCGCGCATTCGGGAATGTGGGTGTCCTGCGGCAGATGCACGACGACGCGCCTGCCGCCGATCCGTGCCGCGATGCGATCGATCAGCGCCGTGAGTTCGTCATTGTCGTGGACATGGGCGTCGAGATCGCGCTGCTCCTGCACCACGATCTCGGTGCGGCTCGCCGACAGCCGGACCATGTCGAAGCCGAAGCCGGGATCGAGCGGATCGGCGAGCGCATCGAGACGCTCGCGGAACAGGCGGTCGATCACCGCGCCTTGCGTCACGGGACGCCCGGTCTCGACCGTGATGGCGCGCACGACACCGTCGGTGCGGAAGAACGCCGCGTCCAGCCGCCGCGCGCCCTTGCCCTGCTTCTCCATGGAGGCGATCAGCGTGTCGGCGAGACGCGACAGCGTCATCGCGATCATGGTATCGGTCGCGATCGGTTCGGCGAAACGTTTTTCGACGATGTAATCGGGCAACGGCTTGCGCGGGCTGATCGGCGCATCGCCCTGCCCCAGCGCATGTGCAAGCAGCGTGGAGAAGCGCGCGCCGAACCGCGCCGTGATCTCGCCCGGCGCGCGGGCGGCAACATCGCCGATGGTCTTGAGGCCGGCGCGGCGCAGGCCGCTGGCGATGGCCTCGCCGGCACCGAGCGCCGAGACCGGCAGCCGGCTGATCGCGGCGGCCTCTCCGCCATCGGCGACGGTGCTCCCCCGCACCTGCCGGGGCACCGTGCGCGCGCAGACCGAGGTGCTTGCGATCGCCGCGCTGACGGCAAAGCCCTGACTGGCGAGCGCCCTGACCAGCGTGAGCAACAAGGAGGATTCGCCCCCGAACAGATGCGCGCAGCCGGTGATGTCGAGGAACAATCCATGCGGCGGATCGAGCGCAACCAGCGGCGTGAAGCGGTCACACCAGTCGGCGATGTCGCTGAGCGTCTTCGCATCGGCCGCGAGGTCCGCGTCGAATACTTTCAGGTCCGGACACATCGCCCGCGCATTGGCGAGCGGCTGGCCGATATGCAGACCCATGCGTTCGGCGGCTTCGTCGAGTGCATGGATCACCAGCGCATTGTTGTCCCTGGCGACGACGATAGCCGGTTCATCGGTTTTACCCAGCCCGACGCTGCTGAAGAAGCGCTGGATCCGATCGATGGGCAGGCGCGGCAGCCACAGGCTGAGGATACGACGACGGTTCAGAGAACTGGCACTCATCACATTTCCATTCCATGATCCACCGGCCGCACGGGCCATGACGATTGCGCAGCAGTTCCGCATCGAAGCGCGGCGCGCCCCAGACGTCCCGCAACGTGCCCGGCGGCGAATGCGCCGCGCGCAGCATCCACCGCGTCTCAGCGGTCGAAGGCAAAGGTTGCGCGGCCATGCGCAGCAGCAGGCCGGTGACGCCGGACGATTGTGCGGCCAGTGTCAGCTTGCGGCTAGCGACGAGATCGAACTGGCGCGTGTCGCCCCAGAGTTCGAGCACGACCGCGCCCAGCGCATCGCAGGCGAGCGCATCGGCCGATGTGCGCAGCGCGCTCTCGACATCGGCGGCGCGCACCGTCACCACGCGGCGCGGATCGAGGCCGAGCTCGGCGAGCCCGTGCATCGACAGCGCGCCGGCCTCGCGCTCCGAAAAATCCTGACGCACCCACAATAACGGCCGCTGCGCCGAGACGCGCCCGGCCAGCCCCATGACGAACCCCGTTGCGGCGGGGCCCTGCCGCCCCTCGCAAAACACCTCGTGGATGGCGGCGCGAGCGAGCCCGCCCTGCAGCGCGCCATCGGCCTCGCCATGGCCGAGCGCGACGCGGTCGCATCGTTGCGTGACCTCCGCAGTCTCGATGCGTTCGATCTGGCCGCGCAAAACCGCAAGCGCGCCTGCACGTGCGCCGCTCATGCTCGCCGCTCCTTTGGGATGATGGCCGTGGCACTCAAAAAAGAGAAACCAGCGGCTGGCTCATTTGTTCATGATATGTTCTAATATAAAGCTAACGGCGGCCGAAGAGTCAATCGGATTGCGCATCTTGAGATTCGTGAGCGGAATCAAAGGGATTCAAATATGGACGTACAACGCAAGCTGGAGATCCTGGCCGATGCCGCGAAATACGACGCATCCTGCGCCTCCAGCGGTACCGAGAAACGGGACTCCCGTGACGGCAAGGGCATGGGCTCGACCGCGCCGGGAATGGGCATCTGCCATTCCTATGCGCCGGACGGCCGCTGCATCTCGCTGCTCAAGGTGCTGCTGACCAATGCCTGCAATTACGATTGCCTCTATTGCGTCAACCGCGCCTCCTCCAACGTGCCGCGCGCCCGCTTCACGGTCGACGAAGTGGTCAAGCTCACGCTCGACTTCTACCGGCGCAACTACATCGAGGGCCTGTTTCTCTCCTCCGGCATCATCCGCAGCCCCGACTACACCATGGAGCAGGTGGTCGGCGTCGCGCGCAAGCTGCGCGAGGAGCATCACTTCCGCGGCTACATTCATCTGAAGACGATTCCGGAAGCCGACGACGCGCTGATCGCGGAAGCGGGCAAATATGCCGATCGCCTCTCCATCAATATCGAGATGCCTGATGCCACCAGCCTCAAGCAGTTCGCGCCCGAGAAGGACGTGCGCGCCATTCGCCGCACCATGGGACGGCTGCGGCTGAAGCTGGACGAGGCCGAGGATGGCAGGAAGACCAGAACGCGCGCCAGGCCGCAGCGTTTCGCACCCGCAGGCCAGAGCACCCAGATGATCGTCGGCGCCGACGCGGCTTCCGACCACACCATCCTCCACACCAGCGCCAATCTCTACGGCTCCTACCGGTTGCGGCGCGTCTACTACTCCGCCTTCAGTCCCATCCCCGACGCCAGCCGCGCCCTTCCCCTGCGCGCACCGCCCTTGCTGCGCGAGCACCGGCTCTATCAGGCCGACTGGCTGATGCGGTTCTATGGTTTCGACGTCGGCGAGATCGTCGATGACAGCGCCATGCTGCCGCTCGACATCGACCCGAAACTCGCCTGGGCACTGCGCCATCGTGACCGCTTTCCGCTCGACATCAACCGCGCCAGCCGCGAGGAATTGTTGCGCGTGCCGGGCTTCGGCACCAAAACAGTCGAACGCATCATTGCGACGCGCCGCACCACGACGATCCGTCTCGCCGACCTGGCGCGGCTGCACGTGCCCCGCAACAAGGCGATGCCGTTCATCGTGCTCAGCGACCACCGCCCCTCGCCGCATCGTCTCGACGCTGCCGGACTGGCCGAACGGTTCAAACCGAAGGCAACGCAACTGGGATTTGGCTTCTGATGCATTTCATCACGCTCGACAGCGAAACCGACTTTGCCGGCTGGCGCAACGCCGCGCGCGCGCTCGCCGTCCATCAGGTCAAGCCGGCCGAAATCACCTGGGCCGTGAAGGGCGGCGACGCCGAGTTGTTCGCGCCGCCCGCGCCAACGCCCCTGCCGGAGGATGGCGAAGGCACCTTCAACGTGCCAGCTAAATTCGTCGAGCTCGCGAAAGCGGCGATCCTGCATCGCGACCGCGAACGCTTCGCGATCCTCTATCGCCTGCTGTTCCGCCTGAAAGACAATCACGACCTGATCGACGTCGCGATCGATCCCGACGTCGCGGAGGTCACGGCGATGGCGAAGGCCGTCCGCCGCGACGAGCACAAGATGCACGCCTTCGTGCGCTTCCGCGAGATCGGCCGGGAGCACAAGGCGCATTTCGTCGCCTGGTTCGAGCCGGAGCATCACATCGTCGAACTCGCCGCGCCGTTCTTCGCCCGGCGCTTTGCCGATCTGCCCTGGTCGATCCTGACGCCCGATCTGTGCGCGCATTGGGACGGTCATGCCCTGTCGTTCACGGCAGGCGTCAGCAAGAGCGAAGCGCCGGGCGCGGACCGCCTCGAAGAAACCTGGCGGCGCTACTACGCCAGCATCTTCAATCCGGCGCGGCTGAAGGTGAAGGCGATGCAGGCAGAAATGCCGAAGAAATACTGGAGGAACCTGCCCGAGGCCTCGATCATTAAACCGCTGATCGAGGACGCCGAGCGCATGACCGGCGCCATGATCGCCAATGCCGCGACCGATCCGCACAAGCCCCAGAAGCGGCCGGAGGCTCCGATGAAGCGCACGACCGCCACAAACGATCTCGACGCCCTCCGCGAGGAAGCCGCCCATTGCCGCGCCTGTCCGCTCTACAAGGACGCCACCCAGACAGTGTTCGGCGAGGGCCCGAAAGACGCCACCATCATGCTGGTTGGCGAACAGCCGGGCGACAAGGAAGACCTCGCAGGCCACCCCTTCGTCGGGCCGGCCGGCCAGATGCTCGACCGCGCCCTGGCGGAAGCGGGCGTCGACCGCGGGACGGTCTATGTCACCAATGCGGTGAAGCACTTCAAATTCGTGCCGCGCGGAAAAATCCGGCTGCACCAGAAGCCGGCGACCCCGGAGATCAAGGCCTGCCGCCAATGGTTTGAGCGGGAAGTTGCGGCAATCCAGCCCGGGTTGATCGTGGCGATGGGCGCGACCGCCGCGCAGAGCGTGTTCGGCAAGATCACGCCGATCGGCAAGACCCGCGGCCGGCTCATCGATCTGCCCGACGGCCGCAAGGCGCTGGTGACGGTGCATCCCTCATATCTGTTGCGGCTGCCCGACCCGGAAGCCAGGGCGCGCGAGTATCAGCGCTTTGTCGAGGATCTGAGGATCGTTGCCGACGCGCAGAAGACATCCCGGCGCGCGGCGTGAATCCGGGCGGATAAGTTCGTTTCAAGCGTCGGCTGTCATCCAGCCTTCAACTCGGTCGCGGACAATGCCCCTCTCGAAAGTAAGGGGCGTCCACACATGACAGATGTTGCATTCGACCGGGCGGGCGTCGATCCCGCGCCGATCCAGCCGGCTTCCCGGCCCAATCTCGACAAGGGGTTCAACCCGCTGACGATGATCCTGTTCTTCGGCATTCTCGCCGCGGGCCTTCTGTTCGTCGCCTACAGCATCTATGTCGACGTCCATGCGACCGGCACGCGCGTCACCACCTACCTGCCCTATATCCTGCTGTTCATCGCGCTGCTGATCGCGCTGGGCTTCGAATTCGTCAACGGCTTTCACGACACCGCCAATGCCGTGGCGACGGTGATCTACACCCATTCGCTGCCGGCAGAGTTCGCGGTGATGTGGTCGGGCTTCTTCAATTTCCTCGGCGTGCTCCTGTCGTCCGGCGCGGTGGCGTTCGGCATCGTCTCGCTGCTGCCGGTGGAGTTGATCCTCCAGGTCGGCTCGAGCGCCGGCTTTGCGATGGTGTTCGCTCTTCTGATCGCCGCGATCATGTGGAATCTCGGCACGTGGTTCTTCGGCCTGCCCGCCTCCTCCTCGCACACTCTGATCGGTTCGATCATCGGCGTCGGTATCGCCAACGCCGTGATGCGCGGCCGCGACGGCACCTCGGGCGTCGACTGGAGCAAGGCCACCGAGATCGGCTACGCGCTGCTGCTGTCGCCACTGGTCGGATTCGTCTGCGCCGCCGTGCTGCTGCTGGTGCTCAAATTCGTCGTGCGCAACCCCGCGCTCTATGCCGCGCCCGAAGGCAAAAAGGCCCCGCCGCTGTGGATTCGCGGCCTTTTGATCCTGACCTGTACCGGCGTCAGTTTCGCGCATGGCTCCAATGACGGCCAGAAGGGAATGGGCCTGATCATGCTGATCCTGATCGGCACCGTGCCGACCGCCTATGCGCTCAACCGTGCGCTGCCGGAATCGCAGGTGGCGCAGTTCCAGAAGACCTCGGAGGCCGCCGCCAGGGTGATCTCGGCCAAGGGCGCCGGCCACAGCATCATCGGCGATCCACGCCCGGCCGTGACGCAATACATCGCGCTGCGTCAGCTCAACGAAGGCACCTATCCCTCGCTGGCCGTGCTGGTGAAGGACGTCGGCTCGCAAGTTGCGCAATACGGCACGCTCGACAAGGTACCGGCCGAAGCCGTCGGCAACACCCGTAACGACATGTACCTGACCTCGGAGGCCATCCGCTTCCTGATGAAGGACAAGGCCAACGATCTCAGCAAGGACGAGATCGCGACGCTCAACGCCTACAAGGGCTCGCTCGATGCCGCCACCAAGTTCATCCCGAACTGGGTGAAGATCGCCGTGGCGATCGCGCTCGGCCTCGGCACCATGATCGGCTGGAAGCGCATCGTCATCACCGTGGGCGAGAAGATTGGCAAGAGCCATCTCACCTACGCGCAGGGCGCCTCGGCCGAACTGGTCGCCGCCGCCACGATCGGCGCCGCCGACGTGTTCGGATTGCCGGTCTCGACGACCCACGTACTGTCGTCGGGCGTCGCCGGCACGATGGCTGCGAACGGCTCGGGCCTGCAATGGGCGACGATCCGCAACCTGCTGATGGCCTGGGTGCTGACGCTGCCCTGCGCGATCATGCTGTCGGCGACGCTCTATGTGATCTTCTCGCGCGTGTTCTGAGCGAGCCTCATCTTTCAAAAGACAAAGGGCCCGTGCATTGCACGGGCCCTTCTCATTCAGAGGTCAGGTTTGGGTATCACGACGCCGCGAGCGATTCCTCGACCAGCTTGACCCAGTAGGACGTGCCATAGACGATCGCCTCGTCGTTGAAATTGTAGGCGGGGTGATGCAGGCCGGCACTGTCCCCGTTGCCGCAGAAGATAAAAGCGCCGGGACGCGCTTCGAGCATGTAGGAAAAATCCTCGCCGCCCATCAGCGGCGACATCTCGAGGACGTTGGCCTCGCCCGCGACCTGCTGGGCAATGCGCCGCGCCACCTCGGTTTCCGCGGCGTGATTGTTCACGACCGGATAGTTGCGCTTGTAGTGCAGGTCGATCTTGGCGCCGGTGATCTGCGCAACACCCGCCACGACCTCGCGCACGCGCTTCTCGACCAGCTTGCGCACCTCGGGTGATAGCGTCCGGATGGTGCCGCGCAGGGTCGCGGTCTGCGGAATGACGTTGCGGGCATTGCCGGCGTGGAATTCGCAAATCGAGATCACGGCGGATTCCAAGGGATCGACGCTGCGCGCAACGATCGACTGCAGCGCCGTGATCAGCTGGGCGCCGACCAGCACCGAGTCCACGCATTTGTGCGGGCGCGCGGCATGGCCGCCGAGGCCCTCGATCTCGATGTCGACCTCGTCGGTGGCCGCCATGATCGGACCCGGCCGGATCGCGAACGAGCCGACCGGAATGCCCGGGCCATTGTGCATGCCGTAGACCTGCTCGATGCCGAAGCGCTCCATCAGGCCGTCCTTCACCATCGCCGCACCCCCGGCGCCACCTTCCTCGGCGGGCTGGAAGATCACGACGGCGGTGCCGGCGAAGTTGCGGGTCTCGGCCAGATAGCGGGCCGCGCCAAGCAGCATCGCGGTGTGGCCGTCATGACCGCAGGCGTGCATCTTGCCCGGTACCTTCGAGGCGTAAGGCAGGTTCGTCTGCTCCTCGACCGGCAGGGCGTCCATGTCGGCGCGCATGCCGATGACCTTGAGGCCGTCGCCGGCCGGCCTGTTGCCCTTGATCACGCCGACCACGCCGGTCTGGCCGAGGCCGGTCACGACCTCGTCGCAGCCGAATTCCCGCAGCCGGTCTGCGACGAATGCTGCGGTGCGATGGACGTCGTAAAGCAGTTCAGGATGCTGGTGGATGTCCCGCCGCCATGCCTGGATGTCGGGTTGGAGGTCGGCGACGCGGTTCACGATGGGCATAGAGGGTCTCAAGCCTTTATCTGAAAAACGGGGACTATCTATCATGCAAGCACCAGTCCACCTAACCGTCCCGGATCGAGGGGAGCCCTGTCCTCCCGTCATGGCGGGCTTGTCCCGCCCATCCTCGTCCGACTATTAGGACAGACAGCGCGTGGACGCCGGGACGAGCCCGTCGGGACGGCTGATTGGGTGGATTGAGGATGCCAAGGCGGCTCGAAGGTGACTTTGACTACATCGTCGTGGGGGCCGGCACGGCGGGCTGCATCCTCGCGAACCGGCTCTCGGCCGTCCCCGGAAACCGGGTCCTCATCCTCGAGGCCGGCGGCAACGACAACTGGATCTGGTTCCACATCCCGGTCGGCTACCTCTTTGCGATCGGCAATCCGCGCTCGGACTGGATGTTCAGGACCGAGGCCGAGCCCGGCCTGAACGGCCGCTCCCTCGCCTATCCCCGCGGCAAGGTGATCGGCGGCTGCTCGGCGATCAACGCCATGATCTCGATGCGCGGCCAGGCGGCCGACTACGATCACTGGCGCCAGCTCGGCCTGACCGGCTGGGGCTATGACGACGTGCTGCCGATGTTCAAGCGACTGGAAGATCATTTTCTCGGCGCGAGCGAGCATCATGGCGCCGGCGGCGGCTGGCGCATCGAGGCGCCGCGGCTGTCCTGGGACATCCTCGATGCCGTGGGCGATGCCGCCGAGGAGATGGGCATCAAGCGCATTCCGGATTTCAACACCGGCGACAACGAAGGCACGAGCTACTTTCACGTCAACCAGAAGCGTGGGCGGCGCTGGTCTTCCGCCCGCGGATTCCTCAAGCCGGCGCTAAAGCGTCCCAATCTGCGGCTTGAAACGCATGTGCTGGTCGAACGTCTCATCATCGAACAGGGCCGCGCCGTGGGCGTGCGCTTCATCCAGAACGGCGAGGTCATCGAGGCCCGCGCGCGGCGCGAGGTGATCCTCTCGGCCGGCGCGATCGGCTCGGTGCAGGTGCTGCATCGCTCCGGCATCGGTCCGGCCGACTGGCTGGCGCCGCTCGGCATCGACATCGTCATGGACAAGCCGGGCGTCGGGCGCAACCTGCAGGATCACCTGCAGCAGCGCGCGATCTACAAGGTCGAAGGCGTCCGCACACTGAACGAGACCTATTACAATCTGGTGCGCCGCGGCCTGATGGGGCTCGATTACGCATTCCGCCGCCGCGGGCCGCTGACCATGGCGCCGTCACAGCTCGGCATCTTCACGCGCTCCGATGCGACCCGCGCGCGGGCCAATATCCAGTTTCACGTGCAGCCGCTGTCGCTCGACAAGTTCGGCGATCCCCTGCACCGCTTCCCCGCCATTACGGTGAGCGCCTGCAACCTGCAGCCGACCTCGCGCGGCACCGTGCGGCTGCGCACGGCGGCGCCCGACGAGAAGCCGATCATCGCCCCGAATTACCTGTCGACCGACGACGACCGCCAGGTCGGCGCCGACGCCATTCGCACCACCCGCCGCCTGATGCAGCAGAAGGCGCTCGCGAAATATCGGCCCAGCGAATATCTGCCCGGCCCTGGCGTCGGCGACGACGATGCCTCGCTGGCCAAGGCCGCCGGCGACATCGGCACCACCATTTTCCATCCCGTCGGTACGGCGAAGATGGGTACGGCGACCGATCCGATGGCCGTCGTCGACGAGCGGCTGCGGTTCTACGGGCTCGCGGGCCTGCGCATCGTCGACGCCTCAGTCATGCCGACCATCACCTCGGGAAACACCAATACGCCGACCGCGATGATCGCCGAGAAAGGTGCCGCGATGATCCTGGAGGATGCGACGTAGCATCCCCGCCCAATGGTTCCTCAGCGCTTTGTCATCGGTCCCTCCGACGCGCAGATTGCGATGCTGCAATGGGGCGCGCGCGGCAAGCCGCCCGCGCTTCTGCTCCACGGCACGGGTTTCGTCGCCGATGTCTGGGACGAGGTCGCGCATGAGCTTGCCGCGAGCTACACGGTCTACGCACTCGACCGCCGCGGCCATGGTGCCAGCCACAAGCCCGGCGCCTATCATTTCCTCGACTATGCCGACGATGTCTGCCGGGTTGTCGATGCGCTCGATTTGCACGATATCTACGGCATCGGACACAGCGCCGGCGCAACCGACCTGCTGCTGGCCGCCACATTCCGGACCGGTCGTTTCGCACGTCTTTTCGTGATGGAGCCAACCGTGATGGACCCTCGCGCTGTACGCTCCGGCGCATTGAGCGAGGACTCCGTGTCGCGCGTGGAGGGCACGTTGCGCCGACGGGCCGAGTTCGACAGTGCCGACGCCGCCTTCGCGCGCTACCGCGCCGCGCCGGCGTTTGCGGACTGGACCGAGTCGTCCCTGCGGGCCTATGTGCGTCATGGCTTCACCCAGCTGGAGGACGGCCGCGTGCGGCTCTGCTGCACGCCCGAGATCGAATCCGCCATCCTGCGCCCGATCTACGAGGCGATGGAGCAGGTCTATGTCGGCGATGCCCGTGGCAATCCGTTTGCGCTGCTCGCCCAGATCGAGTGCCCGGTGCGCATCACGACCGCCGAGCTGTCGGGACCGATCTACAAGGAGATGGCACGGCGCGCCCTGTCACTGATCCCGCACGCGAGCACGCTGACCTTCGCGGGGGCCGGACACTGCGTGGCGCAGGAAGTCCCCGCACGCGTGGCGGAGGCCCTCAGCGCTTTCGCGCAGTGATGCCAGCGCCTCGGACGCGGCGACGGCGATCGTGACGCGTCTCACTGTTCTCCCGGCAGCCTTGCCCCAGATTGGAGCTGTCCGGGAGAATGAATATGGTCGCTCTGATGATTATCTGCGCCAACCTGCCGTCGATGCTTGCTGTCGCGTGCGCTGCTCTGCTCGTACTGAAAGACCGCAAGCAGTGGGTCTGGTTCGCCGGCCTCGCCGTACTCGCGGGCTTCTCCGGCCTGACGGCCCTGAACATGCTCGAACTCTGGCGGTATAGCGTGCATTCCTGAACGGCCAGCCTTTCGGCGCCGTCCTTACAAGCGCCGGGAGTACGCGGTGAACCTCTTCGCCTCGCTGACCATCAGCAACGAAGACCGGCCATCGAAGACACAGATGATGCAGGGCTTCAGCTGTCGCCGCGGAGACGAGCGCAATGTGAAATTCCGAGGCATCAGCGAGCTCGTGCTGCGCGCCATCACGCCTGAGGAGGATACCGCTCGAACACAGGCAGATCGTGAGCCCTCTCCATCCAGCCGATCCGCTCGGCAACCTGGATGTGCATCATCGCAGGAACCGCATCGGGATCATCGTAAGTCCCGCTCTGGATGTCGATCAGTCCCGGCAGCAGGGCTTCGTTGACGTAGAACAACCCGGTGCCGCAATCGGCGCAGAAGTGACGCCGGCCATGTTCGGAAGATCGATAGATCCTTGGCTGGCCCTGCACGAGCTTGACGGCATCGCGCGCATACATCGTCCAGCCCACCATTGGAGCCCCCGAATGTCGACGGCAGTCCGAACAATGGCAGAGCGCGTGCACCATCACGTCGCCGCTCACTTCATAGCGGATCGCACCGCAATGACAGCCGCCGGTCAAAGGCATCGTTCGCTCCTCTCCCGCCTGACTCAACAGCAGGAGTTTAAGAGCCGATTTGGAGATATTCGAGGCGAACGGCCGTTCCGGCCGGATGTCGCGACAACAGGCCGCGCCGGTGGCTTTACGCCGACCGCCGCACCGCGTTGTCCACCAGCGTCTTGCCGAGCGACCAGATCGCGCCAGGGACCTTGTGACTGCCGGCGATCACGTCGTCGAACGCGCGCTCGATCCAGTTGCAGTCTTCTTCGGTGATGGTGAGCGGCGGCAGCAGCTTGATGGTGTGGCTGCCGTGGCCGGCCACTTGCGTGAGGATCTTGTGATCCTTGAACAGCGGCACGGTGATGAGCTGGCAGAACAGGCCCTTGTTGGCGGTCTCCAGCACGTTCCACGAGGCGCGCAGGCGCAGCGATTTCGGCGGGCCGAATTCGACGCCGATCATCAGACCCTTGCCGCGCACTTCCTTCATCAGCTCATAGCCCGGCACCATGCGCGTCAGCGCGAGGCGCAGCTCGGCGCCGCGCTTGGCGGCGGACTCGATCAGCTTCTCGGACTCCATGACGTCGAGCGTGGCGATGCCCGCGGCCATGGCGAGATCGTTCTTGGAGAAGGTCGAACCGTGCACCACCGCGCGGTCCATCTGATTGAAGATCTTGTCGAAGATGCCCTTGCGCGTCAGCACGGCGCCGACCGGCACGTGGCCGCCGGAGAGCGACTTCGACAGCAGCACCATGTCCGGCTCGACGTTCCAATGCTCGACGGCGAGGAAGCGGCCGGTGCGGCCCATACCGGTCTGGATCTCGTCGGCCACGAACAGCGTGCCGTACTTCTTGCAGAGCGCGGCGGCGCCCGGCAGGAATTCGTCGGTGGGCATGTTGACGCCCTTGCCCTGGATCGGCTCGACCACGAACGCCGCCACCTCGCGCGAGGCCAGCGCTTTCTCGAGCGCAGCCAGATCGTTGAACGGGATCGACGTGCAGCCGGGCAGCAGCGGCTCGAAACCGGTACGGAAGTTGGCATCGCCGGTCAGCGACAGCGCGCCGTAGGTCAGCCCGTGATAGCCATGGGCGCAATAGACAATGCCGGGCCGCCCGGTGGCGCCGCGCGCGAATTTGATCGCGGCCTCGACGCATTCGGCGCCGGAATTGGCGAAGAAGGCCTTGTCCAGATATGGGACATATTTCAGAAGGCGCTCGGCCAGCACGCCGGCGAGGGTCGAGACGTCGAACTGGACGAGGTTGGGCAGATCGGCATCGAGCACGCTCTTGAGCGCCTCGCGCATCACAGGATGATTGCGGCCGATCGCGAAAACGCCAAACCCGGACAGCAGATCGAGATAGCGGGCGCCATCCCGATCGTACAGATACTGCCCCTGCCCCTTCTGGAACCCGACGTCGTAGCCGATGGTCTTGAGAACCCGGACGAACTGTTCGTTCAGATACCGATTATGCAGGGCGCTGCGCTGGGCCTGCCGGTCCACGAACAGCTGGGACATGTCTGGATTTGGACTGTGCATCCGCTACATACTTCGATTGAGGGCTCTTTCGTCAACTGAAAACAGGGGCCCAACTGAAAACAGTCTGTGCGGCCTTTTGCCCTTTTTCGGACCATCTTCGCAAGCACAGCTTTAGCCCATGTTGCACTGCCAAGGAACACTCATGCGTTTGGCCCTTTACACCACTCTTGTACTGGCTGGCGGTTACACCTGCCTTACACCGGCGCTCGCCGCCGATCCGACCGGAGACTGGCGGGTTGCCGACGGCGTCGCCAACATCCGTGTTGCCCAATGCAATGGCAGCATGTGGGGCGCCGTTTCCTGGGAGAAACAGCCCGGGGGACGCGACGAGTACAATCCGGATGCCTCGAAGAAGAACAGGCCCACTCTGGGCATGGCGACCCTGATCGACATGAAGAAGAAGCCGGGCGTCGATCAGTGGGAAGGACAGGTCTACAACGCCAAAGACGGTCAGCTCTACAGCGCGACGATCACGCCGGTCGGTTCCGACCAGCTGGAGATCAAGGGCTGCGTGATGGGCTTCCTTTGCGGCGGCGAGACGTGGACGCGGGTCGGGCCACCGATCCCCACCAGCCCCGCCAACGCCATGGCCAAGGGCGCACCGAAATCCACTCCCGCAGCGGCCCCCAAGACCGTTGCGACGGCGGCCACCACGCCGCCTGCTGCAGCGGCGCCCGCTCCGAAGGCACCCGCCAAACCGGGTCAGAAGGCTGCCGCCGCCGACCCCGTCGGCGACATCTGCCTACTCCCTGAGATCGCGGGGTTTGCCCATTAGGGCCGGCTGGAACAGCAGCACTGCGGCAAGCGTCGTCACCAGCGAAAGCGCGAGCAGCTTGCCCATGCTGGATGTGCCGGGATGGCTCGACAGCCACAGGCTGCCGAAAGCGGTTGCCGTCGTCAGCGCACTGAAAAAGATCGCGCGCGTCAGGCTGGTCTGCAGCAGATTCGTCCTGCCCGAGCGCCAGGCAACGACATAATAGATCTTGAACGCGACGCCGACACCCAGCAGCAGCGGGAAGGCGACGATGTTGGCGAAGTTGAGCGGCAAGCCGATCAGCACGCAGATCTCGAGCGTCACCGCGCCGGCCACCAGCAGCGGCACCAGCGTCATGAGGACGTCGACGAAGCGACGCAGCGTGATCCAGAGCAAGAGGCCGATCACCAGCAGCGCATAGATGCCGGCGTGGATGAACGCCTTCACCACGGTGTCGCCTGATTTCAGGATCGAGACCGGCCCGCCGATCGCGGTCGGCTCGGCGGCGAGCACGGCGGCTGCGAATTTGCGCAGCGTGTCGTTGTCGTTGGGATCCCCCTTGGGCAGCGCCTCGACGCGGATGATGCCATCCTTGCTCTTCCAGGCGTTGACGAGGTCCGGCGGCAGTGAGTTGAGCGTGACCGGAGCGGCCTGCATCGCGTTCCTGAGCTGGTCGAACACGATCTTCAGCGGCGTGACGAACACGTCCTGCGCCTTGTTGCGCGTCGCCTCGTCGCCCTTGGCCAGCTTGTCGAGCGCGTCGGCGAGCCGCCGCGAAGCGACCGCGCCGGGCCCCTTCGCGTCTCCGGCGGTACGGCGCAGATTCTCGACCGAGGATTTCAGCGCCTCGACGTTCTCCTGATCCGACGGCGCCGCGTCGACCTGGTCGGGATTGAGCGCCGGGTTCAGGACCTTGGCGCCCTGCGCGATCAGTTTCAGCTTCGGCGGCTGGTCGGCCGGAACGAAACTGTCGAGCGACATCACCCGCAGCACTTCCGGAACCTTCTCGAGCCTGGCTTCGACCTGCTTCGCCTGCTCCTCCGACGTCGTCATCACGTTGATGGCGTTGGCGCCGGTGTTGGGGTCCTTGCGCAGATCGAGGAAGGTCGCGATCGATTCGGCGTTCGGATTGCGCAGGTTCATCGGGTTGAAGTCGAACTTCATGAAGTAGAGCAGCGGCAGACCGGCCACCGCGAGCAGCAGCGTGCCGCCGACGACGAGCACGCGATGCGTCTCCAGGAAATGGTCGAGCGGCGCCAGGAAGGCGTAGCCGACCGGTTCCTTCTCGCCGGGCGGGTTCAACAGCTTGAGCAGTGCCGGCAGCACCGTGATCGAGGAGAGGAACGCCACCAGCATGCCGACGCCGGCGATCTCGCCGAGTTCGGAGATGCCCTTGTAGTCGGTCGGCATGAAGCAGAGGAAGCCGGCCGCGGTCGCCATCGCCGCCAGCGACAGCGGGACCGCCGATCGCTTCGCCGCCAGCACCAGCGCCCCCGTGAGGTCGTCGTGCTTGTAGCGTTCCGAGCGGTAGCGGACGCTGTACTGGATGCCGAAATCGACGCCGAGGCCGACGAACAGCACAGCGAAGGCGATCGAGAGCAGATTCAGCGAGCCGACCATCATCAGACCGGCGGCCGTCGTCAGCGCGAGCCCGACGAACAGGTTGACGAACACCGCGAAGATGATCTTCGACGAGTGCAGCGCCAGCCACAGGATCAGCAGCACGACGAGGACGGTCCCGACGCCGTTGACGACGGCGCCCTCCTGCACGGTGGCGTATTCCTCGTTGGCGATCGGCACCGGGCCGGTCAGCCGCACCCGCGCCTGGTACTTGCCGGGGAAATCGAGTTCCGCCGCGGCCTTGCGGATCGCGTCGGTCGCGCCCTTGCCGGGCTCCAGCGCGTTGTAGTCGAGAATCGGCTTGAACTCGATGAAGGCGCGCTTGTCGGAATCGGTCAGCGGCTTGTCGCTGACGAGCTCGCGCCAGGAGAAGCTGGCATTGCCCTTGTTCAGCACCGTCTCGACCGTCTGCGCGATCAGGTTGAACGGCCGCTCGGTCGAGTCCAGCTTGACCTGCCCGCGCTTGACGCCGGCAAGGCCCGTCTCCAGCGCGCCGGTCAGGCCGCGGATGGAGGGATCGCCGGCCATGATCTCGATCAGGGGGGCGGCGGATTCGAACTGGCTGGTGATCTTGCCGACCTCCTCGGTCGGGAGGAACAACAGACCGTTCTTCTCGAAGAACTCGCCGGTGCCGAGTTGCTGGGCCGACTGGAAATTGGTCTTGTCGTCCTTGAGCCTGGCATACAGCGCATCGGAGGCCGCCGTCGCCATTTCAGGCGTCCGGGCCTCGACGACCGCGACGATCTTCTCGTTCTGATCGAACGCCTTGTCGAACTGCTGGTCACGCTGGCGCCAGTCGAGATTGGTCGCGATCAGCGAGTTGATGTCGGTGTTGATGGAGAAATGTTTGACAGCGTAATAGCCCGCCCCCACCGAGAGCAGGAGGCCGATCAAGACGACGAGAGAGGCAAACCGGGTGCAGGCCTTGACGATGGCAACGACGACGCTTTGCAGCACAACTTTTCTTTCTGATGTGAACAGCTTGCCGGAAACGCCCGCTCTTTAACGGAGTTCCCGGGCGAAACCTATTGCTGTTTTAGGCGGCACCGCCGCACGAAGGTTCGAAGGTAAACGACGATGGTTCGGACCCATTCTTTGAGCGATGGGTATAGCCGCGGGGATGAGGCGGGAACGTGACCAACAGTCACCCTCCGTCTCGGCGGCGCGCAATCATGGACTACCCAGATACCTTCCGTAATCCCCCCTGCCGGAACCCGCTGGTCATTCCATCTTCCCTTACCGCCGATTTTTTGACACAAAGTCTTGCGCCTCCATGCACCGGAGCCCCAGCGGGGGTGGGCGGTTACCGCGTGCGCAAGACCGATGGTGCGGATATTGCACAGGCAGGTTGGCCGTCCGTCAGGCTTGGGGTGTCCGCCGGGGACTGAAGGGACTTGGGAAGCGGATTTGGTGCAACTTGCGTGATGGGCGACCTATGGAAGTTTATCTGGCGCAACCACGCGGTTTCTGCGCGGGCGTCGTGCGCGCCATCGAGATCGTGGAACGCGCGCTCGAGAAGTACGGGCCGCCGGTCTATGTGCGCCACGAGATCGTGCACAACAAATACGTGGTCGAAACCCTGAAGAACAAGGGTGCCATCTTCGTCGAGGAACTCTCCGAGGTTCCGCCGAAATCGGTGACCGTGTTCAGCGCCCATGGCGTGGCCCGCAGCGTCGAGGAAGAAGCCGCCGCGCGTGACCTTCCGGTGCTGAACGCGACCTGCCCGCTGGTCACGAAAGTTCACAATCAGGGGAAGCGCTATGTCGGCAAGGGCCGCACCCTCATCCTGATCGGCCATGCCGGCCACCCCGAGGTCGAGGGCACGATGGGCCAGGTTCCCGGCCCGGTCCTGCTGGTGCAGAGCGTGGACGAGGTTAACGCGCTGACCCTGCCCCCGGATACGCCAGTGGCCTACATCACCCAGACCACGCTGTCGGTGGACGATACCAGGGACATCATCGCGGCGCTGCAGGCCCGCTTTACAGATATTCAAGGCCCGGATATCCGGGATATCTGCTATGCGACACAGAACCGCCAATCTGCGGTAAGGGACTTGAGCAAGCTGGTCGACGTGATCCTGGTGGTGGGCGCCGCCAATAGTTCGAACTCGAACCGGCTCCGCGAAATCGGCACCGAGGCCGGCGTCGCGAGTTATCTGATTGCCGACGGCAGCGAGCTCAATCCGGACTGGTTGAAGGGAGCCAGGACCGTCGGCGTCACGGCCGGCGCTTCGGCTCCCGAGGTGCTCGTGGATGACGTGATCGAAGCGATGCGGCGGCTCGGACCCGTAAGGGTCTCGGTGCTGCCGGGCCGCGAGGAAAACATCGAATTCCGGCTTCCGGCCCAACTGGCTGCGAGCTGACCCACCCGAATGAAGCCCAGAAAGAAACGTGTAATGGCAATCCCCTTCTTCAAGGAAATGCGTATCGGCGCCTATCTGCTCAAGCAGAAGATGCTTGGCCGCAAACGCTATCCCCTCGTGCTGATGCTGGAGCCGCTGTTCCGCTGCAACCTCGCTTGCGTCGGCTGCGGCAAGATCGATTATCCCGATGCGATCCTCAACCGCCGCATGACGGCGCAGGAGTGCTGGGACGCCGCCGACGAGTGCGGCGCGCCGATGGTCGCGATTCCCGGCGGCGAGCCGCTGATCCACAAGGAAATCGGCGAAATCGTGCGCGGCCTGGTCGCGCGCAAGAAGTTCGTCTCGCTCTGCACTAACGCGCTGCTGCTCGAGAAGAAGCTCGATTTGTTCGAGCCCTCGCCCTATCTGTTCTTCTCCGTGCATCTCGACGGCCTGCGCGAGCACCACGACAAGGCAGTGTCGCAGAAGGGCGTGTTCGACCGCGCCGTCTCCGCGATCAAGGCGGCCAAGGCGC
>CAYREH010000022.1:90535-100621 GCA_964423245.1 uncultured Bradyrhizobium sp. | reverse complement strand
GTCGCCTCTGCGGCCTGTGCGATGCGCGCACCCGGTCGGGCCGCCGCATCACCGCGAAGACTTGACGCCAGCAACCGGACGTCAGGACCACACGACTTGTTCCGTCCGCGGACGGCCTGGCCTTTCCGCCGGGGCCCGATGTGCGCACCTCCGACGATCAACCAGGCCGCTGTGACAATCGCCGTGTCGTACCCGCGTCGCGCGTGACTCAACGGGTTGTCCGTCCCTGTCACCGCCTTGCCGCGCCGGCGCTGCCGCGTCCACCGCACCCCGGCCCGCATCTCGTGACGATCGCGAAGCGCCCCTTTGGCAGGGCCGGGATGCGTGAACCATGCCATAAATCCGAAATTCGGGAAAGTGGAATATTTCTGCGGGAAGGGATTGACCGGGTGTGTCGGGGGTTCGCCCGACGCCTCGCGGACCGCTCTCGCAATCTCCTCCGCCGTCATTCCGGGATGCGTGCGCCAGCACGCAGGCCCGGAATCCATGGGCCCGCAGCTTCCGACGCGCGATGGATTCCGGGTTCGCGCTGCGCGCCCCGAAACGACGACCGGGAGAATCCGCGCCGTGGAAAACAACCCCATGCAAAGTGAAGCAGCACGACGCGCGGCAGCGACCGTCCCGCGTGGATTCGCGCGGGACGATCTGATTGCGAAACCTCAGCCCCGGATGAAGGCCAGGAGGTCCGCGTTGATGATCTCCGGATGCGTCGACGCCATCCCGTGCGGCAGGCCGGGATAGGTCTTCAGCGTACCGCGCTTGACCAGCTTGATCGCCAGCTGGGCGCTGTCGGCGATCGGGACGATCTGGTCGTCCTCGCCGTGCATGATCAGCACCGGCACGTCGATCTTCTTGAGATCATCGGTGAAGTCGGTCTCGGAGAAGGCCTTGATGCAATCATAATGCGCCTTGGCGCCGCCCATCATGCCCTGACGCCACCAATTGTCGATGAGGCCCTGGCTGACCTTGGCGCCCGACCGGTTGAATCCGTAGAACGGGCCCGCCGGGATGTCCCTGAAGAACTGGGCGCGGTTCGCCAGCAGCGCAGCGCGGAAGCCGTCGAAGACTTCGAGCGGAAGTCCGCCGGGATTGGCGGGCGTCTTGAGCATGATCGGCGGCACGGCGCCGATCAGAACCGCCTTCGCAACGCGCCCCGGCTTGGCGCGCGCGACGTAATGCGCCACCTCGCCGCCACCGGTGGAGTGGCCGACGTGAATGGCATTCTTCAGATCGAGATGGTCGGTGAGCGCGATGACATCGGCGGCATAGGTATCCATCTCGTTGCCGCTGTCGGTCTGCGTCGAACGGCCATGCCCGCGGCGATCGTGGGCGATCACGCGGAAACCCTTCAGCAGGAAGAACATCATCTGGGCATCCCAGTCGTCGGCGCTCAGCGGCCAGCCATGGTGAAACACGACCGGCTGCGCGTCCCTGGGGCCCCAATCCTTGTAGAAAATCTGGACCCCGTCCCGCGTGGTCACGAAGCCGCTCTCGGTGCGGCTGGCCGCGCGCGGACTCGTGCCCCCCTTCCTGGCGGCCTCTGCATCGGCGGTCGCACCCAGGGTCGCTGCTGCGGCGGCGGCGAGACCGATTCCCGCAGTGATCGCGCTGCGGCGGGTGGCTTGGTTCGGCTGGCTCATGACATTCTCCATTTGATATCGCACTAAATGATATCGCGATATCTAACTCCTTAGACCCATCGAGCCGGGCTGTCCAGAAAATTCGTTATCGCGATATCAATTATTGTGCTATACGAAGGGATACGCTGGAAAGTTTTTACAATGCGTCCCCTCGACCGCCAGATCTGCTTCACGCTCTACGCCACCAGCATGGCCATCACGCGGGCCTACAAGCCCCTGCTCGACGAGCTGGGCCTGACCTACCCGCAATATCTGGTGCTCTGCACGCTCGGCGAGGGCGGCCCCATGACCATCGGCGCCATCGCCACGCGGCTGGACCTCGAATCCAGCACGGTCACCCCCCTGGTCAAGCGGCTGGAAGCCGCTGGCCTCGTCGAGCGCCGGCGCGGCATGGAGGACGAACGCAAGGTCGAGGTGACGATGACCCCGGCCGGCGAGGCGTTGCTGGAGCGCTCGGGATGTCTGGGCGAACTCTTGCTGGCGCGCTCAGGCATGGCGCCGGACGACCTGGAGGCGTTGAACAAGCGCGTGCAGGCGTTGCGGGCGGAGATCGTGAAGGGCTGAGTGCAGTTGGTCGGGCGCGACCTCAGAATCTTACTCGCGCGACTGCTTCCCCCGCGGGCCTCTTGTCAGGCGACACTCGAACTGCCCTGCCGCTGCGCGTGTCGTGTCTCTCTTCAGGGATGCAGTCCAGCACACGGCAATGAGCAGCGATGTAAACGCTCGTCGCCGATCTGCAGTTCGTAGGATGAATTGAGCTCTTCGCGAAACTCATCATCGCGTCCGCATCAATCGATGGGTCTCGCTGCCGGTCAATCCATCCTGCGGTCGCCGCGTCCTTATGAAATCCGCACCAGATCAATCGCGACCGTGCTGCCGCGCAGCTTCGGCGAGGACACCCGCGTCCATCTCTTCCATTGTCTTTGGTGTCCCCCGATAGGCCAATACACCAAAGTCATTTTCGGCGCGCGTGACGGCAAAGGCCGGCTCTCGTTTCACCTGTCCATCGTCGGAGACGACCGTGCCAGGCTTGTCCATGTTGGCCATTAGCCTGTCCTTGCGATTGAGACGAAACCAGATCAACGCAGCGGCGCGATCCAACGTATTCTACACGCTCTCCGCCTGTGAAGCGGAAGAACAGCTCAACAAAAAGCCCGGTCAAACCGACCGGGCCTTTGCCTGCCTTGTCATCCCAACCCCGCCTCAGGTCAGGCCGTCTCCGACACCAGCGCCTCGGCGCCCGCGAGTTCGGTGCCGATCAGATAGTCGCGGCAGCCGCGAAGCGAGCGCAGCGCGCGGTTGAAGTCGATGCCGGTGGACACCAGCGCATGCAGCGTCGCCGGGTTGCGCGCGATGCCGCGCAGCACGGCGCCGAGATCGATCTGGCCGTTCGGCTTGATGGCGGCGCGGGCGAGTGCCGGCAGCGCGCGGTGAGCGGGGTCGCTGATGACGCGGACGGCGGCAAACGGCAGACCGGCTTCGGCGGCATAGGCGGCGGCGATGTGGCTTTCCATGTCGACGGCGGCAGCGCCCGTTTCCGAATGCAGCGCGGCCTTGCAGGAGCGGCCGGTGACCACCTCCTCGGCGCCGGCGAGCGAGCCGCGCACGACGCGGCGGCGGCCCGAGGTCAGGCGGTCGATCAGCTCGTCGCCGAGCGACAGGCCGGCGGCCCAGCGGGCGTCGCCGGAGAGCACCTCGGTGGCGAGAACGACGTCGCCGGAGCGCAGGGTCGGGTCGAGCCCGCCGGCGACGCCGAAGGAAATCACGCCGCGAATCGTCTGGGGGTCCACCACCGTCAGCAGCGCCCGCAACTGGGTCGGGCTGCTCGACGCGCAGATCACGGACATGCCCGGGCCGGCCGCGATGCGGGCCTCCTGAACCAGTCCGGTCACGATCAAGATCGGCCGCGGGTCAATGGCCTGCCCCGCGTTTCCGTAAGCCCCCATCCCCAAAGTCACATTCCGACCCCTACCACCCTGCTGTTGGTGTTCCGCAAGTTCCGATACCGCGCCAGCGCCCACAAGGGAAAGAACTTCGGGTAACCATGATAGCGCAGATAAAACACACGGGGGAAGCCTGTGGCGGTGTAGCGCTGCTCGTCCCACAGTCCTTTTTCGTTCTGTGTTGCAATCAGGTACTCCACCCCGCGGGCGACGGCCGGGTGATCAACCTCGCCTGCGGCCATCAGGGCAAGCAAGGCCCATGCCGTTTGCGAGGCGGTCGAGGGGGCGGCCTCCCAGCCCTTGTAGTCCAGCCGGTAGCTGACCGCGTCCTCGCCCCAGCCGCCGTCCGGGTTCTGGATCGAGGCGAGCCAGGCGACCGCCTTGCGGATCATCGGATCCTTGTGGTCGACGCCGGCCATGTTCAGCGAGCACAGCACAGACCAGGTGCCGTATATGAAGTTCATGCCCCAGCGGCCGTACCAGGAGCCCTCCGGGTGCTGGGTCTTGCGCAAATACGCCACGCCCGCGGCCACGTGCTTGCTGCTCGCCTCGGTCTCGCCGAGCTGGGCCAGCATGGAGATGCAGCGCGCGGTGACGTCCTCGGTCGGCGGGTCGAGCAGCGCTCCGTGGTCCGAGAACGGGATGTTGTTGAGGTAATATTCGAGGTTGTTGACGTCGAAGGCGGCCCAGCCGCCGTCGTCGCTCTGCATGCCCTCGATCCACTCGCGGCCGCGGTCGATCGCCGAATCGTAGCCGGCGACGCCGTGCTCGCGGCGCATGCGGTCCATCGACATCACCACGACGGCGGTGTCGTCGAGGTCGGGGTAATGGGCGTTGTTGTACTGGAAGGCCCAGCCGCCGGGACGCAGGTCCGGCCGCTTCACCGCCCAGTCGCCCTTCAGTTCGAGCTCCTGCCGCGGGATCAGCCAGTCCAGCCCCTGTTTCGCCGCCGGCACGGCCTTGTCGCCGCCGGCCTCGAGCAGCGCATGCGCGGTCAGCGTGGTGTCCCACACCGGCGAGACGCAGGGCTGGCAATAGGCCTCGTCGCCGTTGATCACCAGCAGCTTGTCGATGCCGCGGCGCGTGATCGCGCGCGGCGGATAATTCTCGTCCTTGCCGAGCGCGTCATACATCATGACGATGTTGGCCATCGGCGGATAGATCGCGCCCATGCCGTCCTCGCCGTTGAGCCGCTCCTCGGTGAAGGCGAGCGCCGCGTCGATCGCGCGCTGGCGCAGGCGCTTCGGGAACATCGGCTCGATCACCCGCAGGATCGCGTCCAGCGACCGAAACAGCAGGAACCAGGCCATGCTCTGGTGCGGCGCCTTGGCAGTCATGCCGATCGAGCGCGGATCCTGCAGGAACAATTCGTCGATGCCGACGCCCAGCGGATTCTTCGCGCGCGGCTTCAGCGCGGCGATCACCATCAGCGGCACCATGGTGGTGCGCGCCCAGTAGGAAATCTTGTTGAGGTGGAACGGCGACCAGAACGGCAGCAGCACGATCTCGATCGGCAGCACCGGCACCGCGCGCCAGGTCGTGACGCCGAACATCGCCAGCATGAAGCGGGTGAAGACGTTGCTGTGAATGGCGCCGCCGCGATCGTGGATCGCCTTGCGAGCCCGCACCATGTGCGGAGCGTCGACGGAATCGCCGATCATCTTCAGCGCGAAATAGGCCTTCACGCTGGCGCTCATGTCGAACTCGCCCTCGTGCACCAGGGGCCAGCCGCCATGGGCGCCCTGGATGCGGCGCAGATAATTGCCGATCTTGGCTTCGAGCGGGGCATCGATGGGCTCGGCGAGATAATGGCGCAGCAGAATGTATTCGGCCGGGATCGTGCAATCCGCCTCGAGCTCGAACACCCAATGGCCGTCGGCCTGCTGGAAACCGAGCAGTCCGTCCGTCGCCGACGCGATGCTCGTGTCCAGGCTCTTCGATGCCAGGCTCCTCGATTCCAAACCTTCGCGGCTTGTCGCGTTCACGGAATCCATCTCGCTCGATTGCTCCGATAGTTGATGTGAGTGGGCCGGGACAAAACCCGTCAGGGCCGCTCCTCAGGATCCTTTGGCGGCCAGAACCAGATCGGCGGCACGATCGCCCGACCGGACCGATCCCTCGATGGTTGCAGGCAATCCCGTAGCAGTCCAATCGCCGGCAAGAAACAGGTTTTTCAGCGTGGTGACCGGGCCCGGACGCAGAGCATTCTGGGCCGGCGTTGCCGCGAAAGTGGCTCTGCGCTCGCGCACGATCTGCCAGGGCGGGAGATCCCCGGTCACGCCGCCGGCCTTGCAGACGTCGGCCCAGATCGCCTGCGCGAGTTCCTCGCGCGGCATGTCGACGAGGCGATCGCCATTGCTGATGGTCACCGAGAGCCGGTTCGGAAAGGCGAACAGCCATTCCACGACGCTGCCGATCACGCCCAGGATCGGCGCCGAGCCCGGCGGCGGCGTGATGCGGAAATGCGCGTTGACGATGGCGCGAAACTCGGTCGGCGTCTTCAGGCCCGGCAGCAGGCTCGCGGCGGCGCGCGGCGGCACCGCCATCACCACGACGTCGCCGGCGCCGAGCTGGACCACATCCTCGCCGCCGAAATTCAGCGCGCCGACCTTGCCGTCCGTGGACGTGAACGCGCGCAGTTCGTGGCCGAGCCGGACGCTGTGGCCGCGCGCCTCGAGATATTTGATCGCGGGCTCGATCAGCACCGCGCTGAGGCCGTCGCGCGCGATCAGCGGGCGGCAGGCCTGCCCGCCGGCCAGCAGCGTCTCGCGCACGATCGCGCCGGCGAGTCCGGCCGAGCCTTCGGGCGGATCGACATTGAGCGCGGCCAGCAGCAGCGGCTGCACCAGGCGTTCATAGAGTGTCCCCTCGCAGGGAATCGACTTGCCGACCAGCGTCTGTTCGGAAGCCCAGATCAGCGGTGCCAGCTTGAGATAATCGGTAAGCCCGGTGTCGGGAACGCGCCGGCTCTCGTCGAACACCCAGGTCGGCAGACGGCCGGCGCCGAGATCGATCTGCCAGCGCTGGCCGGTCGGAAGATCGACGAAGGGAAACTGCGCGCTTGCAGGACCGACCAGCCCGGCCTCGGTGCCGATCGACCGCGCATAGGCGCGCGCGTGGCTGTTGCCCGACAGCAGCAGGTGATTGCCGTTGTCGATCGTGAGGCCGGTGGCGCCGTCGAAATAGGAGCGGCAGCGCCCGCCGGCCTGGTGCGTCGCCTCGTGCACGGCCACCTTGTAGCCGGCATTGGCGAGCCGCACGGCGGCGGAAAGGCCGGAAATTCCGGCACCGATGATGTGAGCGGTGTTTTGCATCAGATGAGAGCGTAGCGGAGCAGGATGCCGATGCGTGTGATCTTGGACACGCGCACCGGCTGTCGCGGCGCATCGAAGCCGCGGGCGATCAACAGATCCAGAATGGCCCGATAGTATTTCGACATGATCCGCGGCGCGCGCACGGCGCGGCGCCGGTTGCGGTTCATGATCTCGTCCGCCTTCTCGAAATGGACCCTGGCGCGCTGCGCCAGCGGCGCGCAGACCTTCGGCAATGCGCGCTCGGCGGTCACGCGGTTCGGATCGTCGGAGGTGATGCCGGCATGCAGCAGAGCTTCGCGCGGCAGATAGAGCCGGCCGAGCGTCGCATCCTCGTCGATGTCGCGCAGGATGTTGGTGAGCTGCAGCGCGCGGCCGAGATGGTGCGCGAGCTGGATGCCGTCCTCTTCCGGCAGGCCGAACACCCGCACCGAGAGCCGCCCCACCGCGCTCGCGACGCGATCGCAGTAGAGATCGAGGGTCGCCATGTCCGGGGCGCGAATGTCCTGCGGCACGTCCATTTCCATGCCGTCGACGATGGCGAGGAAATCCTCGCGCTTCAGCCCGAACCTCTTCACCGAGGCGACGTAGTCCTTCAGCCGCGGCGGCGGATGGCCCTGGTAGAGCGCATCGACGTCGTTGCGCCATTCCTGGAGCGCGGCGAGACGCTCGGCGCGCGGACCGTCGGAATCGGCGATGTCGTCGACATGGCGGCAGAAGCTGTAGATCTGGAACATCGCCTCGCGCTGCTCGCGCGGCAGGATGCGCATCGCCGCGTAGAACGAGCTGTTCGATGCGGTGGAGCCGTAATTGGCATCGGGCGCGGTGGCCTCAAGCGTCATGCGCGGCCCCCGGCCTGGACACGGATTTGCGGCCGACCGCACGGCGGCCGATCTCGCCGATCATGCCGGCGAGGCTGAAGATCAGCAGTTCGAACTTGTTCAGATGCACGCGCTCGCGCAGGGGATCGCGCACCTTGAGCAGGCGGACGATGCGGTCGGCGTAGGCCTGGATCACCGCGATGTCGAGCCCGAGGCGGAGATCCCTCACCTCCGCGCTCAGAGACTTGCTGTCGTCGAGCAGCGCCTCGTTGCGCGCGGCGAGCGCCTGGAGGCAGGCCAGCATCGCCGGCGGCGATTGCGCAAGTCCGAGCTGTTCGACCGAGGCGCCGTGTGCCGCCAGCGCATCGCGCGGCAGGTAGACGCGGTTGAGCTCGCGGAAATCCTTGCCGCAGTCCTGGAGGTGGTTGTTGATCTGCAAGCCGGCGCAGAGCGCGTCCGATGCGGTCCAGGTCGACGTGTTCTCGCCGTGGACGTCGAGCATGAAGCGGCCCACCGGCATCGCCGAATAGCGGCAGTAATGGATGACTTCGTCCCAGGTCTCGTAGCGCAGCTTGGTGACATCCATGCGGAAGGCCACGAGCACGTCGAGCGCGTGACGCGGCGCCATGCCGCGTTCGGCCAGGGCGCGGCGCAGATTGACCGCTTCGGCCTGGGTGTCGCCATTGCCGAGCAGCTCCGCCTCGAGCAGGTCGAGATAGGCGAGCTTCTGGTCGGGCGGCAGGCTCGCATGGTCGGCGATGTCGTCGGCGGTGCGGACGAAATTGTAATAGGCGAGGATCAGCGCGCGATGACGCGGATGAATGATCCAGGACGCGACGGGAAAATTCTCGTCGCGGTCACCCTTTCCGGATCGCAATTCGCTCGCAGAGGTCATCGAGGGCTGGCTAACAATCGTTTGGACAGGAAGGGCTTTTTCGCTCGCGCGGGCTCATGCCGGCGATGCCGCCGCGGGCCCCATATAGGGGAATACGGCCGCAAAACCAATCCTGTCCCGCGCGGGCAGCCCCTGCGGATCCGGCCCGAAGGCGGCCCCAGCCCGCCTCCGCTAGGCCAATGGCCGAGGCTTACTGGTTGTGGTTCTTCAGGACCTGGTCGCAGGCCTGGGAGATCTTCGACCGGTTCTCCTTGAGGCAGGCCAGGATCGTGAAATCGCCCTGGTCGATGACCGGGCGGCAGAACTTCTGCACATCGCGCGTGCAGGCCTTCTGCTCGGCGTCCGTGCCGCGTCCTTGCTGGGCGAAAGCCGCCGTGGAAAGTGATGCCGACAGCAGGGTGAGAGCGACGAGAAGCTTACGCATAGTATTCCTTCATTCTGACGGCAGAATCGCCCCGATCCCGGGCAGCACAGGGCAAGAGCCGGAATGGATTGTTCTGATGGCAAGTTTGCCGCGGAAAGTGCGGCGTCGGAGAAGCCACAAGCGCTGGCAAATGCGGCCAAATTGGTGCCGCAGCCGCCAAATCAGGTCTTCCGACGCTCTTCATTGGCAGATGTAAGAGCTTGATACGACGTCATAATTCGGGCATGTCGCGTTTTCTGACGAGCTGTTGCAGCGCTGCATCTGTCAGTCCGGCGATTTTTGCTTGGAAACTTGCCGAAATGCGGCACGCCGCGGCTTCCGGGCGCGGTCTGCGGCGTTGTCAATGCGGAGCCGGAGTCGGGTTGAACCTGCCAAAGGCTCGGAACACTAAACCTTCGATGTGGCGAGACGCCCTCGCTTGAAACGGGCGTCGTTCCAAAACGGGATATTCAAGATGAGATTCTTCGGGCGATCTGGACGGGCGATCAAGGCGGTGGGCATCGGGGCTGCGCTGCTGTTCTCAGTCACGGCAAGCCAGGCGCAGTCGTCCGGACCGTTTGCCGGCTTCGACGGCGCCTGGACCGGCACCGGCACGGTGTCGCTGTCCGACGGCTCGACCGAGCGCATCCGCTGCAAGGCGGACTACAAGGTTGCCGGCAGCGGCCTCAATCTGAAGCAGAGCCTGCAATGCGCGTCCGACAGCTACAAGTTCAACCTCACCAGCGACGTGACCAGCCAGGGTGATCGCATCTCCGGCAACTGGAGCGAGTCGAGCCGCAACATCTTCGGCAATCTGCAGGGCACCGCCGGCGGCGGCCAGATCGAAGTGTTCGTCGAGGCCAACGGCTTCGCCGCCAATCTGTCGCTGCGCACCAACGGCGCCAAGCAGACGGTGCAGATCTCCTCCAAGGGCGAGATCCGCGGCGTCAACATCACGATGACGAAGGGCTGAAGCACCCTGCCCGATTGAAGCGGAAAGGCCCCCATGGACGGGCCAGCGCAGGGGCGGCGTGCTCGACCTAGGGGGGGGCGGTCCGCGGAAGCGGCCGGCC
>CAYREH010000022.1:0-90525 GCA_964423245.1 uncultured Bradyrhizobium sp. | reverse complement strand
CAAACCTCCACCAGGGGCAAGACCCGCGGCATCACCATCCGGATGAGGAGGGGCTGAACCCCCCTGCCCGATTGAGCGGAAAAGCCCCCGGGTTCCCGCGAACCGGGGGCCTTTTCATTGCAGCAGGTGCGTCGACGGAACGAGGCCGCAGCTCAGATCGCCGGCTTGTCGGCGCCCTGCAGTTTGGCGTGCAGGTTGATCAGCCACATCGCGGTCGGCCTGAGGATGAAGAGATCGGCGACCAGCGCCATCACCATCGAGAAGGCGCTGAGCCAGCCGAACAGCCGCAGCGACGGCAGGTCCGAAAACACCGTGACGACGAGGCCGCAGGCCAGCACCACCGTGGTCAGGATCAGCGCCGGCCCCACCAGCACGGTCGCCCGCTCCACGGCGAGCGCCGAGCCGACGCCCGGCTTGTTCTCCAGCCGCAGGCGGTTGAGGAAGTGGATGGTGGCGCTGAGGCCGAGGCCGAACGAGACGGTCAGCGCGACCACGCTGGCGAATTGCAGCCCCTCGCCCATGGCCCACAGCACCGTTCCGGACATCACGACCGGGAAGATGCCCGGCAGGATGCAGGCCAGCATCACCACCCAGGAGCGGAATGCGAGGCCGATGAACATGGCGACCAGCAGGAATTCGATGGTCAGTCCGTGGTTCAGCTTCTCGATCATGCTCGCGGAGTTGCGCGCCGCGATGGCGGCGAGACCCGTCACCGCGATCTCGTAGCCCGGATGCTTCTGGCGGATGGCGTTGAGCTCGGAATCAAGCTTGTCGACGATCGGCAGCAGCTGGCTGGAATCCTTGTCCGGCACGCGGCCGGCGACGACGACGGCATCCTGCTCGGCATCGATGAAGCGCCGCACCAGATGTTCTGGGATGACGTTCACATATTCCTGCAGCGTCGCGACGTCGCTGCTGCCGGCCTTTTCCGACAGCCAGCGGCGCAGCGTCTCCAGCGACCAGACATTGCCGACGCCGGCCGACTTCTCCACGGTCGCGTGCACGTCCGCGATGGTCTGCAGCGTCTCCGGCGAATAGAGCGACTGGCCCTTCGGAAACACGATCAGAACGTTGACCGGATTGGCGCCGGTGAGCTTGGCATCGAGCCGGTCGCTGGCGGCGACCGCCTGGCGCTTGTCCGGGACCTGGTCGGCGAGCCGGTAGCGCGGCTCGAGATTGGCGTAGATGACACCGAGGCCGCCGACGAACAGCACCGCGATCAGGCTGAACAGGCCGGGACGGCCGACCATGCGCACAGCGATCCAGTAGCAGAAATTGCGCAGGGCCTGCACGCCGGCATCGGCGCTCTGGAACTTGACCGCGAACACCTTCTCGTTGCGCACCAGCAGCACGCCGAACACCGGCACCAGCGACAGCACGGCGACCAGGGCGATGATGGTGGCGGCAAGGCCCGCCTCGCCGAACTTGCGGATCAGGTCGGAATCGGAGAACTGCAGCGCGATGAAGGAAATGCCGGCGGTGCCGTGCGTCAGCACGCAGGCCGGCCCGACCACCAGCACCGCGTTCTTGAACGCGGTGAACTTGTCCTGGCCCGCGATCAGCCGGTCGCGCGCGGCGAAGGTCAGCTGCATCGAATCCGAGAAGCTGATCACCATGATGAGCGGCGTCATCACGTTCAGGAACATGTTGAGGTTGAAATTGGCCCAGCCGAGCGCGCCGAGCGCCAGCAGGATCGCGATCATCGGCGGGAAGGCCGCGGCCACCATGAAGGAGATCTTGCGGAAGAAGATGATGGCGATGATGCAGCCGGCGAGGATGCCGAGGACGTTGTAGGTCAGGCCGTCGCGTTCGACGGCGTTGCGGATCTCGAGCTGCATCACCGGCACGCCGGAAAGCTGCACGTTGAGACCGGTCTCGCCGAGGTCTTCCTTCATCAGCGCCCGGATGTCGCCGACCGTCTTGGTGAGGTCGTTGGACGCGACGACCTTCGGATCGAGCGAGAGCACGATCAGCGCCAGCGTGCCGTCCTCCGACAGCAGCTTGCCGCGGATGATCTCGTTGTTCTTCACGGTCTCGATGAACTTGTCATAGGCCGCGCCCTCGGGGAGTTCGCCCGGGAACAGCGCCGCCGGAAGCTTGCCCGGCGCCGGCGCCTGGCGCGCCGAAAACAGCGATACGAGGCCGCGGGTGCCTTCGACCAGCTGCAGGTCGGTGACGAAGTCGCGCAGCTTCTCGAGGTTGTTGCGCGCCAGCAGGTTCTTGCCCTCGACCACGACCAGGACGTCGAATTCCTCGGCCGGAAACTTCTTCGTGACCTCTTCATACTGCTTGAATTCGCGGGTGTCGGAGCGGAACAGCTGCGACAGCGAATCGTCGATCTTGATGCGGTGAATGCCGAACACGGCCCCGACGATCAGCAGGAGCAGGACGATGCAGGAGACGATCGGCGCCCGGACGGCGATCAGCCCGACACGCTCCAGCCCGAAGGCGATCGAGGACGCAGGTCCCTGCTCGAGCTTGTCGACATGAACCTCACTCTCGCTGTGCTTTTCGAGCATGCCTTGTCCAGTTCCTAAATCGGCTGAGTTGGTAAGAGCTTATCGCGCCCTGCGAACGGCTTGAAAACGCCATACGAATGGGAGGCTTGCCCCTTGAAAATGCGCGGAAAATCGCCGCGAGGGGTTTAGCAGGTCAGGCGCCCTTCTCGCAAGCTGCGGAAGACTGCCGATTCGACCTCGATGCCCGATTTCGCGCCGCCATCGATCATGGTGCCGAGGCCGTGCCAATTCGACGCGGCGCGCGGTCGGCGCTCTCGTCCTTCAGCGCCACACCCGTGACCTTTCGGGCCAGCCCCTCTCTGATCAGCCAGTCGATCTTGAAGGCGGCCTCGTCATGGCTCAATCCGGCCGCGTGGATGTTCGAGACGCAATTGCGCTCGGCATCGGTCCGGCCCGGCCGGGGCGCAAAGGTCAGGTAAGCCCCGAGACTGTCGGGGGCGGACAGGCCAGGCCGTTCGCCGATCAGCATCACGACCATGTGTGCATCGAGAATGCCGCCGATCTCGTCGCCGAGCGCGACACGGGCGCCTGAGGCGACAATGACGTGGCCGACCGCGACGGCCTCGCCGGCGGCGAGTTTCTGCAGCAATTGCGTCACGAGCGCCACGGCATGGGCGTGGACCGCCGCCGCCGACAGGCCGTCACCGATCACGATTGCGAGACCGCCGGGCTCGCCGCGGTCTCTCGCCAGTGCATCGGCCGAGACTGGATCCAGCTGGCGTCCGAGATCCGGCCGGCGCAGATAGTCGCCGCGGTCGGCAACGCGGCTTCGCGCCTGCAGAACCGGAAGACCGAGGGCACGGAGTTCGTCGGCGAGGCGCGGCGCGTCGAAGGCGGCATGGATCGCATCGCGGGCGCGGGCATGGTCCCGCGTGAAGTCGAGCAGCGCCCTGGTCGGCAGGCTGGCGCCGCTGCGCCCGAGCGCGACGCGCGCGGGCGTGAGCGATCGCAGATCGAAGGTCGGCCGGCGCGGAAGCGAAGGATCGCTCATTCGGCGGGAACGGCGGCCTCGCGCAGCCGGATCGAATAGTTCGAGGCGTTCTGTTCGCCGCTCGAGGCCGCGCGCGCGAAGGTGATGAGATGGTGCGCGATCAGCGTGCAGCCGATGAGGCCTTCGAGGTCGCCGCGCTTGATGCGCCCCAGCGCGAACTTCCAGAAGGCGCGCCTGTAGTCGCCGAGCACGCCGACCTTCCAGAAGATGTTGCGCAACATGACGAGACCACGCCGGATGTTCGCCCAGGTCTTCATCTCGTCCGGCACCGGCATCTTCATGCGATTGGGATAGGTGTGATCGCATTGATACTGGAAGCGGGCAAAAACCTTCTCGGGCTCATAGGCCACACCCATGCAATGCTTCCAGGACGCGACGACGTCGTCATAGGGCAACAGGAAGTCGACGTTGGAATCGCGGCCCTCGTCCTCGATCAGGCGGCCCTCGCGCTCCAGCCGGTCCCACAGCGGCGTCTTCGGCAGCGCCTGGAGCAGATTGATGGTGAGCAACGGGATGCGCGATTCCTCGACGAAGTCGAGCAGCACCTCCGCGGTGTTCGGCTTGTCGGTGTCGAGCCCCATGATGATGCCGGACACCACCTCCATGCCGTAGGAGTTGATGGTCCGCACGCCCTCGAGGATCGGGACCATCATGTTGTGATCCTTCTGCATCGCCAGCAGCGCGTCGGGATCGGGCGTCTCGATGCCGCAGAAGATGGTGATGAAATAGGCTTCCCGCATCTTCTCGAGGATTTCGGGACGCTTGGCGATGTTCAGCGTCGCCTCGCAGGCGAGTCGCACCACATAACCGGTGCGCTTCTGCCATTCGATCAGATGCGGCAGAAGGTCCATCGCCGCCTTGCGGTTGCCGATGAAATTGTCATCGACGAAATAGACCGTGTCGGTCATGCCGCATTCGCGCAGGCGGTCGAGCTCGGCGATGATCTGCTCAGGCGTCTTGAGGCGCGGGTTGCGGCCGTAGAGACCGGGGATGTCGCAGAACTCGCACTGGTAGGGGCAGCCGCTGGAATACTGGATGCTGCCGAGGAAATATTTCTTCATCTCGGCGAGTTCATAGGCCGGGATCGGAAACTCCGTCATCGGCACGCGCTCTTTGGTGGTCAGCACCACCTGCTCCGCCGGGCGTGACACGTCGCGCGACAGGATAGCGATCAGCTCGTTGGTGGCGTCACCGAGTTCGCCGACATGGAGATAGTCGAAGGACGGATAATAGTCGGGGCAGGCGCTGACGGAGGGACCGCCGAGCGCGACCGGCAGATCAAACTCGTGGGCGCGCCGGCAGATGTCGTTCATCTGCTGGCGCTGGATGTGCATCCCGCTGACGAACACGGCTTCCGCCCATTCGAATTCCTCCCTCGTGGTGCGCCGGAGGTTCTCGTCGACGAACTTCACCTGCCAGTCCGGCGGCAGGTAGGCCGAGATCAGCAGCAGGCCCTGCGGCGGCATGAAGGCGCTGACGCCATCCGTCAGCGGATAGGAATGCTCGAATGTCCCGAACGAGGAGGTGTAGCGCGGGAACACGCAGAGAATTCGTCGGGACGTCCCGTTACTTTCAGCTCGCATCAAAGCTCCCCCGCCACGCGACAAAAGGTGCGGAAATTTGCGGCCAGACACATAGCGTAATGCTGCGGCCGGAATTTCTCAATATTGTGGCATCAGCTTAATTCGCGAAGGGCGCCAATGGTTTCCCTGAGCGAATAGACGTTCCTGCATTCAAGCGATCAGCCGCGCGGCAAAATCAGGCAGCAGGCCTGCATCGCCGGCAAGGCGATGGTCGGCGCCGGCAAGACCGCTCTGCACCAGCCAGGCCTCGAACTCCGGCGCGCGGCGCACACCGAAGACGTCGCGGACATAGAGCGCGTCGTGAAAGGACGTCGACTGGTAGTTCAGCATGACGTCATCGGCGCCGGGCACGCCCATGATGAAGGTGACGCCGGCGGCGGCGAGCAGCGTCAGGAGGGTATCTATGTCGTCCTGATCCGCTTCGGCATGGTTGGTATAGCAGATATCGACCCCGAGGGGCAGGCCGAGCAGCTTGCCGCAAAAATGATCCTCCAGCCCGGCCCGGATGATCTCCTTGCCGTCATAGAGATATTCCGGACCGATGAAGCCGACCACGCTGTTGACCAGCAGCGGTGCGAAAGCGCGGGCGACCGCATAGGCGCGCGCCTCGCAGGTCTGCTGGTCGACGCCATGATGGGCGCCCGCCGACAACGCCGAGCCCTGCCCGGTCTCGAAATACATCACGTTCTGCCCGACCGTGCCGCGCCGCTGCGACAATCCGGCCTCCCGCGCTTCCTTCAGAAGCGAAAGATCGACGCCGAAGCTGCGGTTGGCCGCCTCGGTGCCGGCGACCGACTGGAATACGAGATCGACCGGCACGCCCTGCCCGATCAAGGCCAGGGTCGTGGTGACATGGGTCAGCACGCAGCCTTGCGTCGGAATGTTCAGCCGGGCGATCAGTTCATCCAGCAGGCGCAGCAACCGGGCGATCACGGCCGGGTCGTCGCTGGCCGGATTGATGCCGATGCAGGCATCGCCGGCCCCGAGCAGGAGACCGTCGAGGATCGAGGCGGTGATGCCCCTGGCATCGTCGAACGGATGGTTCGGCTGCAGCCGCGTGCTCATCCGGCCCTTCAGGCCGATGGTGTTGCGGAAGGCGGTCGTGACCTCGCATTTCCGCGCCGCCAGGATCAGGTCCTGGTTGCGCATCAGTTTCGACACCGCGGCCGCCATTTCGGGCGTGATGCCGGGCGCCAGCCTGCGCAAGGCCTCGGCCGTCGCGGCGTCGGACAGCAGCCAGTCGCGGAAGGCCCCCACGGTGAGCGAGGCCACGGGCGCGAAGGCGGCGGCGTCATGACTGTCGATCACGAGGCGGGTGACCTCGTCGGTCTCGTAGGGAATGACAGCCTCCCGCAGGAAGACCGCAAGCGGCAGGTCGGCCAGTGCCATCCGCGCCGCGATCATCTGCTCGGCGCTGGCCGCGGCGATGCCGGCCAGCCGGTCCCCCGACCGCGGCGGCGTTGCCTTGGCCAGCAGGTCGCGAAGGTCGGCAAAGGTGTAGGTTGTGGAGTCGATGGTGTGGCGGTAGACCAAGGGCCTCTCCGGGGCTGATCGGCCAGCGGCCGACCCGCAATCGCATCTGCGCGCGCGGGGCGGCTTCCACGCCGAGAATTCGGCCAGTCCGTGCAAACCCGGGTTCGGCTTGCCGGATCTCGACAGCCTAGAGCCAAAACGCTGAAATAGCTCGTCTTTCTTTCGCCCGTCCGGAGAGGCCGGACGCCCGGCGTTAACACTGCGTGCACCTTCGCTCTGCATAGTTCTGCACACATTGCACGGCCGCGCTTGCCGGCCGCGCCGGTCAATCGGGCCCCGTTACCACATGACAGATCACCGACCTGGGAATGCCAGCCGCCTGGCAGGCCGTCTCACGCTTGCGTCCAAGCTCTATGCGATCTTCGCGCTCTTTGCCCTGCTGACGGCGGCAATCGCGATGCTGTCCGACTACAACAGCCGGCGCAGCGCCGACCTGACCGCGGCGATCGAGACCGCCAATGCGGCCGCCCTCAACGTCGAACGCGTCAACTCGCTGGTCTATGCGGTGGTGATGGAATCCCGCGGCATCTACATGTCGACCGAGCCTGCGGTGGTGAAGAGGTACGGCGAGGGCCTGCTCAAGTTCAACGCGCAGATCCGGGAGGTCGTGAAGGGCTGGGAAAAGATCGTCCAGGCCGACGATGCCGAGCAGTTCGCGACGTTCAAGAAGCGTATCGAGCAGTTCGTCGAGTTCCGCTCCGAGCTGGTGCGCCGGGGCATCGAGATCGGCCCGGCCGCCGGCCGCGAATGGGGCGACAACGACGCCAACCGCGCCGTGCGGTCCGCGCTGAACAAGGACCTCGAGGCGCTGGCGAAGGTCTATACGGGCCGCGCCAGGGAGATCGCGCAGCAGACCGAGACCAACCGCATGATGTCACTGGCGCTGACCTGCCTCGCCGGCCTCGCGCTGGCGCTGGTCGTGATCGGCGTCGTCATCATCGCCCGCTCGATTGCCCGGCCGCTGTCGGCCATCACCGAGACGATCAAGCTGGTTGCCGACGGTGCCGACAACGTCACCGTGCCCCACACCGCGCGCACCGACGAGATCGGTGCGCTGGCGGGCGCCATCCAGATCTTCCAGGAGGCCATGAACCGCAACCGCAGCCTCGCCTCGCAGGTGTCGCGCGACTCCGCCGCCCGCGAGCAGCGCGCGCGTCACATCGAGCAGTCCGTCGAGGCCTTCCGCGAGGCGATCGGCGCGGTGATGCGCGGCCTCACCGACAATGCCGCCGTGATGCGCGAGACCGCCCAGACCATCACGCGCGTCACCAGCAATGCGAACGGCCGAGCCGGCACGGCGGCCAAGGCCACCGAGCACGCCGCGCGCAACGTCGCGGCGGTGGCGAGCGCGGCCGAGGAACTGTCGGCCTCCGTCGAGGAGATCGATCGCCAGGTGCGGCAGTCCGCGGACGCGGTCGAACAGACCGGCCAGCGGACCGAGAAGTCGATCACCGAGATCGAGGGCCTCGCGGCGGTCACGCAGCGCATCGACGGCGCGCTCGGCCTGATCCAGGCGATCGCCGAACAGACCAATCTGCTCGCCCTCAACGCCACCATCGAGGCCGCCCGCGCCGGCGAAGCCGGCCGCGGCTTCGCGGTGGTCGCCCACGAGGTGAAGGCGCTCGCCGGCCAGACCGCCAAGGCCACCACCGAGATCAGCGAGAACATCACCATGATCCAGGCCTCGACCCGCAACGCGGTCGATGCCGTGCGCGAGATCGGCGGCGCGGTGCGCGAGATCAACGACGTCACCACGGCGATCGCCGGCGCGGTGCAGCAGCAGGACGCCGCCACGCGCGAGATCTCCTCCAACGCGCAATCGGCGGCCCACGGCAACGAGACGCTGGTCGACAACATCACCTCGCTGCGCGACGCGATCGGCGAGACCGACACGGCGGCGGCCTCGGTCCTGACCGCCGCCAGCAGCCTGACCTCGACCGCGGAGACGCTGTCGCAGGAGGTGGAGAAGTTCTTCCTGAACCTGCGCTCGGGGACCCCCGACAGCCATCTCGCGCGAACCGGCTAGGACGTCTGCCCGCCCCGGCAGGCGACAGGCTTTCCGAAAACAACCCCATGCAAAGGAACGGGGTCAATGTTTTCAGGAGCCTGACGCCGCCGCTCCTCGTCTTACGGATTTTGCGAAGACGGATTGACCCGTCGGGCAAAACACTGGCAGGATGGCACGCTGGCACAACGGCCCGGCGGCGGCTCGCCCTCCCTCGGCCCGCGAGAGGCCTCGCGACTGCCACGGCAGCCGGCGCCGCTCAGAAGCGCAGCTTGGCGCTGAGATAGCCGACCAAGGCGGTCCCGCTGACGCCCGACAGAAGTCCCTCCGCGCCATTGGCCGCGAGCTCGGTCCGGACCCATCCGATCTCCGCACCCAGACGCAATTGTTCGACCGGAAACCAGTAGATGTTGGCGTCGAGGCGTGTCGTATGCACCGCCGGGCGCGTGCCGATCAGATCCGCTCCGGCGGAGATGTAGCTGGCAAAAGCGTTCGACTGGAACTGGCTGCTCCAGACGTGGTGGAGCGACCCCACCACGCTCCATCCGCTGGTGGGTCCGGTCGAGGGAAGAATGCTTTCGAGCCGGCCGATGTCGGCCTTGGTGCCCAGCACCTGCAAGGCGTTGACGGCGTAGGTCGCCTGCATGCTGAACACGTCGCCCTGGCCGAGGAAGCGCAGCGGCACGGACGCGCCAAAACTCGGCGCCCAGCCGGTTCGTGTCGCGGCCGAGGACGAGAACAAGGGGGACGTCGTATTGGCCGGAAACTCCGCCTGCCGGACCACGCCCGACAGATGCAGGACGAGGCCGTCGTCACCGAAATAGCGCAAGCGGCCGGTCACGGTGGGCGATTGGAGGTTCAGCGATGCGATGCCGAGCGAGGTCTGCTGCGATGACGGCAGCCCGGACTCCACGGCTGCGGCGATCCGGAAATTCTCGTTGAGCGGCGCCTCATAGGAGACGATCCCGACGGAGATGTTCGGCGTGCTCGCAGTGAACAGGAAGTCTCCGCCCCAGAAATTCATCAGCGAACTGGTGTAACCCGCCGTCACACCGTTCATCGACCCGTAGAGGCTCTGGATGGTGGCGGTCCCGAGATCGGTCCCGTCATTGGTGGCCTTCAGCCATTGAACCTGCATGTTGGTGGTGAGGTCGCCCAGCCGGGTGATGCTCTTGGTATCGACATTGAGATACCCGATCGTGGTGTCGATCGACTTCGGCGTCGTCGATCCCTGCCCGGAATGGGCCGATGCACGGCCCTCGGGGGTCGACAGATCCTGCTGGAAATTGTTGTTGATCTCGCCGGTGAACCGGACGCATGCATTGGGCAGGTCGAGGCGGAGACCTCTCGGCCTCGCCGGGCTCTCGTCGTTGAAGAAGATGTCGGCGCAGCTTCGCGTCTCACCGGCACCGCTCTGAGCCGATGCCAGACTGGCGGACATCAGAACCATCGCCGCGACCAGCAGCCCATTTGAGATGCAGGTCCGCCGTTTCATCAAATTCCTCCGGTGAGTCCGCCGCTGAACTCACGTTGCTGCCCGACCGGACGCCCGGTCGCGGGCGGACGATAAGAGAGATGGAACCGATTCGTCCACGTCCCCGGTTCCGGGACGCTCAGGGCCTGCGCCCCGGGGCTTCCAGCCTGTCGAATGCTGAATCGTGTCTTGCCGTGACGCTTAAAAGCCGACGCTGGCGGCCAGCCTCTGGCTAAGGATGCTTCGCGATGTCCTGGACGTTCGCTGCGATTTTTCGAATCGTTTAAGGCCGGGAACCCTAGGTTCCGGTCGTGTGCAGAGCGCGGAGACAATGACGTCCCCGATGCCGCCTGCCAGTCAACGCGACCTGGAATGATTCACATGCGTTACATGAAGACCGCGGCCCTGATCAGTGTGCTGTCCGTCACCGCCCTGCCCGCCCTCGCCGGTCCCGCCGGCCATTTCAACGGCGGCGCCGCCATGCAGGCCGCCGAGGCCTCCGGCCGTGGCAACGGGGAAGCCATGGCCAAGGCGAGTTCTGCCTCCAAGGCCGTGACCGCGGCCGGCCAGAAGATCAAGGCCGAGGCATCCAGCCCGCAATCCACCCGGCTCTCGTCGCAGCAGGCGATCGCCAGCACGGCCAAGGCGAACGCCCCGGCGATCCGTGCGGCTGCAGGTTCGAAGGCCGAAACGGCCAGCGCGAAGGCCAAGGCAGCACAATCCCAGGCAGGGATCGCTGGAGAATCGCTCTCCCTCGCCAACAGCAGCACCTATACGGGCGCAAAGCTCTTCCGCTAGGGCTCCCGATCTCGTGCTGTCGTCCCGCCGGGCATCCGCGCGGCACGATCGGAGCACGGTGCTCCCGCTCCTGTGAGCAAGACGGCTCGCAGCCCCGCCCCGAGCCGTCCTGCGAGGCGCGCCCTTATTCACCACGTTCAACCCGGAAGAAATATCGGATGAAGCCAACGATGAAACTGACCGCCCTCGCGCTCGGCCTCAGCCTCACGAGTTCCGTCGCCGCCATGGCCGGCCCGGCCGGCCGCGCTGCCGGCGCGGTGCAGGCCGAGATGCTGAATTCGGTCGCCGTCAAGGCGACGACGGCAGCCGACAGTGGCAAGCAATTCTATCAATCGATCGGCGGTGCGACGCCGATCACGGTGAGCCCATCGACCAAGGCGGCCGCGCAGAACGCCGCCAACCAGGCGAGGGCCAAGCGCGCCGACGCCAGCGCCAAGGCGCAGCAGACCGTTGCCGCGGCGAAGCAGCAGGCCGTTGCCACGGCGAAATAGCGCCGACACCCGAGCAAGGTCAGTCGGCTGCCGAACGACGAGCGGCAGCCGGCCCGATCTGCTCCGGCCTCGGCCTCACGTCATTCAGCAACCACGGCAGATGCTCTTCAGCTTCGCCGTGGTCCTGGCTTCCTCCGCCAGATAGGGATCCTTGTAGGGCGACGTCGGCTCCAGGCCGGTCGCTTTGGGCGCCTTCGGCGGAAACGCGGCGTCGTAGCAGGACAGGCGCGCACTGGTGCTTTCGATCGCGCGGCAGTTCGGCTCGATCGCAAAGGCCGCCGGCGTTGCCGCAACGAGCGCCAGGACGCACAGGGGTGCTGCGGCCCAGGCGCCAATACGAGGCAGGGCACATCCCATCGTCATTTGGCCTTGCTCGCGCGGGACGGACGCTCGCCGGTCCAGGGCGGCAGCGCGTCCCATTCGGACCAGCGCATCCGCCGCTCCTCGTCGCCGACCCTGACGAAAACGAACGGCGCATCCTCGCGTCCCGTCTTCGATCCGACGAAGACTGCCGGCATCCCGTAGGCATCCCTGACGGTTGCAGTATTGGCCATGTGAGACTCCTTATGTTGCGCAGCCTTGTATGTTGCGCAGCCTTGCCGTGGCTGGTGTGGCGTGCGGCCATTGCGATGGCGCATGCCGGCCGAAACGGATCTAGCGCTGCAGGAAGGCCGCAGCCGCGATCAGCAGCACGAGGAAGACCGGCACCAGCAAGGGCGGCACGAGCCACTCGCGAAAATCGAACTTTGCGGGATTGGACATGACCGCCTTCTTCCGGTGGGAGGCGGGAGCGCGACGCTCTCAGTCACCGATAACAGCCATGGAGCGCGCGGTGATGCAGACTGTCTAGCAGGGCCGTCGCCCAATAGCGAGGTCAATCTGGTGCGTTGCCTCGATGCGACCGCCGGCGCGGTCACACGACTTCATCGGTCCAGACCCTGAAGCTGATCAGCTCGCTGGGTCCGAACGTCTGGGTGATGGGAACATCGGCGGCATCACGGCCCTGCGCGATCAGGACACGGCCGATGCGCGGCGTGTTGTTGCGGGCATCGAAGGTGTACCAGCGGCCGCCGAGATAGGCCTCGAACCAGCCCGCGAAGTCGCCGGGAGCATGAGGCGGCGGAATGCCGATGTCGCCGAGATAGCCGGTGCAGTAGCGGGCCGGAATGTTCATGCAGCGACAGAACGTGACGGCCAGATGGGCGTAGTCGCGGCAGACGCCCTTGCCTTCGTTGAAGACCTCCCACGCCGTCATGGTCGGCCGCGCGTGTTCGTAGCCGAAGGCGATGTGATGGTGCACGAAATCGCAGATCGCCTGCACCCGAGGCCATCCCGGCGCGGTGGTCTCGAACAGTTTCCAGGCGATGTCGGACAGCCGGTCTGTCTCGCAATAGCGGCTGCCGAGCAGATAGACGATGGTGTCGGCCGGAAGATCCTCGACCGCGTGTTGCGCGGCGGAGGGCACCACGACGTCCGGCAGGCCGGAATCGCGCACCGTGCCGTCGGCGGAGAGGCGCATGCGGCCCGCGGGCGCCACGATCCGGCTGCACCAGTTTCCGAAATTGTCGCGGTAGGGCGTGATCGGAACCGAGGGCTCGGTGACGAGATAATCCGGCACGATGATGTCGGAGGCCCGGGTGAAATGCGTGCCGACCACCGCGATCAATGGCGTGACCTGCGCGAAGTCGTAGACCATCTCGAAGCCGACACGAATCTTCATGCGCATTGCCCTTCCCCACCCGCGTGGGAAGCCGGATTGAGTCGTGCCGGCCCGACCGCGAATTGGCAATGCCGCAACCATGAGGTGGTTACGATGGGCGGTGAATGCAATGCCGGCACGACCGGGTTTCGACAGGCCCCGCCGAAATTGGGCGCATCGAGCCTGGACGCAACGGGCAAGACACAGATTGCGAGGGAACGCCAGGTCCTCAGACGGGCGCCACGATCAACGGAAGACAGAGCAGGACCGTGGCCAGCAATGCCGCATTGCTCAGCATGCCGCTCCAGTGCAGGCGTCTCAGCCGACGCGCGATATCGTCATCGATCGTATCCTGGTCGATGTCGAATTGAGCCCGTTGCAGGAACAGGCGACGCGATGCCATGGCCAGCGCCGTGAGCAATGCAAAGCCGGCAACCAGGGCAAGGCGCCCGGCGGTCGCGACGGCAACAAGTCCGACCGCGCCCGCCAGCGCCAGCACGATGAAGTAGCTGTCGAACATCCCGCGAAGCAGCCGGGCGATTGGCGTCACATTCAAGCGAACCAGCAGGAAGGCCGGCGCAGCGAGCAGCAGATAGAACATGGGCAGCAGCACGAGGGTGATGGCGAACAAGGCCGTGTTGTCCAACATGCTGCCCCTTCGCCGGTTCGCTGGCGCCGTGAGCGCTCGTCAGCCGCGGGATGGGAGACTAGCAAATCTTCCGGCATCGCGCATGCACGAGGTTTCAGGGCGAACGGGATCGACAGGCCCCCCTGCTCGCATCGTCTCTCCGTCGTCATCCCTACATGACGGCCTGATCGACGAAGATGCGGACGCGACCAACGGTCTCGACCTCGCGGTAGCGGCTCAATTCCTGGCGCAGCTCCGGGTCGGCATTGGCCCAGGCCAGCCAGTCGAACGGGGACAAGCTCAGCAGCATGGTATCCACGAGGATGATGTCGGGGCGGCCGCTGCGGATATCTGCCAAGAGATGCCGCCGTTCGAAATCGACAATGCCGGCGAGCCTTTCCTGTTCGTTCTGAGCGGGCTGCGAACCGTTCAGACGCAGAATCGCACCTGCCGACAGCAATTGCACGCAGGAACTGCCGACCCAGACGCCGCCGATCTGACGAACCAGCGGATGCCCGAGGCCGACGTGATCGGCGATGGTGAGCAGCCGCGGATGCTTCACATGGGCCTGCACCCGCGCCGCCAGCGGCGGAAATCCCGGAGCGGGCGACGACAGAAAGAGCCCGATGGCAATGACCATCGCAACGCCGCCGATCGCGATCGGCGGCCGCCATGCCCCGGCACGAACCTGGAGCAGCGGTGCCGCGATCGCAAACAGACACAGCGCGAAAGCCATGTAGGGCCATCCCTTGCCCTGCAGCAGGTAGCTCGCCGCGCCACCGACCGCCGCGGCCAGCCAGGGAATCGCGGCACTGCCGGGTTTGAAATTCTGCGGATCGAGCAGGCGCAGGAATCCGAACGACGCGCCGAGCACGCCAATCGGAACAGGTATCAGCGCCCACAGATCCCGTCTGATCGGCAGATAGGCCTCGGCGACCATCGGGGCGTAAAGGGAGAGATAGGCCGGAAAGACAACGACGATCACCGCCCCGTAGCCGATCGCGACGAGCGCAGCGGTCCACACCTCGCAGGTGAACAGCGGCTGGAAGGAGCGGCGGCCAACCGCGGTGCAGAGGATCGGAAGGCCCGCCGCCAGAGCGAAGAAGGGCTTGATGCCCATCGCCAGCCCCGCACCTGCGCCTGCGAGGATCGCCACCCGGCCGGGATCGAGCCCGCGCCAGCGCAGCGCCGTGACGGCGACGAACGGCGTGAGCGCGACGACGGCGATGTGTTCGCGCTGGCCGAAGACGGCGCCAGGCAGGATCGCGAACAGGACGGCGAAAGACAGGAGCCACAGACGCCGCTCCCACACATCCAGCCCTGCCGAGGCGCCGGCACGGTCGATCACGGCCAGCGCGGCGGCGATCTCCACCAGCACCATCGCGATCACGATCCATTCGGGCGCGATGCCCGTGATCCGGCCCAGCCATGCCGCCGGCATGTACATGAAGACCGACAGTGGCGGATTCAGTTCGAAGATATCGACGCCGAGTCTGCCCCCGTCCAGGATCTTTTCGTTGAGGGTGAGGAGCCAGCCGAGATCGGCGTTGAGAACGACGGGAATCTGGACGGCGAAGGTCACGAGGAGGATCAGCGCCACCACGCCCCAGTTGAGGCGCTGGCCGGCCTCGTCGGCCGAAGAGGTGTTCGACAGCAGACACGGCTTGCGCTCCGCAGACGAAGACAATGTGCTCTCGTTCACCTGCGGGAACCTGCGATGGTGTGATCGGCGGCAGTTTTGCCCGTCACCCGTTACGATTGTCCTACCGGGGCCTCCTTCGCATTGAACCGCGCCGGCGGACCTGGTCCGAGACGGGGAGATCCGCGACGGCCCAGGTTTCAAACGAGCTTCGGAGCGCCCGCAGCGCAGGTCCGTGCGATGCCGGCCTGCCGGCAGAAGCGCCCTGCCCCGCCGCGCCGCCCTGCTTGCTCAGCTCCAGGCCAGGCGCGGCGACAGGCGCCCGCGGTGATGTAGCTGGCAAAGGCGTGCGACCCCATTGCGCAGCCAGAGATGCGGGTCGAGCTTGGCCTCGTAGGACACGATGCCGACCGACGGGTTGGGCGTACTGGCCGTGAACAGGAAATTGCCACCCCAGAAATCCATCAGCGAGCTGGTATGCCCCGGTCACGCCGTTCATCGCGCCGTAGAGGCCCTGGACGACAGCGCATGCTAAAGCGCCCGTTAACGTGAGACGTCAAACATGATGCCGCCGGCAAGCCTCCGGCTAAGCTTGTTCGGCAATCACGATCGGCGCCGCCCGCGATTTTGGGTTCCGCTTAAACCTTGTTCCCTAGCGTCCGGCCCCGCCTGCAGGGAGCGAAAGACAATGGTGTCACGGCCCTGCAGTCCCATTCAGGGTGGAATATCATGCGTCAGTTCAAGCTCACCGCCATCACGCTCGGTCTTCTCTCGGTCGCCGCACTGCCGGCCGTCGCCGGCCCGATGGGCCACGCCCATATCGGCGGTGGCGAAGCCGCCGAAGCGATCGCCACATCGACCAGCGCACAGGCCACTGCAGCCAAGACCATCGTCGGGCTGAATCACGGCGGCGCGCTGGAGAGCCAGATGGGCCAGGGCAAAGCGAAGAACGCGGTGAGCGCCGTGCAGAGCAAGGCGCAGGTCGCGAAGCAGACGGCCCAGGGCAACGCGACGGAGACGATCTCCGCAGCCAAGACCAAGCTGGAGTCATCAAAGGGCCCTTCGCAGTCGCTCGCGAATGTGAATCCTGCAAAGGTCAAGCAGGACGTCGGGGCCACAGCGAAGAGCGCCGCGCAGAGCAAGGCGAAGGTCGCGAATGGGACCACCAAGAGCAGGCTGGAGTCGCAAGAGAACTTCGTAAAGTCGCTCGCGGATGTCAATGCCGGACCCACCATCCCGACCACCAGCGGCAAAGCGGAGCAGAGCGTCGCGAAAGCCAAGGCAGTGCAGACCCAGACGGGGATCGCCGTGGACTCCCTCGCCATCGCGAACAGCAACAAGGCCAACAACACAGAACTGTTCCGCTGAGGCCGGCGACCGGCCGTCCGAGCCACCGCTCATGACGGCTGTGGTCCTTGCTTCGATCCGCTTGTCAGGATGGCTCGCGCGCTTGCCCGATCCATCCTGCCAACGGTCGAAGTGCGACCTTTATTCGCGACCTTCAACCCGGTCGGATGATTGCATCGTGAACGACATCAAGCCTGTCTTGCTTGCGCGCAGCAAATGACCTTTTTTTCGTGCGACCGGACATGCCGATCGCCTACTCCATCACCCCGCCGCGCTTGATCAGCTCCTTGCCGAGGGCGGTCAGATGCACCTGGTCGGGTCCGTCGCCGATGCGGATGAAGCGGGCGTAGACATAGGCGCGCGCGAGGAACGTGTCCTGCGAGACGCCGGCGGCGCCGTGGATCTGGATGGCGCGGTCGATGACGCGGGCCGCCATGCTGGGCACCACGATCTTGGCCGCGGCGATCAGGTCGCGCGCGGCCTTGTTGCCTTCGCGGTCCATCTTGTCGGCGGCCTGCAGCGTGAGGAGACGCGCCTGCGCGATCTCGCAGAAGGAGTGGGCGATGTCCTCGCGCACCGAGCCCTGCTCGGCGAGCGGCCTGCCGAACGCCGTGCGCGCAACCGCGCGCCGGCACATCAGTTCGAGCGCGCGCTGGGCGCAGCCGATCAGCCGCATGCAGTGATGGATGCGGCCGGGGCCGAGACGTCCCTGCGCGATCTCGAAGCCGCGGCCCTCGCCGAGCAGGATGTTGTCGGCGGGCACGCGGACATTCTCGTAGACGATCTCGGGATGTCCGACCGGCGCGTCGTCATAGCCGAAGGTGAGCATATCGCGCACGATGCGGACACCGGGCGTGTCGCGCGGCACCAGGATCATGGACTGCTGGCGATGGCGGTCGGGATGGTCGGGGGCGGTCTTGCCCATCACGATCAGGATCTCGCAATCCTCGTTCATCGCGCCCGACGTGTACCATTTGCGGCCGTTGATGACGTAGTCGTCGCCGTCGCGCCTGATCTCGCACTGGATGTTGGTGGCATCGCTGGAGGCGACCTGCGGCTCGGTCATCGAGAAGCCGGAGCGGATGCGGCCCTCCAGCAGCGGGGTCAGCCAGCGCTCCTGCTGCGCCCTGGTGCCGTAATTGGCCAGCACCTCCATGTTGCCGACATCGGGCGCCGAGCAGTTGAACACTTCCGGCGCCCAGAGCACGCGGCCCATGATCTCCTTCACGGGCGCGTAGTCGAGATTGGTCAGGCCCGGGCCGTGCTCGCCCGAGAGAAACAGGTTCCAGAGCCCCTGCTCCTTCGCCAGCCGCTTCAGGTCCTGCAGGACGGCCGGCGTCCTGTAGCGCGTGGCCTCGGGCTTGACCTGCTCGTAATAGAGCTCCTCGACCGGCTCGACATGCCTCGCCATGAACTGGCGGACGCGCTCCTGCAATTCGAGCGAACGGGCGGAGTGTTGGAAGTGCATGGTGGTCTCCTCTGACCTTCTCCCCTTGTGGGAGAAGGTGGCGCGAAGCGCCGGATGAGGGGTTCTTTCGATCGACGAGACTGTCGTGAGGAGAGAGACCCCTCACCCGGCTGCGCTTCGCGCATCCACCCTCTCCCGCAAGGGGAGAGGGTGCACCGATCGCGCGGCCAGGACCTCGGCCTCACGTTCCCTTCAGGAGTTCGCTCGCGACCACCCAGTCGTTGCCGTCGAATTGCAGCATGTAGCCGTCCTTGATCGGGCGGAAATCCTGCGGCGTGGTGTTGAGCGTGATGCCGGGCAGCAGCAGCGACAGCGGCACGTTCTTCAGATTGGCCGCCTGGGCCATGATGTTCTCGCGCGTGAGATTGTCGCCGCACTGCCTGAGCAGGACCACGAGCGCCTCGGCGACGGTGTAGCCGTACAGCGCCGCCACGTTGTTGATGTCGGCGTTGGGCAGGCGCTTCTTCATGAAGTCGATATAGGTGCTCATCGCCGGATCGTTCTTCGGTTCGGCGACGAACGGCTTGAGCGAGCCGAGCGAGAGCACGCCCTTGCCGGCATCGAGACCGGCCGGCACCATCACCGTGGCCTTGTTGGCGCAGCCGGAGGCGAGGAAGCGCACCGGCTGCCAGCCGACCTCGTGCGCCTTGCGGATCGCCTGCGCGCAGGCGCGCGGCGTCACCGAATAGATCATGAAGACGTCGGCCTTGGTGTTGGCGAGCGTCAGCACCTGGGAATCGACGGTGGGATCGGCCACCTCGAAGCTCGAGGCCATCGCGATCGCCTTGTCCGCATCGGCGCCGAGCGCTTCCCTGACGCCGCGATAATATTCCTTGCCGGCATCGTCGTTCTGGTAGAGCACCGCAAAGCGCGCATTGGGATTCTTGGCGCGGGCATAGGCGACGTCGATCGCGGCCTCGCTGGTGTAGTTCGGCGCCCAGGGCAGCGCCATCGACCACGGCATATTGGCGGGATCGTTCCACTTCGAGGCGGAGCTGATCAGAAACAGCTGCGGCACCTTGTTGCTGTTGAGGTATTTGGCGATCGCCGAGCTCGGCGCGGTGCCCATGGTCGCGAAGATGAAGGCGACGCCGTCGCCCTCCACCAGCCGCCGCGCCGCTTCCATCGTCTTCGGCGGCGAGAAGGCATCGTCGAGCGACAGCAGATTGAGCTTGCGGCCGTTGACGCCGCCCTTGTCGTTGACCTCGTCGAAATAGGCCGCGATCACCCGCCCGGTGATGCCGAGCGGCGAAGCCGGGCCGCTATAGGGCATGGTGTTGCCAATCTTGATCTCGGTGTCGCTGACGCCGGGACCGTAGGATTTCTGCGCGAGGACGGGCGTGGACAGACAGGCAGCAAGCGCTGCAGCGAGGGCCAAAGCGGCTTTCATGGTTTCTCCCCGGTGATCATCGTCCGCGCGACCAGGCGAGGCGCGGCGTGCTGCTTGTTGTCAGCGCTTCAGGATCGGCGGAGTTCGGCATGAGGGTCTTGCGTCGAGAGGCTGGTTGGCTGGCGGTGCCTCAGGCGTCTCCGGCGAGCCTGCGCACATCGATCACGGCCCGCGCCCATTCGGCCGGGCGCTCCTGGGGCAGATTGTGACCGGCGCCATTGAAGACGCGGCGCTCGAAGGGCCCTGCGAATTTCGGCGCGTGATGCGCGGTACCGGGATTGACGCCATCGCTGTCACCGTCGATCGCGATGGTGGGAACTCCGATCGGCGGCTGTTCGGCGAGCCTCGCCTCGATGGCCGCATAAGCGGGATCGCCGGCGACCAGCGCATAGCGGTGGCGATAGGAGTGGATCACGACATCGACGAAATCAGGATTGTCGAATGACGCAGCGCTTGTCTCGAACGTCGCGTCGTCGAACCGCCATGTCGGCGACCACATCGCCCAGAGCTGGCGGGCGAAGCCGGCCCGGTTGCGCTCCAGCGCGCGGCGGCCGCGCTCGTTGTGGAAGAGATATTGATACCACAGCGCGGCCTCCTCCGGCGGCGAGGCCGGCTCCATGGACCGCGCGATGTTCTGGATGTTGTAGGAATTGCCGGAGACGAGCCCGACCACGCGTTCGGGATGCAGCACCGACACGACGCAGGCCGCGCGCCCGCCCCAGTCATAGCCGCCCAGGACCGCCCGCGCGATGCCGAGCGCATCCATGAAGGCGAGCAGGTCGGCGCCGAGCGCGGCCTGTTCGCCGGAACGCAGCGTCTCGGCCGCGCGGAACCGGGTCGGACCATAACCGCGCAGCCAGGGCACCAGCACGCGCGCGCCCGCCGCGGCGAGGATCGGCGCGGCCTCGGCATAGGCGTGGACGTCGTAGGGAAAACCGTGACCCATGATGCAGGGCCAGCCGTCCGGCGCGCCGTAGTCGCGATAGGCGATGTCGAGGATGTCGGTGGTCACGGTCTTGTGTTGCATGCGGCGCGTCCTTGCTGGCAGGCGCAGCCTAATTCGGACGCGACCGGCAATCTACAGCCACGCGGCGGTCGTTTGCGCAGATGCAAACAATCGCGAGGCCGGGATGCTCTACGTGTCGATGACGGGATTTCGCCCGAAGGGCCTGCTGCAGCTGCCGCCGTTCTGGTGGCGGACCATGCGGTCGCTGAGGCAGGCGCGCCGCGCTCCGGGAAACCTGCTGACGACGGCGAGGATGGTCGACGGGGTCTATCACACCATGACGGCCTGGTCGGACCTCGCCAGCATGCGCGCCTATGTCACCAGCGGCGCGCATCTCAAGGCCATGCGCGGCTTCCGCAATCTCGGAACCGGCCGGGTGTTCGGCCATGCCTGCGACGAGGTGCCGGACTGGGACAGCGTCTACGCGCTGTGGACGCAGCATGGCCGCGAGGTGTGAGCCCGCGGTTCAGGCCGCCGCCGAGGCGTGGTTCTCTGTCCCCGCGCCATCGATCTCATCCCCGCAATCGAGGATCATGCGGTTGACGACGTCGACCGGCATCGGCCGCCCGAACAGATAGCCCTGCACGCTGTTGCAGCCCTCGTCGCGCAGGAAATCGAGATGGCGCGTGGTCTCGACGCCTTCGGCGAGCACCGGAATGTTGAGGCTGCGCCCCAGCAGCAGCGTCGCCTTGACGATGGCTGCGGCATGCGCGCTGGTCTCGACCGCCTGGATGAAGCTCTTGTCGACCTTGATCTTGTCGAACGGAAAGGCCTGCAGCGTCGAGAGCGAGGAATAGCCGGTGCCGAAATCGTCCATCGCCACCGTGACGCCGATCGCCTTCAGCGCGAGCACCACCTGAAGGGCATGCTGGCGATCGGCGATGATGCCGCTCTCGGTCAGTTCGATCTCGAGCCGCGACGGCGCCAGGCCGGTCTGCCTGAGGATGTCGGCGACCCGCCGCGGCAGTTCGTGATTGAGCTGCATCGGCGCGACGTTCACCGCGACCTTGAACGGATGGCGCCAGCGCGCCGCCGTGATGCAGGCGGTGCGGATCACCCAGTCGCCGATCTCCAGGATCAGGCCGGTCTCCTCAGCGATGGGAATGAAGGCGTCGGGCGGGATGCGGCCCTTCTGCGGATGGTTCCAGCGGATCAGCGCCTCGAACCCGACGATGCGGCCGGTCTGCGTGTCGTTCTGCACCTGGTAGTGCAGTTCGAGCTCGTTGCCGGCGAGCGCGCGCTTGAGGTCGATGGCGAGTTCGGCACGGATGCGGCTGGCTTCGTCCATCGACGGCTCGAAGGTGCAGATCTTGCCGCGGCCGAGATTCTTGGCGCGGTACATCGCCAGATCGGCGCGGTGGATCAGGAGGTCGGCGCTGGGTCCATGTTCGGGGCACATGGCGACGCCGATGCTGCAACCGACCGCCAGCGTCTGATGCTGCCATTCCACCGGCGCCAGAACCACGGCGCGCAGGCGCTCGGCGAATTTGACGGCTTCGCCGCGCGCGAAGGCGTCGCTCTTCACCGCGACGAATTCATCGCCGCCGGTGCGGGCCAGGAACTCGCCCGGCTGCAACGCGCCGGCGATGCGCCGGGCGATCTGCTGCAGCAGATGATCGCCGCCGATGTGACCGTGGACGTCGTTGATGTCTTTGAAGCGGTCGAGATCGATCGCCAGCACGACGATACGGGCCGTGGCGTCGACCTGTTTGGCCAGGAGATCGTTCAGGCGCTGGCCGAGACCGTTGCGGTTCGGCAAACCGGTCAGCGGGTCGTGCAGCGCCAGGTGCTTGTAGTTTTCGGTCGCCTCGTTGGCGGCCTGCAGGTCGATCGCATAGGCGGACGCCCCCATCGCCATCATCAGGCTGATGCCGACGACGATGCTGACCAGCATGAAGCTGTCGGAGAGGGTCTGCGGCGGCACCGCGATGTCGAACACCGGATAGACCGTCACCGCGGCCATGCCGGTGAAATGCAGCGCGACGATCGCCAGGATCATCGCCAGCGCGCCGCCATATTTGCAGAAGCGCGTGACCGGCCGCGCGATGCGGTTGGCCGCGACGGCGCCCAAGCCGGCCGCGAGCAGCACCGACACGACCACGAGCGACCCATTCCAGCCCAGCACGCCCGGAACCTGGAAGCCGGTCATGCCGGTGTAATGCATCGCCGCGATGCCGAGCCCGAAGATGATGCCGCCGGCCTCGACGCCCGGTCCGAGCCGACTCCAGCCGGTGATGAAGAAGCCCACCCACGCAAAGCCCATGGCGATGAGCAGCGAGGCGAAGGTGGGCCCCGGCTCGAACGCCCGCGCGAGCGGCGCCTCGTAGCCGAGCATGGCCGCGAAATGCGTGGTCCAGACCGTGCCGCCCGCCACCAGGCCCGACAGGAACAACAGATGCAGCCGCCGCGCGCCGGTGTTGCGGCGAACCCGGGCCAAGAGCCGCATGGACAGCACCGACCCCAGCACGCAGACGAGTGCCGCGGCCACCACGTAACGCCAATCATGCTGCCCGGGCAGGCAGGTCAGAGCTTGCCACATCGAATCAGGTCTCCCGAAGACGAGCTACGGATCGGGTTTGAGAACGGGTCTGGGCCGGTCCGCGCATGGTTAGGAAAGCGCGAACGCCGGCCGGACGAGAAGGTGCAGGCCGGTATCAAGCCACCTAAGCCCTTAAGCCGCCGTTAGGCCCCCGGCCCCGGCCGGACTACGGCCTGAACAAACCCGTGGCAGCGTGAAAAATGGCTAAGCGGGCCGCGCCGGATCGGCGATAACGGGAACCGCGCTTGTGGCGAGGCAGTTGAGCACCTAAAAAGAAAAGATACGAACCGAGGTGATCCGACCGGCAAAGGGCATCGTTCCCGTGCCTGAGATATCACCCGAGGCTTCATGAACGCCGGTCTTCCAGCCCTTAGCAGGCCTGTCCGGAGCAGACGCTCCCCGCCAGCCCGCCCCTGGATCCGGTTCCAACGGGTTACAGGTGAAAGGCCCAAGGCGACGGTGGAATGGGCTGAATTGATCGGACGCGTGGCGTCGCAAGGCGATCGCGAGGCGTTCAAGCTTCTGTTCGAGCATTTTGCTCCGCGCGTGAAGGGCCTCCTGATGAAAACCGGGACGGACGCCGACGTTGCGGAGGAGATTGCGCAGAACACGCTGCTTGCTGTCTGGCGCAAGGCGGCGCAATTCGATCCGACCACCGCCGGCGCGGCCGCATGGATTTTCACGATCGCGCGCAATCTGCGGATCGACGCCGCCCGGCGTGCGATCAGGCAGGCCCGCGCCGATCAGCCCGTCATCACCGACGAGGCCGAGGAGATCGCGGACTCGCCCGAGATCATCATGTCGCGGCGCGACGACGTCTCCCGCGTGTCGGCAGCGCTACTTAAGCTGTCCGACGAGCAATCCAGGGTGGTCCGGATGTCGTTTATCGAGGAACGACCGCATGCCGAGATCGCCGAGACCCTCGGCATTCCGCTGGGCACCGTCAAATCGCGTATCCGACTTGCCATGAACCGACTGCGAGATCTTCTGGACGAACCGACATGAGCATCAGCCATCACCCGCCGGAGGAACTCCTCGCCGATTTCGCCACCGGACGCCTCGACGAGGCCGATCATCTCGTGGTGTCCGTGCATGTTTCGCAATGCCCGGCCTGCCGCCGGTTCACCGGCGCGCTGGAACATCTCGCCGGGGTCGCGCTCGAGGACACCGCGCCGGTCGCAATGAAGGCCGATGCCTTTGCCGCGATCATGGCGAAGGTGGACGAGACGCCGATCGCGCCGCGCGCGGAGGCTCTGCCTGCGCAAGAGCTGCCGGACGATCATCTTCCGGACGACGACCTGCCCGAGATCCTGCGCCGCTTCCGGTTCGGCAAGCAGCGCCGCGTGGCGCCCGGCCTGAAGATGCAGCCGATCATCCTGCCGGGAACGGGCGAGTCGCGCGCCTTCCTGCTGTGGTCGGCGCCCGGTGCGCGGATGCTGGAACATTCGCATTCCGGCACCGAGCTCACCTGCGTGCTGAAGGGCAGCTTCAGCCACGAGGGCGGCAAATACGGTCCCGGAGATTTCGATTTCGGCGACGGCGACGTCGACCATCAGCCGATCGTGGGACCGGAGGAACCGTGCCTGTGCCTCGTCGCGATGAGCGGCGACCTCAAGCTGCATGGCATGCTCGGCCGCCTGATTTCGCCGTTCGTCCGGCTCTGATCGCCACCTGACATCGAGCGAGGTGATCCGGCGCCTCGCAGCCATCGTTTCCTTCCTGATTGATACGGGAGTCAACGAATGAGCTGCGGTCGCGCCGTTCACAAGGATCCGGCCATCGAGCGATTGGGCGTGCTGCTCCAGCGCGCCGGGCGCGGCGACCAGAAGGCCTTCGCACAGCTTCATGCCGCGACGCGCAACAAGTTGCGCAAGACCGCGTTGACGGTCTCGCCGACGATCGTCGATCTCGATGATCTGCTGCAGGACGCCTATCTCAAGATCTGGAACCACGCCGCGAGCTTCGACCCCCGCCGCGCTTCGCCCATCACCTGGATGTGCGCCATCATGCGCAACACCGTGATCGACGCGCTGCGGCTGAAGCAGCTGCCAACGGCAGAACTGGACGAAGCCCTCTCCGTCCCCGATGGCGGCGGGCAGGACGCCGACGATTTCGACTACGATCTGGTCCAGCCGATCGCGGCCGGCGTCATCGAAAGGCTGCCGCAGGACCGCCGCCATCTGCTGTCGCTGGCCTATCTCGAAGGCGAAAGCCGGGCGAGCCTGTCGGAGCGCTTCGGCGTGCCGGTCGGCACCATCAAGACCTGGCTGCATCGCACGATCGCCAATGTGCGCGCGGAGTGCCTTGCCTGCACCGCGAGCGTGGTCGCGCCGCAGCCGCGTCCTTGAGCCTGTCGTGAGCCGATCCGGTGCGGCGGAGAACATCCGCCATCTGGTGCTCGTGCTCGGCGATCAGCTCGATGCCGACAGCGCCGCCTTCGACGGCTTCGATCCCGAGCGGGACGTCGTGCTTCAGATGGAGGTGCTGGAGGAAACCAGCTACATCCCCCAGCACAAGAAGCGCATCGCCTATTTCCTGTCCGCGATGCGTCACTTCCGGGACGAGCTGATCTCGCGCGGGCGCCGGGTCCATTATGTGGAGCTGGACGCGCCCGGCAACACCGGGCATTTCGAAACCGAGATCGCACGCGCGCAGCGCCAGTTCCGCCCCGAGGCCACCATTGCGCTCGAACCGGGCGATTGGCGCGTTCTCGAAAAGCTGCGCCGCCTGGCCGAGCCGCCGCAGATCCGCGGCGACCGGCATTTCCTCTGCTCGCGCGAGGAGTTCGCCGCGTTCACCGAACGCCATCCCCGCCCCATCATGGAAACCTTCTACCGCGCCATGCGGCGCAAGACCGGCCTGCTGATGGAGCGGACCGGGCAGCCGGTCGGCGGCGCCTGGAATTTCGACGCGGACAACCGCAAGTCCTTCGGCAAGACCAGCCCGGCCATCCCGCCACGCCTCGCCTGCCCGCCGGACGCGATCACCGAGGAGGTGCTCCGGCTGGTTGCCCGGCGCTTTGCCGACAGTCCGGGCAAGCTCGACGGCTTCGACCTGCCGGTCACGCGCGCCCAGGCGCTGGCGCAGCTGAAGGATTTCGTCGCGCACCGCCTCGCGCTGTTCGGCACCTATCAGGATGCGATGCTGTCAGGCGAGCCGTTCCTCTACCATTCGGTCCTGTCGGGGCCGCTCAATCTGCATCTGCTGCGCCCGATGGAAGTCGTCGAGGCCGCGCTGGGCAACACGTCCGCGCCCTTGAACGCGCTGGAGGGCTTCACCCGGCAGATCATCGGCTGGCGTGAATTCGTCCGCGGCATCTACTGGCAGCGCATGCCGCATTATGCCGAGGAGAACGCGCTCGGCGCCGAGCTGCCGATGCCCGGATTCTACTGGACCGGCGAGACCGAGATGCGCTGTCTCGCCGAAGCCATCGGCCACACCATCGATCACGCCTATGCCCACCACATCGAGCGGCTGATGGTGCTCGGCCTGTTCGCGTTGCTGCTCGGCGTGCGGCCATACGACGTGCACCGCTGGCACATGTCGATGTTCTGGGACGCCGTGGACTGGGTCTCGCTGCCGAACACGCTCGGCATGAGCCAGCATGGCGACGGCGGCGTCGTCGGCACCAAGCCCTACGCCGCATCAGGCAATTACATCAGCCGCATGAGCGATCATTGCCGGCATTGCCGCTTCGATCCGAAGAAGGCGGTCGGCGACGATGCCTGCCCCTTCACCACGCTCTACTGGAATTTCCTCGACAGGCATCGCAAGCGTTTCGCCGCCAACGGCCGAATGAACAACCAGTATGTCAATCTGGACCGCAAGGATCCCGCCGAGCTGCGCGCGATCCGGCGGCAGGCCGCCGGCCTCGTCGAGGCGATGCGCTGACCGCTTCAGTTGAGCATGAAGATGCTGGCATTGAGCAGGGTCGCGAAGGCGACCCAGGCGAGGTAGGGCGCGAACAGCAGGGCCGCGGTCCGGTCGGCCTGCCAACGGTCGCGAATGAACCCCGCGATCGTGACCAGCATCGCCACGATGATGATCAGCGCCACGCCGGTGCGATGCCAGGTGAAGAAGACCGGCGACCATGCGAAGTTCAGCAGCATCTGCGCGGCCCACAGCAGCATGGCCGGCCCGCGCGGCGCGCGCTCGAAAGTCCGGGCGCCAGCGAGTGCGATCAGCACATAGACGATCGACCAGACCGGCGCGAAGATCCAGTTCGGCGGATTGAACGGTGGCTTGTTCAGCCCGGCATACCAGCCGCCCGGCAGGTTCGAGCTTCCGATCGCAAAGCCGATTCCGACCACGATGACGACGAACAGCGCCGCCCTGACATAGCTTTTCATTATTGTTATTTCTGCGGGCCGGACAGCGAGATGTCGCGCTCGGCGCGGAACACATTGCTGTAGAGATTGGCGATCCACTGCCGGCCGATCTCGGTCTTGTTGAGATAGCCGATCTCGGTCTGGATGTGGGGTGCGACGCTGTTCCAGTAGAATTGCGGGTAGCGGTTGACGATGTCGGCGGGCGAATCGTAGCCGAGCTGCCGGTTCATGCCGACCTCCTCGAACTCGTAATAGAGCGCATTCGCCTTGCGCAGATAGTTGGGATCGCCGAGCTGTCCGATGAAATCGGCGGCGCGCAGGATCGAGGCGTCGGTGTCGTATTCCTGGCCCTCGCGGGCCGGAAACCTCGTCCCCTCGATGGCGCGGGCGATCCGCTCCGGATCCAGACCTGGAATGTGCCGCAACCGGCGCGTCACGTAGAGCTTGGAACGATCAACGTGATACAGCATCAGGCTCGCATCCGACGCACCGCGCGGCAGCGACACCTTGGTGCCGGCGGCATCGACGAGGAACCCATCGGCGTCGTCCTCCTCGAACAGGCCGCGGACATAACCGATATCATGGGCGAGGCAGCCGATCAGCACATGGACGTAGTCGTCCGCCGACAGATGGGTGTGCAGATAGCGGCCGCTCAGGATCGAATACCCCGCGAGCGTCACCAGCATGGTGTGCTCGATATTGTGGTAGAGCGCATCGCTGTTGCCGATGCACTCCATCGCCGTCCTTGTGGCGCTCTCGACAATGCTGGCGGAGCCCTCGTCGAAGCGGCGGCGCATGAACGAGCCCAGCAACTTCTCCAGGGACTCCGCGGCCAGCTTCGGTAAGGTCATCATTGGATGCAGCCCTGCTGTCGGTGGTGTCCCAGACCGGCTCCCGACGTCTCATTCGCGCCCGTCGACGCACCGATCAGCATACCCCAACTCGGGCCTACAGACCAAATCGCGAAATGAAATTAGGATAATGCGGCCATATCCCGCTGTGCAATATTTCGGTTGCAGCATCGTCCGGAGGCACCCTGACGTGGCGGTCCAGGCCGCCCCGCCGGCGTCCCTGGCCGGGGGGCCGGGAGGACGGGGAGGTACCATCAAGCCGTCGCCAGGACGTCGGGATGGCCGATCGAGCGGGACAGGCTTCTGGCCAGAAAGAACAGATCGACCAGTTTGCTGCGCTTGCCCGCCAGCGCGAAGATGAATTCGGGCGATTCCGCCTCGATCTCCTCGATGATCACCTTGGCGATCCCGTCCATCCGGCTGGAGCCATGCTCCCAGATGAAGCCGACACCGAGCCGGTTCGCGACCGCTTCCAGAACCCCTTCGCGGGTGTTGACGACAATCGCCGGGTCGGCCTGCAGATTGACGGCCCGAAAGGCCCTGTCGACGGCCCGCTGGGTCGAGGAATCGCGCGTCCTGAAGATCAGCGGATACTTCCTGAGCGCCGCGACGGAGACCGACCGTTCGCGGCCCAGCGCGTGAACGGGATGGCAGATCGCAACGACGCGCTGCTGCACGCAGGCTTCGCGCCGGAAGCGCTTGTCGTTCGGCACCTCCGGCAGGACGGCCAGATCGACACGCTGCTCCACCAACGCCGCCATGATCGCCGACCAGCTGCCGATCTCGATATTGACCTGGATCTTCGGATAGAGGCTGCGAAACGCCGCGATCAACGCCATGCCCGGCATGGCATTGCCCAGCCCGACGCGAAGCTCTCCCCCGGCCAGCTCATCGCGCTGCTCCAGGATGGCCAGGGCATCGGCCTCGATCGCCTGCATGCGGTTGGTCGCAGCGTAGAGCCGCCGGCACAGCGCCGTCGCGATCAGGCTCTGGCCGTGACGCTCGAACAGCGCGACATGGAAATCCGTCTCCAGTTCGCGCACGAGTTGCGCCACCGACGGCTGCGACACGCCGAGGCGCCGGGCTGCGGCGGCAAAGCTTCCGGTCTCGAACACCGCGTTGACGGCCCGAACGCGCGACGAGGTCAGCGCCACCACAGACATCCCAAGTGCAACATCCCCATCACGCATCCGCCAAGGCAAAGCCTGGGTCGAGCATAGGGAAGGCCTTTGACCGTTATGTGAATGTCAGATCGGTCGCTTACCCCCTCGTGCACGCAACAGGCCAGCACTGGACCGGCGCGCATGGCGCAGATCGAACTCTCTGGAATTCGCAAATCGTTCGACGGCACCGACGTGCTGAAGGGCGTCGATTTCAGGATCGAGGACGGCGAGTTCATTTCACTGGTCGGCCCGTCCGGCTGCGGCAAGTCGACCCTGCTGCGCATCATCGCCGGTCTCGAACCCCAGAGTGCGGGTCAGGTCCGTATCGGCGGCCGGGCCGTCGACGAAATCCGCCCGAGCGCCCGCAATCTGGCGATGGTGTTCCAGTCCTATGCGCTCTATCCGCATTTGAGCACATTCGACAACATCGCGGTGCCGTTGCGGATGCGGCGCCTGTCCGCCATCGAGCGCTTGCCGCTGCTCGGCGCGCTGCTGCCGAGCCGCCGCGCCAAGGAGCGGGGCATCCGTGCCGAGGTCGAGGCGGTCGCCGCGCAGCTCGAAATCACCCCGCTGCTGCGGCGCAAGCCCGGACAATTGTCCGGCGGACAACGGCAACGCGTCGCGGTCGGCCGCGCCATCGTGCGCGAGCCCGAGGCGTTCCTGTTCGACGAGCCGCTGTCCAATCTCGACGCCAAGCTGCGCGTCCACATGCGCGCCGAGCTCGCCGAGCTGCACCGCCGCCTGAAGACGACGTTCGTCTATGTCACCCATGACCAGGCCGAGGCGATGACGATGTCGAGCCGGATCGCCGTGATGATGGGCGGCGAACTGATCCAGGCCGGAACGCCCGCGGACATCTACAACGACCCGAACGACATCCGCGTGGCCGAGTTCATCGGCAGCCCCAAGATCAACATCCTGCCCGGCCGGATCCGCAAGGACGGCGGGATCGAGATGCTGGGGATTGCGCTGAAACTGGCCAGCTCGGCCGGCGCGGGCGATTGCCATCTCGGCGTTCGGCCGGAGCGGATCGAACTGGGCAGCGGACCGTTTTCGGGAACGGTCGTCCACATGGAAAACCTCGGCGCGGAAGCCTTCATCCACCTCGCGATCGAGGCCAGCGGGTTGCGCCTGATCGCGCGGATCTCCGACATCAGGCACATGCCGGCCATGGCCAGCCGCCTCGCCTTCGGTTTCGCCTCCGATGCCGTCAAGGCATTCGATGCGGCCGGCAAAAGGATCGCGCTCAGGCTGGAGCAGCCCGAGCGCGTGCGCGAGCCCGCCCATGTCTGACAGCCTCGCGTCTGACGGCCTTGCCTCTGACAGCCTCGCGTCTGACAGACTTGCGACCTTCGCGGCCCCGGTCGTCCAGAACCGTACGCCGGGACGGGCACGCCCCGTCCACGGCAGCCGGCGCGCGACCGCCGCCTATGCGCTGGTGACGCCGGCATCCCTGCTGATGCTGATCATGCTGCTCGGCCCGCTCGCCGGCGTGATCGCGCTCTCCTTCACCGACTACCAGCTCGGCGCGCCGCATCTGTCCTGGATCGGGCTCGCCAACTACCATGACCTGTTCGCCGACAAGGTGTTCTGGACCGCGCTGCGCAACACGCTGACCTATGTCGTGATCGTGGTGCCGGGCGCCGTGGTCGCCGGACTCGCGATCGCGCTCCTGATCCAGGGCGGCACCAGCCTGCGCAGCCTCTATCGCACCATCTATTTCCTGCCGGTCATGGCGACGCTGATCGCGATGGCCGTGGTGTGGGAATTCATGCTGCATCCGCAATTCGGCCTGGTGAACGGGCTGCTCCGCGGCGCGGGCCTGCCGGCCTTCGCCTGGCTGCAGGATCGCAACACCGCCCTCTACGCGCTCTGCGCGATCGGGATCTGGCAGGCGGTCGGCTTCAACATGGTGCTGTTTCTCGCCGGTCTCGTCTCCATCCCCAAGCAACTCTACGAGGCCGCCGAGATGGACGGCGCCTCGAGCGGCTGGGCCCGCTTTCGCCTCGTGACCTGGCCGATGCTCGGCCCGGTCACGACCTTCGTGGTCGTGATCTCCGGCATCCGCTCGTTCCAGGTGTTCGACACCGTGCAGGTGCTCACCAAGGGCGGCCCGTCGAAATCCACCGAAGTGCTGATCCACACCATGTACACGGAAGGTTTCGAGTTCTTCCGCTCGGGCTACGCCGCTGCGATCACGGTGGTGTTCCTGGTATTCGTGCTCGCGCTGACGCTGGTGAAGTCGAGGCTCGCCGATCGCGGCGTGCACTACACATGACGCACGCCCGCTCCGCCCTTTTCTGGTCCGTCACCCGCCACATGCTGCTGATCGCGGGCGCCGCGGTCATGCTGGCACCCTTCATCTGGATGATCTCGACAGCATCCAAGCCGCAGACCGAGATCTTCTCAAGCGAACTGCATCTGATCCCGCACCAGTTCGCGCTGATGGACAATCTGCGGGAGGCCTTCGCCAAGGCAGACCTGCTGCGCTTCCTGATCAACGGCGTCATCGTGACGGTGTCGATCTTCGTGCTGCAGGTGATGGTCGCCCTGCCGGCAGCTTATGCGCTGGCCAAGCTCCGCTTCCTCGGCCGCAACACGCTGTTCGCCCTCGTCCTGTTCGGGATCCTGATCCCGCCGCAGGCCACAGCGATCCCCGTGTTTCTGCTGCTGCACGGCGTCGGGCTGCTCGACAGCTATGCCGCGCTCGTCCTGCCCTTCACGATCTCGGTGTTCGGCATCTTCCTGATGCACCAGTTCTTCAAGACCGTGCCGGACGACCTCGTCGACGCCGCGCGCATGGACGGCATCTCCGAATTCGGCATCGTCTGGCGGGTGATGCTGCCGGCGGCGATCCCTGCCGTCACCGCCTTCGGCATCTTCTCGGTGGTCGCGCACTGGAACGACTATTTCTGGCCGCTGATCGTGCTCAACAGCGAACAGCTGCGGACGCCGCCGCTCGCCGTCGCTCATTTCCGCAACAACGAGGCGGGCACCAGCTACGGCCCGCTGATGGCCGCGGCGATGGTGATCATCGCCCCGCTCGTCGTCGCCTTCCTGCTCGCCCAGCGCCGTTTCATCGAGGGCATCACCCTCACCGGCATCAAGTAACCGCGTCACCACCAACAGGAGCTCATCCATGCTGAAGACCATCATCGCCGCGGCCGCCTTGTCGCTCGCGGCCGGCTCTGCGCTCGCGCAGACCCAGACCGAGATCGTGATGCAGTATCCCTATCCGGAGCTGTTCACCGAGACGCACAAGCGCATCGCCGAGGAATTCGCCAAGGTTCACCCCGAGATCAAGGTCACGATGCGGGCGCCCTACGAATCCTATGAAGACGGCACCCAGAAGGTCCTGCGCGAAGCGGTCACCAACCAACTGCCGGATGTCTCTTTCCAGGGGCTGAACCGCATCCGCGTCCTGGTCGACAAGAACATCCCGGCCGAACTCGACGGCTACATCGCCGCGGAGAAGGATTTCGACAAGCAGGGCTTCCACCAGGCGATGTACGACATCGGCACCGCCAGCGGGAAGGTCTATGCGCTGCCCTTCGCGATCTCGCTGCCCATCGTCTACGTCAATCTCGACCTCGTGAAGCAGGCCGGCGGCGACGTCAACAACCTGCCCAAGACCTGGGACGAACTGATCGCCCTTGCCAAGAAGGTCAAGGCGCTCGGCAACGACACCAACGGCATCACCTATGCCTGGGACATCACCGGCAACTGGCTCTGGCAGGCGCCGGTGTTCGCGCGCGGCGGCACCATGCTCAATGCCGACGAGACCAAGGTCGCGTTCGACGGGCCGGAAGGCAAGTTCGCCATCAACACCATCGCGCGACTGGTCAGCGAGGGCGGCATGCCCAATCTCGACCAGCCCTCGATGCGCGCGGCCTTCGCCGCGGGCAAGACCGGCATTCACGTCACATCGACTTCGGACCTGAACAAGATCACGCAGATGATCGGCGGCAAGTTCGCGCTGAAGACGGTGCCGTTCCCGGACGTGGTCTCGCCCAACGGCCGGCTGCCCGCCGGCGGCAATGTCGTGCTGATCCTCTCCAAGGACAAGGCCAAGCGCGCCGCCGCCTGGGAAGTCGTCAAGTTCTGGACGGGCGCCAAGGGCGCCGCGATCATGGCGGAGACCACCGGCTACATGCCGCCGAACAAGGTCGCCAACGACGTCTATCTGAAGGATTTCTACGTCAAGAACCCCAACAACTACACCGCCGTCGGCCAGCTCGCGCTGCTCACCAAATGGTACGCCTTCCCCGGCGACAACGGCCTGAAGATCACCGACGTGATCAAGGATCATCTCAACACGATCATCTCGGGCGCACGCACCAAGGAGCCCGACGCCGTTCTCGCCGACATGACCACGGACGTGCAGAAGCTGCTGCCGAAGACCACCGGCGCGGCCCGCTGAGCCCGTCCGCCACGCCACGACCGGGGCGCCGCCGGCGCCCCGGCTCCCGATCCCCGGAGGCCACGATGAAACTGCTGCAGTTGAGCGACATTCACCTGACGACGCCGGGCTCGACCATCGGTGGCCGCGACCCGCGCGCCAATTTCGAGCGGGCCCTCACACATGCGCTGAAGGATCATCACGATGCCGAACTGATGGTGATCACCGGCGACCTCTCCGACTGGGGCGACGTCGCCGACTATCAATGGCTCCGGCGGCGGCTCGACGATTTTCCGGTGCCGGTGCGGCTGTGCATCGGCAACCACGACCATCGCGGCGCCTTCCTGAGCGTCTTCCCCGACCTCGCCGACGACAACGGCTTCGTCCAGGGCATCCACGACACGTCCGCGGGCCGGTGCCTGTTGCTCGACACCGCCCATCCCGAGACCCATGCCGGCCGCTATTGCGACGACCGTCTCGGCTGGCTCGAGGCGCGGCTTGCCGAACATGACGGACCGTTCCTGCTGTTCATGCACCACAACCCGATGCCCGTTCACCTCGCCCCCTTCGACCAGATCCGGCTGCTGGACGACACGGCGTTTCGCGGGCTCGTGAGCCGTCATCGGGCGAAGATCCGCCACATCTTCTTCGGGCATTGCCATCTGCCGCTCGCCGGCTCGGTGGCGGGCGTGCCGGTCTCGTCGCTACGCGGGACCAATCATGCGAGCTTTCCGCTGTTCGCGGAGAAGAGCATGCTGAGCGCATCGGACCTGCCGCAGGCCTATGGCGTGGCCTTCGTCGGCGAGGACTACGTCACCGTGCACATGGTGGAGTTCGGCTACGAGGGTCCCATCCGCGTCGAGGGCTCGCCCGACTACAAGGCATGGGATCGCGAGAGCATGGTGCGGTGACCGGCGAGCTGCATCTTCACTGTTTACTCGATCGGCTAGCCGCGACAATGACAGACAGCAGCTTCGCGACGCTGTATCCAATATCTTCCCGCGTCAAACCCATACGCAGGATCACCAGTTTACGCGAGGGGATGATTGCGATCACTTGGCGGAAGTGCCCTTGCAGCATGAACGTGTCGGCGGGGAGTCGGAAACCCTGGCCCGGCCCCAACCAAAGCTGTCCGCGACCGTAGACCGGGCCATGCCCCTCGTCAGACACAGGCACGGGTGAACGCATGTAATCGACGAAGCCTCGCGGCAAGAGTTGTTCCCCGTTCCATTCACCGCCCAAGCGCAAGAATTCGCCGAAGCGCGCCCAATCATGCGCATTGGCGAAGAGAAAGGCTTCGCCAAGGAATGTGCCTGAGGCGTCTGCTTCGAGAACGGCGCTGGTCATGCCCAAAGGCTTGAACAATCGCTCCCACGGATACGATCGCGCGTTCGCCCCAATCGCATTCTGCCAGAGCCGAGCCAACAGGACGGACGAGCCCCCGGAATAGTTGAACTTCGTTCCAGGCGGGGCAACAAGCGGCCGGTCCCTCGCGAAAGCCGCCGCATCCGTTGCGAGGTTCTCGAGTCCGTTCGGGTCGGGAGAGTCTCCTGCTTCACTCCATTCTAGTCCGCTCGTCATGGCCATCAGATCGGCCGTTGAGATGTCCGCGCGCGCGTCGCCGGCCCATTGCGGAAACAGATTCTTTTGATCGAGCGCAAGCTTCTCGTCTTTGATCGCCATGCCGGCCAAGACGGCGTTTACGGTCTTCGTCATCGACCAGCCCTGCAGAGGCGTCGCAGCATTGAAGCCTTCGCCGTAGGCTTCCCCGATGATGCGCCCGTCCTGGACCACGACAATCGCGCGCATGCCCGGCCCCTGGAGAACCGGATCGCTTATCGCCGCCAGCAACTGCTTGTCAGCGGACAATTCTACGCGCTCGCCGGTCGGCCAGAGCTCATTAGGCTTTGCTGGCAATGGAGGCGGTGCGGCATTGTCGAGGATTTCGTCCTTTGAAATCAGCGTACAGCCGTGCCCCTGCTGATATTGGGCGTAGCGGCGGGCGAACAGGCCTCGATATGTCGCCTCGACGCGCTGGTTGGCGGTGTCCACTTTGATTTTCAGGCGCTTTACGACACGGGGCAGTGCAAGCGCCACGTCGGTACTAATCACTGCATCCGCATCGCGTCTGGCAATGAACACGTTCGAACAAACCATTTTTGCCGCATAAGCAGTGGTGGACAGCAGGCCATCGGGCGGGATGAAGGTCAACCAGACACTGATTGCCAAGGCGCCGAGAAGCACGATCGCGACAACAAGCTTTAGTATTCTCACAAGCACGCGCATGCTTCGCAAACATATCTCAACAAACTTTGACCACGCGCATCATGGACGAAATTTGCGGCAACTCAACTCAAAGTCGATATTAATCTCGACTGCCGCGATGTGCGGGCTGAGTCACGAGCCTCCCCTCACGTTCAAGATGGCAGGCTCCCGCTTCGCGCCGGTCAGTCGACGTTGATGAGCACGCGCCCTACTCCACCAGCACGACATCGACGGCGACGCCGAGCTTCTGCTTCGGCGAGCCGACGATGATCCCGTCCACGGGAGAGACGTCGGAGAAGTCGCGGCCCACGGCGAGCACGATGTGGTCGCTGGCGACGAGCAGGTCGTTGGTCGGATCGAAATCCACCCAGCCGAGCTCGGCGCCGCACCACAACGAGACCCAGGCATGGGTGGCGTCGGCGCCTTGCAGGCGCGGCTGGCCCGGCGGGGGAATGGTGCGCAGATAACCGCTGACATAGGCGGCCGGCAAACCGAGGCCGCGAAGGCCGGCGATCATGACATGGGCGAAGTCCTGGCAGACGCCGTGCCTGTTGTCGAAGACCTCGCGCAGCGGCGTCGAGATCACCGTCGCCTTCGGGTCGTAGCGGAATTCGGTGCGGATGCGGTGCATCAGATCGACGGCGCCGGCAAGGATGCCCGTGTCCGGCGCGAAGCTCGCCGCGGCATAGGCGCTGACCGGCTGCAGCAGCGGCACCAGCGGACTCGCAAAGACATAGCCGACCGGCGAGGACGGCCCCAGGCTGGTGGCGGCGAAGGCGATGTCGCGAACGTCTTCCCAGGACGGGCTCTTCGCATCGCGCGCGGGCGGCTGGCGCGCGACCGACACGCGCGAGCGCGAATCGATGCGCAGATTGCTGTGAGCGGCCTCGATCACCACGCTCTCGGTCAAGGTGCCGAAGAAGTCGCGCCGCGCGTTGCGCTCGGCCGGACGGGGACGGATATCGATCGTGTGCGAGATCAGCTCCTGCCCTCGTCCGCTCTGCGGTTCGAGCCGCAAGGTGCAGCGCGCGAAGCTGACCGGGCTTTCGTATTCGTAGGTGGTGACATGGCGGATGTCGTAGATCACGCCAGCCCCGTCAGCTTTTCCGGACGGCTGGCATTGGGACCGTGCGGGAAGTAGTGCAGCCCGATCGCCTCGGCGAGATTGAGCAGATCCTGTTCGAGCGCGAACAGCGCCTTCACCTCGAGCTTTTCGGCCTGGGCGGTGGCGAGCATCGCCTGCACCGCGATCGCGAGCCGCTGCGGCCGCTCGATCAGGCCGTGCTCCTTCAGGCTGGGCAGCGCCGCGATGTGCTCGTTGAGGGTCGCGACCTGGAAGGCCACCGAGCGCGGATTGTAGCTGTCGAGCACCGCGAGATCGCGCACCGGCGCCAGGATCGGGGCGAGCAGATAGCGCGAGCGGTAGGTGATCTGCGAGTCCACCAGCGTCAGCAGGATGTCGAGATCCTCGTCGCCCGCCTCGTCATAGGCGAACTGGCGCGCGAAGCGCGCGGTGTTGACGGCGCGCTCGGCGCGGCGGCCGATGTCGAGGAAGCGCCAGCCGGCGGCGCGGTTCATGTTCTCCTGGGCGAGGCCCGCGAAGCTCGCGAGTTCCTGCAGGGTCAGCTCGGCCGCGCTGAGCACGTCGTCGTCGTCCTCGACCTCGATGTCGAGACGCTCGGCCATCTCGGTGATGACCTGCCAGGCATCCGGCGACAGCCGTTCGCGCAAGGAGGTTGCCGTGCGCTGCGCGGACCGCACCAGCGACAGCGCCGAGCCGAAACGTTCGGTGCTCTGCAACGCTTCCGCGGCAATGCGACCGGAGGCCGCGCGCGAGCTCTGGGAGATCGCGCCCCAGGCCACCAGCAGGCGCTGGATGCGTTCGGACGATTGCAGCGAGGCCGCGGTCCCCTTGTTGGGCCCGCTCGGCGATCCCAGCGCGCGCACCAGCCGCAAGGTGGCCTCGGCGCGCTCGAGATAACGGCCGAGCCAGAACAGATTGTCGGCGGCGCGGCTCGGCAGCACCCCGGCGATGCGGCGGATACGGACCTTGTCGGTGGCCGGCAGCAGCGTCGCGGTGGCGACCTGCTTGCCGGAGACGACCCAGACGTCGGCGGCGCGGGCACCGTCGCCCATCGACACGGCGCGCGCGTCCGGCTGTTCGGCGATCCGGCAGAAGCCGCCGGGCATGATGGCCCAGCCGTCGGGCGTGGCGGCCGCGAACACGCGCAGCACGAAGGGGCGCGGCGTCAGCTGGCCCTGCTCCCACACCGGCATGGTCGAGAGCCGCACGACCTCCTGGCCGACATAGTCCATCCCGCGCGCGGTGATGGCGTCGATCAGGCGCTGCCGGCCGGCCGGATCGAGTTCGCTCGCCAGCACGGGGCCGCGGCCGCCGAAGCCGGGCACGCCGGGCCGATAGGCGCCTTCGACCGCGATCTCGTCGAGCCGCGACAGCACCTCGTCGCGCGCGATGCGCTGGCCGCACCACCAGGTGGCGATGTGCGGCATCTTCAGTTCCTCGCCGAGCAGGCGGCGGCTCAGGGCCGGCAGGAACCCGAGCAGCGCGCGCGCCTCCAGCACGCCGGAGCCCGGCATGTTGGCGACGACGACGCCGTCCTTGCGCAGCACGTCGATCAGGCCGGGCACGCCGAGCCGGGAGGACGCATCGAGTTCGAGCGGATCGAGCGAGTTGGAATCGACGCGGCGCAGCAGCACGTCGAGCCGCTTCAGGCCGGCAACGGTGCGGATGTGGACGCGGCCGTCGCTGACGACGAGATCGTCGCCCTCGACCAGCAGGAAGCCGAGATAGCGCGCCAGCGTGGCATGCTCGAAATAGGTCTCGCTGAAACTGCCGGGGGTGAGCACGCCGATCCGCGGCTCGTCACGATCGGCGCGCGCGCGAAGACTGTCCCGGAACGCCTCGAAGAACGGCGCGACGCGCGGCACGTTCATCGACTGGTAGAGATCGGAGAAGGCACGCGAGAGCACGAGGCGGTTCTCCAGCGCATAGCCCGCGCCCGACGGCGCCTGGGTGCGGTCGCCCAGCACCCACCAGCGGCCGTCGGGGCCGCGGCCGACATCGGCGGCATAGAGCGATAGGTAGCGGCCACCGGGTGGCGGCACGCCGCACACGGGGCGGAGATATTCCGGACTGCCGGCGATCGCGGCGGCCGGCAGCGCGCCCTCGGCGACGAGGCGGCCCTCGCCATAGATGTCGCGCAGCACGCGTTCGAGCAGTTCGGCGCGCTGCCTGATGCCGGCCGAGAGCTGCTGCCAATCGGTCTCGTCGATCAGGAGCGGCAGATGGCTGAGCGACCACGGCCGGTCGGCGCCGTCGCCGGGCGCGCGATAGGTGACGCCGGCTTCGCGGAGATGACGGTCGGCCATGCCGAAGCGGCGCTCGACCTCGTCGGGCGCGAGCGCGCCGAAGGCATCGAAGAAACGGCTCCAGACCGCGCGCGGCGCACCATCCGCGCCGAGGAACTCGTCGGGAATGCCCGGAAGACGCTTATAATCGCGAATCCACTGCGCAAGCCGCCGCTGGCCGGCTGCGCTGGCCGCCTTGTCGTCCTCTTCGGCTGCGCCTTCGCCCATGCGCCTCTCCCTCCCACTCCCGCATACTCATTGCAGGAGCGGGGTACGCAAGTCGAGGGTCAGCGGGAACTCATTTGTGCGTTCCTCGGGCGGCGGCTGCATCGGGCCGGGCGTATGGCCGTGGTCCTGGAAGCGCGCCAGCCGGCGCGCCTCGGCCTCATAGGTGTTGACCGGCTTGGTCTCGTAATTGCGGCCGCCGGGGTGGGCGACGTGATAGACGCAGCCGCCGAGCGAGCGGCCGTTCCAGCTGTCGATCAGGTCGAAGGTCAGGGGCGCATGGACCGGAATGGTCGGGTGCAGGCCCGAGGCCGGCTGCCAGGCCTTGAAGCGCACGCCGGCCACGGCCTCGGCCGAGCGGCCGGTCGGCGTCATCGGCAGGCGGCGGCCGTTGCAGGTGACGATGTGGCGGCCCTCGACGAAGCCCTCGGCCTTGACCTGCAACCGCTCCACAGACGAATCGACGTAACGCACCGTGCCGCCGGCCGAGCCTTCCTCGCCCAGCACGTGCCAGGGCTCCAGCGCCTGGCGCAGCTCCAGCGTCACGCCGCCATGATGGATGCGGCCGAAGGCGGGAAAGCGGAATTCGAGCTGGGCCTGATACCATTCCGGCTCGAACGGATAGCCGCACTGCTTCAGCTCCGAGAGAACGTCGAGGAAATCCTCCCAGATGAAATGCGGCAGCATGTAGCGATCGTGCAGCGCGGTACCCCAGCGCACGAACTTGCCCTGTTGCGGCTCGCGCCAGAACCTCGCGATCAGCGCGCGGATCAGCAACTGCTGCGCCAGCGACATGCGCGGATCGGGCGGCATTTCGAGCGCGCGGAATTCGACGAGGCCGAGCCGGCCGGTCGGACCTTCCGGCGAATAGAGCTTGTCGATGCAGATCTCGGCGCGGTGGGTGTTGCCGGTGATGTCCACCAGCAGATGCCGGAACAGCCGGTCCACCAGCCACAGCGGCGTCTGATAGCCCGGCGGCGGCACGTGCGAGAGCGCGATCTCGAGCTCGTAGATGCTGTCGTGGCGCGCCTCGTCGATGCGCGGCGCCTGGCTGGTCGGGCCGATGAACAGACCGGAGAAGAAGTAGGACAGCGATGGATGCCGCTGCCAGTACAGGACCAGGCTCTTCAGCAGATCCGGCCGGCGCAGGAACGGCGAGTCCTGCGGCGAGGAGCCGCCGACCACGACGTGATTGCCGCCGCCGGTGCCGGTGTGGCGGCCGTCGACCAGGAAGCGGTTGGCGCCGAGCCGCACCTTGGCAGCGTCCTCATAGAGGCCGGAGGTGATCTCGACCGCTTCGCGCCAGCTGCGCGCCGGCTGGATGTTGATTTCGACCACGCCGGGATCCGGCGTCACCTTGATGACCTCGATGCGCGGATCGAACGGCGGCGGATAGCCCTCGACATGAACCGGGAGCTGCATCTCCTCGGCGGTGTCTTCCAGCGCGGAGATCAGTTCGAGGTAATCCTCGATGCGCTCGACCGGCGGCATGAACGCGCAGAGCACGCCGTCGCGCACTTCCACCGTCATGGCGGTGCGCACCGGGACCGAGGTGTTGAGATGTTGGGGCGCCGTGCGCGGCGGCGATGGCGGGCGCGCGGCGCGAGTGAAGACCGGGAGCTTGCCGCGCGGCTCCATCGGATCCTGCGCGACGATGTAGGGATACTGGTTCGGCGGCACGTAGCCGAGCGAGCCCACCGGCAGGCGCAGGCCCAGCGGCGAATCGCCCGGCGTCAGGAACAAATGGTTGCGCCGGAGCGTCCAGCGTTCGCTGCGCCAGCGCGGCGGCGCGTTCCAGCGCTGCACCGGCAGCACGAAGCCGCGCGGCGTATTCAGCCCGTGATCGAACACCCGCGCCATCCGCGCGCGCTCTTCGGGATCGGAGAGTTTGGAGTCCGAGGGATCGACATTGACGGGAAGCTCGGCCTCCTTCTGCAGCCAGTAGGCAGGGTCCTCATAGGCCGGCATGATGTAGCCGAGATCGAGCCCGAGCCGCGCCGCCGCGCCTTCCATGAAGGCCTCGGCGTCCTTGACCGCGGCCGGCCGCGGATTGTTCACCTTCGCGATCAGATCGCCGTTCTTCCAGATCGGGATGCCGTCCTTGCGCCAGTACAGACCGAACGCCCAGCGCGGCAGGCTCTCGCCGGGATACCATTTGCCCTGGCCGTAATGCAGCAGGCCGCCGGGCGCGAAGCGCGTGCGAAGGCGCCGGATCAGATCGTCACCGAGCGCGCGCTTGGTCGGGCCGACCGCCTCGGTGTTCCATTCCGCCGCTTCGAGATCGTCGACCGAGACGAAGGTCGGCTCGCCGCCCATCGTCAGCCGCACGTCCTGGCGCGCCAGATCGCCGTCGACCTGCTCGCCGAGATCGTTGAGGCGGGTCCAGGACTCGTCCGAAAAGGGCTTGGTGATGCGCGGGGCTTCGCGGATGCGCTTCACGCTCATGTCGAAGGAGAACTCGACCTCGGCAAAGCCGGCGCCGCCCGAGATCGGTGCGGCGGAGCGGTAATGCGGCGTGGCGGCGACCGGGATGTGCCCCTCGCCCGCCAGCATGCCGGAGGTCGCGTCGAATCCGATCCAGCCCGCGCCCGGCAGATAGACTTCGGCCCAGGCGTGAAGATCGGTGAAGTCGTTCTCGACTTCCGGCGGGCCCTCGATCGGATCGATGTCGGGGCGAATCTGGATCAGATAGCCGGAGACGAAACGGGCCGCGAGGCCGAGATGGCGGAATGTCTGGATCAGCAGCCAGGCGGAGTCGCGGCACGACCCGGCGCAGGAGGTCAGCGTCTCCTCCGGTGTCTGCACGCCGGGTTCCATGCGGATGATGTAGCGGATCTTCTTCTGCAGTTCGCGGTTCAGATCGACCAGGAAGTTGACCGTATTGGGAGCTTCGTGCGGGATCGAATCGAGATATTTCGCGAACAGGCGGTCAGGCTTGATCGTCTCCAGATACGGCGCCAGCTCGGTCCTGAGATCATCGGGGTATTTGAACGGGAAGCTGTCGGCATAGGGCTCGACGAAGAAATCGAACGGGTTGACCGTGGTCATCTGCGCCGTGAAGTCGACCTCGATCTTCAGCTCGGTGGTCTTCTCCGGAAAGACGTAGCGCGCCAGCCAGTTGCCCTGCGGGTCCTGCTGCCAGTTCACGAAATGATTGGGCGGTGTGACCTTGAGCGAATAGCTCAGGATCGGCGTCCGCGTGTGCGGCGCCGGCCGCAGGCGGATGGTCTGCGGGCCAAGATCGATCGGACGGTCGTATTTGTAGTGGGTGACGTGGTGTAATGCGACGTAGATCGACACGGGGTGCGGTACTCCAGCAGCTTTTTTGAGCAGAACACCGCTGGTGATCACGATCAAGCATTAACAACGGGCAGCGCGTGCCTATGCAAGGTGCGGGCCGATGCGAAGAGCGTCGATGCCCTGGATAAGCCCGGGCATGACGACCTCTTGCGGATCCTCGTTCAGTGGCTCTCCGGGCAGCCCTTACGCCGCCGATGTCAGCCTCTGCAGGAACTGGGTCACCTCGCGCCTGAGCGTCTCGACCTCGCCGTGGACGCGCTCGGAGGCGCTGTTGACGCGGGCCGCGACGCGCCCGGTGTCGGCGGCGGCCTCGCTGATGCCGGTGACGTTGGAGGACACCTGCGAGGTGCCGGCCGAGGCTTCCTGAACGTTGCGCGCGATCTCGCGCGTCGCCAGGCCCTGCTGTTCCACCGAGGTGGCGATCGAGGCGGTGAGGCCGTTGATCTCGGCGATGGTCTGCGCGATGGCTTCGACGGCGGCGACCGAATTGGTCGTGGAGAGCTGCATCTCGGCCACCTTGGCGCTGATCTCCTCGGTCGCCTTCGCGGTCTGGTTGGCGAGGCTCTTCACCTCGGAGGCCACCACCGCGAAGCCGCGGCCGGCCTCGCCCGCACGCGCCGCCTCGATCGTGGCATTGAGCGCCAGCAGATTGGTCTGCTCGGCGACCTCGCTGATCAGCTTGACGACATCGCTGATCCGCAAGGCGGCGTCGGCCAGCGTGCGGATCTCGCTGCCGGCGCGGTTGGCTTCCTCGACCGCGCGCCCGGTGCTCGCGGTCGAGCCGGTGACGCGGTGGCCGATCTCGGCAATCGAGGAGGCGAGCTGTTCCGCGGCCGTCGCGACGGTTGCGACGTTGCGCGAAGCCTGGTCGGAGGCCGCGAGCACACCGGAGGTCTGGCGGCTGGTCTTCTCGGCTGCGGCCGCCATCTGGCCGGCATCGGCTTCGAGATCGGTGGCCGCGCTCATCAGCGTCCCCGCCACCTGGTCGAGATGCGTGCCGAACTGCTTCGCCTGGTCAGCGATGTCGACCACGCGACGGCCGAGACTGTCGGTGCCGGAATTGATCACGGCGGCGGAATGGCGGAACGAGCCCGGTAGTCCCCGGACCAGGATCTTGCGGAAATACTTGCCGCGGCTGGCATAGTCCATCGACGCCGAGGCTTCGCGTACGAAGGCGTCGGTGATGTCGAGCATGTCGTTGACGGATTTCTGGATGCTGCCGATCCGCCCGGCCTGCCGATCGCTGAGGATCCGCGCCTCGAGATCGCCCTGCGCCGCGCGGCGGCACACGTCGGCAACCTCGTCGACCGCGCTTGCCGTGCGGCGCTGACACCAGACGGCATAGACGGCAAGCACGACGGTCACGCCCGGGAGCACCGCGCCGACGATACCCTTCACGCCCATCAGCGAGAGGACGATTGCGACGGCGGCAAGACCACCCGCAAGCGCAGTTGCTCCTTGCGCCTTAGAGAGAGAGCACAAATTCATCGTAACCGACGCCCTTCTGCTTGAGCAGACCGACCATCGCGTCGAAGCTCGCGCGCATGCCGTCCTTGGCATTGGCGTGCCGCGCCTCTTCCGCACTCAGCGTCTGGTAGATCGGCTTGATGCGCTCGATCTGTGCCGGATCCGGCTTGCGGCGGTTGGAATGGTAGCCGACGATGTTGCCGCGCGCGTCGAAGGTCGGCGTGACATGGGCGAAGACCCAGTAATGGCTGCCGTCCTTGGCGAGGTTGACGACGTAGGCGAAGATCTCCTGCTTCACCTGCAGCGTGTCCCACAGCAACTTGAAGACGCAGCGCGGCATGTCGGGGTGGCGGATCATGCTGTGCGGCGCGCCCATCAACTCCGCATAGGAATATTTCGCCATGCGCACGAAGATGTCGTTGGCGTAGGTGATGCGGCCCTTGAGATCGGTCTTGGACACGATCAACTCCTCCTCGCCGAGGAGAGTCTCCACGCCGGTGGGTCGTATCGCGCGCGTCATCCCGGTCCGATTCCCCCTGGGGCCAGCGGCCCGAAGCGACGGAGCCGGCGTCATGATCCGGTGTACGGCAACAGGGTTAACCGGGCGTGAGCACGGCGATCCCAGCGGGCGATTGAAGCTCCGTAAGAATCCCGGGACGGCAGGCGAAGCCGTGGCGGGTTACCGCCACGGCCCGCGGTGTCACATCGTTGCGCCGAGCACCCAGGGCGCGAACTCGGCGCCGCCGAAATCGAAGCTCTCGCTCTTGGTCGGCTGGCCGGAGGCGGTCTTGAGGATCAGCTCGAAAATGCGCTGGCCGCATTGCTCCACCGTCTCCTCGCCTTCGAGGATGGTGCCGCAATTGACGTCCATGTCGTCTTCCATGCGCTGGTACATCGGCGTGTTGGTGGCGAGCTTGATCGAGGGCGCCGGCTTGCAGCCGAACACGCTGCCGCGTCCGGTGGTGAAGCAGACGAGATTGGCGCCGCCGGCGACCTGGCCGGTGGCCGCCACCGGATCGTAGCCGGGCGTGTCCATGAACACGAAGCCGCGCTTGGTCACCGGCTCGGCGTAGCGCAGCACGTCGACGAGGTTGGTGGTGCCGGCCTTGGCCATCGCACCGAGCGACTTTTCCAGGATGGTGGTGAGGCCGCCGGCCTTGTTGCCGGGGCTGGGATTGGCGTTCATCTCGGCGCCTTCGCGCGTCGTGTATTCGTCCCACCAGCGCATCAGGTCGACCAGCTTCTCGCCGACCTCGCGGCTCACCGCGCGCCGCGTCAAGAGATGTTCCGCGCCGTAGGTCTCCGGCGTCTCCGACAGGATCACGGTGCCGCCGTGGCGCACGATGAGATCGCTTGCCGCGCCCAAGGCCGGATTGGCCGACACGCCGGAATAGCCGTCCGAGCCGCCGCATTGCAGGGCGACGGTGAGTTCGCTCGCAGGCACCGTCTCGCGCGTGACCTTGTTGGCATCGGCCAGCGCTTCGCGCACGAAGGCGATGCCGGCTTCGACCGTCTTGCGGGTACCGCCGACCTCCTGGATGTCCATCGCGCGCAGGCGGCCGGCGAGCTTCTGCTCCTCCATCAGCCCGCCGATCTGGTTCACCTCGCAGCCGAGGCCGAGCACGATCACATGCGAGAAATTGACGTGGCGCGCATAGCCGCCGAGCGTGCGGCGGAGCAGCGCCAGCGGCTCGTGCTGCGTCATGCCGCAACCGGTCTTGTGGGTCAGCGCGACCACGCCGTCGACATTGGGGAAGTCGGCCAGCGGATTGTCGCCCGTGAACGGGTTCTTCTTGAAGACGTCGGCGACGAGGCTCGCGACATGCGCGCTGCAATTCACCGAGGTGAGGATGCCGATATAGTTGCGGGTGGCGACGCGGCCGTCGGGCCGGCGAATACCCTCGAAGGTCGCGGGCAGATCGAAATTCGGCGTCGGTTTCACGTCGGCGCAGAAGGCGTAGTCCTTGGAGAAGTCGCCCATGCCGCAGTTCTGCGTATGCACGTGCTGGCCAGGCGCGATGGCTTGGGTGGCGAAACCGATGATCTGGCCGTAGCGCCTGACCGGCTCGCCGACGGCGATCGGCTTGATCGCGACCTTGTGGCCGGAGGGAATGCGTTCGACCGTCGTCACGCCATCAGCCACCAGAGTTCCCGGCGGCAGGCTCGCGCGCGCGATCAGCACGCCATCATCGGGATGCAGGCGGATGACGGGGCTGATGGTCATGGGGGTCTCCTTGCGTCTTCAAAAGTATCGTGCCCCGGACGCAGCGCAGCGCGAAGCGGTGAGCTGCCGAGCCGGGGCCTATCTATCGTGTCTGTCGGCAGCTGCTGTGTCCCGGCCCTGCGGAGCGGCACTACGTGCCGCATCGCGTCCGGGACACTGGGAGCTCAAGCCTTGCCGCCGGCGTCCTTGCGGGTCTGGTTGACCTGCATCTTGGCGTAGGTCGCCATCAGGCCGACCTCGTTCGACAGCGTCACGAGCTTGAAGCCCATGTTGATGGCGCGCGCCGCGCCTTCGGCCCCGCTGCAATGGATGCCGGGGTTGAGGCCACGCTTGCCGCATTCCTTGATGATCTTCTCGTAGATCGCCAGGATCTCCGGCTCGGTGCGGTCGAGCTTCGGCTCGAGGCCGTAGGAGAAGCCGAGATCGGAGGGGCCGATATAGACGCCATCGATGCCCTCGACGTCGAGGATCGCCTCCATGTTCTCCACGGCGGTCCTGGTCTCCATCATCGGCAGCAGAACGATCTCGTCGTTCGCGGTCTTCTGGTAGGAGCCCGCCGTGCCGTACATGCCGGCGCGGATCGGTCCGTTGGAGCGCACGCCCTTCGGCGGGTACTTCGAATAGGACACGAGATTCCTGGCTTCCTGCGGCGTGTTGACCATCGGGCAGATCACGCCATAGGCGCCGCCGTCGAGCACCTTGCCGATGATGCCGGGCTCGTTCCAGGGCACGCGCACCATCGGCGTCACCGGGTGCTTGTCCATCGCCTGGAAGCACTGCACCATCGACAGATAGTCCTGCACGCCGTGCTGCATGTCGACGGTGACGCTGTCGAAGCCGCATTGCGCCACCATCTCGGCCGAGAAGCCGGAGGGAATCGCGAGCCACGCGTTCACGACAGCCTTGCCCGACTTCCAGATCTCTTTGACTTTGTTCGCCACGTTGTCTTCCTTCTGTGTTGATCTCACTCACTGTCATTGCGAGCGGAGCGAAGCAATCCAGAATCTCTCCACGGTGACATTCTGGATTGCTTCGGCGCTGCGCTCCCCGCAATGGCGAATCGCCTATTCAGCCGCCCTCTGGATGCTGGCTTCGCCGACGCCGACCTCGCGGGCCGTATTCACTATCGCCGCCCAGGTGTCATCCGGCAAGGGGATGCCGCCGCGGGTCCGCTCGGCCCGGGTTTTCCGCTCCACATCGCCGGGAATCAGCACCTGTTCGACCCCCGCCATCGGCCTCGTGGCGCGGATGAAGTCGGTATAGCGCGTCACCTCGGCATCGAAAACCTGCGACGTGTCGATCACCTTGGGATCGACATAGAACGCCAGCATGCCGTTGGCGAAGCGCCGGCCGCCCGAAGTGGCCCCGGTTCCGGTCAGGGCGCCGCCGAGCAGTTCGCACATGAAGGCGAGGCCCGAGCCCTTGTGATCGCCGAAGGCGCGGATGGCGCCGGTGCCCCTGGTGTGGTCGCGCGGACCGTCCGGCGTGAAGGGGCCGTAGAGCACGACGGGGTCCTCGCTGAGGCTGCCGTCGGCATCGACCAGCGCGCCCTTGGGCAACTTCTTGCCGCCGCGGCTCGCGACCAGCACCTTGCCTTCGGCGACGACAGAGGTTGCAAAGTCCAGCACGATCGGGTCCTGCGCTTCGCGCGGGATCCCGACGCAGTAAGGCGCGGTCGACAGGCGCTTCTCGACGCCGCCGAACGGCGCCACCAGCAGCGAGCCGGCGGCGTTGACGAAATGCACCGAGACGAGCCCTTCGGCCGCCGCCATTTCGGCCCAGTCGCCGACGCGGCCGATGTGACCGGCGTTGCGCAGTGCAATGGCGGCGAGCCCCGCCGTCTTGCATTTCTCGATGCCGATCCGCACCGCCTGCGGCGTCACGGTCTGGCCATAGCCGAACTTGCCGTCGACAACCGCGAGCGAGGGCGTGTCGACCACCACCTCGGCGGTCTGGTTCGGCACGACGGAGCCGCTTTTCTTCCAGCGGATATAGACCGGCACGCGGATCACGCCGTGGCTGTCGTGGCCGGTGAGATTGGCCGTGGTCAGATAGGTCGCGATCCGCCGCGCTTCGTCGGGCGAGGACTCCGCATGCGCAAAGACCTCGGCCACGAAATCGATCAGTCTCTGGACCTGAATGGTGACCACGCAGCGCCCCTCCCTCTCATCACGGCGGAGGCGCGCGGATCGCGGCGTCATCCGTCCCTGGTGCCGATTGCTGGACGACCGGCTTGAGCGTCAGTTTGGGCGAAAACCGGGCGGCCTGTCCATGGCCGGCGCCGTGCGCTCGCGCATATCTGCCCTCACGCCTCCGCTGCATCGTCCTCGCCGCCGAGCCCGGCGAGGCTGTGTTCGAGCTCGCCCAGCATGTCCTGTAGTTCGGCAAGCTTGCGGGCTCCGAAGCGGCGGGTGATCTCCGCATAGATCGCTTCCGAGGACGGCGCGACCGAGGCCATCAGCTTCACGCCCTCCCGGGAGATCGAGACCATGCTGCGGCGCTGGTCGGCCTTGGCGATCTTGCGCTCGATCAGATGGCGCGCCTCGAGATCGCGCAGGATCCGCGACAGGCTCGGGCCGAGCAGGAAGGCCGTGCGCGCCAGTTCCGTGACCTCGGCGGCATCGATCGCGGCGAGCGCCCGCAGGATGCGCCATTGCTGCTCGGTCAATCCATGCTCGCGCAGCTTCGGCCGAAACTGCCGCATTACCGCTTCGCGCGCGCGCAGCAGCGACATCGGCAGCGAGCGCGAAAAGTCGCGCATCGGCACCTGCCGCGCCGCATTCCTTGCCGCATTTGCGCTTGCACCGACGTCTTCAGGTCTCTTCGCCATCTCGCCCTTTCATGCCGCAGATCGTTTGCAGTGCAGCAAGCCGAATTTGTGTTTGACGCATTCACTTAACATGTTAAGTATCTCGCAGCACCACGGTTTGACTGATCGCACATGGCGCTTTCCCAGGACGATATCCAAGCTTGCGCGAGCCGTCTGCATCAGGCGGAGAAAACCCGCACGCAGATCCGGCAATTCTCGCAGGACTTCCCCGGCATCACGATCGCCGATGCCTATGCGATCCAGAAGGCCTGGGTCGACCTCAAGATCGCCGAAGGGCGCATCGTCAGGGGCCACAAGATCGGCCTGACGTCGAAGGCGATGCAGAGCGCGCTCAACATCGACGAGCCCGATTCGGGCGTGCTGCTCGACGACATGTTCTTCAACGACGGCGGACTGGTTCCGGCCGAGCGCTTCATTGCAACGCGCGTGGAGGCCGAGCTCGCGTTCGTGATGAAGACGCGCCTGTCGGGACCGGACTGCACGATGTTCGACGTGCTCAACGCCACCGATTTCGTGGTGCCGGCCCTCGAAATTCTCGATACGCGGATCGAGCGCGTCGATCCCGCGACCAAGGCGACGCGGAAGATCTACGACACCATTGCCGACAATGCGGCGAATGCGGGCATCGTGCTCGGCGGCCGGCCGATCCGTCCGCTCGATGCGGACCTGCGCTGGATCGGCGCGCTCTGCTTCAGGAACGGCCAGCTCGAGGAAACCGGCCTCGCGGCCGGCGTGCTCAACCACCCCGCCACCGCCGTGGCCTGGCTCGCCAACAAGATCGCTCCGCTCGGCCTCGCGCTCGAGCCCGGCCAGATCGTGCTTGCGGGCTCGTTCATCCGTCCGATCGAAACGCGCAAGGGCGACACAATTCAGGCCGACTATGGCGCCTACGGCTCGGTGAGCTGCTACTTCGCCTGACAACGACAATACAGGGAGTGAAACCGCGATGCCGCATTTCACGATCGAATATTCGGCCAATCTGGACGGCCGCCTCGATATCGGCGCCGTCTGCGAAGTCGTGCGCAAGGCCGCGGTCGAGACCGGTATCTTTCCGCTCGGCGGCATCCGCGTCCGCGCCATCCGCTGCGAGCATTATGCGATCGCCGACAACAGGCAGGATTACGCCTTCCTCGACATGGTGCTGCGCATCGGCGAGGGACGCGATCTTGCGACCCGCCAGAAAGCGGGCGAGCACGTGTTCCAGGCGCTCTCAAGGCATCTCGATCCCGTCTTCGCGGGCTCGAAATTCGCACTGTCGTTCGACATGCAGATCAACGACAAGGACGTGAGCTGGAAACGCAACAACATCCACGACGCCCTGAAAGTGGAGACCGCCCATGGATAAGCCGACCCCGAAAGCCGATGTTTTCCAGGCCAACCAGGAGCGTGTCGCGCCCCTGCTGAAGAAGCTGCAGGCCGAGGGCATCAGCCACCTGATCGACGGCAAGACCGTCGCCTCGATCTCGGGCGAGATCTTCGAAACAAAATCGCCGGTGGACGGAGCGACGCTCGCGACCGTCGCCCGCGGCAAGGCCGAGGATGTCGATCGTGCGGCGACCGCCGCGGCGCTGGCGTTCAAGACCTGGCGCGACATGGGGCCGGCGATGCGGCGCAAGCTGCTGCATCGCGTCGCCGACGCGATCGAGGACCATGCCGACGACATCGCGGTGCTCGAATGCATCGACACCGGCCAGGCCTATCGCTTCATGGCCAAGGCCGCGATCCGCGCCGCCGAGAATTTCCGCTTCTTCGCCGACAAATGCGCCGAGGCGCGCGACGGCCTCAACACGCCGAGCGACGAGCACTGGAACATCTCGACGCGGGTGCCGATCGGTCCCGTCGGCGTGATCACGCCGTGGAACACGCCGTTCATGCTCTCGACCTGGAAGATCGCCCCCGCCCTCGCCGCCGGCTGCACCGTCGTGCACAAGCCGGCGGAATGGTCACCAGTGACGGCCAGTATCCTGGGACGGCTCGTCAAGGAAGCCGGCGTCCCCGACGGCGTGCTCAACACCGTGCACGGCTTCGGCGAAGAGGCCGGCAAGGCGCTAACCGAACATCCCGCCATCAAGGCGATCGGCTTCGTCGGCGAAAGCGCGACGGGCTCGGCGATCATGGTCCAGGGCGCGCCGACCCTGAAGCGCGTGCATTTCGAGCTCGGCGGCAAGAATCCGGTGATCGTGTTCGACGATGCCGATCTCGAGCGCGCGCTCGATGCCGTCGTGTTCATGATCTACTCGCTCAACGGCGAGCGCTGCACCTCGTCCAGCCGCCTGCTGGTGCAGCAGGGCATCGCCGAAAAATTCATCGAGAAGCTCACCGCGCGCGTGAAGGCGCTGAAGGTCGGCCATCCCCTCGACCCCGCCACCGAGATCGGACCACTGATTCACGAGCGCCACCTTGCGAAGGTCTGTTCCTATTTCGACATCGCCCGCCAGGATGGCGCGACCATCGCGGTCGGCGGCAGAACCCATGACGGGCCCGGCGGCGGCCACTATGTCGCGCCGACGCTGGTGACCGGTGCGCACGGCAAGATGCGCGTGGCGCAGGAGGAGGTGTTCGGCCCCTTCCTGACGGTGCTGACCTTCCGCGACGAGAAGGAGGCGGTCGAGATCGCCAACGACATTCGCTACGGACTCACCGGCTATGTCTGGACCAACGACATGGGCCGGGCGCTGCGCGTCGCCGACGCGCTGGAGGCCGGCATGATCTGGCTGAATTCGGAGAACGTCCGCCATTTGCCGACGCCGTTCGGCGGCATGAAAGCGAGCGGCATCGGCCGCGACGGCGGCGACTATTCGTTCGACTTCTACATGGAGACCAAGCATGTCTCGCTGGCGCGAGGCACGCACAAGATCCAGAAACTGGGACTCTAACTGTCATTCCGGGGCGCGCGGAGCGCGAACCCGGAATCCATAACCACCAGCCGGGGTCATGGATCCCGGGTCTGGCCCTTCGGGCCATCCCGGGAGGACGAGCGCAAAGGGGAAACGCACATGCCCATACCGCAACATATCTTCGAGCCGCCGTTCAACATCATCCGCTCCAGCCACGTCGTGCTCGACGTGACCGACCTCAAGCTGAGCCGGGCGTTCTACGAAACCACGGTCGGCCTGCATGTCGAGGACGCCGACGATGAAGCCGTCTATCTGCGCGCCGCCGAGGAGCATCAGCATCACTCGCTGGTGCTGCGCAAAGCGGCCACGGCTGCCTGTGCACGGCTCGGCTTCAAGGTCGGCAATGAGAACGATCTCGACAAGGCGGCCAAATTCCTCTCGGAGAACGGCCTCGGCTACGCCTTTGTCGACCAGCCGTTCCAGGGCCGCACGCTGCAATTCGCCGATCCCTTCGGCTTCCGGATCGAACTCTATGCGTCGATGGACAAACGCCCGCATCTGCTGCGCCGCTTCGACCTCTACAAGGGCTGCCATCCGCAACGGCTCGATCACTTCAACGTCTTCGCCGCCGAGGTGCAGGACACCGTGGATTTCTATGCGCGGCTGGGTTTCCGCCTCACCGAATATGCCGAGGAGGACGGACCGAACGGGCGCATCGCGGCGGCCTGGATGCATCGCAAGGGCAACGTCCACGACTTCGCCATCACCAACGGCAAGGGCCCGCGTCTGCATCACTTCGCCTATTGGACGCCGACGGCGATGAACATCATCCACCTGTGCGACGTAATGGCCTCGTCCGGTTACTTGAAGAACATCGAGCGCGGCCCGGGCCGTCACGGCATCTCCAACGCGTTCTTCCTCTACGTCCGCGATCCCGATGGCCACCGGCTCGAACTCTACACCAGCGACTATTTCACGGGCGATCACGATCACGAACCGCTGCGCTGGTCGCTGCGCGATCCGCGCCGCCAGACGCTGTGGGGCGCGCCGGCGCCGCGCTCCTGGTTCGAACAGGGCTCCCCGTTCACGGGACAGGCCGTGCGCGAGCCGAACTTCGTCGCCGACGTGCTGGTGGCGGATTGAGCCATGAAGCTGCCCCGCCTCGCGACCTATTCCGTCAACGGTGAAACCCGCTACGGCGCCGTGCTGGAGGGCGGCATCGCCGATCTATCGTCGCGCTACGGGAGGGACTATCCGACGTTGCGCGAGGTGATCGCGGCTGGCAAGCTCACAACGCTTTCCGAAGAGGCTGCCGGCCTGACGCCGGATCATGCGCTCGCCGACGTCAATTGGCTGCCGCCGGTGCCAGCACCGGAGAAGATCATCTGCATCGGCGTCAACTATCCCGACCGCAATGCCGAATACAAGGACGGGCAGGAGGCGCCGAAATATCCGAGCATGTTCATGCGCTCGCCCCGCTCCTTCGTCGGCCACGACACGCCGCTGGTGCGCCCGCGCGCCTCGCACCAGCTCGACTATGAAGGCGAGATCGTGCTGGTGATCGGCAAGCCGGGCCGGCACATCGCCGAGAGCGCCGCGCTCGACCACGTCGCGGCACTGACATTGTGCAACGAGGGCTCGGTGCGCGACTGGCTGCGCCACGCCAAGTTCAACGTGACGCAGGGCAAGAACTTCGATGCCAGCGGCAGCCTCGGCCCGTGGCTGGTGCCTTACATGAGGGAATCGCAGATCGCCGACATCCGTCTGACCACGCATGTCAATGGCGAGCTGCGGCAGGACGATCGCACCAGCCGGCTGATCTTCCCGTTCCGATACCTCATCAGCTATATCTCGACCTTCGCGACGCTCGTCCCCGGCGACATCATCGTCACGGGCACGCCGACCGGCGCGGGTGCCCGGTTCGATCCGCCGCGCTATCTGAAGCCGGGTGACGTGATCGAGGTCGCGGCCGAGGGCATCGGGTCCTTGCGCAACGGCGTCATCGACGAAGCCTGACCACCAAACGAATGGAATGATGCAATGACCACCCTCACCGGCGGCGAAGCGATCGTAAGCGGGCTCGTTGCCCATGGCGTCGATACCGTGTTCGGCCTGCCCGGCGCGCAGGTGTACGGCCTGTTCGACGCCTTCCACCAGGCGCAGCTCAAGGTGATCGGCGCACGGCACGAACAGGCCTGCGGCTACATGGCGTTCGGCTATGCACGATCGAGCGGGAAGCCCGGCGTGTTCAGCGTCGTCCCCGGCCCCGGCGTGCTGAATGCTAGCGCGGCGCTGCTCACCGCGTTCGGCTGCAACGAGCCGGTGCTCTGCGTCACCGGCCAGGTGCCGACCTCGTTTCTCGGCAAGGGCCGCGGCCATCTGCACGAGATGCCGGACCAGCTCGCGACCCTGCGCACCTATGTGAAATGGGCGGATCGCATCGAATATCCCGGCAACGCGCCGACCGTGGTGGCGCGCGCCTTCCAGGAGATGATGTCGGGCCGGCGCGGTCCCGCCTCGGTCGAGATGCCCTGGGACGTGTTCACCCAGCGCGCCGACACCGCTGCCGCGCAGGTGCTGCAGCCGCTGCCCGCGCCGCAGCCGGATTCCGATCTGGTCAGGAAGGCCGCCGCCCTGATCAGGGCCAGCAAGGCCCCGATGATCTTCGTCGGCAGCGGCGCGATGGACGCGGGCGAGGAGATCCTCGAACTGGCCGAGATGATCGATGCGCCCGTGGTGGCGTTCCGCAGCGGACGCGGCATCGTCTCCAACGCGCACGAACTCGGGCTCACCATGGCCGCCGCCTACAAGCTGTGGCCGACCACCGATCTCATGATCGCGATCGGCACGCGGGCAGAACTGCCGGCCTCAGGCTTTCGCTGGCCCTACCAGCCGCAGGGCCTGAAATCCATTCGTGTCGACATCGATCCGGTCGAAATGCGACGGCTGGTCAGCGATGTCTCCATCGTCGCCGATGCCAGGGCTGGCGCCGCCGATCTCGTCTCGGCCGTGAAGAAAGCCGGCTACAGCAGGAGCAGCGGCCGCCGCGCGGCGATCCGCGAGGCCGCCGCGGCGGCGCAGGCCGAGATCCAGCGCATCCAGCCGCAGATGGCCTATCTCGACATCCTGCGCGAGGTGCTGCCTGCGAATGCGATCGTGACGGACGAATTATCGCAGTTCGGTTTTGCCTCCTGGTACGGCTTTCCCGTCTACCAGCCGCGCACCTTCATCACGTCGGGCTATCAGGGCACGCTCGGCTCGGGCTTCCCGACGGCGCTGGGCGCCAAGGTGGCCAATCCCGACAAGCCCGTTGTCGCGATTACCGGCGACGGCGGCTTCATGTTCGGCGTGCAGGAGCTCGCCACGGCCGTACAGTTCAACATCGGCGTGGTGACGCTGGTGTTCAACAACAACGCCTATGGCAATGTTCGCCGCGACCAGCGTGAACGCTTCGACGGCCGCGTGGTGGCCTCGGATCTCGTCAATCCGGATTTCGTCAAGCTGGCGGAGTCCTTCGGCGTCGCGGCCGCGCGCGTCACCGCGCCGGATCAGTTCAAGGCGGCGATGGAAAAGGCGCTCGCGCATGGCGGACCGTACCTGATCTCGGTCGAGGTGCCGCGAGACTCCGAAGTCAGCCCGTGGGCATTCATCCACCCGCCGAAGCCTTGAGCTGAACGGCACCCTGGAGCCGCGCCGCCGCGATCACCAGAAGGCCTGCGCCGGCGACCGCCCAGCACGCGACCGGCGCCCAGTGCAAGAGCGGTGCATAGTCGGGCATCTTCTGCAGACCGCCGGCCACCGCGGCCATCCGCGCGAAGGTGCCGAGCGCCAGCGCGGAGAACACGAGGCCTGTGACCTTGCCTTCCGCGCCCGTCGCGCCGATCGCAAGTCCGGCGGAGACCGCGCTCATCAGCATGCAGCCCCAGGCGGCTCCGGCGAGGAATTGCGCCGCGATGAGCGTGTTGAGGCCGCCGGCAAACTCGGCCGCCGCGATGGCGACGGCGCCGAACAATCCTGCGACCCCCATCACGATCAGGCCGCCGCGGTGCTTGACGACGAGGCTCGCGGGAAACATCGCGATGTTGAAGCCGATCCAGAACACCGGCATCAGCCAGGGTAACTGGTCCGGCGCGGCAAAGCGCAGATAGAACGGCGCGCTGTTCATCGTGAAATGCAGCTGATAGCCGAGCGCCAGCGCGATCGTCGCGACGATGAAGATGATCGGCACGGCGCCCAGCGGCCTGGCAGCGTCTTCAGGAGCCGGCGGTGTCGTATCCCGCGCCACCTGATGTTCGATCCGCGACATGCCGAGCGCCGTGAGCAACAGCACGGCGCTGGAGATCACGAAGGGCAGGCGCGCATCGTGGTCGCGCAGCACGACGCCGAGATAGGGCGACACCGCGCCGGCCAGGCCATAGCCCAGCATCGCCAGCGCGGCGAGAAACGGCACCTGCGGCCGGGCCCGGTACTTGCCGAGCAGAGTCAGGGGCGGCGCGCGCAACGCGGAGGATGTGATCGACCAGACCACGATCAGCGCGATGAATAGCCCTTGCGCGGCGGCACCGCCGACGGCGACGAAGGGCATCAGGACGAAAGCACCGCATGAGATCGCCGCCATGAGCCCCACGAACAGGCCCAGACGGCCGACATGGGGTGACAGCCGGTCCGCGGCGATCCCCATGGCGGTATCGGCGATGGTGAAGATCGCCTGATCCAGCATGAGAATGAGGATGACGGCGGATGGGGCGATCCCGACCTCCGCCGCGAGTTTTGGCAGGTAGATGACGTAGGTGGTCCAGCCCAGCGTGAAGAACAGCTGCAGCACGGCGAGATAGAGCCCGGTGCGGCTGGCCGTGCCGCTGCCCGTCGAGACCTGTGTCGTCGTCGTCATGTTGCCGCCTCCCCGACCCGAGCCTAGCCGAGCGGAGGCCGCGAGAAAACGTCTCAGCGCGTTTTTCGGAAGGTCAAATTGATCCTGATACGCCCGAGCAGCGCGTGCTCGCCTTCGGCCAGCGGCGCCACGCCATGATAGGCGAGCCGGCTCGCCCCGCCCCAGACCACGACGTCGCCATGCACCAGCCGGAAGCGCCGCGGCTTGTCGGCACGCGCCAGGCCGCCGAACAGGAAGGTCGCGGGCAGGCCGAGCGAGACCGAGACGATCGGCGCCGCAAGATCGAGCTCGTCCTTATCCTGGTGCAGCGACAGACGCGTGCCCGGCTCGTAGCGATTGACGAGGCAGGCGTCGGGGGCGAAACCGGTAAAGCCACCCTGCTCCGCGGCCCGGAGAGCCAGATCAGCCAGCACCGGCGGCATCTCCGGCCACCGCACGCCGGTGCGCGGATCGATCTCGTCGTAGCGATAGCCGGTATGATCGGTGATCCAGCCGCGCTCGCCGCAATTGGTCATCGCGACCGACATCAGATGACCGCCGGGCGTGGTCATGCGGCGAAACGGCGACTGCGCGACGATCGCGCGCACGGCTGCGAGCAGCTCGCCCTCGATCGGCCTGACGAAGCCGCGCAGCAGCACCGCGCCGTCGGCGATCACTTCACGCGAGGGCTGCGCCTCGGCAACGCTATCGAACAGATCCGCCGTCAACCCTTCGCTCACTTGGCATCGTGAAAGATCACACCCAGCGTGTGGCGCCGGCCCGAACGAATCCGGCTGACGCCATGGCGCAGATTAACGCGATAGGTGCCGCGTGTCCCCTGCACCGGGCGGTGGTGCACGGCGAAGGCGACCGCATCGCCCTGCGCCAGCGGAACCACTTCGGCGCGGGACTGCATGCGCGGACGCTGCTCGGTCAGCACGAACTCGCCGCCGGTGAAATCGCGGCCGGGCTCGGAGAGCAGGATCGCGACCTGGAGCGGGAACACGTGCTCGCCATAGAGGTCCTGATGCAGGCAATTGTAGTCGCCGGTCTCATATTGCAGCAGCAGCGGCGTCGGCCGCGCCTGACCGGCGTCATGGCAGCGCTTCAGGAAGGCGGCGTGGTCCTGGGGATAGCGGATGTCGATCCCCATCGCCTCGTTCCAGCGATTGGCGACGGCTTGGAGCTGCGCATAGAGCGCCGGGCGCAGCTGCGCGATCAGATCGGGAAGCGGGTAGGAAAAGTACTTGTACTCGCCGCGACCAAAGCCGTGGCGGCCCATGACGATGCGGCTGCGGAAATTTGCGTCGTCGGGATAGAGCGCCGCGATGGTGCGGCATTGATCCGGCGTCAGCAGACCCTTGAGGACGGCGCAGCCCTGGGCATCGAGGTCGGCGGTGATTTGAGGCCAGTCGAGGGTGTCGGCGTGGGCGACAAGGTCGAGGGCGGGCGGGGCTGATTTGCGTGCGGTCATTGTCATGGCAATTGCCTTCGCAGCCCGGCGCTCGCAGCGCCACCCGATTTCCGATGACCTCTCCGCGTCATTGCGAGCGCAGCGAAGCAATCCAGAGTCTCTCCACGGCGGCAGCCTGGATTGCTTCGTCGCTTCGTTCCTCGCAATGACGGCGGAGGGGGCTCAGCCCCGCACCGGCAGCGTCACCACGTCGTAGCCGTGCCTGATCGTGCGCTTCAGGACGGGGTCTTCCAGCTCGAAGTCGAAGCGGTCGGCGGGGCGGATGCCGCCCTTGGCGGCGAAGGTGCCGCCGAACATGGCGCAGCCGTCGGGGAATTTCCCGCCTTCGAAACCGCGCGCGATGAGGTCGGCGACCGGGAGCATCGCGTCGAGCGTACCCTCCTGGTACAGCACGCGCTCGCCCTTGATGGTGGCAAAAGAGCGCAGGATCATCTTGTCCCAATGGCCGATGACGTCCTCCAGCTCCCACAAGGTGGAGGCGATCGGCTTGTCGCACATCTGCTTGGAGACGGTGACGTTGTAGGCCTCGACCTTGCGGTCGGTGTGGTCCGAGCCGCAACCGACGAAGATGCGGCCCTGCCAGCCGATCAGCACGAACTCGACCTCGCCACTGGAGTCGTTGCCGCAGACCTCGATGCTGTCTTCCTGGGTCAGCCGCCGCGCCGAGCAGCGATAGTAGATCGGCGTCGAGGCGGGCCGCGCGATGCCCACGGCTTCGAGTTCGGCGATGTGCTTGTCGCGGGCGACGGGATCGCGGCCGGTCCAGCCGGCGATGACGGCCTGGTCGATCGCCAGCGTCAGCGGCGTGGTGGTGTCCTGGGCGTCGATGGTGAAGGTGAGATCAAACACGAATAAGGGTCTCCATGCCGGCGGCGAGTTCGAAGATGCGGCGGTCGGCCCCGCCGGCGCCCGCCAGCATCAGGCCGACGGGGACGTCGCCCTGGCGATGCGCGGGCAACGAAATGGCGCAGCCGTCGATCGTGTTGATCAGGCTGCAATTGCGCAGCGCGCGGATGTTCTCGCGCGCGAAGGCCTGGTCGTCGGCGAGATCGGCGATCTTCGGCGGCGTGTTCGGCGTCGTCGGCAGCACCAGTGCGTCATAGGGCGCGATGCGGGCATTGACGCGGGCGATCAGCGACCGGCGCTCATTGAGCAGGTCGATATAGTCGGCCGCGCTCTGCGCCTCGCCCCGCAGGATGCGCACGGAGACGCGGGGATCGTAGACGTCGCCCTTGGCGGTGAGGAGATAGCGATGCCAGGCGTAACTCTCGGCTGCCGCGAAGCCGCCCTTGGCATTCATCGGGCCGATGTCGTGGAATTCAGTGATCTCGACCCGCTCGATGATGGCGCCGTGATCGGCGAGCGCCTTGAGGGCGCGCTCGAAGGTTTCGGCCACGGCGGCATCCAGCTCGTCGAGCGCGATCGTGGTCGGCACCGCCAGCCGCATGCCCTTCACTGGGCGCGGCTCGAGCGGAACGATCGGCTCGTCGGCGAGCACCGCGTCGAGAACGGCACAGCAACTGACCGAACGCGCCAGCGGGCCGATGCTGTCGAGCGAGAAGGACAGCGGCACGGACCCGTCGAGCGGCACGCGCCGCTGCGTCGGCTTGTAGCCGACGATGCCGTTGAACGCCGCCGGAATGCGGCAGGAGCCGCCGGTGTCGGTGCCGAGCGCGCCATGCGCCATGCCGTCGAGCACGGACACCGCGGCGCCCGATGACGACCCGCCCGGCACGTGGCCGACAGCCCGGTTCCAGGCGCCCTTGGGCGTGCCGAAATGCGGATTGATGCCGATGCCGGAATAGGCGAACTCGGTCATGTTGGTGCGCCCGATGACCACGAAACCGGCCTTGCGCAGCCGTGCCACCGTCGCCGCATCCTGCTCGGCCGGAGCGGAATCCTCCAGCGCGCGGGAGCCGGCGCGCGTCACCTGACCCTTGATGTCGAACAGATCCTTGATCGAGACCGGGATACCAGCATAGCGCGACGGCGCCGCCTTGGCCTTGCGCAGGCCGTCCATGGCATCCGCGGCCGCAAGCGCTGCGTCCCTGTCGACATGGATGAAGGCGCGCTGGCCTTCGCCTGCGGGATCGGCGATCCGTGCGATGCACGCCTCGACCAGCTTGCGGGACGTGGTGCGGCCGCTGTCGAGGTCGTCGGCGAGCGTCGCCAGTGTCGGAAAATCGGGCATGTCTGTCTCACGGAATATTGCGCGGGCTATCTATAGCGACGCCTCGGATCGACACAAGCATTGTACGCATGATGGCATGCATGGCTGCTGCTGGACCGTTGACGGGCCATGGTCAATTGTCGCATCAAGATCGGAACAGGCAGGTCTGAAACCTTTTGCCTTTTGGGAGGAGCTGCCGAGATGGCCGAACCGCAGCGCGCGCGACCGAAACCGACCCCGGAGACCCAGCATTTCTGGGATGGCGCGAAAGCAGGCGAATTGCGCCTGCAGCGCTGCGACGCCTGCGCGCATGTCTATTTCCCGCCGCGCCCGTTCTGCCCGTCCTGCGCCTCGCGCAAGGTCTCGGTGTTCAAGGCGAGCGGCAAGGGCTTCCTCTACAGCTACGTCATCAACCACCGTCCGGCCGCGCCGGGCTTCACGCCGCCCTATGCGATCGCGGTGGTCGAGCTCGAGGAAGGGCCGCGGATGATGAGCAGCATCATCGACTGCCCGCAGACGCCGGAGGCGCTCGAGCTCGACATGAAGCTCGAGGTCGCCTTCGAGGTGCTCGACGACAAGATCACCCTCCCCGTGTTCCGTCCGGCGAAGGGCTAGGCCATGCGCAGAAACCAGGTTGCCGTCGTCGGCGCGGCCGAGACCACCGAACTCGGCGTCATTCCCAACGCCTCGCAGCTCCAGCTCCATGCGGATGCGGCACTCAATGCCATCGCCGATGCCGGACTGAAACTGTCCGACATCGACGGCTTCGCCACCGCGGTCGAGACACCGCAGCAGGTCTGCCACTATCTCGGCATCAAGCCGACCTGGGTCGACGGCACATCGGTCGGCGGCTGTTCCTTCATGCTGCATGTCCGCCATGCCGCGGCCGCGATCGAGGCCGGCCTCTGCAAGACCGTGCTGATCACCCATGCCGAGAGCGGCAAGTCGATGATCGGCAAGGCGCCGCGCTCGATCCCCGCGGACAGCCTGCAGGGCCAGTTCGAGGCGCCCTATGGCGTCTACGGCCCGCCCTCCATGTTCCCGATTCCCGTGCTGCGCTTCATGAAGACCTGGGGCATCACCCATGAGCAGCTGGCTTCGGTGGCCGTCGTGCAGCGTGAATGGGCGGCGAAGAATCCGCGCGCGATGATGAAGGACCCGATCACGGTCGCCGACGTGCTCAACTCGCGCATGATCGCCTATCCGTTCCGGCTGCTGCAATGCTGCCTCGTCACCGACGGCGGCGGCGCGCTGATCCTGACCTCGGCCGATCGCGCCAAGGACTTTCCGCACAAGCCGGTCTACATCATGGGCACCGGCGAGAGCGTGGAGACGCCGATGGTCAGCCAGATGGAGACCTTCAACTCCTCGCGCGCCTTCAAGACGGCTGGACCGCTGGCGTTCAAGGAAGCGGGTATCGCGCACAAGGACGTCGATCACCTCATGATCTACGACGCCTTCGCGCATCTGCCGCTGTTCGGCCTCGGCGATCTCGGCTTCATGCCCTATGAGGAGACCGGCCGGTTCATCGCCGACGGCAACACGCGGCCCGGCGGCAAGCTGCCGCTCAACACCAATGGCGGCGGATTGAGCTACATGCATTCGGGCATGTACGGGATGTATGCGCTGCAGGAGAGCGTCCGCCAGATGCGCGGCATCGCGCCGGCGCAGGTGCCGGGCGCGACAATTTCGGTGTGCCACGGCGTCGGCGGCATGTTCGCGGCAAGCGGCACCATCGTGTTCACGAACGAGAGGTAGGCGGCGCGCACACCACATGTCGTCATGGCCGGGCTTGCCCCGGCCATCCATCCTCGTCGGAAGATGGATGCGCGGGTCAAACCCGTGCATGACGAGTTGGGTGAGGCGCGGCTGCAGAGACAACATCGGAGAGACCATCATGAGCAAATCACTTCACGACAAGGTCATCATCGTCACCGGCGCGGGCCGGGGCATCGGGCGCGAGATCGCGCTGCTCTGCGCGGCGGAAGGCGCCAAGGTCGTCGTCAACGATCCCGGCGTCGCCGCCGACGGCGCGGGCACGAGCGCGGCGCCGGCCGAGGAGGTGGTCGAGGAGATCAAGAAGCGCGGCGGCACCGCCGTCGCCAATTTCGAGTCGGTGGCCGAGGCCATCCCGGCCAGCAAGATCGTCAAGACCGCGACCGACGCTTTCGGGCGGCTCGACGGCGTCGTCAACAATGCCGGCATCCTGCGCGACATGATCTTCCACAAGATGAGCGTGGAGGCGTTCGAGGCCGTCATCAAGGTCCACCTGATGGGCTCCTTCTATGTCAGCCACGCCGCCGCGCGCATCTTCCGCGAGCAGGAGAGTGGCTCCTTCGTGCACTTCACCTCGACGTCGGGCCTGATCGGCAATTTCGGCCAGGCCAATTACGCCGCCGCCAAGCTCGGCATCATCGGCCTCTCCAAATCCATCGCGCTCGACATGGGCCGCTTCAACGTCCGCTCCAACTGCGTCTCGCCGTTCGCCTGGACCCGCATGATCGGCACCATTCCGACCGAGACGGAGGCCGAGAAGGCGCGCGTCGAGAAGATCAAGCAGATGGGCCCGGAAAAGATCGCGCCGATCTGCGCCTATCTGCTCTCCGACGCCGCCAAGGACGTCACCGGCCAGATCTTCGGCGCCCGCATGAACGAACTGTTCCTGTTCAGCCAGAATCGCCCGCTGCGCTCGGTGCACCGGAGCGAGGGCTGGACGCCGCAAACGATTGCCGAGCACGGCATGCCGGCGCTGAAGGGCTCGTTCTACAAGCTCGACCGCTCCGCGGATATTTTCCCGTGGGATCCGGTCTGACCTGACTTCACCTCTCCCCGCTCGCGGGGAGAGGTCGGATTGCATCGCAGATGCAATCCGGGTGAGGGGGACTCTCCGCGAGTCTCACTGCCACCGTCCCCGTGGAGACTCCCCCTCACCCCAACCCTCTCCCCGCACGCGGGGCGAGGGAGCGCACCGCCGTCGTGGCGATCACGTCGCTTTTGCACCCTACCCCGTATTCCTCAGACCCGCCGAGATGCCGTTGATCGTCAGCTGAATCCCGCGCAGCACCTGCTCGTCCGGGTTCTGCGCGCGGTGCTCCTTCAGGAGCTCGACCTGCACGTGGTTGAGCGGGTCGAGATAGGGGAAGCGATGGCGCACCGAGCGCTCCAGCAGCGGGTTGCCCTGCAGCAGGCGATCCTGGCCCATGATGTCGAGCAGCGACTCGATGGAGGAATGCCATTCGCGGCGGATGCGGCCGAAGATCTTTTCCCGCAAGGCTTCGTCGGGCACGAGCTCGGCATAGCGCGAGGCGATCGCGATCGAGCTCTTCGCCAGCACCATGTCCATGTTCGACAAGAGCATGCGGAAGAACGGCCACTCCTTGTAGAGCTCTCTCAGGAACGGCATGCCCTGCTCCGGATGCGCGGCGATCCACTGCTCGACCGCGCTGCCGAAGCCGTACCAGCCCGGCAGCATCAGCCGGCACTGCGCCCATGAGAACACCCAGGGGATCGCGCGCAGATCCTCGATGGCGCGCGTCTTCTTGCGCGAGGCCGGGCGGCTGCCGATGTTGAGCGTCGCGATCTCGTTGATGACGGTGGAGGCCCAGAAATAGTCGACGAAGCCTTCGGTCTCGTAGACGAGGCCGCGATAGGCCTTGAAGGCGAGGTTCGAGAGCTCGTCCATCGCGGTCAGATATTCGCGGCGCGGCGCACTCTGGCGCGGATGCAGCAGGCTCGCCTCCAGTGTCGCCGCGGCCAGGATCTCGAGATTGTTGCGGCCGACCTCGGCGTTGGAATATTTCGAGGAGATGATCTCGCCCTGTTCGGTGATGCGGATCTGGCCGTTCACGGCGCCGCCGGGCTGCGCGATGATCGCGTCGTAGCTCGGGCCGCCGCCGCGGCCGACCGAGCCGCCGCGGCCGTGGAACAGGCGCAGGCGCACATGGTGGCGCTCGAACACCTCGACGAGGCCGATCTCGGCCTTGTAGAGCTCCCAGCCCGAGGTGACGAAACCGCCGTCCTTGTTCGAGTCGGAATAGCCGAGCATGACCTCCTGCACGCTGCCGCGGCTGTCGACGAGGCGGCGATAATCGTGTAGCGACAGCATGCGGTCCATGATGCCGGAGGAGGCCTGCAAATCCTCGATGGTCTCGAACAGCGGCACGATGTTGATGGCGCTGCGGCCGGAGGGATGGACGAGGCCGACCTCCTTCAGGAGCACCGCGACCTCGAGCATGTCCGACATGCCCTTGCACATCGAGATGATGCATTGGGGAATGGCGTCCGAGCCGAACAGCGCGTGCGCCTCGGCGGCGGCATGAAACACGTTGAGCTCGCCCATGGTCTCGTCGCTGTATTTGACGAAGGACGAGACCAGCGCGCGCGTCGACCGCAATTCGTTGGTCAGCAGCGAGATGCGCGCGTCCTCACCGAGCGCGAGATAGGACATGCCGGGATTGGCGGCATCGATCAGCTCGGCGATGGTGCGTTCGTGCACGGCCGAGTTCTGGCGGATGTCGAGCCGGGCGAGATGAAAGCCGAAGCAGTCCACCGCGCGCCGCAGCAGCCGCAGGCGCCCGCGGGCAATGACGCGGGCGTTGTTGGAGATCAGCGAGCGATGCAGCACGTCGAGATCGCCCTGGAACTCCTTCACGCTGCCATAGGGCTCGCCCTTGCCGACCGGCCGGCGCGTGATCTCGACCCGCAGCTTTTCCGCCGTCGCCGAGAGGCGGGCATAGATGCCGGACACCGCCAGACGATAGGGCTCGCCGCTCCGGTGCGGCGAGGTATCCGGTGAGCGTTCGGCGAGCTTCCGCAACTCTTCCGAGACGTCGGCGAGATGCGCGGCGATCGACAGCTCCGATCCCAGCACGTGCAGCTCTTCCAGGTAGAACTGCATCACGCGGCTCGACTGCAGCCGCAGCGTTCCGCGCATGACGTCGGCGGTGACGAAGGGATTGCCGTCGCGGTCGCCGCCGATCCAGCTGCCCATGCGCAGGAACGAGGCGAGTTCGGAGGCCGCCTGCTCGCCGCCCTCCTCCAGCCGGTCCTCCAGCGCGTTGATCAGCCGCGGCACCTCGCGCAGGAACGTGTAGTCGTAGAAGGACAGGCCGTTGGCGACCTCATCGAGCACGGTGAGCTTGGTGCGGCGGAGCAGATTGGTCTGCCACAGCGTCAGCACCTCGCGCCGCAGCTGCTCGTCGGAAGCGGCAGCCTCGTCGGCGGTCAGCGCGACGCGCTCGCGGCGGTCGAGCAGCGCGGCGATCTCCATCTCGCGGTCCATGGTGCTCTTGCGCCGGACCTCGGTCGGGTGCGCGGTCAGCACCGGGCTGACCAGCGCGCTCTTGAAGAAATCGCGCAGGGCCTCGGGACTGAAGCCGGCCCCCTTGGCATGGGCCAGCGTCTCCGCCAGCACGCCCGCCCCATTGCTGGCGCCGCGGGCGCGCATCTGGCGGATGTTGTTCTGGTCCTCGGCGATGTTGGCAAGGTGGGAGAAATAGCTGAAGGCGCGGACGATGCGGACCGTCTCGGAGGTCGACATGCCGTCGAGGATCTCCTCGAGCTCGCGCCGGGCCAGCCGGTCCTCGTCGCGATGGAAGCGGATCGAGGTCTGGCGGATGCGTTCGACCAGGTCGAACAGTTCGGCGCCTTCCTGGTCCCGCACGGTATCACCGAGGATGCGCCCGAGCAGGCGGATGTCGTCGCGCAGCCGCGTATCCGCCTCCAGCGCCTGGACGTCGTCGGGACGGTTGAGGCGCTGATCGGCGGGTTCGGATGATACGGTCTGGAGGGACATGGTGCGCTCCCGTTCTCGAGCTCCCTATGGCTCCCCGGCATCAACGAGTGTGCGACATTTTTCTACTGCAGCGCAAGGTGAACTTGGGAGCGGCGCACCATCAAATGCCGTCATTGCGAGCGCAGCGAAGCAATCCAATCGTCTATCCGCGGAAACAGTCTGGATTGCTTTGTCGCAATGGCTCCTCGCAATGAGGGAGCGAGCAGACACGCCTTCGCCATCTCGCGGCTGGTTTCGCCCGAGTTGTGCTGTCCGTTTCGCCCCCGTCGAGAACAAAGGGCGCAGGGAAGGCCGGGCGCCGGCTGGCACCCGGGATCCGCACGCGTCAAGACGCACGCGGGGTGATCACAGGTGACGCCGGTCGCCCGGCCTTCCCTGCGCAATGGTGTTACGGCTTATGGCGCGCTCTCCCCGGGGAGCGATGCACTCTTGCCCCCGTCGCCTTGCGGATGAACGATGCGCGCGCCGGTTGGCCGCCGCATCACCGCAAGCCTTGACGCCAGCAACCGGACGTCAGGACCACACGCTTTTGCCGTCCGCGGACGTCCCGCCCCGGACTTCGAGAGCTCGCGCGTGCCCGCTTCCGAAGCCGAAACGAAACGCTGTGACCACGCCGTGTCGATCCCGCGGATCGCGAGGACTCACGGGGATCGCCCGCCCTGCCCCCACCTCACGCGCCGGCGCTGCCGCGTCCATCGCCTCCCGGCCTGCGGTTCGTGACGATCGCGAAACGCCCCTTTGGCCGGCCGGGATGAATTGCGGTTTAACCGAAGATTAAAATTCGGTCAATCAGAATCTTTGAGAGTGGCGCGCTTGACCTGCCTATGGTGTGTTTTGCCCGTCGGGCAATGCGAGGGATGGTGGGAGGAGCCACCCTTGGCTTCGGCAGACAAATTGCCGGGGGTCGCTGAGGCTCGACCGAAATCGCGGATTGAAGGAACGATGCGGCGCCTCACGCTCCGTCATTGCGAGCGCAGCGAAGCAATCCAGTCTGCCTCCGCGGTTACATCGCTGGATTGCTTCGCTGCGCTCGCAATGACGATGGAGGCGACGGTAGCGCCGCTTCGACAGTGCGTAGGGCGGGCAAAGGCGCACAGCGCCGTCCCCACGTCTTTTCACCTATCAAGCACGACGTGGGCACGCTTCGCTTTTGCCCACCCTACAGGCGACCCAATCAGCCCTACGCCGGCACGATGACCTTGCCGATCGGCCAGAGCGCGATGCCGGCAAGCTTGAGATGGGCCCAGGCGAAGGGGATGCCGATGATGGTGACGGCGAGCAGCAGGGCCGTCACGAGGTGGCCGAGCGCCAGCCACCAGCCGGCCAGCACGAACCAGATGATGTTGCCGATCAGCCCGAGCGGGCCGGTGCCGATGTCCTCGACGCCTGTCACCTCGTAGCGATTGACCGCGCGCGAGCCGAACGGCATCAGGGTGTAGACCGCGATGTTGAACGCCGCCCGCGCCCAGGGGATGCCGACGATGGTGATGGCCATGATGACCGCGGCCACCAGCCAGCCGAACGCCATCCAGGCGCCGCCGATCAGGATCCAGATGATGTTGAGGAGAATGGAGACGGGGGCCATGGGATGATCCGCGAAGTGAAGGTCCCGCCTATATAGGATCGAATTGTTCTGGTGGTAAGACCGCTACATGTCGTTGCGACGGAGCCCGGATGAGCGCAGCGACATCCGGGACTTTCCGTCGCAGTGATCCCGGGTCTCGCTGCGCTCACCCGGGCTACGGCCTTTTACCGCCCCTCGAATTTCGGCGCCCGCTTCTCCATGAAGGCCTTCATGCCCTCGGCCATGTCCTGGGTCTTGAACAGCGGCAGGAGCTGCAGATAGACGTGGTGGACGTGGTCGGAGAAGGTCTCGTTGAGGCCCATCCGCATCATGCGCTTGGAGGCCTGCACCGCGAGCGGCGCGTTGGCGGCGATTTCGCGGGCGATGGCGGTGGCGCGGGGCATCAACTCGGCGTCAGGCACGACCTCGTTGGCGAGGCCCCAGTCGAGGCATTCGCGGGCGCTCAGGGTGCGGCCGGTGAAGATCAACTCGGAGGCCTTGGCCCAGCCGAGCATGCGCGGCAGCAGCCAGGTGCCGCCGGATTCCGGCACCACGCCGCGCTTGACGAAGGCGGCGGCGAGCTTCGACGATTCCGCCATGATGCGGATGTCGCAGCCGAGCGCGGTATCCATGCCGTAGCCGGCGGCGCCGCCGTTGACGGCGCAGATGGTCGGCTTGTCCATGGCCTGCAGCACCGTCGGCGGGGTGTTGCGCAAATTGATCGTGGTCGGCGAGGACGCCGCGCTGAGACCGTTGCCGTCGCGCTCCTTGCGCAGGTCGAGGCCGGCGCAGAACGCCCGGCCCTTGCCGGTGAGGATGACGACGCGGACGTCGCGGTCCTCGTTGGCCTCCGTGAGCAGCCGCGCCAGATCGTTCAGCATCGGACCGGAGATGGTGTTCATGCGCTCGGGCGCATTCAGCGTGATGGTCGCGACGTGATCGGTGACGTCGTAGAGGACTTCGTTGGCGGCGTCGCTCATGACGGATGTTTCCCTGTCGTTTCCTGCGTAGCCCGGATGGAGCGAAGCGTAATCCGGGGTGTCAACCGCGAGCACCGTCCCGGATTGCGCTTCGCTCCATCCGGGCTACAAGCCGCCTAGATCTTCCGGCCCGCCTGCTCCCAATAGGGATCGCGCAGGCGGCGCTTGAAGATCTTGCCGGAATCCTCGCGCGGCAATTGCGTCCTGATCTCGATGTGCCTGGGCACCTTGTAGTCCGCCAGATGCGCCTTCAGCGCGCTCCGGATCCCGCCGGCCTCGAGCGTGACGCCGGCTTGCGGCTCGACCACCGCCATCAGAGCCTCGCCGAATTCGGCGTCGGGGATGCCGAACACCGCGCAATCATGCACGCCCGGCACGGCATGCAGCACCGATTCGATCTCGGCCGGATAGATGTTGACGCCGCCCGAGATCACCATGTCGCGCTTGCGGTCGCAGATGAAGACGTAGCCGTCCTCGTCGATGTAGCCGACGTCGCCCGAGGTGATGAAACCGTCGCGATCGATCTCGGCGCGCTTCTCCGGCTTGTTGTGATAGGTGAAGTCGGCCATCTCCGGCATGCGGGAATAGATCTCGCCGATCTCGCCTGTACCCAGCACGCGGCCGTCGTCGCCGATGAAACGCAGCTCGGCCCCGGGCGAGATCTTTCCGACCGTGCCGGGCTTCTTCAGCGCGTCCTCGGAGGTCGCGAAGGTGACGGCACTGGATTCGGTCGAGCCGTAGAATTCGTAGATCACCGGGCCCCACCATTCGATCATGGCGCGCTTGACGTCGGCCGGGCACGGCGCCGCGGCGTGGATGACGTGACGGAGCGAGGAGACGTCGTATTTCCTGCGCACGGCCTCGGGCAGTTTCATCAGGCGGATGAACATGGTCGGCACCATGAAGATGGTGTCGATCCTGTAGCGCTCGATCAGCTCCAGAAATTCCTCGGGCTCGAAGCGCGGCATCAGCACCAGCACGCCGCCGAGCTTGCCGGCGCGGATGCCGAACGAGTTCGGCGCGGAGTGATAGAGCGGCCCCGGCAGGATCGCGCGCGCGCCGGGCTTCAGCCCGTAGATCATCGCGCGCATGCGTTCTCCGGCCGCGGCCTGCGACGCCGTCGGTGCGTTGCGGCGCACGCCCTTGGGATGGCCCGTCGTGCCCGAGGTATAGATCATGTTCATCGGCTGCGGCACGACCGGGCCGTCATAGGGCTGGAATTGCGCCAGCCAGGGTTCGAAATCGATCGCGAAGTCCGGCGTCTTCAGCTGGTCCGGATCGATCTTGTAGTTTTTAAGGATCTCAGGCGGCGTCGGGACGCTGAGCACGGTGACGCCTTGCGGGATCGCATCGCGCAGCGCGTGCAGCATGTCGGCATGGCCGATCAGCACCGACGTGCCGGTGTCGTTCAGGATGTAGGTGATCTCCTCCGGCTTGAAGTGCCAGTTGATCGGCACGCCATAGGCCCCGAGCCGCATCGCGGCATAGGCGGATTCCAGGAAGGCGATGTCGTTGCGCATCAGCATGCAGACGCAATCGCCCTGCTTCACGCCGATCCGCGCGAGGCCGCTGGCGATGCGATCGGCGCGATCGGCGACCTCGGCATGGGTACGGCGGCGGTCGCCGGAGACGATGCCGAGGAAGGGGGACGTTTCGCTCATCTTGTTTTCTTTGTTGTTCAACGAAGGTCTTGGTTGTCCGTCATCACCGGGACATCCAGCGCGAAGACGCGCTTCGCGCTTTTGCCCGGCCATGACGGAGAGACATTCAATCCGCAAAGTTCGCCGCGCGCTTCTCCAGGTTGGCGCGCACCGCCTCGGTCTGGTTGGCGCTGCCGATCAGCTTCTGCTGCTCGACAGATTCGGCGAGCAGCGCGGGGCCCGGATCGACCGAGAGATTGTTGAGCAGGCGCTTGGCGGCGCGGATCGCATCCGGGCTCTTGCCGGCGATCTCGCGCGCGGCTTCGAGCGCGGCCGCGCGGGGATCGTCGCAGATCCGCGTGGCGAGGCCGTAAGCCATCGCTTCCTGGGCGGAGAAGATGCGGCCGGTATAGGTGAGGTCGCGCAGGATGTCGTCGCGCACCAGCGAGGCCAGCACCGGCGTGCCCGCCATGTCGGGCACGAGGCCCCATTTTATCTCCATGATCGACATCCGCGCATCGGGGCTGAGGAAACGCATGTCGGCGCCGAGCGACAATTGGAAACCGCCGCCGAAGGCGACGCCGTGCACCGCCGCGATGACGGGCACCGGCAGCTGGCGCCAGCCCCACACCGCCTGTTGCGGGAAGTTGGCCTGTCCGTGCGTGCGCTTCGTCAGGTCGCGATTTTCGCCGCCCGGAATTCCGTTGCCACCCTTGTCCTTCATGGCGGCAAAACGCCCCATGTCGAGACCGGCGCAGAAGGCGCGGCCTTCGCCCGAGAGCACCACGGCCCGCACGCCCTTTTCCTTCGACAGACGCTCGGTGGCGGCAACAAGGGCCTCGAACATGGCCTGATCCAGCGCGTTCATCTTGTCGGCCCGCACCAGCCGCACGTCGGCGACGCCGTCCGAGATCGAAATCGAGACGCGCTCTTCCATGGATCACTTCTCCCCTGTTCTTGTTCGGTGCGGCTTTACAGGACGCCTGCGGCCGGATTTAGTCAATCGACCAATTAACTGACAATCCCTACGGTGGAAACAGCGATGTTCAAGGAAAATCTTCTGAGCGGCCGGCGCATTCTCGTGACCGGCGGCGGGACCGGGCTCGGCAAGGCGATGGCATCCCGCTTCCTTCAGCTCGGCGCGGAGGTGCATATCTGCGGGCGGCGCAAGGTCGTCTGCGACGAGACCGCGGCCGAACTGATGGGCCAGCATGGCGGCCGCGTCGTCAGCCACGGCGTCGACATCCGCAACGCGCTCGCCGTCGACGAGATGATCGAGACCATCTTCCGCGACGGTCCCCTCACCGACCTCATCAACAATGCCGCCGGCAACTTCATCTCGCGCAGCGAGGAACTGTCGCCGCGCGGGTTCGATGCCGTCGCCAACATCGTCATGCACGGCACGTTCTACGTCACCCATGCGGTCGGCAAGCGCTGGATCGCGCTGAAGCAGCCCGGCAACGTCGTCTCGATCACCGTGACCTGGGTGCGCAACGGCTCGCCTTACGTGGTGCCGTCGGCGATGAGCAAATCGGCGATCCACGCCATGACGATGTCGCTCGCCACCGAATGGGGCCGCTACGGCATCCGCCTCAACACCATCGCGCCGGGCGAGATCCCGACCGAGGGCATGAGCAAGCGCATCAAGCCCGGCGACGAGGCCGGCGCGCGCACCAAGGCGATGAACCCGATGGGCCGGGTCGGCACCATGGAGGAACTGCAGAACCTCGCGGTGTTCCTGATTTCCGGCGGCTGCAACTGGATCACCGGCGAGACCATCGCCATGGACGGCGCCCAGGCGCTCGCCATGGGCGGCAATTTCTACCAGCTCCGCGACTGGAGCGACGACGACTGGACAACCGCGCGCGAGAGCATCATGGCGCAGAACGAGAAGGACCGGGCGAAGCGGGGGTAGCGTTCCGCAATCGTCTTCCGTCCTGGCGCAAGCCAGGCCCCATAGCCACCGAGTTGAATTTGGCGAAGATTGGTCATGACCGGTCTTCGCCAAATTGCGTTTAGTGGTTATGGGTCCTGGCTTTCGCCAGGACGACGCCGTTGAGACGTTGCACGCGCCCCTCGCCCACCTTGTCTTCACCCGCGGATGACGCCACACTCCCCGCCATAACAACAAAATCCGCGGGAGAGACATGTCCAGCACACAGCCATTGGCGAACCTCGCCGACATGGTGCGCGAGCGCGGCCGGAGCCGCGGCGATGCCACCGCCTACGAGTTCGAGGGCCGCGTCACTTCATTTGCCGAATTCGACGTCAAGACCAACAAGGTCGCCAACGCGCTCGTTGCGATGGGCGTGAAGAAGGGCGAGCGGATCGCCTATCTCGGCAAGAACAGCGACATCTATTTCGAACTGCTGATGGGCGCGATGAAGGCCGGCGTGGTGATGGCGCCGGTGAACTGGCGCCTCGCCGGGCCCGAGGTCGCCTTCATCGTTGGCGACTGCAAGGCGCCGGTGCTGTTCGTCGGGCCGGAGTTCATCACGCAGGTGCGCCAGATCCGGGACCAGATTCCCGGCGTTGCCACCATCATCACGACAGAGGGCGGCGCGCCGGAATGGCCCGACTTCACCGCCTGGCGCGATGCGCAGCGCGGCGACGATCCGAAGGTGCCGATCGAGAGCAAGGACATCGCGATCCAGCTCTACACATCGGGCACGACGGGCAAGCCGAAGGGCGCGATGCTGAGCCACGCCAACTTCCTCAACCTCGTGCAGACGGGCAATGCCGAGGACAAGCCGGAATGGAACCGGTGGTCGACCAGTGACGTATCGCTGGTGGCGATGCCGATCTTCCATATCGGCGGCTCGGGCTGGGGGGTGATGGGACTGTATCACGGCGCACGCGGCGTGATCGCGCGCGAGTTCGATCCGACCAGGGTGCTAGACTTCTTCGAGCAGTCCGGGATCACAAAGCTGTTCATGGTGCCGGCGGCGATGCAGTTCGTGGTGCGGCAACCGCGCGCCCGGACGATGGACTTCTCGCGGCTGAAGTACATGCTGTACGGTGCCTCGCCGATTCCTGCGGCGCTGCTGAAGGAATGCATCGAGGTCTTCAAATGCGGCTTCGTGCAGATGTACGGCATGACTGAAACGACAGGCACCATCGTCGCGCTGCCGCCGGAAGACCATGTCGAGGGGCTGGAGCGGATGCGTTCGGCCGGCAAGGCGCTGCCGGGCGTCGAGATCGCCATCCTCGACGTCAACGGCCAGCCGCTGCCGCCGCGCCAGGTCGGCGAGATCGCCACCCGCTCGGGCTCCAACATGGCGGGCTACTGGAACCTGCCGGAGGCGACCGCATCCACGCTGCGCAGCGACGGCTGGCTGCGCACGGGAGATGCCGGCTACATGGACGAGGACGGCTATCTCTACATCCATGATCGCATCAAGGACATGATCATCTCGGGCGGCGAGAACATCTATCCCGCCGAGGTCGAGAGCGCGCTGTGCGATCATCCCGATGTCGCCGAGGCTGCCGTGATCGGCATCCCCGACGACAAATGGGGCGAGGCGGTGAAGGCCGTCGTCGTGATGAAGCCGGGCAAGCAGGCGAGCGAAACCGACATCATCAACTTCACGCGGACGCGCATCGCCGGCTACAAGACGCCGAAGAGCGTGGAATTCCTGCCGGCGCTGCCGCGCAATCCCTCCGGCAAGATCCTGCGGCGGCAATTGCGCGAGCCCTATTGGGCGGGCAAGGACCGGCGGGTGAATTAACGTTTTGCCTGCATCGCGCCAAACGCGCAGTTAACCAACTCTCAAACCCGAGGCGCCGCGACGGCGTCTCGGGGCATGTCGGCTGAACCTCCCCCCAAAGCATCGTCACCAACGGCTACTTCGCGCTGAGATACAGCGCCGGACGGCCCGGATAGCTCCGCTCGCAAAGCGGCCAAGTGACTGACGCGCTGTTCGTTGCATTCAACGGAATTCAACACAGGGATGGTTATCATGCGCATGCAGTTCTTCCACATCGGCAGCTTCTGTGCCGCCCTCGCCCTCGTCAGCCCCGCTGCAGCCCAGTCGTTCTCGACCAGCGCCGTCAACCCCACCGCGCTGCCGAACAGCGGGACGATCGCCGCAAGCTATCCGGCCGGTGCGGCCGAGACCCGCTACTACTTCACGGCCGATCTGAAAGCCGGAGTCCTCGCCAGCCAGATCGCCTATCGCGGCGCGCCGGACTCGACGAAGACGCTGGAGTTCACGCTTCTGAACGGCTCGGGCCGGGAGGTCGGCTCCTACTACATCAAGAGCGTCGGCGAGAACTACGAAGGCGTGCGGGCGTTTCGTGTCGACAACAGCGGCACCTATACGATCCGCCTCAGCGTCAAGGGCCCCGAGACAGCCAGCTTCAAGGTCGATCTCGGCGGCTCGTCGCTGGCCGGCAAGGTCACCGCAGTTGCGCCCGGCGCAGGCCCCTCGACCTCGTTCATCAACCCCTCGCCGCTGCCGCCGGACGGCGTCATCGCCGGCACGATCCCGCCGGGACGCGGCTACCAGACCTCGTATTATTTCGCGGCACCGCTCAAGGGCGGCCAGCTGATCTCGCAGATCGGCGTGAGCAGCACCGGCTCGGGCTCGAACATGATCGAGATGTCGCTGCTGAAGCCGGATGGCAATGCGATCGACACCTACTACACCAAGAGCTTCGAGAAGAACCACGAGGCGACCAAAACCTTCTCCATCGGCAATTCGGACACCTACATCGTCAAGGTCACGGTGCAGGGCGCGGAAACGACGAGGTTCAAGGCCGAGCTCGGCGGCAGCGCGCTGACGGCGAAGTGAGGGAGGCCATCGTGACGATCCGTGCAAAGACGATCCTGCCGCTGCTCGCCGCGAGCTTCATGGCCGCGTCCGCCTCCGCCCAGGATTATTCGACGTCGCTGATCCGGCCGACCCAGCTCGCCAGTGATCAGGGCGTGCTCGCCGGCGCCCTCCCCGGCGCCTCCGGCGGCAAGAGCTACTACGTCGCCGCCGACCTCAAGGCCGGCGTGTTGCAGACCCAGATCAAGGTCAGCGCAAGTTCGAGCGCGGTGCGCAGCATCACGCTCGAGCTGCTGGGCGCCGACTCCCGGATCAGGGATGGCTACTACGTGAAGACCTCCAGCAACCAGCAGAACGAGGCCGGCCGCGCCTTCCAGATCGACCAGTCCGGCCCCGTCAATCTCAAGGTCACGGTGGAAGGTCCCGAAACCGGCCGCTTCTGCGTGCTTCTCGGCGGCTCGGCCCTGCCGGGCGTCACCCGCGCGGAATGTCCGCAGGATCCGGCCGCGGCCCCGGCCGTCGCGCCGCCGCCCATCGAGGCGGTCGCGCCGACCGCGCCGCCGGCACGGGCCGATGTCGTGGCCGCTCCAGCACCGCCACCGCCGTCACCGCCACCGCCGCCGAAGACCGTGGAGGTCGTGACCACACGGTGCGAACAGCGCCTGCGTGTCGGCTCCGAACTGCTGTTCGACTTCGACAGGTCCGCAATACGTCAGGAGGCGAGGCCGGCGCTCGACTATGTCGCGCGCGTCATCCAGCAGACCGGCAAGCCGGTCCTCATCGAAGGCCACACGGATTCGATCGGCAGTGACGCCTACAACATGCGGCTCAGCGAATTGCGCGCCCTCACCGTCCAGAACGAGCTGGCGCGGCAATTGTCGCCGATGCTGCCGATGCAATCGCGCGGCTATGGCAAGACGCAGCCGATCGCCGACAACCAGAATGCCGACGGCACCGACAACCCGGACGGCCGCCAGCGCAACCGCCGGGTCGAGATCGTCGTCGACACCTGCAAATGACCGTGATCCCCGGCCGCACGGGCCGGGGCCGATCTCAATGCTTGCCCGGCCCCATATAGCCGAACAGGAAGCCCGCCACCTTCCGCATCTGGATTTCCTCGCTGCCCTCGGTGATGCGGTAGCGGCGGTGGTGGCGGTAGATGTGCTCGAACGGCTTGTGCCGCGAATAGCCCATGCCGCCATGGACCTGCATCGCGCGGTCGGCGGACTCGCAGCAGAGCCGGTTTGCCCAGTAGTTGCACATCGAGACGCGGTCGGAGAGCGTGCGCTCGATCTGCTCCTCGGTGAGCTGGTCCATCTCCCAGGCGGTCTTGCGGATCAGCAGCCGCAGCATCTCGGCCTGCGTGGCGAGCTCGACCAGCGGGAACTGGATGGCCTGGTTCTCCGCCAGCGCCCTGCCGAACGGCTTTCGCTCACGCGCGTATTTCACGCTCTCATTGATGCAGTAGACGGCCGCGCCGAGCGAACTCGCCGCCTGGCGGATGCGGTTCTGGTGCACGAAGCATTGCGCCAGCGACAGGCCGCGGCCGACCTCGCCGAACTGCGCATCCTCGGGCACGAACACGTCGGTGAAGCTGACGCGCGGATGATCGGTCGGCATGTTGAAGGTCCACATGTACTCCTCGACCTTCACGCCGTGACTCTTGGCGGGCACCAGGAAGCAGGTGATGCCGCGGGCGTCGCCGTCATTGCCCGAGGTGCGCGCGAACAGCGCACAATGCGTGGCGACGTGCATCCCGGTCGTCCACATCTTCTCGCCGTTGATGATCCAGCCCTTGACGTTGTCGCGGGTCGCCGGCACCGCGCGCGTCTCCATGTGGGTGGCGTCCGAGCCGTGGTTCGGCTCGGTCAGTCCGAAGGTGATGCGATACTTGCCCTTGATCGATCCGTCGATCATCGCCTTCTGGTCGTCGCGGCCATAACGATCGAGCATGGTGACGACGGGGAAGTTGCCGACGATGGAATGCTCGTTCTGCAGGTCGTTGTGCAGGCCGAGGCCCTTGGCGGCGAAGTGCTCGCGGATCACGGCCATCCAGAGATTGGAGCCGTCCTTGCCGCCATATTGCTTCGGCACCGGGAACCGCAGGTGACCGGCGGCATCGGCGAGATCCTTGGCCTTGCGCAGCAGCGCTTCCCATTCGTGGCGCGGCAGGCCGCCATTCTCGAAATCGGTGCGCGCCCATTCGCGGCGATGGTCGAAGAAGCGGATGTTGTCGTCGGCCGCTTCGAGCGGCTTGATCTCGCGCTCGATGAAACGATCGAGCTCGGCGAGATAGGCGACGAGATCGGCAGGCAGTGAGAAATCCAAGGGTGCTCTCCCGCGATGATTTTCGTTTTGCGTTAAGGCGCTGGACGGCGCCGCGCTTGATCTGATTAAGGTGAGAAGAGCGCGAGCAAGTCAAGCAAGGCGATGCGTGTGACGCATGCAAGGCGCCTTGCGCAATTCGATGGTGCAGTGGCGTTCCCACGCGCTAGGATGAACGTCATATTCCTTCACGAGAAACGACGGGAGCGACCATGGAGCTGAAATTCTCGAAGGTGGAGCGCAAGGGGCCGATCACGATCGTCACGCTGTCGCGGCCCGAGGTCTACAATGCGCTGCATATCGACGCACATTTCGAACTCAACAGGGTGTTCGACGATTTCGCGGCCGATCCCGAGCAATGGGTCGCCATCGTCACCGGCGCCGGGGACAAGGCGTTCTGCGCCGGCAACGATCTGAAGTGGCAGGCGGCGGGCGGCAAGCGCGGCTGGGACAAGGGCGGCTTTGCGGGCCTCACCTCGCGGTTCGACTGCGACAAGCCCATCATCGCGGCGGTGAACGGCGTCGCCATGGGCGGCGGTTTCGAGATCGCACTCGCCTGCGACCTGATCATCGCCTCCGAGAATGCAACCTTCGCGCTGCCCGAGCCGCGCGTCGGCCTCGCCGCGCTCGCCGGCGGCGTGCACCGGCTGCCGCGGCAGATCGGCCTCAAGCGCGCGATGGGCATGATCCTGACCGCGCGGCATGTCGGCGCCAAGGAGGGCCTCGAACTCGGCTTCGTCAACGAGGTGGTGCCGCAGGGCGAGGCGCTGACAGCGGCGCTGCGCTGGGCCGAGCTGATCACCAAGAACTCGCCGATGTCGATCCGCGCCTCCAAGCAGGCGATCCAGAAGGGGCTCGCGGTGTCGCTGGAGCAGGCGATCGAAGAGCAGCGCGACTACCCGGCCGTGAAGGCGATGGTGGCCTCGCAGGACTACATCGAGGGGCCGAAGGCGTTTTCCGAGAAGCGGCCGCCGAAATGGCTGGGGAAGTAGGGATCGGCTCGCGCCGCGTCATGGCTGACAAAAGCGCGAAGCGCGTCTTCGCGCTGGATGTCCCGGCCATCCACATCCTGGCGCCGCGCTGCGAAGAACGTAGATGCCCGGGACAAGCCCGGGCATGACGACGCCGAGAGCGTGACGCAGCTCTCTCCTCCGTCATTGCGAGGAGCTCTTGCGACGAAGCAATCCAGACTGCGTCCGCGGACAGATTCTGGATTGCTTCGCTGCGCTCGCAATGACGCGGAGGGATCTAGGCCTCTCGCGACAATTCGCGCCTGTAGGAGGCGTAGTTCGGCTGGTCGACCGCCAGCTTGTCCATCGTTGTGGCCCAGAGATGATCGGCGAGACCGGGCGTTGCGAGATCGACGTCGCCCTTTGCGATGCGCTCGGCCAGGACCCGATTGAGCTCGGTCACCGAACCGTCCCTGCCCAGCAGCGCCCGCAGGCGTTCGACTTCCCTGGCATCGCTCGCCTCCTCGCGCGTCAGCTGCCGCGTCACGAGATCGAGGATGTTGATGGCAACGCGCAGCTTGAAGGCCTGGTGGCCCGAGATCAGTGGCGCGATATCGTTGCGGAGGAAGTCGGCGACCGACGTGGTCAGTTCGATCGGGGTCGGTTCGTCCTGCATGGTCGTCAGCTCCCGCGCGGCGAAAGCAGCCGCAACAGATCGATTTCGGTCTCGGAGGCGCGGCGGCCGATCATCGCGCGCTCCATGGAATGGTCGGGGCCCTCGCGGAACCGCTGCATCATGCCGCCGCACATGATGCCCCAGCGCAGCGTGCCCATCACTTCCCAGAACCTGACGCGATCAGGATCGACCTTGCGGCCGGCCGCCTCATAGCCCGCGAACAGCTCCTCGCGCGAACCGAACCCGCCGACCGGCTTGTCGATCTCGCCGAAGCGCCAGGAGTTGACGCAGACCCAGCCGAGATCCTCCATGGGGTCGCCGAGATGGGCGAGTTCCCAGTCGAGCACGGCGCGCACGCCATCAGCGCCGATGATGAGATTGCCGTTGCGGAAATCGCCATGCACCAGCGTCTCCTCGATCGAGGGGCCGGGATCGTGGTCGCGCAGCCAGCGCAGCGCCAGTTCGAACACGGGCTTCGGCCAGTTCAGGCTGCGGTAGTCGCGCTCGAATTCCGCGATCTCCCTCGCCGCGCTCATGCGGCGCAGCGTCGGCAACTGCTCCAGCGGCAGCCCGTGCAGCCCGGCGAGCACGCCGCCGATCTGCCGCGCGAGACGCGGCCGCACGGCCGCGAACTCGGCATCGCGCAGGATCTTGCGCGCGATGGTCTCGCCCTCGACACGCTGCATGATGAAGCCGGTGCCGAGGTCGTCCTCCGGCACCAGAACATGCAGCACGCGCGGCGACGGCACGCCGGCTTCGAAGGCGAGTTGCATCAAATGCGCCTCGGCGGCGAGGCCGGCCGCGCGCGTCGGCGCCGCGCCATAACCCTTGGGCGAACGGCGCAGGATCGCGCCGATCGGCCCATCGGGATGAGCGATGTCGAAGCGCCATGTTTCCTGGCTGGCGCCGCCGGACAGCCGCGCGGCACCGGTGGCACCGGTCGCACCGGGGCACCAGCGCCTGACGCTGCGGGAGAGTTCCGCCTCGATCATTTGCCCCTGAACTGTGCCGGACGCTTCTCAAGGAAGGCGCCGACGCCCTCGCGGAAGTCCTCGGTGTCGCCGGCGCGGAGCTGGCACTGGAATTCGAGGTTGAGCTGATCCTCGAAGGAATTCTCCGGGCTGTCCCAATAGAGTTTGCGGATCAGCGACAACGCCACCGTCGGGCCGCTGGCGAGGTCGCGCGCGAGCTTCATCGCCTCTTCCATCAGGACGGCGTCGTCATGGACCCGGTTCACGAGTCCCCATTCCAGCGCCTTCTCGGCCGGCAGGCGCTCGCCCATCAAGGACAGTTCGACCGAGCGCGCCTTGCCGATCAGCCGCGGCAGCAGCCAGGTCGAGCCGCAATCCGGCACCAGGCCGATGCGGCGGAACGCCTGCAGGAAGTAGGACGAGCGCGCGCACAGGATCATGTCGCCGAGCAGCGCGAAGCTCATGCCGGCGCCGGCGGCCGGGCCGTTGACCGCGGTGATGATCGGGCAGTGCAGATTGCGGATACGCCGCAGGAACGGGTGAAACCCGGTCTCGAGCGTCGCGCCGGCCCTGGCCTTCTTCGACTGGTTGTTGCGACCCTGGAGGTTGGCGCCGGTGCAGAAGGCCCGGCCGGCGCCGGTCAGCACGACGCAGCGGACCTCGTCCTTCTTCTCCTCGATGACGTCGAGCGCATCGGACAAACCGCCCAGCATGTCCACGGAAACCGCGTTCATCACCTCCTGATGATCGAGCCTGAGGATCGCGACCGAGCCATCGAGATCGAGCGTGACGTGTTTGAACTGCATGGTGTCCTCGTTCGCTGTCGCCTGCGATGTTTCGCAGATCGGAATTCACTGTTGCCGATCGGCATATTTGATTTTTGTCGCGGCCTTGTCCATGGTGAGCAGAACATACCTTGTCGTCATATCGCACAATCTTGCGCGCACAGGCTGGCGTGCGACCGCGCCAAGACCATGACCTTGAGAAGAACAAGACTGAGAACAACAGGAAACGCCCCATGAACCTCTTCGACCTCTCCGGCCGCGTGGCCGTCATCACCGGCGGCAATGGCGGGATCGGGCTCGGCATCGCGCAGGCGCTCGCCGGTCAGGGCTGCAACATCTCGATCTGGGGTCGCAATCCCGAAAAGAACAAGAGCGCGGCCGCGAGCCTCGCCGCGCTCCCCGGCAAGGTCGACACGCGCGTCTGCGACGTGACCGATCCCGCCTCCGTCGCGGCCGCCATGAAGGCGACGCTCGACACGTTCGGCCGGGTCGACGGCTGCTTCGCCAATGCCGGCATCGGCGGCGGCGGCCGCAGATCCTTCATCGAGCGCACCGAGGAGGAATGGCGCAACATGTTCGCGACCAATCTCGACGGCGTGTTCCACGCATTCCAGGCCGCCGCACGGCACATGACCGAGCGCGCCAATGCCGGCGACCCGTTTGGCCGGCTGGTGGCGACCTCGAGTCTTGCCTCGATCTTCGGCACCGCCCGCAACGAGCATTATGCGGCGACCAAGGCGGCGATCAACGCACTGGTACGCGCGCTGGGCGTCGAACTGGCGCGTCACGGCGTCACCGCCAACGCGATTCTGCCCGGCTGGATCAAGAGCGACATGACCGCAGGCATCATGGCCAACGAGAAGTTCGTCGCCAACGTGATGCCCCGCATCCCGGTGCGGCGCTTCGGCGAACCCAGCGATTTCGGCGGTATCGCGGTGTATCTGATGAGCAAGGCCTCGTCGTATCACACCGCCGACACGTTCGTGATCGACGGCGGCTATACGGCGTATTGATATTCAACGATCTCGTAGGGTGGGTTAGCCGAAGCGTAACCCACCATGTGAGAGTGGCGAAAGGAATTGGTGGGTTACGCTTCGCTAACCCACCCTAAGATCCATAAACAGGGAGGAAACAGCGATGTTCTCGCACGTGATGATCGGCACCAACGACCTCGACAAGGCCAAGGCGTTCTACGATCAGCTGCTCGGCACGCTCGACGTCCGGCCGGCCCGGGTCGACGGCCACCGCATCTTCTACATCACCAAGACCGGCGTGTTCTCGGTGTCCAAGCCGATCAACGGTGAACCGGCGACCTGCGCCAATGGCGGCACGATCGGCTTTGCCTGCGGCTCGCCCGAGCAGGTCGACAAATGGCACGCAGCCGGGCTCGCCGCCGGCGGCACCTCGATCGAGGATCCGCCCGGCGTGCGGCAGGGACCGGGCGGCAGCCTGTATCTGGCTTACTTGCGCGATCTGGACGGCAACAAGATCTGCGCGATGCACCGGATGGCGAACTGACCACGAGACGATCATGCGCGACGGCGTCCAAGACGCCGTCGCGATGCTCTATCCGCGAATCTGGATGTGAATTCCGCCCCCCGTCGTCTGTTCGACGGCGGCCTCGATGCCGTAGACCTGACCGAGCATCGCGCCGGTGATCACCTCCCTTGGTGTGCCGTGGGCAAACAGTCGCCCTTCGTTTAGCACCATCACCATGTCCGCCCATGCAGCCGCGGCCTGAAGGTCGTGCAGCACCATGATCACGACGGCGCCCGCGCGTGCCTCCTTCCGGACATTGGCGATGACCTGCTGCTGATAGCGCAGGTCGAGCGCGCTGGTCGGCTCGTCCAGCAGCAGGAGCCGCGGCTGGCGCACCAGTGCCTGCGCAAGGCTTGCCAATTGGCGCTGACCGCCGGAGAGTGTCTCGAAGGATTGCAGTGCGAGTTCGAGGATATTCAGCCGGTCCAGCACCTCGAGCGCGCGCTGCTCTCCATCGCGGCCATCGCCAGGCGTCTCGACCGGCGAGGCACGCAGCGCCGCGATGACGGCTTCAACGACGGTGAGGCACAGCCGCTGCGGCGCAAATTGCGGCATGAAGGCAACCTTGCGCGCCCGATCCGCGGCCGCAAGGTCGAGCAGGTTCTGGCCATCGAGACTCAAGCGACCGCGCGCCGGCAACAGCCCCGCGAGTGTGCGCAGAAGCGTCGTCTTGCCGGCTCCGTTCGGGCCGACCAGTGCGGTGATGCATCCGGGCGCGATCGGCGGCAGCGACAGGCCGGTGAGCACCTCGCGTCCTCGGTAGCCTGCCCGTACGTCTTCGATCTCGAGTCCGGTCATGGTCAGGCCGTCCGGCGCCGGCTGAAGATCAACGAAAAGAACACGGGCAGCCCCACCATCGCTGTCACGATTCCGATCGGGATCAGTACACCAGGCAAGATGGTCTTGGAGGCAACCGAAGCCAGCGACATGATGGCGGCGCCCGTCAGCGCGCTGGCTGGAAGCAGCAGCCGGTGATCCTCACCGATCACGAGGCGAGCGATATGCGGACCCGCCAGTCCAACGAAGCCGATCGTGCCGACGAAGGCGATCGCGGTCGAGGTCATCAGGCTGACGCGCAGCAGGGCCATGAAACGCAGCCGGGCGACGTTGATGCCGAGACTGCGCGCCCGATCCTCGCCGAGCCGCAGCGCCATCATCGGCCAGGCCGCGCGCTGGGCGAACGGCAGCGCGACCAGCAGCGCGATCGCCAGCACCTGCACCTTGTCCCAGCTCGCTCGTGACAGGCTGCCCATCGTCCAGAATACCAGTTGCTGCAGCGCCTGCTGGCTCGCCAGAAACTGCGTCAGCGCGACCAGCGCATTGAAGGTGAAGAACAGCGCGATCCCGCAAAGGACGAGAACATCCGTCCCGGAGCCGCGCCGGTGCACGACCGCCTGCAGCACCAGAACGACCACCGTCGCGAAAACGAAGGCATTGGCCGAAATCAGCCAGGTCTGAGGCACACCGGGGATTCCCACGCCGAGCACGATCGCCAGCGCGGCGCCGAACGAGGCCGAGGACGAGACGCCGAGAGTGAAAGGGCTCGCGAGCGGGTTGTCCAGAATGGTCTGCATCTCCGCCCCTGCGGTGGCGAGCGCGAGGCCCACCAGGACGGCCAGGATCGCCTGCGGCAGGCGGACCGCCCAAAGGATCGCCGCTTCCGGTCCCGAGAGCGAATCCGGCCGCAGCATGCCGCCAAGCGCCCCGGCGAAACCCAGACGGGACGGGCCCGTGCCAAGGTCGGCGATAAAGGCCGCAGTTGCGACGAGCGCAAACAGCGCAAGCCACACCAGCCTGTGCCGCGTCATGGCGCGATAGGCAGCTGCCGTGCGCGCCAGCGGCACGGTGGGTGATTTGCCCTCTTCCTGCAGAATTGGACCGCGGAGCGATGAACCAGAACTCATTTCAGATCGATCCAGTAAACACCCTGCAATGGCACGGCGAGAAAGCGGGCGTTGAGCTCAGCAATCGTCGCATCCGGATCGATATCTCGTGCAGCTTCCGGGGCAATCCATCGCGCCAGCGCCTCGGCCGCAACGACGTTGAGCGGACTTGCGATGAGATTGTGAAACAGGCCATGGACCCGGCCATGCCGAACGGCGTCGAGCCCGGCAATGCCGGGACGGGCCACGACCTCCGCGAGCCGCTCGCGTATCGCTGCCGCCGCGAAGCCGGGACCGATGACCAGGCCGCCAGATGCCTTCAGATGCGCACCACCCGTGCCGATATAGACGTCGGGATTGGACGAGATCACATATTCGAGGCTGAGCTGCGCCGTCGGGCCCGGCGCGATGGCGGCGGAAATGCTGTCGCCACCTGCGAAGGCGATGAAACGGCCGATATTTCCTGCACCCGGGGCATAGCAGCAATCCGTCACGCTCGCATGCGTTTCGAACAGGACCCGCGGCCGCGGCCCGGCGGCCTGCGCGACACGCTCCGCGATCCGCTTCATGTGCTGCTCGTAGAATTCGGCAAACTCCGCCGCCCGCGCGTCGCGTCCGATCACACGCCCGAGAATGCGTACGCTCGCCAATGTATGCTCGAATGGCGCGGCAAAGAAGTCGGTGAACACGACCGGAATGCCGGCCGATTCGAGCTGACGCGCAACATCGCTGGCGCGTCCGCCCGGCGCAAAGCTGATCCCCAGAACGGCGACGTCAGGCTTGATCTCGATGGCCCGCTCGACCGGGAACGTGCCGTCGCTGCCGATCCCGAGCACGGGAACCCGGTCGATCTCCGGAAATCTGGCACGATACTGCGCATAGCTTTCGCTGTCGTTGCGGCGGAAATCGCCGAGCCAGGCCGCGAGGAATTCGACCGGCCTTGGATCGAGCAGCGACAGCGCGATGATCTGACGGCCTTCCGCGAGGAGCACGCGCTTTGCAGCCTGCGGCAACGTGACCACGCGTCCCGTGATATCCGTGACGACGACGGGTTCGTCCGCAGCAGCGGAAGGTGAAGCCGCCGCGAGGCAAGCGATTGCAAGAAAGGCCAGGGCAATCGTCAGAAACCGGTACATGGAATCACTTCGGCGGCAGCGCAAAACGAAGCGCCAAGCTGATGGCAGACGGAACCACCGAGGCGTGGTTCTCATCCTCGAATATCCGGAATGAGACGTCCAGCGGGACGTCGATGGCCTGCGTGAGCGCGGCAGCGAATTCCCGGGCGTTGTCGACCATCCGGTTCCGGCGTATCCACGAACCATAATCGTCAGAGGCGTTGTCGCCGGACACCTCGACTTGCTCGAGGCCGCCGACGGTAATGAGCACGCGGGGGCGCAGCCGTTGACAGATGGCGAAAGCCGCCAGCCGCCCCCTGAGATCGTCGGGCGCAAACCAGATCGACGGGCTGGCCGCGACATAGCTGCGGACCAGCGCCGGCCGGGTCAGGAGTGCATACAACACGAAGAGACCGCCGAAGGAATGGCCAAACAGCGCCGTGCGATCGTGATCGACTGCAAATTCGCGGGAGATAGCCGGCTCCAGTTCCTGCTGGATGAAATCGAGGAACGCCTCCGCGCCACCGGTCTCGTCCCATGCCCGCTGTCCCGGCCGCTCAGCCAGGCGATCCGCCCCGATCGAGGGCGTGTAGTCGTAGCTCCGTCGCTTCGAATCGATCCATTGCGACGTCGGATAGCCGATGCCGACGATGATGGACGGCGTCACGCCGGTTCGCTCCGCACGGCGCGACTGAAGCGCGAGCGCCGCGGCCGCGATCGGAAACATGCCGTTGCCGTCGAGCAGATAGAGCACCGGCAGCGGCTCGCGCGGCAGCCGCTCCGGCTGCCAGACAAATATCCGGTAGTCGCGCCCGGCGTTCGAGCGCATGTCGCGGACCGACGCGCCGGGCAGCACGGCATCTGACATGGGCGACCGTTGGCTCCCTACCACTGGTATCGAACAGTCCCCATGGTGGCGCGGCCATTGCCATAGAAGCACTGGGTGGCGGAGGCGCAGGCCGAGACATAGATCTTGTCGAACAGGTTGGTGACGTTCAGCGCGAGCTTCCAGCCCTTCAGCTGCGGTGACAGGCCGTCGAGGTCGTAGTGGAGCATGGCGTCGGCCAGGATGTAGGCGGGCACGATCATGGCCATGGAATTGATGTTGTCGCCGAAGGATTCTCCGACATAGCGCACGCCGCCGCCGAAGCCGAAGCCCGCCATCCGGCCGCTCTGGATCGTGTAGTCCGCCCACAGCGAAGCGGTGTTGGCGGGCGCGCCCACCGGGGCCTTGCCCTGGATCGAGATTCCGCTGACAGTCTGGGTGCTCCTGGTGATCTCGATATCGTTGTGGGCGGCGGCTGCGATGATGTCGAGACCTGGCATCGGTGTCAGCTTGGCGCTGAACTCGATGCCCCTGGAGCTCACCTCGCCCTGCTGGATCTGACAGTTGACGCCGGACTGGGTGCAGGCCGGATAACTAGCGTAGAGATGCGTTGTATCCGTGGTCAACACGTTGTTCTGCAGGATGTCGTAGAGCGACAGCATGAAGAAGCCGTTGAAGCCGTTCGGCTGATACTTCACGCCGACCTCGTATTGCCGGCCGGTCGTCGGAACGAAGGCAGCGCCGGTGTAGTCGGCGCCGATGGTCGGCTCGAAGGAGGTCGCATAGCTGACATAGGGCGCCAGGCCGCTGTCGAACAGATAGGTGAGGCCGGCCCGCCAGGTCGTCGCCGAGTCCGAGGGATGGCTGCGGTTGGTATAGGCACCGGTTGCGATCGTGCGCGTATCGGAGGTGGCGTCGGCCCAGTCGTTGCGCACGCCGATCACGGCTGCAAGCTTGCCGAGCTTGATCTGGTCCTGCAGATAGACCCCGGTCTGCTTGCGATCCTGCAGAGTCTGCGTGGTGATGGCCGGCGCGGCGATCGTGCCATAGCTGGGATTGAGGTAATTGACGTAGGTCGTCGCGCCGTTGCCGAAAGTTGCGTCCGCCGAACTCTTCTGGAAATCGACGCCCGCCAGCACGGTGTGCTGGAGCCAGCCGGTCGCGAACTTCGCCTCGGCCTGATTGTCGATGGCCGCGGCTTGAAGGCTCTCGATGTAGCGGGTGCTCGTGCGGGCGATACATGCATTGGCGGGAACGCCGACGCCGCAGTTGGTGCCCGCCACAAACCCCGTCGCCGAAAGCGCCTTGAAGTCGCTCGACACGTTCATGTAGCGAAAGTTCTGCCGGACCGTCCAGGTCTCGTCGAAATGATGCTCGAACTCGTAGGCGATGGAGTCCTGCGTACGGTCATAGGTGTTGAAGTTCGGATTGCCTACGAAGAAATTGCGCGGGATCTGCCCGTTCGCGTTGATCTGGAGCGTGCCGAGCGCCGGCAGCCAGTTCGGCTGGTAGCTCGAGGGATCGCGGTCGTGCACCGCGCGCACCGTGAACGTGGTGTCGACGGTCGGGCGCCAGGTGATCATCGGCGCGATGAACTCCCGCTCGGTGGTCGTGTAGTTGACCTCCGTATCGGCCTTGCGGCCGAGGCCGATCAACCTGTAGAGCAGCTGCCCATCCTGGGTGATGGGGCCGCTGACATCAAAGCCGCCTTCGATACGGTTGTGATCGCCGAAGCGGGTAAACACCTCGCCTTGCGGCGTTGCCGACGGGCTCTTGCTGATCAGATTGACCATGCCGCCGAGATTGTTCTGGCCGTAGAGCACCGAGGCCGGACCGCGCAGGATCTCGACCCGCTCCAGCAGATAGGGATCGATCGATGGCATCCCGTAGGAGACGCCGCGCGGGACCCGCAGACCATCCCAGAAATGCAGATAATTGGCATTGGCGCCGAAGCCGCCGAAGCCGCGGATGAAGACGTTGTCGAAGCGGTCGCCGACACGCGTCTCCGCGACCACCCCTGGCTCATAGCGCAACGATTCCGCGACCGAGCGGGCGCCCTGCACCGTCATCTGCTCCCGGGTCACGACCGTGATCGACTGCGGCGTCTCCATGATCGAGGAATCGGTTTTCGAGCCGGTTCCAGTGCGGTGGGCGACGAGCCCGCGCACCGGGCCGCGCGCCGTTTCCTTCGGCGCGCCCGCATCCGTGACCGGTTTCGGCTGGGTCGCGGCGGTCCTGCGCGGCGCGGCAGATGCCGCACGGCTCTGACGGCGAGCCGTCCTCGACGCGGCTTGCTCCACAACGACCGGCGGCAGGCTCACCTGGCTGGTCGATTGCGCGTGAGCGACCTGGATCGCAGCAGGCGACTGGGCCGTCACGAGCAGCGCCGAAGCGTAGAGCATCCAACTACCACGAGATATCTTCATCATTCCCAAAGTCCGACTTTCGCCGCGGCACCCCGCGCCGCGCAGCATCCGGTTTTGCACGGCGGCGGAACCGGACCTAGGGGCGGACTTTCGTTCGCCGGACTCTCGCTTTCGCTCAAAGTTAGGAGACCTAAAAGCCGGACAGGATGTCGGCGGCTGCCTTCAACGCAGGCTGCCCGGCGAGACGCCGAAACGCTTGCGGAAGATGGTGGCGAAATGAGCAGCACCATAGCCGACATGGAAGGACGCTTCCGACACACTCATCTCGCCGGTCGAGATCAGCTTGTAGGCCTGCTCCAGCCTGTATTCCTGAAGAAATCCGAACACGCTCGCGCCGTAGACCTGGCGAAAGCCGGCCGAGAGCTTCCGCACGTTGAGGCCGACCTGATGCGCCAGCGCGTCGAGGCCCGGCGGTTCACGGACGGAGGCCACGAGCAGGTCGCGCGCCTGGCGGATCCGCTGGACATCCCGCGCGGCGAGCCGGCTGTCAGTATCGCTCGCCCCTCTGGTGCAGGACGAGATCGCGAGCGCGACGAGTTGCATCGCCTTGCCGCAGAGATAGAGTTCGCGCTCGGGCCCCTGGATCGGACAGGTCGTGATCTGCGACACGAGCGCTTGGAGTTCGCGGCCGGCGGGACAGGAGGCAAGCCTGGCACGGCCAGCTCCCTTGTGATCGATCGTCTCGAAGGAGCGGTCGAGCGCTTCAGCCATCGCGGCGCCCAGCACGCTCTCGTTCATTTGCACAATCAGATACCGGATCGGCACGTTGGCGGCGAAGACCTGGTTGCGCTCGGCATCCGCGGAGCTGCGGATCAAGAGGACCGCCGGACCGCAGATTTCGCGCTCGCGGCCGCCGCCGACGCTGATCTGAAGACGGCCGCTCAACAACACCACTGTCTTGATGCCTGCCGGCAGCGCCGAGTTGACCCGCCTGGGCTGATCGAAGCGATTGATTCCGGCGGACAGGATCATCGCTCCGGCAAGCATCTGGAGCCGCTCGTTGCCGCGGTCTCCCTCCCCCGCCATCGTCCGTGTAGCCACCGTCTCCCGTCCGTCAAAAGTCCATGGGGTTCCTTCTACGGAGCGGGACTGCGGCATGAAAGCGGAGCAAAACTATAATCGCTCCAAACTGGCCGGCTCGGGACCGTTTCAGAACCCGTATCGAGCGCCTCATGTCGGCCGAGAATGTCTGCCGTCCCGTGGAAAATCAATGAGATCGGGGGCCTTTGCGCGCAGCCGAGCCGTCTGCGCGCCTTGTCAGGAAGGTTCAGGCGACTAGAGTGAGTCCAAGCAAGTTCTGGCGAACCTCTCGCGATCACGGGGAGGTGCGGTCACAGCGAAACGGGAGGAACAACAATGAAACACACCTACATACCCCGCACCACCAACTACACCCT
>CAYREH010000021.1:0-119527 GCA_964423245.1 uncultured Bradyrhizobium sp. | reverse complement strand
GTCGATGTTGAGATCTTCACGAGCGCGCATGGTGTAGTAGTTGCTGAGGCGGTTGCGACCGCTGGCAGGAGCGGCAGCCTGGGTGCCGTAGACGGCGTTCGAATTCAGCGCGACTTCAGCACGCAGATAACCACCCAGCTTGATGCAGGTGTCAGTGCCCGGGATGTAGTAGAATCCGGCACCGTACAGGGAGCAGATCTTCACGTACTCGACCGCTTTGGCCTTCACGGGGAGATCGGCTGCCTGCGCTCCGCCAACGGCGATCAGACCCGCCGCTGAACCGAGCAAAAGGCTCTTAACCAACTTCATGTTAAACCTCCAAGTTTGCTCTATAGGGAAGGTTCCGGATCCGCTGGGTGGTGACACCCTAAGGTTGGTTCCCTTGTCCCTTTAACTCACCGCTTAGTCGCTTCGCGCCTTCGGACACACCCGCTGAACGCGAGGGACTTAAGCGAACCACCTAAAACGGGACGACCTCGGGATGCCCCCCTCCGTCGCTCAGTCACAATTACCGAACGTCCTTGCACACACAACAACAGAACGCTGCCAAACCATGCTGGAACGCGCGTTTTCCAATGGGTGTTGCACAAATAACACGCAGATGTGATTGGCCGACCCAGGTAAGCAATTGAAAATAAATGATTATTTTTGAGGGTTCCATTTGCCCGCAGATTTCCCGGCTGGATCCGGGAAGCGCCCCTGGCGCTGCGGTGCTCCCCAACAACGCATCGAATCGCGTTTTGCCGGTGAGACTCAGTGCATGCTTTCGTGAAGCTGGAACCGACCGCAGAAGGAGAACCTGCGCACAAGTTGGATGACCGGGAGACAAGGGAGCGTCGACTCGAGCTTCCCCCTCACCCGTTAAAGCGGAAAGGCCCGGCCCTCACCTCCAAAGGGTTCGGCTCTCACTTGACGGAGTGGATGATCATGCCCCCGGCAGCATTGTTGCCCTCCATGGACCGCGGCAAGGCGTTGAGCAGTTGCGGACATGCGCTCGAAGCGCGCGACCAGTCGCAGTGCGCCCGACCTTCTCGCGTTCGTGCTGTCCGCAAGCCCGCGCACGCCCCCTGACGTCGCGCAGCAGAGCCTCGATTCTCAAAAAGTGTCCCAGGAACGATCCGCAAGCGATCGAGCGGCTCGGCAAAGTGATCGCCTCGACATCAATGAGTGTCGGAGGAAAAGAGCGTCGTAGGACCCTTTCCGGATCAGCTGGAGACCCGGGGCGCGCATTCGCCAGACTCCTGGCTGGGACAACGTCGACGGCGCGCCGAACTTGACCCGCAATTCATTCGCCGAGCCGGCCCCTCCTTCCCTCACGTATCGGCGACCAGATCAACCGGTCTCGCCAATGTATAGAGAGACGCATGAATAGAGAGACGTCCCGCCGGCCTAGGCATCGGCCCGGCGGCGTGGAACGAGGACGACGCGGGTTGGCAGCCGAACAATCCTATATCTTCGTATTTTCAGCTGGTTAGCTGGTGTCCGGCACGTCGGCCCACGCGCTGCGGGTTCCGGTTCCGACGCGGGAGGTCTCCTGACGTTCGAGCGCAGGCCGCCCCGTTCCGAAAATCGCTGGGAATATTCGCGCGCAAACTCGCGCTTCCAAATTGACCAGCCCAAGCAAATAGTTGCATAAGGCTCGCACCGGAGAGGTGGCCGAGTGGCTGAAGGCAACGCTTTGCTAAAGCGTCATACGGTCTCAAGCTGTATCGAGGGTTCGAATCCCTCCCTCTCCGCCAGTTCTCTCGCAACAGACCAAAGTCCGGCCGTCGATATAGGCAAGGCCGGTCTTCTTCCCCGCTAAAGCTAACGCCGCGCAGTTCGCGCAAGCTCGAAAGCTTGGCGCCCTGCGCGCCCGTGATGGTTCCGTCAGACGCGCGCAGCTCCGCTCAGTGAGCGGAGACCCAGGCCCGCGCCTCGCGCTGCGCCGTCGCGATCTCGGCGTCCGACATCTGGCTGGCGACCTCCTGCCGGAGCGCCACCGCGTCCTTGCGGCCCTTCAGCGCGGCGAGATTGAACCATTTGTGCGCGGCCACGAGGTCGACCAGGCCGGAACGGCCGCTCGCCCAGTAGATCCCGCGCTCGAACAGCACGTCCGACAGCGCGCTCGCGTCGATCGGCGTTGCCGTCTCCAGATCGAAAGTTCCCTGAAACATAACGCATCCCCTTTTCTTCTTGTGCCGCCTCGAATCCCCGAGCGCGGCTCCCGTCCAATGTTTGCGCCCGATCCGTCCTGGAGCAGGCACTGCTCAACTCATCCCCATGCCGTTTGCCGGCTTGTTGGAGGCGATGATGGCGGGCAAATTTGAATGGCAGTTTAAGTATCGCGATGAAGGGGCCGTAAACGCGCGCGCGCCGCGCCGATCGATGGAATCGAAAAACTGGCCTTCCTGCAGGCACTTCTGCGATTCGTCAGATTTGGTTTACCGTGGGATTTTGGGAGATCGATAACCATCGTACGCGCTCGCGACGATGCGTTGCCGGGCAACCGGCCTTGGGATCCCGCCGCAAGGAGCAAAAGCTCTCGTCGCACACGCCCCGTGACGATGAGCGCATGCCGCAGGGCGGCAGCGGTGGGACCGATCAGCAATGTCTGGAAAAGGGGTGCCGGCAATACCCCGGCGTCAGTGGAACGAGGGCGTCGGCGAACACGTCAGGACCAGATTTCACTTTGACCGCAAGGCTACTCGTGAAATTGCAGAACCGGAGAACCGGCCTGCACCGAACGAAGAAAACTCGTTTCTTCTGCCGGGCCGTGAAAGAGAACGACCCGACCGTTGACCTGATGTCTCGCCGACACCCTCTATCGTCGATCAGAACCAAAGCGAGGCGCTGATGACGTGCCGGCTACGAGGAGCCGGCAACTTCAGAAGCGAAGTTACTTCTTCTTCTTCGCGACCTTGCGGGTCTTCTTCGCAGTCTTCTTCACTGCGCTCTTCGCCTTCTTCGCCTTCTTCGCTTTCTTGGCCATGTTGCCCTCCGATGTGTGAGATGGCTTTAATCGCTGCGCGCATTCGGGGATCGAATGCACTCACCCCGAATACACCAACACGACGAAAAAAACATCTTCTCACTTAAGGAAGTGTTGACGACGCGGTGCGCGTGCGACAGCCGCGCCTGATTTGCCGACACGCGAAGAGACGCGCCCGCGATTGCAAATGCTTCTCGCAACATCGACGTCGGCAGGTGCGGTGATTGCAAGAAAACCCTATGCAGAAAGTATTTTTCTGCGCGCGCACATCGCGAGCGATCAACGAGATGACGTCCGTCGCAAAGCGCGCGATCACGTCGAAACCATGAGTCGCGGACTCTGAGTCGCGTTTTTTGGCAACGAAATTATTTTCATGTGGATCGGCGGAAGCGTTGGCCGGAGCGTGTGCAAGCCGCCGTTTTGCGCGAATCGCGCGACCGCGATTCGGAGGCGGCATCGAAGCTGAACGGGATGGTGTCGCCGCCGATGACGCACTGGCGCGTCGCGTTGCGACCTGCGCGAGTTGACGACACGTGTATCGTCACCTCCTCCGAAAGTCGGAGTTCAGAGGCCGAGCTTGGACTTGAGCAGTTCGTTGACGGCTTGCGGGTTCGCCTTGCCGCCGGACGATTTCATCACCTGCCCGACGAACCATCCGAGCGACTGCGGCTTGTCCTTGACCTGCGCCGCCTTGTCGGGATTGGCCGCGATGATGTCGTCGACCACCTTCTCGATCGCCGAGAGGTCGGTCACCTGCTTCATGCCGCGGCTCTCGACCAGCGCGCGCGGATCGCCGCCCTCCTGCCAGACGATCTCGAAAAGGTCCTTGGCGATCTTTCCGGAGATCGTGCCGTCGCCGATCAGGTCCACGATCGCAGCGAGCTGCTCGGCGGTCACGGGAGACCCCGTAATGTCCCGGCCTTCCTTGTTGAGCCGGCCGAACAACTCGTTGATCACCCAGTTGGCCGCCATCTTGCCGTCGCGGCCGCGGTTGGCGAGCCTGTCCAGCACGGTCTCGTAGAACACCGCGCTCTCGCGCTCGGCGACCAGCACGCTCGCGTCATAGGCCGACAGGCCGAAATCGGCGACGAAGCGTGCTTTCTTCTGGTCGGGCAGCTCGGGCAGCTTCGCGGCGAGCTCGTCGACATAGTCTTGCGTGAATTCGAGCGGCAGCAGATCCGGATCGGGGAAGTAGCGATAGTCGTGCGCCTCTTCCTTGGAGCGCATCGAGCGCGTCTCACCCTTGCTGGGGTCGAACCGTCGCGTCTCCTGCTCGATCTGGCCGCCATCCTCAAGGATCTCGATCTGGCGGCGCGCTTCGTACTCGATCGCCTGGCCAATGAAGGTGATCGAGTTCATGTTCTTGATTTCGCAGCGGGTGCCGAGCGGCCCGCCCGGCTTGCGCACCGAAACGTTGACGTCGGCGCGCAGGCTGCCCTTCTCCATGTCGCCGTCACAGGTGCCGAGGTAGCGCATGATCGAGCGCAGTTTGGTCACATAGGCCTTGGCCTGCTCGGCATCGCGAATGTCCGGCTTCGAGACGATCTCCATCAGCGCCACGCCGGAGCGATTGAAATCGATGTAGGACAGTGACGGCGACCGGTCGTGCAGCATCTTGCCGGGGTCCTGCTCCAGATGCAGGCGCTCGATACCGATGGTGGCCGTCTTGCCGCCGTCGAGATCGACGATCACCTCACCCTCACCCACGATCGGAGATTGGTACTGGCTGATCTGGTAGCCTTGGGCGAGATCCGGATAGAAATAATTCTTCCGATCGAACACGGAACGCAGGTTGATCCTTGCGTTGAGCCCAAGTCCGGTCCGCACGGCCTGCCTGACGCATTCCTCGTTGATGACGGGCAGCATGCCCGGCATCGCGACGTCGACAAGCGACACCTGGCTGTTCGGCTCACCGCCGAACGCGGTCGAGGCCCCCGAGAACAGCTTCGCGTTCGACGTCACCTGGGCATGGATCTCCATGCCGATGACCACCTCCCAGTCACCGGTGGCGCCCTTGAGAAGCTTGTGCGTGGCCGTGCTCATGTCCTGCTCCCGAGCAGCGCGGCAGCGATACGCTCCCACTCCGCCTGTGTTGAATCCTTCGCAGCTGGCTGGCCGGCCTGACGATACCAGTAGCCGGCATTGCCGAGATCGCCTTCGACGCGGTGCAGATGGGCATGCACCCAGGCAGCGTCGCGGCCGTTGTCGTCCTGAACGATCCGGTGCGCCTGGTCCCAATCGCCCTTGGCGGCCCACCAGAGGCCGGCGAGCGACGCGCTGAGTTCCGGCGCAGGCGCGGCGCCATCGAGGCTGGCGATGAACGCCGCCATCGTCACCACCATTTCGCCGGCGTGAAGCGGCCGGCGGCCTGTTCGATCACCTCGCCGAGCGAGAACAGCGTCCCCTCGTCGAAGGGGCGGCCGATCAGTTGCAGGCCGAGCGGAAGGCCTTGCGCGTCCTTGCCGGCGGGCACGGCGATGCCGGGCAGGCCCGCCATGTTCACCGTCACCGTGAAGATGTCGTTGAGATACATCTCGACCGGATCGGCGCCACCCTTCTCGCCGATGCCGAAGGCCGCCGACGGCGTCGCCGGCGTCAGGATCGCGTGGACGCCTCTCGCGAAGCAGTCCTCGAAATCCTTCTTGATCAGCGTACGCACCTTCTGGGCGCGCAGGTAATAGGCGTCGTAATAGCCGGCCGAGAGCACATAGGTGCCGATCATCACGCGGCGACGCACTTCCGCACCGAACCCGGCGGCGCGGGTGTTCTCGTAGAGCTCGACGATGTTCCTGCCCTGCTCGCGCAGGCCGTAGCGCACGCCGTCATAGCGCGCGAGGTTGGAGGAGGCCTCCGCCGGCGCCACGATGTAATAGGCCGGCAGCGCGTATTTGGTGTGCGGCAGCGACACCTCGACCAGCTCGGCACCGGCCGCCTTCAGCCAGGCTGCCCCCGCTTCCCACAGCTTCTCGATCTCGGCCGGCATCCCGTCGAGACGATACTCCCTGGGAATGCCGATCTTGAGGCCCTTCACGGATTTGCCGATCGCCGCCTCGTAGTCCGGCACCGGAACGTCGACCGACGTCGTGTCCTTGGGATCGTGACCGGCCATCGAGCGCAGCAGCATGGCCGCATCGCGCGTCGTGCGCGCGATCGGACCGGCCTGGTCGAGCGAGGAGGCAAAGGCGACGATGCCCCAGCGCGAGCAGCGGCCATAGGTCGGCTTGATGCCGACGGTCGCCGTGAAGGCGGCCGGCTGGCGGATCGAGCCGCCGGTGTCGGTCGCGGTCGCGCCCATGCAGAGCAGCGCCGCCACGGCCGAGGCCGAGCCGCCGGACGAGCCGCCCGGCACCAGCGTCGTGTTGCTGCCGTCTCGCCGCCAGGGATTGCCGACGGGACCGAAGCACGAGGTCTCGTTCGCCGAGCCCATCGCGAACTCGTCATTGTTGAGCTTGCCGAGCATCACCGCGCCGTCGCGCCAGAGCTGCGAGGTGACGGTGGACTCATAGGTCGGCACGAAATTGCCGAGGATCTTCGAGCAGGCCGTGGTGCGCACACCCTTGGTCGCGAACAGATCCTTGATGCCGAGCGGAATGCCGGCCAGCGGGCCGGCCTCGCCCCTGGCGATCTTGCTGTCGGCCTCCCGCGCCATGTCCCGCGCCTGCTCGGGCGTCTCTAACACGAAGGCGTTGAGCACGCGCGCGGCCTCGATCGCGGACAGATGCGCGTCGGTCAGTTCGAGCGATGTGAAAGTCTTGTCGGCGAGACCCTTGCGGGCCTCGGCGAGCGTCAGCGATGTCAAATCGGTCATTTATTGATCGGGCTGCAGAAGAACGGAGACAGGGTCTTGTCGTTGGCCGGGTCGTCTTGCAGGACGTTTTTTCTCGCAGCGGCTTTCGCAGCCGCCTCGATTTCGTCCAGCACTTCATTCACGGCGACGTCGGGATCGGCCGCCTTGCCCTGCCGCTCCATCTTGTCGAGATAGTTCATGTAGGCCTGATAGGTCTTCTCGTCGTCGCAGAGCATGCACATCGGACGGCGTCCCGGTTTGAGAACTTATTCGACGACTTTCGGAACCAGGAAGAAGTGGCCCTCGGTCGCGGGCGCGTTGGCGACGATGTCGTCGGCGATCCCGCCGTCGTCGACCACGTCCTGCCGCTTCTTCATCTGCATCGGCGTGACCGAGGTCATCGGCTCGACCCCCTCGACATCGACCTCCGCCAACTGCTCGACAAAGGCGAGCATGGCGTTGAGCTCGCCTTGCAGATGCGGAACCTCGTCTTCCGAGACCGCAATGCGCGCCAGATGCGCAATACGGCGGACGGTAGCGGCGTCGACGGACATTATATATGGCCTCTCACGGCGAAAACCCAACCGCCGTATAGCAGAGGCCGCTTTTGCGCCGCAACCGGCCGGAACGGCTGGGGACGGCTAGGCTGCCAGGCCCTTCAGCCGTGCCAGGGCGGATGCAGCGAGGCTGCGGGTCAATTCCGCGGCCGGCATATCGCGGCCCATGGCAATGGCCTGGCCGGCCCACAGATTGGTGAAATCCACCTTGCCCTGCTTCTCCGCCGCCGCCTTGAGCGGGGCCAGCGCGGTCGCGGCATGCGGAAAGGGCGGCGCATCCGGCGAGATCGGGCCGGTCTCGCGCATCAGGCGGTTCTGGACGCCGCGCGCGGGCCGTCCGGTCATGACGTTGGTGATGACCGTGGAATCGTCCCGCGCCTCGGCCAGCGCTGCCCGCCCTGCCGCCGTATGCTTCGATTCCGGACAGCGCAGATAGGCGCTGCCGATCTGGACGCCGGCGGCGCCGAGCGCAAAGGCCGCCGCGATGCCGCGCCCGTCGGCGATTCCACCCGCAGCGATCACGGGCACCTTCACCGCATCCACCACCTGCGGCAGCAGCGCAAACAGACCCGGTTGTTCGGCGATCACGTCGGTCAGGAACATGCCGCGGTGACCACCCGCCTCCGCGCCTTGTGCGATGACGGCGTCGACGCCGCGCTGGTCCAGCCAGACCGCCTCCTTCACCGTCGTGGCCGACGCGATCACGAGACAGCCGGCTGCCCTGATGCGATCGAGCAAGGCCTTGTCAGGCAGACCGAAATGGAAGCTGACGACTTCGGGCTTCAACTCCTCCACCACCGCGCACATCGTTTCATCGAACGGCGCGCGGTTGGCGGCGTTGACCGGCGCCGCGGGATCGAGGCCATGTTCGGCGTAATAGCCCGCGAGGCGCTGCTTCCAGCGCGCCTCCGCCGCGGCCGTGAGGTCGACCGGGGTGTGGCAGAAGAAGTTCATGTTGACCGGGGCCGAGACGCGCTGGCGGATGATGTTGATCTGCTCGCGCGCCTTCTCGGCCGACAGCATGGCGCATGGCAGCGAGCCGAGCGCTCCGCCCTGCGCGGCGGCGATCACCAGCTCCGCATCCATCACCCCCGCCATCGGCGCCAGCACGATCGGGAATTCGGTCTTGAAGAGGTCAAGTAGTCGACGGTCGGGCCACATGGGATTCGCTTTCCTTCTACTCGACAGCAAGCCTAGGCCTGACTAGCATTCTCTGAAAATGAATTCTTGCGAATGCTGCCATCTGAAAAGCGAAATGACGCCATGGAACTCAGCGACATCCAGACCTTCGCCGCGGTGGCGCGTGCCGGCGGCATCACCCGCGCCGCCGAGGAGCTCAACACGGTGCAATCCAACGTCACCCAGCGCGTGAAGGCCCTGGAGGCCGAGATCGGCACGCCGCTGTTCGAGCGCCATAGCCGCGGCATGACGCTGACGGCCGCCGGCAGGCGCCTGTTGCCCTACGCACAGCGGATGGCGGCGTTGTCGCGCGAGGCGCTGATGGCGGCGCGGGACGATGGCGAGCCGAGAGGGCCTCTGGCGCTCGGCTCGATGGAGACGACCGCCGCCGTGCGGCTGCCGCCGCTGCTGGCCGACTTCCACCGCCGCTTCCCCGCCGTCCGACTCAGCCTGCGCACCGCGCCCACCGCCGATCTCGTTGCCGGCGTGCTCGACGGTTCGCTCGACGGCGCTTTCATCGCCGATCCCATCGCACATGCCGATCTCACCGCAACGAGCGCGTTCCGCGAAGAGCTGGTGCTGGTCAGCGCGCGGCGTTGGGGCTCGCTCGGCGAATTGCGCGCGGGCATGCCGGAGACCGGTCCAACCGCCCTGGTGTTCCGCACCGGATGCACCTACCGCCATCGCCTCGAACAGATCTTCGTCGAGTTCGGCTGGCCGTCCGCGACGCGCTTCGAACTCGGCACGCTCGACGGCATGATCGGCTGCGTCGCCGCCGGCATGGGCGTGACGCTGCTGCCGCGCATCGTGGTCGAGCGCAGCGCGATGGCCGGCAGCGTCTCGCTCCACACGCTGAGTACCACCCATGCGCGTGTCGAGACGATCTTCATCCAGCGCCGGACCGGTCATCAATCCAGCGCCCTCTGCGGTTTCGTCCGCTGCCTGGCCGGGAGCGAAGTGATCGCGGCGTGATAAGGAGTGACTGGCGACGTCGCGAAGTCGAGACCTGCCCTGCGACGACCGTCACTGCGTTCACCGGTCGCAGCGCCTTGCATCCGAAAGTTCTGAAGCGCGTCACAATTCCCGGCTAGGATGAGCGACTGGCCAGCGCAAATCAAGACGAGGCCAATCATGGGGAGGATATCGATGCGCAATACGCTCGTATTGTGTTGCGTCGCAGCGCTGTCTGCGACGATCACGTCTGCAAATGCTCAGGACTGGACCAAATCGAAATGGGGGCCGAACGACGAGATCGGCGCCGCCAACTACATGACACCCGACCTCGTGGTGAAGGCGGCATCGCTGGTCAAGACCGGCAAGACCTATGCGCTCGGAATCCCCGTCACATCGCAGACGCCCGCCTATCCGCCCCGCACCTTCAAGATCACGGTGGTGCAGCCGGGACAGGCCGGCAGTGCGGGACTTGGTCCCAACAAGGCGACCTACAACGACGATATCCTCGATACCTGGGTCGGCATCGGCAGCCAGCTCGACGGCCTCGGCCATCTCGGCGTCGAGCACGTCTACTATAACGGCAACAAGCTCGCTGATTTCGCCGATCCCACCGGCCTGAAGAAGCTCGGCATCGAGAAGGTCCCGCCGATGGTCACCCGCGGCGTGCTGCTCGACATGGCGGCCTATTTCAACACCGACGTGGTCAAGGAAGGCACCGCCTTCAACGTCAAGGAGATCGAGGAGGCCGCCAAGAAGCAGGGCGTCGAGATCCGTCAGGGCGATGTCGTGCTTTTCCACACCGGCTGGCTGAGCCTCATCGGCAAGGACGACAAGCGTTACTCGGCCGGCGAGCCCGGGCTCGGCGTCGAAGGCGCGAAATACCTCACCTCGAAGGGGGTGGTCGCGGTCGGCGCCGACACCTGGGGGCTCGAAGTGCTCCCGTTCGAGTCCAAGAACGTTTTCGAGGTGCACCAGATCCTGCTCGCGATGAACGGGACCTATATCCTCGAGAACATGGACACGGCCGCCCTTGCCCGCGACAAGGGGTATGAGTTCCTGTTCGTGCTCGGCCAGCCGCGCCTCACCGGCGGCGTGCAGGCCATGATCAACCCGATCGCGATCCGCTGACGCAAGTCCGCGTTCGAAAGCGTCCAGTCCGCGACTTCCCGGGTGAGGATCTGCGGTGTCTCGACAGAGACATCGTGTCCCTCACCCGCTTGCCGTCGCCTGGGCTGCGGAGGACCGCGCCCTAGATTCGAATGTCCTCATAGGACTCGATCCGGCGCGGACCGACCGAGGTCGCCTCATGCGAGTCGGCGTCGCCAAGGTTGCCGAAATCGAGCTTGGTCAGTTTCGTCAGGTCCGCGATCGAGATCTGGAACACGCTGACGTCCTCTTCCGACAGCCGCTCGAGCATGTCCGCCTCCTGGATCCGATCGATCTCCAGGATCTGCTTCCGCTGGCTCATCAGGAACGCCGCCGCCTTCAGCGCATCGTTGTCCTCGTTGCGACGGATCAGGATCTTCCAGAAATATTTCGGGATCTGGACCCCGCCGAAACTCGGGTCCTTGTGCGGCCGGCCGGACGGATTGGGCAGATCGGATCCATCCGCGTCGGGGCCATCGAACACCGGGCCGTTCATCACGATGCCCTTCTCCTCGCCCTCGAGCAGGACATCGCGCGTGTAATCCTCCAGTCCGGCCCAGAGCTGCTTGCCCTGGTTGAATGCGAAGAATTGCGGCGAGCAGTTGGTGAAATGGAAGGAATCGTCGCCGTGCTGCTTGGCTGCGGCAACGGTGTCGCCCCAGGTCGCATCGAGGCGACGCACGAGATGACCGCGGTCGAACGGATTCTTGCTGCGGTCCGCCTCGAGCGTGGCCTGCTTGCGGTAGAACTCGTCGCCGATCTGGGCATCGTCGTCGATGCGTGGATCGCGCAGCCAGGAATCGCCTTCCCGCTTTCCGACGTCCTGCTGCTTGCCGCCGTCGATATTGACGCAGCTGAAGAAGGCGAGCCTGCGCTCCTTGTTCATGACGACGCTGTAGTTGAAATATTTCAGCTCGGATTGCCTCGAGTTCCCCTTGAGCATCGCGATCCTGGGCTTCAGGGCCGCGGGGATCTTCGGCAGCGGGACCGAGAACTTGCCGGTGCCCAGAAAATTCGCCTTGTATCCGGGACGCGATTTCAGCGTGCTCTGATCGATATGGACGGCCTCCATGGCCAGGCCGTTCTTCGTGCTGATGTTGGGGAGGAGCGCGGCCGGCGGGGCAAGCGACGGCGGGCTGGCGCTCCGTCCGTCAGTGCCAGCGGGGCCCGGCTCGGGTGCGAGCGGAGCCAGCGCATTGTCCGTCCTGACCGTCGGCAATGGCACGCGGATCGGAACCACGAGCGAGGTCCCGTCAGCCGACAGCTCGACCCAGGCAGTGGCTCCGAAAGCCGGCGCGACCGCCGGTGCCCGGACTTTGGCGATCTCGTCACGGCGCGGCGGCTCCTGCTCGTCGAGCACCGGCTTCATCCGGGGATGCGATCCGACGGCGACCTTGAGATCGGCGACGATCGCGCTGACGCGGATGCCTTCATTGGCGATCCAGTCGATCAGGGATTCGTCCATCGACGGCTTCCACTCCTTGCCATCCTTCGTCAGCGTGCGCCCCTGCGAATTCCTTCGGGGGACGCCGCTGTGGTGCAGCGAGACCACCTGCCAGAAACGGTTGAAGACCGGCGACCCCGACGATCCGGCCGTGGTGTCGGTGTTGTACCAGAGGAAATCGCCGACATATTTGAGCAGCTTGTTCTCGCGCACGCAGACCTGCTTCATCTGCCCGCTGGGATGCTGGATGATGGTGAGATACTCACCGGGGTCCGCCTTTCCGGGCGCGCCGCTCAGCGGCAGCCATCCCCAATCCTCGAGCTGCGCGTTGCCCGACAGCGAGGTCGGTGCCACCGCAACGACCGAGAAATCAAGGCGGTCATTGGTGTAGAAGAATTTGCCCGGCTCGAAGCCGAACCTCACCGGCACCCGCTCCTGCCCCGAAACGTCCAGCTCGTAGTCGAAATCGGCGATCGAATTGGCCGCATCGGCCGGCTTGCCGAAGACGTGGTGGTTCGTCATCAGCAGGCCGGGCCCGATCAGGAAGCCCGAGCCGTAGCCGAGCAGATTCGACCTGGGGTCCCTGAGCTGGATGCGGCACACCGAGCGCGCGGCTGCAGTGCCCTTGGCGAGATAGTTGATGCTGTCGAGATCGTTGCCCTGGAGGATCCGTTCGAGGCCGATCTCGGCTGCTCGCACGTTCTGCGTCTCGGCCAGCAGCTGGCGCTGGCGCAGCCGCATCTTGTCGACGGTCATCTCGATCGGACCGTCGCCCAGTTTCCGGTTCAATGCCTCGGGTGAAAACGCGGCTTGCTTGAATCGCTGCTCTGAGCCCGCGATCAGGCTTGGCTTGATAAGCATCATGACCTCTCAAATTCGGGACGAATGTTGGATGCGGTCGCGCGCGAAAATCTGCGCCAAGGTTGCAGCACGGGAGAAAGCCGATCGCTGCGATCGTTTTGAAATCGGGGACACGCCCCACGCTACTTTAGGATTATATAGCTAAAGTGACACAACCAATGCGTCAATCGACGAGCGTTGCCCGCGACGCGGCACAATGCCACGAGCCGAAACGCCAGCGGTGTGAGATGGACCACAAACGAGGGCGGTCTTCGCAGGGTACCAGGGCGCTGTCTTGCGGCCCTCGAAGTCTACCGCTTCTGCCATCGCCGCAGTGCAACCACGGCCCAGATCGCCTCGACGAGGCCGAACGGCCAGGCGCCTTGCAGGAAGCCATAGGTCGAGCCCAGCGCGCAGGAGACGGCGAACAGCAGCACGAACCAGTGGCTGCGCTCCTCCATCGCATAGCAGACCAGCATCGCGGTGACGGCAAACAGGCCGAAGATCGTCAGGCCATCCATGGTCGAGGGTTCACTCCGGAGCACGGCGCATGGTATGCGCTAGCCATGCCGGCTCTTATCCTGTCTCTCGTCGAGGCTGCAACCCACTGGCCCCCGCGCGGCGCGCTGATCGGGCTCGACCTCGGCACCAAGACCATCGGCGTTGCCGTATCCGATCCGGACCGGCGGCTCGCCACCGGCGTCGAGACCATCCAGCGCAAGGCCTTCAAGCAGGATGCCGCCCGGCTGCTTTCGATCGCCGCCGAGCGCAAGGCCGTCGGCTTCGTGCTCGGCCTGCCCATCAACATGGACGGCAGCGAGGGTCCACGCGCGCAATCCACCCGCGCTTTCGCCCGCAATCTCGCCGGGCTGACCACGCTTCCGATCGGCTTCTGGGACGAGCGGCTGTCGACCGCGGCCGTCAAGCGCGAGTTGATCGGCATGGACGTCAGCCGCGCCAAGCGCGCCGAGGTGATCGACGAGCACGCCGCGATCTTCATCCTTCAGGGCGCGCTCGACCGGCTCGCCAATCTCCGCACGGCATCGAGAAACGGCTGATCCATGGCCGTGGTGATGGCGGCCCTGCTGCCCGTCTTCATCCTGATCGTGCTCGGCCTCGTGCTCAGGCACAGCCTGATGCGGCTCGACACGCAATGGCATGGGCTGGAGCGGCTGACCTATTTCGTGCTGTTCCCGATGCTCCTGATCCAGACCCTGGTGAAAGCCGACCTGTCGACGGTTCCGGTGGCCGGTGTCGGCGGCGCGCTGCTGCTCTCGGCGCTGGCGATGTCGCTGCTCTGTCTGGCGCTGTATCCGGCGCTGAAGCGGCTCGGCATCGACGGCCCCGCCTTCACGTCGATCTTCCAGGGCGCCACGCGCTGGCAGACCTATGTCGCCCTCTCCGTCTCGGCCAATCTGTATGGCGATGTCGGGCTGGCGCTGGCGTCGGTCGCGATGGTCGCGATCATTCCGCTGGTCAACGTGTTCAGCGTGGCCGTGCTCGCGCACTACGCCTCGCCCGAGAAGCAGTCGGCGCGCGCCATCATTGTGACGGTGATCCGCAATCCCCTGATCTGGGCCTGCGCCATCGGGCTCGTGATCAACGTCGTTCACCTGCCGCTGCCGAAGATCTGGCACGAGGTCGCGGACGCGCTCGGCCGCTCCTCGCTCGCGATCGGCCTGCTCGTCACCGGCGCCGGTCTGCAGTTGAAGGGGCTCTTTCGTCCAAGTCTCGCCGCCGGCCTCGGCGTCGCCTTCAAGCTGGTGCTGATGCCGGTGCTCGCGCTCGCCCTCGCTGCCTGGTTCGGGCTCTCAGGCAACAGCCTCGCGATCGTCGCGATCTGCGCGGCGGTGCCGACCTCACCCAGCGCCTATGTGCTTGCCCGCCAGATGGGCGGCGATGCGCCGCTGCTCGCCCAGATCATCACGCTGCAGACGATGCTCGCAGCCATCACGATGCCGATCGCGATCGCGCTGGTGGCCTAGCTGCCCAGCCACATCGTCAGCACCACCGCCGTCATGTTGTTCAGCGCGTGCAGCATGATGGTCAGCCAGAGCGAATTGGCACGGTGGCGCATGTAGCCGAACCACAGGCCGATCGAGAACACCTCGGCCAGGAAATACAGATCGTATTGCAGATGCACCGCCGTCCACACCAGCGACGACAGGACGATCGCGCCGGGCACGCGCAGGAAGCTCGCCGACCAGCCGCGAAACAGGAAGCCGCGTGCCAGCACCTCCTCCGAGACCGGCGCCGCCACGCTGAAGGCGAACAGCAGCAGCAACGCGGCGCCGGCGTCGCGGCCTGATTTCAGCAGGTCGGTCATGAAGCTGGGGGTCGCCTCCCGACCGAGGCTGCGCGACAGCGTCTCCCAGGCCACCACCACCAGGACGAGACCGACGGCGCCGAGCAGCAGCTGCCTCCAGGTCGGCCAATGCAGCGCGAGGTAATCGACGAAGGAGGCCTTCTTGATGCGGATGGCGAGCCAGACCGCCGCCAGCGTCGCGGGCAGACCCAGGATCACCGACATCGCCAGCACCTGCGGGTCGCGGCCGATCGCCTGCAGCGAGTCGAGGTTCATCGGCAGGCCGCGCAAGGCAGCCATCACCACGACGCCGCCGATCTGGCCGACGAACATCGCAAGGAAGATGAAGAGGCCCCACAGCGCCGTCCCCCAGAAGAACCAGACGCGCGGTGTCGCAGGCGTCGCAATGAGCGGGGGATGATCGGGATTGAGCGAGTCCATCAAGACGCTTTCGTCGGGAATGCCGGGCCGCCGGGGCGCGAACTAGTTCGGCCGCGGCGCGATCGGGAAATCATAGGCCTCCCCGCCGGCCCCCGGCAGCGAAAAATGCCACCACTCCTTTGCATAGTTCACAAAGCCTTGCTTGCCCATCGCAGCGACCAGGCGCTTGCGCCAGGCGCGCTGTTCCGGCGTGATCGATGTGGCGGCGGTGTGACCCTTCGGATCGGTGCAATCATAGCCGGTGCCCATGTCGACGCTGCCCTCCGGCAGCCGCGCCGCGACCGGCGCGGTGCAATCGGCATAGGCTTTCGCCGGATCGATCCTGGCGGAATTGTCGGCCTTGAGATCGACCAGCGTCAGATCGAGCGCCGCGCCGGTCGAATGCTGCGAGCGGCTCGCGATATAGCCGAGCCGGAACAACTCGGTCTTGGGGATCGTCGGATTGTAGCGCCGCTCGGCCGCCGTCTCGCGGCCATTCTGCGACCACCTGACCATGTCGCGCGAGGCCCGCGCCGGGCGATAGCAGTCGAACATCTTCAGCGACAGGTTCTGCGTCGCCAGGTCCTGCTGCACCGCCTTGAGCCGCAGCCCGACCTCCCGCTTCACCACGCATTCGCCGGCCATGTAGCCGGCCAGCGGACGGCCGACGAAATTGTTGGAAGTCGCGTAGCGGATGTCCTGGATAATGCTGGGATCGATGTCGCGCAGGTAGACGAAGCCGCCGGGCAGCGCCTGGGCGTGGGCCCCGCTGAGGAGCATCGCGGCCACGAGCGTTGTCAGGATTGTTTTCAACGGATGCCCCCACATCTCATGGCCGGGCTTGTCCCGGCCATCCACGTCCTTTTTGCGTCAAATGCGTAAAAGATCGTGGATGCCCGGACAAACCCGGACATCACGGAGCCGGGATGGCCGAGCGTGCCGCACTGACAGATCAGGGGATAACTCCCCGCCCCGGCATTGGGCCTTGCCCCCCCACCCGTCCGCGCCTATAGCTCTGCTTTTAATGGCATCAAAATCGACCTTCGTCCTCGGCCACCGGCATTTGCTGGGCATCGAGGGCCTTTCCGCGGCCGACATCACCGGCCTTCTCGACCTGTCCGAAGAATATGTCGAGCTCAACCGTCAGGTTGACAAGAAGCGGACCGTCCTGCGCGGACGGACGCAGGTGAACCTCTTCTTCGAGGCGTCCACCCGAACCCAATCCTCCTTCGAGCTGGCGGGCAAGCGGCTCGGCGCCGACGTCATGAACATGTCGGTGTCCTCTTCGTCGATCAAGAAGGGCGAGACCCTGGTCGACACCGCGATGACGCTCAACGCCATGCACCCGGACATCCTGGTGGTGCGCCACCATGCCTCCGGCGCGGTGGAACTCCTGGCGCGCAAGGTCGACGGCTCCGTCATCAATGCCGGCGACGGCGCGCATGAACATCCGACCCAGGCGCTGCTGGACGCGCTGACGATCCGCCGCAACAAGGGCCGGCTCGAAGGCCTCGTCATCGCGATCTGCGGCGACGTGCTGCATTCGCGCGTCGCCCGCTCCAACATCATCCTGCTCAACACGATGGGCGCCCGCGTCCGCGTCGTCGCCCCCTCCACGCTGCTGCCGCCCGGCATCGAACGGATGGGCGTCGAGGTCGCGCGCGACATGCGCGAAGGCCTCAACGGCGCCGACATCGTCATGATGCTGCGGCTGCAGCGCGAGCGCATGAACGGCTCCTTCGTGCCCTCGACCTCCGAATATTTCCATTATTTCGGGCTCGACCAGAAGAAGCTCGGCTATGCCAAGCCCGACGCGCTGGTGATGCATCCCGGCCCGATGAACCGCGGCGTCGAGATCGACACCGCCGTCGCCGACGGCGCGCAATCCCTGATCCGCGAGCAGGTCGAGATGGGCGTCGCGGTCCGCATGGCGGTACTCGAAGCGCTCGCCCGCAACCTGCCGAACGCGTGATGCCCATGCTGACCGACCGCCGACCCATCCTGCTCGCCAACGCCCGAATCATCGATCCCTCCAGGGATTTCGACGGTCCGGGCGACGTCCTCATCGCCGATGGCATCATCCGCGAGACCCGCCGCGGCATCGGCGCCGCCGGCGTCCCTGAAGGCACCGACGTCGTCAACTGCTCCGGCAGGATCGTTGCGCCCGGCCTCGTCGACATGCGTGCCTTCGTCGGTGAACCCGGCTTCAGCCATCGCGAGACCTTCGCCTCGGCGAGCCAGGCGGCCGCGACCGGGGGCATCACCACCATCATCTGCCAGCCCGAGACCTCGCCCGTCATCGACAATTCGGCGACGGTCGACTTCGTGATGCGCCGCGCCCGCGACACCGCGATCGTCAACATCCAGCCGATGGCGGCGCTGACCAAGGGCATGCGCGGCGAGGAGATGACCGAGTTCGGCCTGCTGAAGGCGGCCGGCGCGGTCGCCTTCAGCGACGGCGACCGCAGCGTGACCAATTCGCAGGTGATGCGCCGCGCCCTCACCTACGCCCGCGACTTCGACGCGCTGATCGTCCATCACACCGAGGATCCCGCGCTGGTCGGCGAAGGCGTGATGAACGAGGGCGAATTCGCCTCGCGGCTCGGCCTGATGGGCATCCCGAACGCCGCCGAGGCCGTGATGCTGGAGCGCGACATGCGCCTCGTCGCCCTCACCGGCGGCCGCTATCACGCCGCTTCGCTGACCTGCATCGACTCGCTGGAGATCCTGCGGCGGGCGCGAGACGCCGGGCTCGCCGTCAGCGCCTCGGCCTCGATCAACCATCTGGCACTGAACGAGAACGACATCGGGCCCTACCGGTCCTTCCTGAAACTGACGCCGCCGCTGCGCACCGAGGACGACCGCCGCGCCCTGGTCGAGGCGATCTCGTCCGGCCTGATCGACGTCATCATGTCCGACCACAATCCGCAGGACGTCGAGGTCAAGCGCCTGCCCTTCGCGGAAGCAGCAAGCGGCGCCGTCGGGCTCGAGACCATGCTGCCGGCCGGGCTGCGGCTGGTGCACAATGGCGAACTCGACCTCATGACCCTGATCCGGGCGATGTCGACGCGGCCCGCCGAACTGCTCGGACTGGCAGGCGGAACCTTGCGGGCCGGCAGCCCCGCCGACATCATCGTCATCGATCCCGACGTGCCCTGGGTGCTCGATCCCGCCGACCTCAAATCGCCTTGCAAGAACACGCCGTTCGACGAAGCCCGCTTTAGCGGGCGGGTGATGCGCACCATCGTCGGCGGCCGCACGGTTTTCGAGCATGTCTGAGGCGCGATACGCTCGGTTCGACAGGAAGACACAGCAATGAGCTTTGAAGCATTCCTGCCGGTGGCGCTGGTCATCGGCTATCTCCTCGGCTCGATTCCGTTCGGCCTGGTCCTGACCAAGCTCGCGGGCACGCAGGATCTGCGCTCGATCGGCTCCGGCAATATCGGCGCCACCAACGTGCTGCGCACCGGGCGCAAGGGGCTGGCCGCCGCGACGCTGCTGCTGGACGCGCTCAAGGGCACCGCCGCCGTCATCATCAGCGGAAGCATCGCCGGTCCCAATGCCGCGATGATCGCCGGCCTCGGCGCCTTTCTCGGCCACCTCTTTCCGGTCTGGCTGAAATTCAAGGGCGGCAAGGGCGTCGCCGTCTATATCGGCATCCTGATCGGCCTGTTCTGGCCGGGTGCGCTGGTGTTCTGCCTGCTCTGGCTGGCCACCGCCTTCACCACCCGCTACTCCTCGCTGTCGGCGCTGGTCGCGGCCTTCATCACGCCGCTGTTCCTGTGGTGGTTCGGCCACCTCGCGCTCGCCGCGCTGTTCGCGGTGCTGACGCTACTGCTGTTCTACATGCATCGCGAGAACATCAAGCGGTTGCAGGCCGGCAAGGAAGGCCGCATCGGCGAAAAGGGCTGATGCCGTTATCCTACGGATACCCCCGCACGAGCGTCGCGTTGTATTCCAATTCCTGTTCGCAACTCGCGTCCGAATCGCCGACGCTGTAGCGAACGGGTTCCATGCCTGTCATCCTGACAGTGCAGATGGCGGAATGCGGTAGCTCAGAATGAGCGGACATGGTGTCGGCGCGTACGACGAGGCGGCTTCGCTGGGAACGGCGCGAACCGCGGCGAGCCTGCTGCTCTCGACCACAAGCATCTGGTCCGATGGGCCCGCGCCACCTCCATCATCCGCGCCTGTCGCGGAGACGCCGTCCGCACGCACCGAGACGCCACCGGCCCTGACGGTCGCGACCATGTCCGGCGCACCGCCCGTGCAGCCGCGCGCCGACCATTGGCCGCCGCGAAAACTGTCGCTGGCGCTACAGGGCGGCGGCACCTTCGCGGCCTTCACCTGGGGCGTACTGGAACGGCTGCTGGAAGATCCGCGCATCGAGATCGACACGATCAGCGGCGCGAGCGCTGGCGCGATCAATGCACTGTTGACGGCCTCCGGCCTTGCCGAAGGTGGCCGCGAGGCCGCCCGCGCGCGGCTAAACCGGTTCTGGGTCCGGCTGATGCACGAAGCCTCGTTCCGCTCGCTGATGCTGGTCGGCGGATTCTCTCCGGCCGGAAGCTCGGTGGCGTTCGGCCCGACGCTGCGCTCGGGCCAGTTCGACCCGTTCGACCTCGATCCGCTTCGTCAGGCGTTGTCGCGCGACGTCAATTTCGCCGCCCTGAACGCGCCGGCGTGCCCGAAGCTGCTGATCGCCGCGACGCGGATCCGCGACGGCCGGCAGGAAATCTTCCGCAACCCGGCGATCACCGCCGACGTCGCCCTCGCCTCGACCTGCCCGCCATTGGTTCACTGCGCCGTCGAGATCGACGGCGAGGCCTATTGGGACGGCGGCTTCGGCGGCAACCCGCCGCTGGTGAAGCTGGTGCAGGACTCGACGACATCGGACATCCTGCTGATCCAGGTGACGCCGGCACGCGACAGCTATGTGCCGATCACGCTCGCCGCCATCGACCGCCGGCTCGACCAGATCGCCGCAAACGCGGCCCTCAACGCCGAGATCGCGGCGCTCGAATGGGCGCAACCCAAGGCAGCCCCGTCGCTGCGCCTGTCGCGGATCGCCGCGGAAGACTCGGTCGACGGCCTCGCGCAACGCTCGTCCACCGATCTCGGCCGCGGCTTCATCCGCCTGCTTCACCGCAGCGGCCGCGCCGCCGCCGAGCGCTGGCTCGGGCAGGATGCAAGGGCCGTCGCAGCGCCGTCTGCGCGCTCTCAGGCCCCTGTTTCTTTCGAGCCTGCGCTAGCCTGATTTCGCCAGCGCGTCTTCCAGGAACCACGCCGTGGCCAGCGCCTGGGCGTCGTTGCCAAAACGCGCGATCACCTGCACGCCGATCGGCAGGCCGCCGACCTTCAGCACCGGCACGTTGACGCAAGGATTGCCCATCAGCGTCCACAGCCGGTTGTAGCGGGGGTCGCCGGTCGAGGCGAGTTCCTTGGCCGGCGGCGTGCCCGGCGCCGAATAGGTCAGCAGCACATCGACGCCCTCGAACACGCCATTGAGTTCGCGGCGGCCGCGGCGGCCGGCGCGGCGCGCCTCGTCATATTCCTTCGGCGTCAGGCCCACCGTCGCATCGAGACTGGCGCGCAACAGCGGCGCGATCTCATCATGGTGCTCGGAAAACTCCCAGGCCAGCGCGCGATGCGCCTCGAAGTCCTGGATGATCGGGTGGATGCGCCAGGCCTCCTGCACGGCCTCCGGCAGATCGATCGTCTGCACCCTGGCGCCGGCGCGCTCGGCCGCCTTGATCGCGGCCTGCAAGCCCTCTTCCGCCGCCGGCTCGACCGCCCCGGCGAACTCCTGCCTGACGATGCCGATGCGCGGCGCCTTGGCCGGCACGATGCCGGAAAACTCGGTACGGCCCGTCATTCCCAACAGTCCGCGCGCGAGATCCTCCGCGCGCGCGCCGAACAGGCCGACCGTATCGAGCGCCCATGAATAGCATTTGACGCCGACCGTCGGCAGCATCCGGAACGACGGCTTGATCGCGGCGGCGCCGCAATAGGCCGCGGGGCGGATCACCGAGCCACCGGTCTGCGTGCCCAGCGCCAGCGGGATCATGCCGGCGCCGACGGCAGCCGCCGAGCCCGAGGACGAGCCGCCCGGCGTGTGGCCCGGATTGTGCGGATTGAGCGTCGGGGTCGGATCGCGCGAGGCGAAGGCCGTTGTCGTGGTCTTGCCGATGATGGTGGCCCCGGCCCGCTTCAGCATCGTCACGACGGGCGCATCGGCGCGCGGCTGCCAGCCGCGATAGATCTCCGAGCCCATCTCGGTCGGAAAATCGGCGGTGTCGATGATGTCCTTGATGCCGACCGCGATACCGCGCAGCGGCCCCGCGCCTTGCGCCTTCGCGGCCTTGTCGTACCGGACGAAGGCATGCACGTCCTTCTCCCTGGCCTCGATCGCCGCGAGCGATTGGGCGATGGCGGCCTCGGGCGAAAGCTCGCCCGCATCGATGCGGCGCTGGAGGTCGGCGAGTGAGATCATGGCGCTACCCTTGTTATTGGCACCGCTTTTAACATCGGCACGCGCCTTCGCAAGCGCACGCCCCTGTTGCCCACGCCCTCAGGTTGTTCCATTCTGCTCCCACAAGGAGCTGCCGTGGACGCCATCAATCCCAGCGTGGAGCTGACCGAGGCCGACCGGATCGACCGCCTGCGGCTGATCCGCTCCGACAATGTCGGGCCGCGCACCTTCCGGTCGCTGGTCGATCATTTCGGCAGTGCGCGCGCCGCGCTGGAGCGGCTGCCTGATCTCGCGCGTCGCGGCGGCGCCCAGCGATCGGGGCGCATCTACAGTGCCGAGGAAGCCAAGGCCGAGCTGGCCGCCAGCCGCAAGGCCGGCATCGCCTGGATCGCCCCCGGCGAGACCGGCTACCCGGCCCGGCTGGCGATGATCGACGATGCGCCGCCGCTGCTGGCGGTCCGCGGCGACCTTGCGACGCTGATGCGGCCGATGATCGCCATCGTCGGGTCGCGCAACGCGTCAGGCGCCGGCTTGAAGTTCGCCGGCCAGCTCGCGCGCGAACTCGGCGACGCCGGCTTCATCATCATCTCGGGACTTGCCCGGGGCGTCGACCAGGCCGCGCACCGCGCCAGCGTTGAAACAGGCACGGTCGCGGTGCTCGCCGGCGGTCATGACTGCATCTATCCCCCGAACATGGCGACCTGCTCGCCGCGATCCTCGATCAGGCGGGCGTCGCGATCTCCGAGATGCCGCTCGGCCACGAACCTCGCGCGCGGGACTTCCCTCGCCGCAACCGCCTGATCTCGGGCGCCTCGCTCGGCGTGGTGATCGTCGAGGCCGCACACCGCTCCGGCTCGCTGATCACGGCGCGCATGGCGGCCGAGCAGGGCCGCGAAGTGTTCGCGGTGCCCGGCTCGCCGCTCGATCCGCGCGCCGCCGGTGCCAACGACCTGATCAAGCAGGGTGCGACGCTGGTCACCGAAGCCGCCGACATCGTCAACGCCGTCGCACCGATCATGGAACGCCCGCTCATGCATCGCGCGGACGAACCCGACAGCGAGCCGTTCGAGCGCGATCCACAGGGCCACGATCGCGACCAGATCACCGGCCTGCTCGGCCCCGCCCCGATCACGATCGACGATCTCGTGCGGATGTCCGGCGCATCGCCCGCGGTCGTCCGCACCGTGCTGCTGGAGCTCGAACTCGCCGGCAAGCTCGAGCGTCACGGCGGCGGGATGGTGTCGCTGCTCTGACCGCGACGGCGGACGATCAGCCGCGATAGATCGGCGCGCCGCTCGGCGAAGCCACCGCGCCGCCATCGATGAAGATCTCCTGGCCCTGGACATGCACGGAATCGTCGGAGGCGAGGAACAGCACGGTCTTGGCCACATGCTCGGTCTCGCCGATGCGGCCGAGCGGCGTCGACAGCGCGATGCGCTTCTCGAACGCCTTTTCCGCTTCCGGCGTTGCGATCGCCGGGCCCCAGATCGGGGTGCGGATCGCGCCGGGCGCGACGACGTTGACGCGAATGCCCCGCGGCGACAATTCGGACGCCATGGTCCGCGCCATCGACCGCACACCGGCCTTGGCGGCGCCGTAGGCGGAGTAGCCGGGAATGCCGAGCACCGAGATCACCGAGCCGTTGAGGATGATCGAGGCGTTGTCGTTCAGATGAGGCAGCGCCGCCTGCACCGTAAAGAAGACGCCGGTGAGATTGGTGCTGATGATCTTCTCGAAGGCCTCCAGCGTCGACGATCCGAGCGGCGTGCCCCCGGCGATGCCGGCATTGGCGAACACGATGTCGAACTTGCCGAACGTATCGGCCCCCTTCCTAATCGCGGCCTCCGTCGCGGCGATGTCGGTGGCGTCGGCGACGACCGCGAGCGCGTTCGGGCCGAGATCGCGCGCGGCGGCTTCCAGCGTCTGCCTGTTGCGCCCGGTGATGACGACCTTCGCCCCCTCCGCCACGAACAGCTTCGCCGTCGCAAGCCCGATGCCGCCATTGCCGCCGGTGATCAGCGCCGTCTTGTTCGCCAGTCTCATGCTCGTCTCCATAGTTTCATTATAAAACTAAGTTGCGATTTACGGCATTTGGTTTTATGATGCAACCACACAAGAGCGTGATCGGCCCACTTTCAGGAATGAGACGGACGCGATGGTGAAACGGACCAGCTTTGCCGGAGACTCCTGCCCCATCGCCCGCGCTCTCGAAGCGATCGGCGACCGGTGGTCTCTCCTGATCATCCGCGAGGCCCTGTTCGGCACCCGCCGCTTCGGGGAGTTTCAGGCGCGGCTTGGCATGGCCAGGAACATCCTGTCGGCGCGGCTGCGTTCGCTGGTCGAGCACGGCATCCTGACGACGGCACCCGCCTCAGACGGCAGCGCTTTTCAGGAGTATCTCTTGACGCCGAAAGGTCGCGGCATCTTCCCGATCCTGGTGGCCCTGCGGCAATGGAGCGAGGCGTTCGACGACCATCCGGAGGAGATCGCCACCATCCTGGTCGATCGGCAGACCGGCCGACCGGTCCGACCGCTGGAGTTGCACGCGTCGGACGGCCGGCTGCTCGCGCCTGCGGACACAACCCTCAGGCCCCGGTCCTGAAGAAGCCTGTCCGCAGCGTCTAGCAGCGGACCAGCGTCGCGCTCCGAACCGTCTTCACGCGGTTGGTGCTGCGATTCCGGCCGAATTCCACATCGTAGTTGAGATCGTAGACGCAACCCGGCTTCAGGCTCTCGAACCTGGCATTGCGCTCCATGATGTAGTTGCCCGGCGGATCCGTGTTGAGATGCGCCATCTCAGGGCCGGCCCAGCCGACCTTGTCGACACCGCGATAGACGACACGGTCGGTCTTGCCGGCGATCAGAGCCCAGAGGATCAGGCCTCCAATCAACAAGGCCATGAGCACGATGCCGCGCGTATCGCTGCGCAACTGGTCGGCCAGGGGCGAGATGTTCCAAGAGACCTTCATGGCCGCTTGGTCGCCGTTCGGAACCTTGCCGTTCAAGGCCGGGCGCGACGCCCTCACGACAGCTTGCGTTTGCTCCGCAGCCGCAGATGCTCGTCTGCTTCCAGCTTGGTCATGCCCAACAGATAATGAAGGACGTCGAGCTTGTGCCGCTCGGCCAGCTTGCGCAGCGCCCCAACCTGCTCGGCGATGAAGGCGACGGCCTCATCCGACCCGCCCTCACCTGGCTCTTCGCCGCGCGACCGTGCCGGCGCGCCCGAACGCACGCGCGCGCGCTTCTGTCCTGGTTTCGTCACCAGAGCCCCACCCGAATCCATGCCCCGGCGAAACTTTACGCCGACAGTCCCCGCAACTGAAAGGTGGTAATTTGCAACTTTCTCGATATGAAACTTTCCCCGTTCCAGGCCCGCCTCGCCACCCCCGATTTGACAGCGAGGGCCTCACCACCCATGTTCGGGTCGAAACGGCCGCCGCGAATCTGTTCGGAAACGGCCCAGAATTTCCCCGTAAGTTACTGGAACTACATGAATATCGTCATTGTCGAGTCGCCGGCGAAAGCCAAGACGATCAACAAGTATCTGGGCTCGTCCTACGAGGTTCTGGCCTCGTTCGGCCATGTCCGGGACTTGCCGGCGAAGAACGGCTCCGTCGATCCCGACGCCAATTTCAAGATGATCTGGGAAGTCGATCCCAAGGCCGCCGGGCGGCTGAACGATATCGCGCGATCCCTGAAGGGCGCCGACCGCCTGATCCTGGCCACCGACCCCGATCGCGAGGGCGAGGCGATCTCCTGGCACGTGCTGGAGGTGCTGAAGGAAAAGCGCGCGCTCAAGGATCAGAAGATCGAGCGCGTCGTGTTCAACGCCATCACCAAGCAGGCCGTGACCGACGCGATGAAGCATCCGCGCCAGATCGACGGCGCGCTGGTCGACGCCTATATGGCGCGCCGCGCGCTGGACTATCTGGTCGGCTTCACCCTCTCCCCCGTGCTGTGGCGCAAGCTGCCGGGCGCCCGCTCGGCCGGCCGCGTGCAGTCGGTGGCGCTCCGCCTCGTCTGCGACCGCGAGCTCGAGATCGAGAAGTTCGTCGCGCGCGAATACTGGTCGCTGGTCGCGACCCTGCTGACGCCGCGCGGCGATGCCTTCGAGGCGCGCCTGGTTGGCGCCGACGGCAAGAAGATCCAGCGGCTCGACATCGGCACCGGCGCGGAAGCCGAGGACTTCAAGAAGGCGCTCGAACTGGCGACCTACGCCGTCACCTCGGTCGATGCCAAGCCGGCGCGGCGCAATCCGCAGGCGCCCTTCACCACCTCGACCCTGCAGCAGGAAGCCAGCCGCAAATATGGCTTCGCACCGGCGCATACGATGCGTATCGCCCAGCGCCTCTATGAGGGCATCGACATCGGCGGCGAGACCACCGGACTCATTACTTATATGCGGACCGACGGCGTGCAGATCGATCCGTCCGCGATCACCCAGGCGCGCAAGGTGATCGCCGAGGATTACGGCAATGCCTATGTGCCGGAGGCCCCGCGCCAGTACCAGGCCAAGGCCAAGAACGCGCAGGAAGCCCACGAGGCGATCCGCCCGACCGACCTGTCGCGCCGCCCCGACAGCCTGAGCCGCAATCTCGATTCCGACCAGGCCCGGCTCTATGAGCTGATCTGGAAGCGCACCATTGCGAGCCAGATGGAAGGGGCCGAGCTGGAGCGCACCACGGTCGACATCGCCGCAAAAGCCGGCGCCCGAACGCTGGAGCTGCGCGCCACCGGCCAGGTCGTCAAATTCGACGGCTTCCTTGCGCTCTACCAGGAAGGCCGCGACGACGAGGAAGACGAGGATTCCCGCCGCCTGCCCGCGATGAGCCCGAACGACGCGCTCAAGCGCCAGTCGCTCGCCGTCACCCAGCACTTCACCGAGCCGCCGCCGCGCTTCTCCGAAGCCTCGCTGGTCAAGCGCATGGAAGAGCTCGGCATCGGCCGGCCCTCGACCTATGCCTCGATCCTCCAGGTGCTGAAGGACCGCGGCTACGTCAAGCTGGAGAAGAAGCGCCTGCACGGCGAGGACAAGGGCCGCGTCGTGGTCGCATTCCTCGAGAGCTTTTTCAGCCGCTATGTCGAATACGACTTCACCGCCAGCCTCGAGGAGCAGCTGGACCGTATCTCCAACAACGAGATCTCCTGGCAGCAGGTGCTGAAGGATTTCTGGACCGGGTTCATCGGCGCCGTCGACGAGATCAAGGACCTGCGCGTCGCCCAGGTGCTCGACGTGCTCGACGACATGCTCGGCCAGCACATCTATCCGCCACGCGCGGATGGTGGCGACATCAGGCAGTGCCCGAGCTGCGGCACCGGCCGGCTCAATCTCAAGGCCGGCAAGTTCGGCGCCTTCGTCGGCTGCTCGAACTATCCGGAATGCCGTTACACCCGCCAGCTCGCTGCCGACAGCGAGGCCACTGCCGACCGTTCGCTCGGCCAGGACCCTGAAACGGGTCGCGACGTCTGGGTCAAGGCAGGCCGCTTCGGTCCCTACATCCAGCTCGGCGAGCCCAAGGATTACGAGGAAGGCGAGAAGCCGAAGCGCGCCGGCATCCCGAAAGGCACCTCGCCCTCCGACATCGAGCTCGAACTCGCGTTGAAGCTGTTGTCGCTGCCGCGCGAGATCGGCAAGCATCCGGAAACCGGCCAGCCGATCACGGCGGGCCTCGGCCGTTTCGGGCCGTTCGTCAAGCACGAGAAGACCTATGCCAGCCTGGAGGCCGGCGACGAGGTGTTCGACATCGGCCTCAACCGCGCCGTCACGCTGATCGCGGAGAAGGTCGCCAAGGGCCCGAGCCGCCGCTTCGGCGCCGATCCCGGCAAGGCGATCGGCGATCACCCCACCCTCGGCACGATCACCGTGAAGAGCGGCCGCTACGGCGCCTATGTCACCGCGGGCGGCGTCAACGCCACGATCCCGAGCGACATCGAGAAGGACGCGGTCACGCTGGCGCAAGCCATCGCACTGATCGACGAGCGCGCGGCCAAGGGTGGCGGCAAGGGCGGCGGAAAGACCAAGGCCAAGAAGGCGGCCCCGGCCAAAAAGGCGAAGTCCGCCGACAGCGCCGAGGCTGCACCGAAGCCGAAGAAACCCGCCGCGAAGAAAGCCGCGGCCAAATCCAAAACCGACTCCACCAGCAAGGCGCGCGCCGCCGTGCCGGCGACGGCGAAGACGTCGCCGAGCAAGGCCCCCGCCGCCAAAGCTCCGGCCAAGAAGAGTGCCGGCAAGAATTAGAGGTTAAGTGAAACGCAAGAATGACCATGGCTTTCCCGACAGGAACGCCATCGTCGCCTTCATCAAGGCAAATCCCGGAAAGGTCGGAACGCGCGAGATCGCCCGCGAGTTCGGCCTGAAGAACGCCGATCGTGTCGAGCTCAAGCGCATGCTGCGCGAACTCGCCGATGACGGGCTGATCAAGAAGAACCGCCGCAAGATCGCCGAGCCGGACAGCCTGCCGCCGACGCTGGTCGCCGACATCACCGGCCGCGACACGGATGGCGAACTGATCGCCGCGCCCACCGAATGGGACGAGGTCGAAAGCGGCGAACCGCCGAAAATTCTCATCGTGATGCCGCGCCGGCCCAAGCCCGGCACCGCGGCGGGCGTCGGCGACCGCGCGCTGCTGCGCGTCGAACAGACCGGCGAGGACGAGGGTCCCCGCTATCGCGGCCACATCATCAAGGTCTTCGACAAGGCGAAGAGCCGCGTTCTCGGCGTGTTCCGAAGCCTGCCGGAAGGCGGCGGCCGGCTGATCCCCGTCGACAAGAAATCCGCCGACCGCGAGCTGAACATCGCCGCGGCCGACACCGGTGGCGCGCAGGACGGCGACCTCGTCGCCGTCGACATCGTCCGCAGCAGAGGCTTCGGCCTCGCCTCAGGCCGGGTCAAGGAGAAGCTCGGCTCGGTCAAGTCCGAGAAGGCAATCAGCCTGATCGCGATCCACACCCACGAGATCCCGCTGCAATTCTCCGCCGCGGCCGCGCGCGAGGCGGAGGCCGCCGAGCCCGCGAATCTCAGGGGACGCGAGGACTGGCGCGACGTTCCGCTCGTCACCATCGATCCGCCCGATGCCAAGGATCACGACGACGCCGTGCATGCGCGAGCCGACGACGATCCGAACAACCGAGGCGGCTTCATCGTCGATGTCGCCATCGCCGATGTGAGCTTCTACGTCCGGCCGGGCACCGCGCTCGACCGCGACGCGCTCGACCGCGGCAATTCGGTCTATTTCCCCGACCGCGTCGTGCCGATGCTGCCCGAGCGCATCTCCAACAATCTCTGCTCCCTGGTCCCGGGCGAGCCGCGCGGCGCGCTCGCGGTGCGCATGGTGCTCGGCCCGGACGGGCGCAAGCGTTCGCACAGCTTTCATCGCATCCTGATGCGCTCGGCGGCGAAGCTCTCCTATGCGCAGGCGCAGGCCACGATCGACGGCCGGCCCGACGACACCACCGGTCCCCTGCTCGATCCGATCCTGAAGCCGCTCTATGCGGCCTATGCCTGCGCCAAGCGCGCGCGCGACGAGCGCGATCCGCTCAATCTCGATCTGCCCGAGCGCAAGATCCTGCTCAAGAGCGACGGCACGGTCGACCGCGTCGTCGTGCCCGAGCGGCTCGACGCGCACAAACTGATCGAGGAATTCATGATCCTCGCCAACGTCGCGGCCGCCGAGATGCTGGAGAAGAAGTCGCTGCCGCTGATCTACCGCGTGCACGACGAGCCGACGCTGGAAAAGGTCCATGCGCTCGCGGAATTCCTGGAGACGCTCGACGTTCCCTTCGCCAAGACCGGCGCGCTGCGCCCGGCGCTGTTCAACCGCGTGCTGGCCCAGCTCGAAGGCCACGACCACTTCCCGCTGGTGAGCGAGGTCGTTCTGCGCGCCCAGGCGCAGGCCGAATACGCCTCCGAGAATTACGGTCATTTCGGCCTGAATTTGCGCCGCTACGCGCATTTCACCTCGCCGATCCGCCGTTATGCCGACCTCGTCGTGCACCGCGCGCTGGTCCGCGCGCTCGGGCTCGGCGAAGGCGCCCTGCCCGACAGCGAGACGCCGGAGACCTTGGGCGAAGTCGCCGCCCACATCTCGCTGACCGAGCGGCGCGCGATGAAGGCCGAGCGCGAGACCGTCGATCGCCTGATCGCCCATCACCTCGCCGACCGCATTGGCGCGAGCTTCCAGGGCCGCGTCTCCGGGGTCACGCGCGCCGGCCTGTTCGTCAAGCTCGCCGACACCGGCGCCGACGGGCTGATCCCGATCCGGTCCCTCGGCACGGAATATTTCAACTATGACGAGGGCCGCCATGCCCTGGTGGGCTCGCGCAGCGGCACCATGTATCAGCTCGGCGACGTCGTCGATGTCCGCCTGATCGAGGCGGCACCGATCGCCGGCGCGCTCCGCTTCGAGTTGCTGTCCACGGCCGGCGACGCCGCGCCGCGCAGCCGCCGGGAATTCCGCCCCGCGAGAAACGCATCGAAAGTGCGCCCCGGGCGCAGCCCCGAGAAGAAGCACAGGGCCGAGAAACAGAAGCGGCCGAAGGGCATCAAGAACAAGGTCCGGAAGAACAAGGGCAAAGGCAAGGGTCAGAAGGGCAAGGCATGGTAACCACGCACACCGCCGAAAAGATCTGGACCCGCGAGACCGGCCTCGTCGAGAAGCGCGACGTCTTCACGGCCATTAAGCGCGGCTTTCGCGGCCGCTGCCCGCGCTGCGGCGAGGGCAAGCTGTTCCGCGCCTTCCTGAAGACCGCCGACAATTGCGCGGTCTGCGGCCTCGACTTCACGCCGCACCGCGCCGACGACCTTCCCGCCTATCTCGTCATCGTCATCGTCGGCCACATCGTGGTGCCCGGGATCCTGTGGATCGAGACCAATTACACCACGCCGGTCTGGCTCAGTTTCGCGGCCTATCTTCCCTTCACCTTCGTCGCCTCGCTGTCGCTGCTGCAGCCGGTGAAGGGAGCCGTGGTCGGATTGCAATGGGCTCTGCGCATGCATGGCTTTGACGAGAACCCGCCGGATGGTATTCCGCCTGTCTAAGCAAGAACAGGTTCGGGTGAGGACATGACGGATACGGCGCAGGTCGCGGAAAAGGCCAAGGTCCACGAGGAGAAGGAAGCAGACCACCATCCCTATTTCCGGCCCCGCGATGCGGCGACGCTGATCCTGGTCGATCGCAGCGCCGGCGTGCCGAAGGTGCTGGTCGGCAAGCGCCACGACAAGGTCGTGTTCATGCCCGGCAAGTTCGTCTTCCCCGGCGGCCGCGTCGACAAGGCCGATTACCGCGTGCCGGTGGCGGCGCCGATCACGCCGGAGCTCGAAGCCAATCTCGCCAAGGGCAGTCCGAAGACGCCGGCCTCGCGCGCAAAATCGCTCGCCGTCGCCGCAATCCGCGAGGCCTGCGAGGAGACCGGCCTTTGTCTCGGCCGCAAGGCGGACGGCAAACTGCCGAAGCTCGAAGGCCCCTGGCAGCCCTTCGCCGAGGCCGGCCTCCTGCCCGATCCGTCCGGCCTGTTCCTGATCGCCCGCGCCATCACCCCGCCCGGCCGCGTCAAGCGCTTCGACACCCGCTTTTTCACGGCGGATGCCTCCGCCATCACGCACCGCGTCGAGGGCGTGATCCATGCCGACGCCGAACTGGTCGAACTGGTCTGGGTCGAGCTCGGCTCCAAGCCGCTCGCCGACCTGCATCCGATGACGCGCAACGTGCTCAACGAGCTCGACTCCCGCCTCGCCACCGGCCCGCTCAGCCACGACGCGCCGGTGCCGTTCTTCCATTTCTATGGCGGCAAGATGCAGAAGGATGTTCTGGGCTAGGAGCCCTTGTAGCCCGGATGGAGCGCAGCGCAATCCGGGGCTCCCGTCGCGACTGACGTCCCCGGGTTGCGCTGCGCTCCCTCCGGGCTACGGGCTGCCGATCCCTCCAGCCTGTTCCTGAGATGCCGCTCACCAACAAGACATCGTCATGCCTGGGCTGCCGGCGGCACCCCGGAATGACGAGAACGTGCTGATCCCGCCGCCAAAAACAAAATAATCTTCCCGCCTTCCCCGATGGCGGAGTTCCGCCGCATGCCTATGTCTTTCGGCAACGACACCCGGAACGGAAACAGGGCGCGATGGCACAACGGCAGCTCAAGCTTGGCGCGTTCATGCGCCCGATCAGCATCCACACCGGCGCCTGGCGCTATCCCGGGGCCTGGCCTGACGCCAATTTCAACGTCAGCCACATCAAGACGCTGATCAGGAAGCTCGAGGCCGGCAAGTTCGACGCCTTCTTCATGGCCGATCACCTCGCCGTGCTGAACATGCCGGTCAATGCGCTCAAGCGCAGCCACACCGTGACCTCGTTCGAGCCGTTCACGCTGCTGTCGGCGCTGTCGGCCGTCACCGAGCGCATCGGCCTGATCGCGACCGGATCGACCACCTTCGACGAGCCCTATCACGTCGCCCGCCGCTTCGCCTCGCTCGACCATCTCAGCGGCGGTCGCGCGGGCTGGAACATCGTCACCACCTCGAACCCGGACGCGGCGCTCAATTTCGGCCTCGACGACCACATGGAGCACGCCGAGCGCTACAAGCGCGCCCGCGAATTCTACGACGTCGTCACCGGCCTGTGGGATTCCTTCGCCGACGACGCCTTCGTGCGGGACGTCGAGAGCGGCCTGTTCTTCGATCCCGCGAAGATGCATGTGCTCGACCACAAGGGCAAATATCTGAAGGTGCGCGGGCCGCTCAACATCGCGCGTCCCGTGCAGGGCTGGCCCGTCATCGTGCAGGCCGGCGCCTCCGAGGACGGCAGGCAGCTCGCTGCGGAGACCGCGGAAGCCGTGTTCACCGGCGGCGGCAGCCTTTCCGACGGCCAGAAGCTCTATGCGGACATCAAGGGCCGGATGGCGAAAATCGGCCGCGACCCTGAACATCTCAAGATTCTCCCCGGCGCCTTCGTCGTGGTCGGCGACAGCGTCGATGAAGCGAAGGAGAAGCGCGCGCTGCTCGACAGCCGCGTGCATTACGACAGCGCGATCGCCTCCCTCTCTGTCATCCTCGGCACCGACGCTTCGGGCCTCGACCCCGACGGCCCGCTGCCCGAGATCCCCGAGACCAACGCCAGCAAGAGCGGCCGGCAGCGGATGATCGATCTGGCCGCGCGCGAAAAACTCACCGTGCGCCAGCTCGCCCAGCGCGTCGGCGGCTATGGCGGCCTGTCCTTCGTCGGCACGGCCAAAACCATCGCCGACCAGATGGAGGAATGGCTGGAGGGCCGCGGCTCCGACGGCTTCAACATCATGTTCCCGTTCCTCCCCGCAGGCCTCGACGATTTCGTCGACAAGGTCGTGCCGGAGTTGCAGCGCCGGGGCATCTTCCGGAAGGAGTATGAGGGGCCGACCTTGCGGGACAATCTGGGCCTGCCGCGGCCGAAAAACCGGTTCTTCGAGGGTTAATCGGGCCGATTTGAGCAGTTTTCGGCCCCCAAAACCTTGACATCAGGGCGTTTCTGGCTAGGTTGCCGGCCAACGCGGGCCGTTTGGCCGGCTCCAGATTCCCCTTTTCCTGAGGTTCTGAACATGGCCAAAGCGGTCACCATCAAGGTCAAGCTCGTGTCCTCGGCCGACACCGGCTTCTATTACGTCGCCAAGAAGAATTCGCGCACCATGACCGACAAGCTGGTCAAGAAGAAGTACGATCCGGTCGCGCGCAAGCACGTCGAATTCCGCGAAGCCAAGATCAAGTAAGATCGCGGGACACTAGAGACTTTGCGGGGCCCTTGTGGGCCCCGTTTCATTTTCGGCCTCTCGCGTTCATGGGGTCCCGGCTCTGCCGGCGCATCGTCGAAGACGACGCCGCACTTCGTCCGGGGCGCAAACGCGAGCCCGGAGCCGCGGGCTCCGTTTGCCAATGCAGCCCGCGCTCGGCCGCTGTGTGGCCGACGTCGCGGAGCGTCATCGCCCCGAGCGCTCTATCTCCCATGGATCGTTTCAGGGACCGGTCCATTGCCGTGAAGAGCCATTTGCCGATCCTTTTCCCGCCGCGCTTCGCCGCCGTCCCCGGCGCCGACGCGCTGTACCCGTCGGCCGCACCCTTCACCTGGTTCGGCCGGGTCGGCGTCGAGATCTTCTTCGTCATTTCGGGCTTCGTCATAGCCAGGGTGTGACGAGGTATGTCGCGCCGGGTCCAGGTCGCCGTTGCCTACAAAAGTCATCCCCTGATTCATCAGGTGTTGAATTGTTTCGGCATAGTGTCAGCGACGGTAACGGCGGCGGTGATCGACGTATCATTGCCAAATACAGCGCTCCAGTAGAGGTAGAAATGTCGAACAGAACAGAACGATTGCTTGCAGGTGTGACGTTGACGGTGTTGTCGACGCTGATGACGGTTGCGCTCGGGTCCGGCTCTGCCGAGGCCGTCGTTTACTGCACCGCGACGGGCGTGCCCGAAGGTTGTGTGGCCCGGCCGGTCGCAGCGGCAGGCGCTCCCGGCAGGGTCGGCGTCGCGGGCGTTGGTGCTGGTGCACCAGGCGTCGGGGTCCGCGCGGGCACGCCGATGAATCGCGGTGGTCCGGTCAACCGTGTCGGCGAACGCTAGCACGTGATGCCGTCGACCTCTCCGCTTGCCGGAGAGGTCGCAGTGCATTCGAAAGTAGAGCGGACGCTAGCGCTGTTCTGCGGTCTCACCGCTGAACGCACACCATTTCGACTCCCTTGAGGGTCGGGTTGCTGAGGCTTCCTATCGGCTGCGTAGCATCTCGATATTGAGGTTTGCTTTCGCAGCGAATTTCAGGAGGATCGTCGTCCCCTGCATCACATAAGAGTCGCCTTACTGATCGGCGTCTGCAGGTCGACAGCCACCTCCGCCAAGTCGCGACATCCGAAATTGGCTCGGGGGGCTGCGCCTTCCACTGCCCGGCTCGGCCAAGATGAACGTCTTGGCTCCCCGGCCGGTGCCGAATCGGCGCGCAGAAGAATGCGCATGAAGCCCCGTGGCCCACGCGCTGATCCCGAGGATCATTGATCCTCATCAAGCAGCGAAGCACCCCAGTCCTCTACGCTCAGCCAGTTGGGTCAAGGATCGGCGACGACCGGGAGCAGCGACCGCGCGTCCATGCTGGCAATGCACCGCCAAGAATGGACGAATGGCATGCATATGGGCAACAGGATCTGGAAGGAGATCGTCGCTGGGGTGTGCGGAAGCATCGCGCATTCGCTGCTGATGTACTTCAAGTTCTGGGCTGGACTGCTTCCATCATTCCAGCCTTACGAGAGTTTGCAGACGACGCTAAGCAATGTGACCGGCACAGAAGTCCATCCGGTGGTGCCGTGGCTGCTTTCATTCCTGAATGGCTCGACCTTCGTCAGTCTTGCTTTTGGACATATCTATCGGTGGCTGCCAGGCGATACCGGCGTCATCAAGGGACTGGCCTATGGGTTGGTCGGATGGGCGATCATGGGGTTTGTGTTCTTTCCCATGATCGGCCTTGGGCTGTTCGGGCTGCAGGCTGGACTCGGTCTTTCGCCGGCATTGTTCTCGCTGGCAATGCTCCTGACCTATAGCGTGATCCTGGGCATGGTCTACGGCGCGCTCAACTCCTGACTCCTTCGACGATGAGACCATGCAGGTGACCGCTCCGTCCGCAGGATGCCAACGATGCCCCACTTTCTCGCGCTGACCGCCCCAACGCCATACCTGTTCTTCACGGGAAAGGGTGGAGTCGGCAAGACGTCTCTTGCGTGCGCGACGGCCGTTGGCCTCGCGGATCGTGGACGGCGCGTTCTCATCGTCAGCACCGACCCAGCGTCGAACCTCGACGAGATGCTCGAAATCACTTTGACCGATCGTCCCACGCAGGTGCCCGAGGTGGCAGGACTTTCGGCAATGAATATCGATCCCGCAGCCGCAGCCGAGAGTTATCGCAATAGAGTGCTCGAACAGCTTGGGCCGGAGGTCACGGCTGACGAGCGATCGACGGTGCGCGAGCAACTCTCCGGTGCCTGCACCACCGAAATAGCCGCTTTTGACGAGTTCGTAGGACTGTTGGATGGCGATATTGCAGGGTTTGATCACATCATATTCGACACCGCTCCCACAGGCCATACGCTGCGGCTCCTGAGCTTGCCCAAGGCATGGACCGGCTTTCTCAAGGACAATGACCGGGGCGCGTCCTGCCTCGGTCCGCATTCAGGTCTGAAGATTCAGGAGGACCGATTTCGTGAGGCGCTCCAGGCCCTCGGTAATTCCAAGCAGACGACCATCATTCTGGTCACGCGCGCGGATCACGGTGCGATTCGTGAGGCCGCGAGAACCTCCGGCGAACTTGATGCGCTCAATCTCTCGAACCAGTTGCTCGTGGTGAACGGGCGCTTTCACGCCACGGATCCAACTGATGTCGTCGCAATTGCCATTGAGCGAGATCAGGACGAGGCGCTTGCCGCAATGCCGGCATCGCTCGCGAAACTACCGCGAGACGAATTTCCCTTGCTTGGCTTCGACATCGTCGGCCCAAAAGCGCTCAGGGCGCTGCTGTCGCCTTCCTGTCAGCCTTCGGTTCTTTCCGGCGAGTCAAACACAGAACCGGTCGACCTGCCGGGCCTGAACCAATTGGTCGATGACATCGCGCAAGGCAAACGCGGCCTCATCATGGTCATGGGCAAGGGCGGCGTCGGAAAGACAACGATTGCCGCCGCAATCGCTGTGGGTTTGGCGAAGCGTGGCCATGCGGTCCATCTCAGCACAACCGATCCAGCGGCGCACGTCAGCTTTGTCGTCGATGGCGCCATGCCAGGCCTGACAGTCGACCGGATCGACCCCCGGGTCGAGACGGAGCGGTATGTCGCGAAGATACTTGCCGGCCGTGGCCGTGACCTCGACGAGCAGGGAAAGGCACTGCTGCTCGAAGATCTTGCCTCGCCGTGCACCGAGGAGGTCGCGGTCTTCCATGCCTTCTCGCACATTGTTGCAGAGGCCCGGAGCGCGTTCGTCGTGCTCGATACGGCGCCGACCGGTCACACGCTCCTTCTGCTGGACGCCACGGGCGCCTATCACCGCCAGATGACAAGCCAACTTGCACCGACCGGCGCGGGACGCATCGTGACCCCGCTCATGAGACTCCAGGATACGGCCCACACAAAGGTCATTCTGGTGACGCTTCCGGAGACGACGCCGGTCTCCGAGGCCGCCTCCCTCCAGGATGATTTGCGGCGTGCCGGCGTCGAACCCTATGGCTGGGTCATCAACAAGAGCCTCACCGTTTCGGGGACCCGCGATCCCCTGCTGCGGCTGCGGCTGGACAAAGAGCAGGCACAGATCGCGCGCGTTCGGAAGGGGCTCGCAAAGCGTGCCTTCATTGTCGGATGGCGGACAAAGTCGCCAACCGGTGTGCAAGAGCTTCGAACTCTGTCATGAAAATGGCCTTAGGCTCCAACAAAAGACACCTGTGAGCCCGCCACCCCGCGACGCCGTCTTCAAAACCGGCACCGGCGGCTGCGAGGGGCGGATCAGCGCAAACGCGCCCTGCACAATGCCGCCGGCGAGCCCGAGCGCCAGGCCGATGCGTCAGGCCATGGTGCAGGCGCCGGCGGCTCGTAGATCAGCCGCCGCCTTCCCACGGCGTCCGACTGCATTCGTCAGGGCTGTATCGCGAGGTGCGATCGTCGCCGCCACATGGCCCCGCCGACCAGTCCGAATCCGATCATCATCAAGGCCCAGGTCGACGGCTCCGGCACGGCCGTCGTCACCTCATCGTAAGTGATCGACAAGGTCGGAATCGGATAGGCACCCCCGCCAGTGCTCCCAAGAATATTGAAACAGGTGTTGTTGCTCTGCAGGAACGTGCAATTCTCTGCAATCTGCCTGAACGAGAACCCTGCGGTGCTGCCCGCAGGCAAACTCGCGAGTTGGTTCCCGATCACATAGGTCACATCGAGCGTATACTCGCCGATGGGGTGGATGACGCCGTACTTCGCCCCCGAGCCGATCTTGGCCGGGTCGAATCCCGTCCCCTGGGTCGAATAGACCGTCATCATGATGTCCCCGCTCCGATCCCCGGGAAGACCGCTGAACGTGAGTTCGACGTCCTTCACCACAGCCTTGGCGGGAATTGTCGGCAGCACGAACTGCATCAGCGAGGCGTAGTACCCGTCGACCGGGTTATTGAGTCCGCTGATGATGTGTCCCACCGACGCGTAGGAGCCGTTGTAGACGCCTGTAACGAACGCGAACGGGCCGTTGGGCGAATCCGAGTGGTAGCTCTCGGTCGATCCATTCACGGTGATGGTTGTGGCAAGCGCGGGACTAGTAGTGACGACAGCGCAGGACGCCAGGGCGGCGAGCGCAAAGCGCGATTTGACGATCGAGACCATGATTAACTCCACGTTTTTGCTGCTATTCGGATCACCCTTGCACCCCACGCCCGATCCGAGTGCGCCCTCGACGGCCAGTCGCGACGAACTCTTCGGGAGCTGCACCCGCGGTGATCTCAGGATTCCATTGTTCAACTTCGCCGTCCCCAACGCGGTCGAAAGTGACGCAGCATCACAGGCCGCGCATCAACCATTGGGTGGAGATCGGTCGACGATTGCGCTTGCCGATTGCCTAACCTGGCGCGTGTGCGGATTTGGACACAGGCGTGCCAATCCGAGGCGGGTGCGAACGGCCCGTGGCCGCACGCAAGGTGCAGACCTCGATCCCGGCGCGAGCCAAACAAAAATGGGGGAAGCGAGAGGGATGCGCTTCGAAGGCAACACGCTGGTCGCCAACCGTGGCTATGCCGGCGCCGGCGGAGCCGGTGCCAGCGGAGCCGTTGTCATGCGCGCGGTCGCAACGTTCGACGGCAGCTACTCGAGCTGCACGCTGAACGTGATGCACGGAAAGGAAAATGGCGGGTGCGATCAAGCGCAGGGGCATCGACGGCGCCTTGCGTGAATATCTGTCGATCACCGTCACGGCGACGAACTGCTCGATCCAGAACGGCAACGGTTTCGCGAATTGACCGGCAGCCGTGTCGGACGACAGGCATGCCGATCGCCACTGGCTCATGAACAAGCAGCGCCGCTTCGGCCATGAGAACAGAGCGAATGAAACGACCGCCCTCGCCTAAGCCGCCCTTGCTCCCTTGCACTTCATTCCGGGCCGGCGGCACCCGCGGGACGCCGAAGCGCTGACTCTCGCGGCGAAGGCGCGAGGGGCGGTGCGCGCCGCCGAGACCGGCCGCCTCGATGCCCCCTCGGCGATCATGGGAAGCCGTAGTTGAGCGTGATCGTCACGGATTGATTGGTGACCCGCTCCTGCGTGTTGAGCACCGCGGGACCGGAGATCGTCACCGTTCCGGTCTGGTTCTGAACGAACACCGAATTGGCGATGGTGAAGTTCCTCGACCGCGCATATGTATAGGCGAGATCGAGGAACCAGCCGCGGGCCAGAACATAGGTGCCGCCGACCTGTGCCGCGCCGCCCGCCACCCAGTTGGCGTTGAACACCGACATCGGCGCGCCTGCCGGGAACGTTCCATTCAGGGATGTGGTGGCAAAGGGGATCGTGTCGAGGAAGTTTGTCTTCACGCCGAACAGCGCGGGACCGGCACCACCGTAAATGGTGAAATTGCCGAACGCGCGGCCCACGGTGGCCAACAGCAGGAACTGGTGCCGCAGATCAATCTCCGCGGGGCTCGCCAGGACGAAGCCGGTGATGGGGCCCGTCGTGCCGGCCTGCGGTCCGCTGAGGATGGAGCCGACCCCGTTCTGCGGAATGTTGGCAACTTGTTTCGAGTTGATGTTGGCAAACTTGTAGCTGAATTTGACACCGGCCAGCCAGCCGCCGCTCGCGATCGGCGTCTGATAGCCGAGCTGAAACTCGGGCGCGAAGGTGGATTGCTTCCGGTTGAAGTCGAAGAAGGGCCCTCCCTCCTGCCCTTGGGCCACCAGCACCCCGGCATCGACGACGCTGACGACACCCGAGACCCCCTGCAGCGACTGGTCGAAGCGCGAGCGATCGAAACTGCCGCCGATGCCGACGTAGAACCCCGACCAGTTCGATAAGGCGGGCTCCTTCGGGACCTTGATCGCCAGATCGGCGGCGAAGCCGGCGCCCCCGCTTGCTGCGACCACGGCGCCGAAGCCAAGGGCGGTAACAAGACGGAGAGTCATGTGGCCTCCACAACGGTTCGAATGAAAGTCAAACCGTATGCGATTCGTCATCCGTGCGGTGCAAGTCCGCGCCGAGCGGCGTGACCGAAGAACAGACAGGAGCGATCGGCAGAACCGGCCTACGGGCGTGCAGCCACACCTCCGGACCATCGGCGGTATAGGTCACCGCGCCTTGCTGCTGCGAACGTCCAAGCAGACGCGCGTGAGCCCCCGCCCCGCTACGCCGCCTTCAACACCGGCGCCGGCGGCTGCGAGGGCCGCGCAAGCGCAAACGCCACCTGCACGATGCCGCCGGCGAGGCCGAGCGCCACGCCGATCCGCCAGGCCATGGTGTAGGAGCCGAGCGCGTCGTAGATCACCCCGCCTCCATACGCACCGAGGAAGCTGCCGATCTGGTGGCTCATGAAGGCAAGGCCCTGGATCATGGCCTGCCAGCGCAGGCCGAACATTTCGGCGACGGCGCCCGCGACCAGCGGGCCGACGCCCATCCAGAGGAAGCCCATGATGGCGCCGAACAGCAGCGTCGAGAATGGCGTCGCGGGCAGCATGAAGTACCACGCGAGCGCGATCGAGCGCAGGATGTAGATGCCGCCCAGCAGCGCGAGCTTGTTCCAGCGCTGGCCGGCCCAGCCGAAGAACAGCGAGCCCAGCACGTTGAATCCGCCGATCATGCCGAGCGTCTGCGCGCTGAGCATCGGATCGAGGCCGCAGATCGCAAGATAGGACGGCAGATGCGTGGTGAGAAACACCAGCTGCATGCCGCAGACGAGATAGGCGCAGGTCATGACCACGAAGGAGGCGTTGCCGAACGCGGTCTTCGCCGCGACGGCCGCACTGGCATCGCCGATATCGTCGGCGGCCGGCTTCGGCAGCGGAATCCTGTCGACGCTGCCGGCGTAGAGGGCGGCCGGAATCATCAGCAGCGACATGATGACGAAGCCGGCCAGCCCGACGCGCCAGCCGAAACCTTCATTGAGCAGCTGCCCGATCGGCGCGGACAACAGCGCGCCGAGCGATCCGGCGCCGGACACGATGCCGAGCACGGTCGAGCGCACCGTCGCCGGCACCGCACGCGCCGCCACGGACATCGCGATCGCATTCGCCGTGCACGCCATCGACGTGCCGATCAGCACACCGGCGCCGATCATGATGCTGACAAGGCCGTTCGCGCTCGCCATGAAACCGAGGCCCGCGATGTACATCAGCGCGCCCGCAACCATGATCGGGCGAAATCCATAGCGCACCGTCAGGGCGCCGGCGAGCGGCTGGAGGAAGCCCCAGGCGAGGTTCTGCACCGCCAGCGCCAGCGTGAAATCCGAGATCGAGATGTGGATGTCATGCGTCAACGGCTGCATGAAGATGCCGAGCGACTGCCGCAACCCCATGCTCAGCGTCAGCATGACCGAAGCTCCGATCAGGATGGGCAGCGTCGGTCGCAGGACCTGCAGCAGGGGCATTTCGTTCTCCCTCGGGGGCGCGGGACGTCAGCCGCAATCTGCGATGGCCCTCGTTTTTGGTTACACAGACCTGTTTACTTAGGCTATGAATGGCCATTGCTGTCAAGCGAACCGGATGCGCGTCGCCCGCATGGCTCCCCCGCCCGCTCCACCGTTGATGAAAGAGCGAATCCTGCAGACCGCCGACAGGCTGTTCTACCTGCAGGGCATTCGCGCGATCGGGGTCGACACCATCGCGGCCGAGATCGGCATCTCCAAGCGCACGCTCTACAACCACTTCCCGTCCAAGGACGCGCTGATCGCGGCCTATCTGGAGCGGCGCCGCGCCCAGCCGCCCCCATCGGCGCCGCCCGCCTCGGCCACGACGGCGCTGGAGCAGATCCTCGCCACCTTCGAGACGCTGGAACGGCGCTTCGCCTCGCCCGATTTCCGCGGCTGCCCGTTCGTCAATGCGGTCGCCGAGGTCGGACAGGAGGATCGCGCGGTCAAGTCGATCGCAAAGGCCTTCAAGGAAAGCCGCCGCCTCTGGTTTCGGGAGAGGCTCACTCAGCTCGGCGTCACCGAGGCGGATGCGCTTGCCACCCAGCTGGTCCTTTTGGTTGACGGTGCCATCGCGCAGAACCTCGTTCGCGACGATCCGTCGATGGCCCGCGCGGCAAAGGACGCCGCGAAGGTGCTGCTGCGGAACGCGGGCGTGGATGTGGGGGATGATGCGAATCCCCCGACGACGCGAGCCAAGCGCTCGCCACGCTAAGCACTTCTGCCGCCGCACCCTTCGGTGTCATCACCCGCGAAAGCGGGTGATCCAGTATTCCAGAGATGATTGCGATGAAGCCGAAGCGCCGCGGCGTACTGGATTCCCCGCTTTCGCGGGGAATGACAGCTCAGTTGGGGAGACCCCGCGCAGCACCGCCGCCCTGCCCGATTCTGCCAACCTGCCACTGTTTTGCCCGACGTATCCAAGCGCGCGGGCGACCTCACCCGAAAGACCGTTGATGCGACCAATGCCGGTTACTTTGCATGGGGTTGTTTTTGCGGTTCCGATGTCAGGCGGCCTCACGCCGCCTGCGAGACCACGCGGTTGCGGCCGTCATGCTTGGCGCGATACAGCGCCGTGTCGGCGCGCTTGAGCACGTCGGCGACCGCCTCGCCCTTCTGCTCCAGCGTGGTGAGCCCGATCGAGATCGTGACCTCGATGCGCTTGGTGGCCTTGTGGATCGCGAAGGGCTCGCCTGCGATGGAGCGGCGCAGGCGCTCGGCCACCATGCCGGCGACGTGCAGATCGGTCTCCGGCATCACGATGACGAATTCCTCGCCGCCATAGCGGCAGGCCAGATCGATGCCGCGGATCGACTTGCGGACGCGCACCGCGAATTCGCGCAGCACGTCGTCGCCGGCATCGTGGCCGTAATTGTCGTTGATCGACTTGAAGTAGTCGATGTCGAGGATCATCAGCGCCAGGGGCTTGCCGCGGTTCGAGGCCTGCTCGGCGAGCGTCGCCAGATGGCTTTCCATGTAGCGGCGGTTGTGCAGGCCTGTGAGCGCGTCGGTGATCGCCATCTCGATCGAGTTCTGCACGTTGTCGCGCAGCTGGTCGGTGTAGCGGCGGCGGCGGATCTGGGTGCGGGCGCGCGCCAGGAGCTCGGTCTTGTCGATCGGGCGCAGCAGATAGTCGTTCACGCCGATCTCGAGCCCGCGCAGCAGCCGCGTCGAGTTCTCGGCTTCAGCGATGGCGAGGATCGGCACGTGACGCGTGCGCTCCAGCGAGCGCGCCTGGCTGCACAGCCGGAGGCCGTCGAAATTGTTGAGGTCGAGCGAGACGATCAGCAGGTCGTAATTGCCTTCGGCGGCGTGGAACAGGGCTTCGGTCGGGTTCGGCTCGACGTCGACGGTGTGCTCGGCCGACAGCAGGCCCGCCAGCCGCTCATAGGAGGCTTCGCGGTCGTCGACGAGGAGGATGCGGCCGCCCTTGCCGGTGTCGGCGATGGCGCTGCGCTCGGGCGCCTGCATGCCGATCTCGAGCGAGGTGATCGCGCGCATGCGCAATTCGTCCGTCATCATCTTCAGCCGCGTCAGCGACCGGACGCGGGCGATCAGCACGACGTCGGAGACGGGTTTGGTGAGGAAATCGTCGGCGCCGGCCTCCAGCCCGCGGTTGCGGTCCGCCGGACTGTCGAGCGCGGTGACCATCACGACGGGGATGTGATGCGTGGCAGGATCGGACTTGAGGCGGCGGCAGACCTCGAAACCGTCCATGTCCGGCATCATCACGTCGAGCAGGATGATGTCGCATTCGGCGCGGCGAGAGATTTCCAGCGCCTCGGTGCCGTTCGAAGCGGTCATCACGTCGAAATATTCGGCGGAGAGACGGGCTTCGAGCAGCTTGACGTTGGCGGGAACGTCGTCGACGACGAGGATACGCGCGGACACTTTGAACTCACTTCCTATCCGATAAAACGCCGGACCGTCTCAATGAATTTGCCGACCGAGATCGGCTTGGACAAATAGGCTTCGCAGCCGCCCTCGCGGATGCGTTCTTCGTCACCCTTCATCGCGAAGGCCGTGACCGCGACGACGGGGATGGAGCGCAGCTCCGGATCGTCCTTGATCCAGCGCGTCACCTCGAGACCCGAGACCTGCGGCAATTGGATGTCCATCAGCACGAGATCGGGGCGCATCTTGCGAACGAGATCGAGCGCCTCATATCCGTTGCTGGTGCCCGTGGTCTGGTAACCGTGTGCCTCCAACAGGTCGCGGAAGAGCTTCATGTTGAGCTCGTTGTCTTCCACGATCAGGACGGTCTTAGCCATCCCGCCCTCCTGATTGGCACGAAGCCGGATCCATGTGACGCCTCAGGCGCCGCTACCCGGCGCTTCGAAAAACTGGATTCAAACTAGCCTCAGATTCGCTTGAGTTTCGTTAAACCCGAGGGGCCACTTTCCGAGATGTGGTTTCCAGTTGCTTGTCTGAGGTCGCAAGACTCAAGGCCGAGACTCGGGCATGATGTTTTCAAAGTAGACACTGAAAGTTAACGGAAAGGCAAACCGGGCCCTTGAAAAAGCCTGTTCACAACCCTCGCGAAGTCGCTGAAATCGTTGCGATTCAGGCGTTGTCCTTCGTGGCCAGCGAACCCGAGCGGCTGGGCCTGTTCCTGGCCGAGACGGGGGTCGGCCCGGAGACCCTGCGCAACGCCGCCTCGGACCCGAATTTCCTGCTCAGCGTGCTCGATTTCGTGCTGCGGGACGATGCCACCGTGAAGGCCTTCGCCTCCACCGCGGAACTCCACCCCACCAACGTCGCGGCCGCCCGTCAGGTCCTCGGCGATGCCCTGGGCGACCGGACCTGGGAGCGCGACGTGCCGTGAGCGCGCTGCCGGCGGCCGGGCCCCGCTGCTTCTGCCGGGATTGTCTGGCCGACCTCGACATGGGTCTCGACATGGGCCCGCGGCGCTGTGCCGCCTGCGGTTCCCCCCGCCTCGTCCGCCATCGCGCGCTGGCGAGCCTGACCATCGCCCATATCGACTGCGACGCCTTCTATGCCACGGTCGAGAAGCGCGACAATCCCGACATCGCAGACAGGCCCGTTATCATCGGCGGCGGCAAGCGCGGCGTGGTCTCGGCCGCCTGCTACATCGCGCGGACCTATGGCGTGCGCTCGGCCATGCCGATGTTCAAGGCGCTGGAAGCCTGCCCGCACGCGACCGTGATCCGGCCCGACATGGCGAAATATGTCCGTGTCGGCCGCGAGGTGCGGCAGGCCATGCAGGCGCTGACCCCGCTGGTCGAGCCGCTGTCGATCGACGAGGCCTTTCTCGACCTCTCCGGCACCGAGCGCGTCCACGGCATGATCCCCGCCAAGGTGCTGGCGCGCTTTGCCCGCGAGGTCGAACGCGACATCGGCATCACGGTGTCCGTCGGACTGTCCTGCAACAAGTTCCTGGCCAAGATCGCCTCCGATCTCGACAAGCCGCGCGGCTTCGCCGTGCTCGATCAGGAGGAAGCCCGCGAGATGCTGGCGGACAAGCCGGTCGGCTTCATCTTCGGTGTCGGACCTGCGACGCAGGAGCGCCTGGTGCAGCGCGGTTTCCGGATCATCGCCGATCTGCAGAAGGCCGACGAGATCGAGATGATGCGGCAATTCCCGAGCGACGGCCGCCGGCTTTGGCGGCTCGCCCGGGGCATCGACGACCGCCGCGTCGAGCCGGATCGCGGCGCCAAGACGATCTCGAGCGAAACCACCTTCGACACCGACATCCGCGATTTCGCCACGCTGGAGAAGATCCTGTGGCGGCTGTGCGAGAAGACCTCGTCGCGGCTGAAGAGCAGCGAACTCGCCGGCTCGACCGTCACGCTGAAGCTGAAGACCTCCGACTTCCGCCAGCGCACCCGCTCGCAGTCGATTGCCGCCCCGACGCAGCTCGCCGCGAAGATCTTCGCGATCTGCCGCGAGATGCTGGCGAAGGAGATCGACGGCACCGCCTTCCGCCTGATGGGCGCCGGCGTCAGCGCATTGCGCGAGGGATCGCCCGCCGACGACACCGACATGCTCGACCGCCGCGCCGCGCACGCCGAGCGCGCGGTGGACAGCCTGCGCAAGAAGTTCGGGAGTGCCGCAGTCATCCGCGGCATTGCCTATGACGGGCCGGAGAAGGCGGATGGGTGATGGCAGTCGAACACGATCTTGCGATGCTGCTGAAAATCCCACGATGGCATCATGCCATTGTTTTGCCCGACGCGTCAAACAAGCTTCGCAAAATACGAAATAGATTCCTGAATCGCAATTCCCGGCGATTGGCTCCGCGTTGGCCGACCGGCGCGTCGTCGGCCGTCGCCTATCGCACATTCCGCCTCGCCGAGGAGACCGCGCGGCCTGCCCGTCTGTCGCTGATTTGCCTGCTACGGCAATGGCTTGATCGAACGACCATTATGCCGCTCTGCAACCGCGGCTCTACTGTGCATGGGGTTGTTTTCAGCGTCTTGCTGGCCGGCTTGCGCAGAGGACCTTCCCGTCGCCGCGGCAGATCAAGGCTGCGGCGACGCGAATGGCATCATTGCCGGGCCAATCAATCCGCGACGGCAATCGCCTCGATCTCGATCAGCCATTCCGGTGCCGCGAGCGCGGAGACGCCGACCAGCGTCGACGCCGGCGGCTCCATGCCTTCGAAGAAGGCCGAGCGGGCCTTCCCGATGATCGGGCGCAGCTCCGGCTTGTAGTTGACAACGAAGGTCGTGATCTTGACGATGTTGGCGTAGCTGGCGCCGGCCGCCTTCAGGGCATGACCGAGATTCTGCATCACCTGGGTCGTCTGCGCGGCGAGATCGCCCTCGCCGACGATCCGGCCCTCCTCGTCGACCGAGACCTGGCCCGAGATGTAGATGGTTCGCCCACCCGTGGCGGTGACGACGTGCGAATAAGCGGGATTGTTGTGAAGGCCGCTGGGACGGAGATGGTCGAGCTTGGGCATGTGGCAGGCTCCCGGAGTTTGTCGTTGGAAGCGTAGCCGGAGAGCAGGCCCAGAGCCAGCCCCGTCATTGCGAGGAGCTCTTGCGACGAAGCAATCCAGAATCTCTCCGCGGTGGGGCTCTGGACTGCTTCGCTGCGCTCGCAGTGACGGTAGAGAGGGCGGAGAACGAGGCTAGCCCCCTCACTTGCAGGGCTTGCTGTCCTTGACGTCGAACTTGCCCATCGCGCCTGAGATGACGAAATCGTTGTAGTCGAGGACGAGCTGGCGGGAGACGCCGTTCTCGTAGAGTTCGAACGCCATCGCATAGACCGGCGTCTGCTCGCCTTCCTTCTGCTGCGCGTCGCGATCGAAATAGCTCACGGTCACCGGCCAGCGCTTCAGCGCCTTCATGTGCTCGTCCGACGTCGAGGGATCCGGCACGGCGGTGCGGTCGGCGGGGATCGCCTGCCCGATCACGGTCAGCGTGTTGTAGACCTTCTGGCCGTCGTCGGAGCCGTCATAGACCGACAGTTCGAGGAGCGACTTACCCTCCTCCGCGGCGGCAATGATGCGCTGGATCTGCTCGGTCGGAAACACGATCTTTCCGTCGAGCGTGAAGCTCTTCGGCGACGGCAGCTTCAGCTTCACGTTGATATGGTCGCCGTCGCGTTCGGCGGATCCGTCGACCCGCCCGGCATCGGCCTCGTTCATACGCGTCTCGATCTTGAAGCGGTAGCTCTTCCCGGCCGCGTCTTCCCAGGAATTGGAGCGGAGGTCGCTGAGCGTGATCTTGCCCTCGCCGCTGTCGAGCTCGGACACCTGGCGGAATTCGGAGGTGTAGCCCTCGCAGGCGCTGCCGGAGAAATTGTAGAGGATGCGGCCGCGCGCATTGTTGATCGAATTGGAGCGCGACTTGACGAGGCTGAGATCGTAGAGCGCCTGGTGCGCCAGGAACGGACCGTTGGCCGCCAGCGCCCCGCCGCCGGGACCGGCGGTAACCGCCGCGAGCGCCAACACACCGAGCGAGGTCCGGAAAAGGTGCAGCATGTCAATTCCCTTGGGGAAAGCGCAGATTCGACACTTTAATGACCGTTCCATTGCGTCGCAACTGAGGCCGTTTCACGTAAAGTTGCAGCCCCCTCCGGCGCCCGCATCGCCTTGCTTGCATGTGGCGACCCGATGGGCGAAACAGGGCCACACCGGGCGATGAACGCGGCCCGGCACATGATTTTGACATCGAGGTTGATATGGCGGGCACGGTCGAACAGAAACTGGCTGAACTGGGCATCAAGCTGCATGAGGCCCCGACCCCGGTCGCCAATTACGTTCCGTTCGTGCGCACCGGCCATCTGCTCTTCGTCTCCGGCCAGGTCTGCTACGACCCCACCGGCAAGCTGATCGCCAAGGGCAAGCTCGGCGCCGGCGTTTCCCTCGAAGACGGGGCTGCCGCCGCGCGCGGCTGCGCCGTCAACCTGCTCGCCCAGGTCAAGGCGGCGCTCGGGGACCTCGACAAGGTCGTGCGGGTGGTCCGCCTCGGCGGATTCATCAATTCCGCGCCGGACTTCCTGGACGGACCGAAGGTGCTCAACGGGGCGTCCGACCTGATGGTCGCCGCCTTCGGTGACAAGGGCCGCCATGCCCGCACCACGGTCGGCGTTGCCTCTCTGCCGGCTGACGCGGCGGTCGAGGTCGAGGGCGTGTTCGAGGTCGCCTGAGGCCATCGTGCGCGCTCCTGATTGGCTGACAGCCCGGCCGGTCGCCCATCGCGGCCTGCATGATATCTCTCGCGGCATCGTCGAGAACATGCCGGGCGCCGTGCAGGCCGCCATCGCCGGCAATTTCGCGATCGAGGTCGACATCCAGCTCTCCGCCGACGGCGAGGCCATGGTGCATCACGACCATGCGCTCGGACGCCTCACCGAGGCCACTGGCGAGGTCATCGAAAGGACCGCGGCCGAGCTGAAGGCCATCAGGTTCAAGGACACCGACGAGCGGATGATGTCGCTCAGCGACCTCTGCAGCATGGTCGCCGGCCGGGTCCCCCTGGTGATCGAGCTGAAGAGCCGCTTTCGGGGCGACCGCAGGCTCGCAAAGCGGATGGCCGATGTGCTGGCGTCCTACGAAGGCCCCGCCGTGGGCATGTCGTTTGACCCGGATCAGGTCCTGGCGCTGCGGGAACTGGTGCCCGCGCGCCCGCGCGGTATCGTCGCGCAACGGAGCTACGAGGACGCCTATTGGGCCGAGCTGACCCAAGCGCAGCGCGACAGCATGCTGTACCTGCGCCACGGCTTCCAGACCCAGCCGCATTTCGTCGCCTTCAAGGTCGATCACCTGCCGGCCCCGGCGCCCTGGATCGCCCGGAATCTGTTCGGCTGTACCCTGCTGACCTGGACGGTCCGCACCGCCGAGCAGCGAGCCCGCGCGGCTCGCTACGCCGATCAGATGATCTTCGAGGGCTTTGTCCCGTAGCCCGTGATCGGCAGACCAGCATGTCTCGCGCAGGACGGCTGTATCCCTGGGATCGGACCCCTGCCGCCTCGGCTCTTGAAGTCGCTTCGGCAATGCACGATCTTGGGCGCAATGGGATCATCTGAAATCACGCTTGAGGCCGTACCATCCATTGCGGAGGTGTCGCCAGAGGATTGGGACGCTTGCGCCAATCCCGCAGGCCGCAGTCATGGAGATGGCGCGGGAACCTCATCCGGACCGCCAGGCCCCTCCGCCGGCCTCTCAAATTTCGCTTATAACCCGTTCGTCTCGCATGCCTTTCTCCTGGCTGCGGAGACCTCGGGTTCGGCGACGGCCCGCACTGGCTGGGGTCCGCGGCATCTGGTGGCCAAGCTGGATGGTCGCGTCGTCGGGGTGGTACCCTGCTATCTGAAGTCGCATTCGCAGGGCGAATACGTATTCGACCGCGGCTGGGCCGATGCCTATGAGCGCGCCGGCGGACGCTATTACCCCAAGCTGCAGGTCTCGGTTCCCTTCACGCCGGCGACCGGCCCACGGCTGCTCGTGCGCGACGGCGTCGATCGCGAGCGCGTCCTCGAGGCGCTGGCGAGCGGGCTCGTGGCGCTGTGCGGCGTCAGCAAGGCCTCCTCGGTCCACGTCACCTTCGCGCGCGAGGCGGAGTGGGCGCTGCTCGCCGAGCACGGCTTCCTGCAACGCACCGATCAGCAGTTCCACTGGCACAATGAGGGCTTTGCCGGCTTCGACGACTTCCTGGCGACGCTGAACTCGCGCCACCGCAAGTCGATCAAGCGCGAGCGACGGGACGCGCTCGCCGCCGGGATCAGCATCCACTGGCTCACGGGCAAGGACATCAGCGAGGATGCCTGGGACGCCTTCTTCGAATTCTACATGGAGACCGGTTCGCGCAAATGGGGCCGGCCTTATCTCACGCGTGAGTTCTTCTCGCTGATCGGCGAGACCATGAGCGAGGACGTGCTGCTCGTGATGGCGCGCCGCAACGACCGCTGGATCGCAGGCGCCATCAACTTCATCGGCTCGGACACGCTGTTCGGCCGCAACTGGGGCGCCGTCGAACATCACCCGTTTCTGCACTTCGAGGTCTGCTATTATCAGGCGATCGACTTCGCCATCAAACGCGGCATGAAGACGGTCGAGGCCGGCGCACAGGGCGAGCACAAGATCGCGCGGGGTTACCTGCCACGGACCACCTACTCGGCGCACTTCATCGCCGATCCGGGTTTCCGCCGGGCCATCGACGACTACCTCAAGCGCGAGCGCGCCTATGTGGCCGAGGCCGGGCGGGAGCTCGCCGAGCTCGGCCCGTTCCGCAAGGGTGGCGACGAGGCGCCTTGACGCTGCACCGCGGCTGGTGACAGAAAGCGCGAATTCTCGAGGGAGCCGCCATGACCGCCTATGACACCAACAACATCTTCGCGAAAATCCTGCGCGGTGAACTGCCCTGCCACAAAATCTACGAGGACGAGCACGTCTTCGCGTTCCTCGACATCATGCCGCGCGTGCCCGGCCACACGCTGGTGATCCCGAAGGCCCCTGCCCGCAACATTCTCGACATCCACCCCGATGACTATGCCCACGTCGCCCGCGGAGCCAAGAAGATCGCGCTGGCGGCAATGAAGGCGTTCAATGCCGACGGCATCACCGTGCAGCAGTTCAACGAACCTGCCGGCGGCCAGGTGGTGTTTCACCTGCACATGCACGTCATGCCGCGCCACGACGGCGTCGCCATGCTGCCGCCCGCCAGCCGCAAGGAAGACGTCAAGGTGCTGGAGGAGAACGCGACCAAACTGATTGCCGCGCTGAAGGACATCTAGGTTTTCCATCCGCGGTCGCGGGCGACGCGAAGCCATCCGGACTGTCGGCACGCAAGACGCCTGCATTGTTTCGATGGCTCATCGCCATGATAGGCGGCTCGAACCGGAAAGGCTCCTCACTCCGTCTCGAAGTCGCCCTTCTGGGGCGCCGCCAGCGGCGAGAACTCGCAGCGATCCGGCTTGACGTCGATCAGCGGCGTGCCGTCGATGCAATCGAGCCCGCGGACCAGGATGATGTTTCCCTCGACCCCGACCAGCTTGACGATCGAGGTGCCGATCGGATTGGGCCTGACCGGCGAGCGCAGCGAAAAGGTGCCGCGGGTCTTCTCGTTGTTCTTCGGGCTTTGCAGCACGATGTCGCGGCGGGAGCGGTCAAGCCAGTACAGCACTTCGAGATTGCTGTAGAAATCGACGCCCTTGATGGCCGGGACGAATGGCTCGAAAATCTCGAGCCGGCACACCGGCCCGTCCTGCCGCCCCTGGCGGGGCGTTTCCAGCCGCGAACTCCAGGGCGTGCGAATACGGCCGATGAAGACGAGACCGGCGTCCTGCGTCGGCGGCAGCTCGATCGCAACCTCACCTTCCCGGAGCTCGTTTTCGCGAACCATGTGACCACCCTCGCTGTTTGCCGGGGTTTTAGCCCAGCCACCATTTGCCGGCCAGCATGAAGACTTCGCCGGCCACGACCCCGGCAAAGATCGAGCGGCGCGTCAGCAGGAACACCGCGAGGCCGGCGGCGACCGCACCGTAGCGCAATACGTCCGGGACGGTGGCCAGGGCGCCCGGCGGCTCGACCACGATCTGGGCGATGACCCCGGCCAGGATGGCGGTGGCGACCGCCCGCACCCAGACCAGCAACTCCGACCCTTCGTCGATCCCGCCGCCGAACCAAAGGCCCAGCATGCGCCAGACCTGGTTGGGGATGACTCCGGCGACGAACAAGACGCCCAGCGCGTGCCAGTCGCCGATGAGCTGCGCGAGATTCATGCGCGCACCTCGCGCCACCAATGGACACCATAGGCGATCGTGCCGGCGACGAGGCCGCTGACGAGGATGTCGAGGCCTGAGTTCATCTTTGCCGCCAGCGGATACAGCAGGACGCCGAGCCCCAGCGCGACCACGTCGGCCACCTCGCGGCTGTTGCGCGCCGTCGAGAACAGGAACGACAGCGGCGTCAGCAGCAGGATCGCGGCGCCCAGCGTCTGCGTCAGATTGGCCGCCAGAAAATAGCCGACGGTGTTTGCGCACAGGCACACCGAGACCAGCCCGCAGCCGAGACCGTGCACGAAGGCGATCCGGCGCTCGCGCGGCACCTGCGGCAGGAAGCGGTGGCATTCGACCCACAGCGTGACCGCCGTGAGGTGGGCGGCGAAGACCAGTTCGCGCCGCTTGGTCGTCGGGGTTCGCATCAAGGGCAGCACCGAGACCACCATCGGGAACAGGCGGATGGCGCTGACGGTCACCGCGATCGCCGACTGGATCACTGTGGCCCCCGAGCCGAGCGTGGTGATCAGGATGATCTGTGCAGGACCGGCCCAAACGAACAATGTCGAGCAGAGCGCCCAGACCAGGCTGAAATGAGTGTCGTGGGCAAGCGCCCCGATGCCAAGATAGGTCACGAACAGCACGAGCGTGAGGATCGTCTGCGTGATCGAACGCAAACCCCAGGCGAATGCGCGCCAGGGGCTTTGCCATTGCGGTGAATCGAGTGGAGGGAGCGCCACGAGCATTTGGCCGAGGGAGGAATCGTGCCCGCATAACGGGCAACGCAACGGCCTGCGTCAAGGAAGCGCATGGTGGGGCTGGCATGCACGCGCGGCTCCGCCATTCCTGGACACGGGACTCAGGCTCGTAGACGGCACGGACTTGGCCCCGCCCCGCATGACGAAGGGCGAGACGCAGTCCCTATCCGCTGACACCCCTGTTCTTCAGCACAAAGCAAGCCCCGCCGGCGTTGCGGATGCGACCACAGAGATCGTCCGCCTCGCTGCGCGTGTCAGTGCCGATCCGCACCTGGTAGAACACGCGCGTGCCGCGGCTGCGCATCACCGAGCTGAGCAGGCTCGGATCGCGGTCGCCGATCACGCTGCCGAGCCGCGTGACCGCACGCGAGTACATCGCCAGCGCCCTGTTGCGGTCGAAGCCCGCGGCCAATTGCACACCCCAACTCTTGGCGGCGGCGAGTTCGACATGCTGCTCGAGTTCGGCCACGAAGGCGTTGGGCGCCCGCTTCAGCAGCGCCATCAGGTCGCGGCAGCTGGTCGGTGGCGCGCTGGCGGGGCCTTTGCCGGTACTGCCGGCCTTGGCCCAGGCCTCGACCGTCGAGCCGGTGATCGCCAGAACGTAGTCGCGGGTCTGCTCCGGCATGGGCCCCGTGCCGGCAAGCCATTCCTCGACCCGCCGCGGCCCGGCATTGTAGGCGGCCGCGGCGAGGCCGAGATTTCCGAACCGGTTGCGCAGCTCGTTCAGGAACTCCGCCGCTTTCGGCAGTGCCAGCACCGGACTGAACGGATCGAGCAGGCCGCGCTCGTTCGCCGTGCCCGGCATGAACTGCGCAATCCCCTGGGCGCGCTCGCCGTTGCGCGTGGCCGGCCCGACCGCATCCGCCTGGAAGCGGCTCTCCTGCCAGATCACCCGGGCGAAGAACTCGAGCGGCAAATTGGCCTGCCTTGCCGCAGACTCGATGATGAGACAAATCGATTCCCGCGTCTCGCTCTCGCGCGCATCGGCCGGCTTGCCGGGCTGTCCCGCCAATTCCTCGACGCTGGGGACGGCAACATTGGTCTTCGCGGATGAACCGTCCCACGCAGACGCTTGCGTCGTCGCCACGAGCAGCGTGACGAACACGGAGGATGCAGTCCGCCTCAACCATGGGCAGCGGCCAATATGGCGCATGACAGCGCGGCATGCGACAAGCAGAGCTGCCGGACGAGGGGCAAAGTAGGCCGCATCGTCGTGGCGCCGTGCCATGGTTCGACGAGTTGCCAGCATGCTTCCTGACCTGACCGTTCCTATCCGTGAACCCGCCCGATCAATCCGCATCATCTTCAGTCTCATGGCGTTGGCGATGCTCGTCCCGGGGGTTGCCCCGGCCGCCGCGCAAGTCGCCTCTCCGGTCATCTGGCGAATGACCACGGAATACCCGCAGGACAATATTTCCGGCATTGGGCTTGCCACCTTCGCCTCCCGTGTTTCCGAGCGCAGCCACGGTGTCGTGACCGTCTCCAATGCGTTCAACAACGAACTTAGGATCACTTCCGGCGAGATGCCGCAGGCTGCGCTACAGGGCCGCATCACCGGCGGCGACGCCTTCGCGGGGGCGCTCTCCGGGATCGATCCGGTGCTGGGACTGTCGACCCTGCCTTTCCTGGTGCAGTCGGTCGAAACCGCCCGTGCCAGCAACGCCCGGGCGCGCCCGCTCTACGAGAAGGCCCTGGCGGCGCGCGGCCTCAAGCTTCTTTACCTGACGATCTGGCCTGCGACTGGCCTGTGGTCGGAACACGTCATCGAAGGCGCCGACGACCTTCCGAAACTTGATCTGCGGGCCTACGACGCCAATTCCACCGAGGTGATGCGCGCAGCCGGAGCAAATGCCCAGATGCTGCCGATGGACGCGGCGCTGGCCGGATTGAAGGCGCACCGGCTGAATGCGTTCCTGACATCTGGTGACGGCGGCGCGGGCCGCAAGCTCTGGGACTTCCTGCCGCACTTCACGGCGATCAACTACGCCATGCCGGTCTCGATCGCCTTCGTGCGCAGCGACGCGTTCGAGCAGCTTCCGGATGCGGTTCAACGCGAAGTGCTGGCGGCGGCCGCCGAAACCGAGCAGAGCCAGTTGGCCCTGCTGGACCACCGCACCAGCGAGAACTATGCGCGCATGCGCGACCACGGCGTGCGCATCGCCGAGCCAGCACCTGCGCCTCTCGTCACCGCGCTGCGCAAGGCGGCAACGCCCGTGATCGAGACGTGGGAACAGCAGGCCGGACCGAATGCCGCAGCGATCGTCGAGTGGGCCCGGCGGCAATAACGCCTGCGGGGCTTGACTTGAATTCGGCTTCCACTAGCAACTGCGCGGCACCAACGCAGGCTCCTGGATGCGAACGATCTTTTTCGACCTCGACGGCACCCTGACCGATCCGAAGCCCGGGATCACCCGCTCGATCCAGTACGCGCTGGAGAGGCTGAACCTTCCCGTGCCTCATGAGGACGACCTGACCTGGTGCATCGGTCCGCCGCTGCATGCCAGCCTGAAGACACTCACCGGGACCGACGAACTCGCCGACCGGGCGCTGCTGCTCTACCGCGAGCGCTTCAGCGACATCGGGCTGTTCGAGAACGAAGCCTATGCGGGCATCGCCGATACGTTGACGGCGATTGCTGCGACGAGCGAACGCATGTTCGTCGCGACCAGCAAGCCGGCCGTCTACGCCACCCGCATCGTCGCCCATTTCGGCCTGATGCCGTATTTCGAGCGCGTGTTCGGCTCCGAACTCGACGGCACCAATGTCGACAAGCGCGACCTGCTCCGCCACGCGCTGAACGAGTCGAAGGTCGATCCGGCGCGCGCCGTCATGATTGGCGACCGCAGCCACGACGTGGTCGGCGCACGGACCAACGGCATGACCGCCATCGGCGTGCTCTATGGCTACGGCAGCGAGGCCGAGTTGCGCGACGCCGGCGCGCATCACATCTGCGCGGCGCATCCGGAACTGCTCGGCCATCTGGCCTAGCTAGGGGCCGCACGCACGAAGCCGAACCAGGCATCGAAGCGCGCGACATCCTCACGGGAGGAGCGCTCTTCTCGCTCCTCGTCTTCAACCCGCGGCCGCGGCAGAGTCGGCGGGCTCGACGGCATCGACAGGCAGGACGAATGGTTCGACGCGCTTGAACGGCTTCTTGTTGAGCAGAAGCCTCGTGACGTCCGGCCGTGAATAATGACCGGCCGGATCGGCCGCGTTCTTTGCCACGCCGATCGCCGCAAGATCTATCTCCGCGACCAGCAGGCCTTCCTGATCGGGAGCGAGTTTATCGCCGATCTGGCTGCCGTCGGGACCGTAGATCGCGGCAAAGCCCCCGCCGACATGCAGCAGCGCATGCTTGTCCGGTCGGTCGCAGAGTTCGTCGATCATCGCCTGTGACACGGTTGCGCATGGCGCCAGCACGAAGCATGAGCCTTCGACCGCATAGACGCGTGAAGCGGCATTGTTGACCTCGGCCCCGAGCGCCGGCGCGAACGGATCGTAGAGCGAGAAACTCGGCCAGGAGGCCACGTGCACCTGCTCGTTCTGGGCGTACATCGCGTATTTCGACAGCGGCTGGAGATGCTCCCAGCAGCACAGCGCGCCGATCCGGCCAATATCGGAACGGGCGTGCACGGCGAGATCACTGCCATCCCCCTCGCCATAGACGGTGCGCTCGGCGTGGGTCGGGCGCAGCTTTCGACGTCTCGCAATGGTCTCGCCGTCCGGGCCGATCAGCCATTGCGCGATGTAGAGGCTGCCGCCGTCCCGCTCGGACAGACCAATGACGGCGGTCAGCCCGGCCTTGCGTACCGCGACGCGCAGCTTCTCGGCCTGAGGACTGTCATAGCTGAGCGAATTGTCGAAATACCTCTGCACGAAACCGCGGCCGATCGCCCAGGCGGGCGAGTCCAGCCAGATGTGCCAGGGATAGCCGGGGATGAAGACTTCGGGAAACGCGATCAGCTTGGCGCCCTTGCTTGCGGCCTCCTCGATCAAGCCGATCGACTTGTCGATCGAGGCGTCCAGATCGAGCCAGGCCGGCGCCGCCTGCACGACCGCCACCTTGTATTTCGGATGTTCGATGCCCATTGCCGCCTCCATTGCCGGTTGATCGGAAATCCACGCCGATGCAGTCTATTGGGACCAAGCGGACACGCCTCGCTCGGCCAGGGCGGAACAAAAAGTCGACCAGACAAGCACACGCCCCGGTATGAAAATTGCCTGCGTTTGCATGCGACAGGGTGTGAAGGGGAGGCCTGATCGATGCCCGTCCAGTTCACGACAGAGACCGCACCCGGCCACCGCAGGTTGGCGCTCTGGCAGGACATCGTCTGCGATGTCTTCGTCGGCCTCGACTGCAAGTCCGACCTTGGCAGTGCCTTTCATGGATCGGTGACGCAGGCCGCCCTCGGCCGGGCGGCGTGCTCGCAAGTCCATTCCGGCCGTCAACGCGTGCTTCGTACCCCCTCGCGCATCGCGCGCTCGGGGCAGGACTTCATCCTCGTCGCGATCGGCAATCTCGGGCACGGAGCCGTCGTGCAGGACGGTCGCGAGACCACGATCCAGCCCGGCGAGTTCGCGCTTTACGACACGACGCGGCCCTACGAACTGAAGTTCGACGACACCTTCACGCAAACCATCTTCAAGGTGCCGCGGGACATGCTGCACCGCCGGATCGGCGGCACGGAACATGTGACGGCGACGACCTTGGGCGGCGATGCTCCACTCGAACGTCTCGCCCATGATTTCGTCCTGACGCTCTGTCAGAATGCGGAGCGCCTGGCGCCCGACACCGCCGCTTCGCTGTCGGAGCAGGCCGTCGATCTGCTTGCGATGGCCCTCTCCCAGCGACTTGGTCGGACGCCGTTGCCGACCTCGACCCACCGCTCCGCCCTGCTCTACCGGGTGAAGGCCCACATCCGGGCTCATCTGGCCGATCCCGAACTGTCGCTGGCCGGTACCGCTTCCGCGCTCGGCATCTCGGCGCGCTATGTCAACGATCTGCTCGCCGACGAGGACACATCGTTCCAGCGCTACCTGCTTGGCGAACGTCTGGCCCAGTGCCGGCGCGATCTGGCCTCGCCGGTCCTCGCCCATCGTCACATCAGCGAGATCGCGATGGCCTGGGGCTTCAACGACCTTTCGCATTTCGGCCGGGTCTTTCGCGAGCGCTTCGGCCTATCGCCGCGTGAGTTCCGTCAAGGCCAGTCGCGGCATTGAGACGGCCTCCGCGCCCGAACAGTACCGGGACTTCGCCATCACGCGGGGCGTCTGCTCAATGTCGGTCGCAGAGGTGGCGTGAGGGCGACCGTCCCCGCGCCTGAATTGCGATCAAGCGGACCAGTTCCGGTCATGGCATGCTGCCGATCAAGCGAGGTCTGCGATGCACCGATTTGCCATGAAGGCCCTGTTCACCCTCCTGAGCCTCGGCCGGAGCGGACGGCTGCGGATCGACTGGGAGCGCAACGTCATCATCATCTCGACGGTGGTGACGCTGGGTCTCATCGCGCTCTATGTCCTGGGAAAGGCGACCTCCCGCTGGTGAGGCGAAGGTGGCGCGGGGGGCCTGCAACCTGTACGGGGCTTAACCAAATAGTATTGCGGCGCATTGATCTCCCGCCTCGGTTGCGCTTGAATGTGATCGGGCAAGGGGCACTTCATGCGTTCAATTGGAATTGTGGCGCTCAGCGTCATGCTGGGCGGCTGCGCGTCGGTCACGCGCGGCACGACCGAGAACATCAGCATTTCATCGACACCTTCAGGCGTTGAAGCCGTGGTCAACGGTATGGACGTGCCGACCACATGCACGACGCCCTGCTCCGTGGTAGTCAAGCGCAACGCCGACATCGCCATCACCTTCCAGAAGGAGGGGTATGAGCCACAGGTCGTGCCTTTGAGTCGCGACATCCCGACGTCGGGGGCCGCCGGCTTTGCCGGCAACCTGCTGCTTGGCGGTGTCATCGGGATGGGCGTCGATGCCGCCACTGGAGCTGCAACCGATCACAAGCCCAATCCGGTCATCGTGACCATGCAGCCGGCGGTCGCCGCCCGGGCGCGGCCGTCGGCACCCCGACCGCCAAGGCGTCCCGCCCCACCTCCGCCTGACACCGGCACTTGAGCTCTCCGCATCGCGCGGCGTCCAGATGCGACAGCAACGATGCAACCAGAGAAAAAGGCCGGCTTTGCAGCCGGCCTTTTCGATGTCTGATATCCGGTCAGGCCTTGACCAGCGGCCCCTTCGAGGTCGGGCCCTTCGACCCGCCAGGTTTCGACTTGCCGGGCGGACGCTTGCGGGCGCCGGGCAGCTTCTCCTGCTTCGGGGTGACCGGGCCCTCGACGAACTCGAAGCCGATCTTGTCCTTGGTCTCGTCAGCCTCGTCCTTGACCAGGACGACACGGACATGGCCGCCCCCCTTCAGCTTGCCGAACAGCACCTCGTCGGCCAGGGGCTTCTTGATGTGCTCCTGGATCACGCGCGCCATCGGCCGCGCCCCCATCTGCTCGTCATAGCCGTGCTGGACCAACCAGGTCTTGGCGGGCTCTGACAGCTCGATGGTAACGTCGCGGTCGCCGAGCTGAGCCTCGAGCTGGAGCACGAACTTCTCGACCACGGTGCCGATCACCTCGACGCTGAGATGGCCGAACGAGACGATGGCATCGAGGCGGTTGCGGAATTCCGGCGCGAACTGCCGGCTGATCGCCTCGTGGTCGTCACCTTCCCGCTTTGACCGGGTGAAGCCGAACGCCTGCTTGGCAAGATCGGCCGCGCCCGCGTTCGTGGTCATGATCAGGATCACGTTGCGGAAGTTGACCTGCTTGCCGTTATGGTCGGTCAGCCGGCCGTGGTCCATGATCTGGAGCAGCACGTTGTAGAGGTCCGGATGCGCCTTCTCGATCTCGTCCAGCAGCACAACGCAATGCGGATGCTGGTCGACACCGTCGGTCAGGAGGCCGCCCTGATCGAAGCCGACATAGCCGGGAGGCGCACCGATCAGGCGCGAGACCGTATGCCGCTCCATGTACTCGGACATGTCGAAGCGCAGCAGCTCGACCCCGAGCGTGGCGGCCAGTTGCTTGGCGACTTCGGTCTTGCCGACGCCGGTCGGACCCGAGAACAGGTAGCAGCCGATCGGCTTTTCCGGTTCGCGCAGGCCGGCCCGGGCCAGCTTGATCGAAGCGGCAAGCGACTCGATCGCCCTGTCCTGACCGAACACGGTGCGCTTCAGCGTCGTCTCAAGATGCTTGAGCACCTCGGCGTCGTCCTTCGACACGCTCTTCGGCGGGATCCGCGCCATCGAGGCGATCGTGGTCTCGATCTCCTTGATGCCGATCGTCTTCTTCCGCTTGTTCTCGGCGACCAGCATTTGTGCGGCGCCGGATTCGTCGATGACGTCGATCGCCTTGTCCGGCAGCTTGCGGTCGTGAATGTAGCGCGAGGACAGCTGGACGGCCGCCTCGATCGCCTCGTTGGTGTATTTCAGCCGGTGGTAATCCTCGAAATAGGGCTTGAGACCCTTGAGGATCGCAATGGCGTCCTCGACCGTCGGCTCGTTGACGTCGATCTTCTGGAAGCGCCGCACCAGTGCGCGGTCCTTCTCGAAGTGCTGACGATACTCCTTGTAGGTCGTGGAACCCATGCAGCGGATCGAGCCCGAGGCGAGCGCCGGCTTGAGAAGATTAGAGGCATCCATCGCCCCGCCCGACGTCGCGCCCGCACCGATCACGGTGTGAATCTCGTCGATGAACAGGATGGCGTTCGGATGCGCCTCGAGCTCCTTCAGCACCTGCTTGAGGCGCTCCTCGAAGTCGCCGCGATAGCGCGTGCCGGCCAGCAGCGTTCCCATGTCCAGCGAGAACACGGTGGCGGCCGCCAGAACTTCCGGCACCTCGCTGTCGACGATGCGCTTGGCCAGCCCCTCGGCGATCGCGGTCTTGCCGACGCCGGCTTCACCCACGAACAGCGGGTTGTTCTTCTGGCGGCGGCACAGCACCTGGATGGCGCGATTGATTTCGGAATTGCGCCCGATGACGGGATCAATCTTGCCGTCGCGCGCCTTCTTGTTGAGGTTGACGCAATAGGTCTCGAGCGCCTCGCCCTTCTTCTTGGCGTCCTCGTTGCCCTTGGTCTCGGTCTCCTCGTCGACGCCGCGCACCGGCCGCGCCTCGGATACACCGGGCCGCTTGGCAATGCCGTGGCTGATGTAGTTGACCGCGTCGTAGCGCGTCATATCCTGCTCCTGCAGGAAGTATGCGGCATGACTCTCGCGCTCGGCGAAGATCGCGATCAGCACGTTGGCACCGGTCACCTCTTCGCGGCCTGATGACTGCACGTGGATCACGGCGCGCTGGATCACGCGCTGGAAACCGGCGGTCGGCTTGGCGTCATCGGCGCCGTCCGTCACCAGGTTTTCAAACTCGGTTTCGAGATAGTTGACGAGGCTCGCGCGGAGCTTGTCGAGATCGACGCTGCAGGCGCGCATCACCGCAGCTGCATCGGAATCGTCGATCAGGGAGAGCAAGAGATGCTCGAGCGTCGCGTATTGGTGATGACGCTCGTTGGCGATCGCCAGTGCACGATGCAGGGATTGTTCAAGGCTTTGGGAAAAAGTCGGCATTCGCGTCCTCTATGGCCCCCACCATCATGATCGCCATCGCCCGGTCAGGCAACAACAACCTTTGTCACATATAGTTATACAAGAGCGCGGTGAAAGACCGGTTCCGCGACTTGGGAAGGCGCTTGGGCAGGCAACTCGGGCAGACAAACTCATTGCGACGGAAGCGATGCAAGACCCGTTCCGGTTTGGGCGGGACCAGCAGCGGGCCGGCTTCGGCCAAGGACCGACTGCACAGAGAAACGCGTCTCCATCACGCCGGGATCACACGCATTCGCCGAATTGAGCGCACCGTGTCGGGCGCTACTTCTTTTCCATGACACATTGCAGGGGGTGCTGATGCTTGCGGGCAAAATCCATCACCTGCGTCACCTTCGTTTCGGCGATCTCGTAGGTGAACACACCGCACTCCCCGATACCGTGGTGATGCACGTGGAGCATGATCTTGGTCGCGGCCTCGACGTCCTTCTGGAAGAACTTCTCGAGCACATGAACCACGAACTCCATCGGCGTATAGTCGTCGTTCAGGATCAGCACGCGATAGAGATTGGGCCGCTTGGTCTTGGGCTTGACCTTGGTGATGACCGATGTGTTCGGACCGGCCGGCCCTCCGGACCGATTGTCATCGTTGCTCATGCGAGGAGCAAAGGAGGCGGCTGACGCCGGCAGGTCGAGGCAGGAAATGAGTTGCGGCATGGCACAGGCGTTCAAAAGTCCCCATGGAAGCGTATGGCGGTCGCCACGCGACTCCGGCATTCGGAGTCTCGCACAGGCGCCGTCTCGTTGGATCGCCGCTCCCGACCGGTCCGGGCCAAGCCGGACCTGTCCCGAGCAATATGGGCCTGCCCTCGGCTCTCTGCAAGCACGCACGGCAAAGCCGACGCGGCATGGCTGGTCCCGATTCCGATCCGGGCGATCGCGATCAGGTTAATCAATCCCGACCGATTTGACAAAAATTTTGAGGCCTCCCGTTTGGAAGATGTTGACCAGGTCCCTGACGCCGGCATGACCGCGTCGGTTTGGCGCGGGGATACCACCGGTTTTCCACGGTCCAATTTACCCGCCATTCAAGGTTCCGGCGCGAAATCCGGCGAAACCACAGATTTCGGGGATCCGTCATGTTTCGCCTGCCCAGTATCAGCAGCATGAATCGACAGTTCGCCCGCTTCGCCGGGGCCGAGCAAGGCAACATTGCCGTCATTTTCGCCATCGCTTTGGTCCCGGTCCTGGGCTTCGTCGGTGCGGCGGTGGACTACAGCCGCGCCGTCCAGGCCCGCAGCTCGCTGCAGGTCGCACTGGATTCGGCGGCCCTGATGGTGTCCAAGGACCTGACCAACGGCACCATCACGGAAGCGGATATCGAGGCGAAGGTGAAATCCTACTTCACCGGCCTCTACACCGGCCGTACCGGCACGGTCTCGACCGCGGACATTCGCGCCAGTTACACCCCCAAGGACTCGAGCGGCATCTCGAACATCGTGGTCTCCGGCTCCGGTACCATGCCGACCAACTTCATGCGCGTGGCCGGCTATCCGACGCTGGGCTTCAGCGCGAACTCGACCTCGGCCTGGGGCAACACCCGCATGCGCGTGGCGATGGTCCTGGATAACACGGGGTCGATGGCCCAGAACGGCAAGATGTCCGCCCTGCAATCGGCGGCCAAGGACATGATCGACACGCTGGCCAGCTACAACAAGCAGACGGGCGACGTTTACATCTCCATCATTCCGTTCTCGAAGGACGTCAATGTCGGCACCGACAATGTGGGTGCCTCCTGGATCAACTGGAGCGAGTGGGAGGCGGAGCCGCCGATCCTCGTCAACAACAAGTCGAGCGCGTTCAACTCGGCGGTCGGCGGATCGAGCTGCCCGTTCACGAACAGCAGCCATGGCTTCACCTGCATGGATCGCCCTGCGACGGTGAGCGGCGCCACCAGCGTCAGCAGGATTCCATCGACCGGCACCTATGCCGGCTACATCTGCCCGAGCATCGACAGCGGCCGCAAGCTGCCCGGCAAGAGCAGCGTCTACTACAATGGCTGCTACACGACGGCCACCGGTTCGAGCGCGAGCTGCGGATCGAACACGGCGTGTACCTGCACGGGCAGCGGATCCGGCAAGATCTGCCACCTCTGGCGTGGTGACGGCACCGCGGCGACGGCCGCGGCTGCGCCCGCGCGCAGCACCTGGACCGGCTGCGTCAACGACCGCGACCAGGACTACGATACGCGAAACACCGCACCGGGTTCGGGCGGCGGAAGCCCCTCCTCGCAGTTCTACGCCGAGCAGTGGTCCGGCTGTCTTCCCGCGACCGTGACGTCGATGAGCAATCAGTGGCAGACGCTCAAGGACCAGATCTCGGCGATGTCGCCGAGCGGCAATACCAACCAGGCGGTGGGCCTCGCCTGGGGCTGGCAGTCGCTGAGCACGAGCAATCCGCCGATCGCCGCCCCGGCCAAGGCGAACAACTACGTCTACAAGGACTACATCGTGCTGCTGTCGGACGGCCTGAACACGCAGAATCGCTGGAGCACGACGCAGTCCGACATCGACGCCCGCCAGCAGATTCTCTGCCAGAACATCAAGGCCGACACGTCGAACCCGGTCACGATCTTCACGATTCAGGTCAATATCAACAGCGCTGACCCGAAGTCGCAGGTGCTGCAGGACTGCGCCACCAATGGCTACTTCCAGATGATCACGAGTGCGTCGCAGACGTCGGACGCGTTCAAGAACATCCTGACGCAGATTTCCAAGTTGCGCGTCGCCAAGTAAACGCGGCGAACCTCAAGGCAAGAAAAAGCCCGGCTGAATCAGCCGGGCTTTTTGTATTCAGGTCGGACGTGAAATGCGTCAGTTGGCAGCCGGGGTGAACTTCGAGACGATCGTCTCGACCGGCTTGAAGGCCTGCTTGGCCAGATCGCCATAGAGACCGGCAATCTTCTGGGTCTCGGCGACGAAGGTCTCGTAGCTCGAGCGGGCGAAATCGGTCTGCGCTTCCATGGCCTTTTCCAGCGACTTCACGCCGGACAGCTTCTCCACGAAGGACTTGGTGTCCTCGAAGGACTTCTTGGTGTAGTCGCCATAGGCGCTCGCGATCGCCTGCAGACCGTGCTGCACCGAGGTCGCCGAGGCAACGTACTGCTCGAATTGCTCTTTGCCGTAGCTCTGGAAGTCTTCAACCTTGAACATTTCGGAATCCCTTTTGAATCGTCGGGAAGCCCCGGCTCCCTGACCACGCCTAAAATTAGTGCAACGCACAATAAAGTCAAGATTTTTGTGCGACGCACAAATATATTGAGATGCCCGCGATTCCAAGAGGTTCCCGCAAGGGTTCCTTAAGCTTTTGGAAACCGCGGGCCCCTACCCTGATTCCTTGGAAATGTTCATCTTCGACGATCGGCCAAAAGCCGTTTGCGAACATCACCTTAGCCAGAACAGCGGCTCAGGCCCAACGTCTCCCGCGGAGAACACCGGCGGAGAGACAGTCTGAGCAGGTCATGATCCCCGGTTGCATGGGCACAATTTCGCCTCAGGAGCCGGTGATCAAGTCAGAAACGGGGACGGGGTTTCATGCTTCGTAAAAACTTGTCTTCCTCGCGCTTGGCGCGGGTTGGCGTTTTCGGGCTTCTTACGATCACCACTGCGGTCATCTTCACGACGGACGCTGCCGAGGCGCGTCGCCACCGCCGTCACTACGCGCACCATCGCGTGCAGCGTGACGTCTCGGAGAGTTCCAGCCCGAAATTCGCGTCCATCATCGTCGACGGCAATTCCGGCGCGGTGCTGCAGGCGAACAGCCCCGACGGGCTGCGCCATCCCGCCTCCCTCACCAAGATCATGACACTCTATCTGCTGTTCGAGCGGCTGGAGTCCGGCAAGATGAAGCTCGATACCGAGATGCCGGTGTCGCAGCACGCAGCCGAGCAGGATCCGACCAAGCTGAATCTGCGTCCCGGGCAGACGATCCGCGTCGAGGATGCGATCAAGGGCCTCGTCACCCGCTCCGCCAACGACGCAGCCGTCGTCATCGCCGAAGCCATCGGCGGCGACGAGGATGATTTCGCCCAGATGATGACGCGCAAGGCGCGTTCGCTGGGCATGTCCAAGACCGTCTACCGCAACGCCTCGGGCCTGCCGAACGACGAGCAGGTGACGACGGCACGCGACCAGGCCACACTCGGCCGCGCCATCCAGGAGCGCTTTCCCCGCTACTATCGCTACTTCGCCACCGCCTCCTTCAACTGGCGGGGCCAGTCGATCCGCAACCACAATCATCTGCTCGGCAATGTCGAGGGCGTGGACGGCATCAAGACCGGCTACACCCGCGCCTCCGGCTTCAATCTCGTCACCTCGATGCGCCGCGGCAACCGCCATCTGATCGGCGTCGTGCTCGGCGGCCGCAGCGGCGGCTCGCGCGACGCCATCATGCGCAACCTGCTGGCCGAGAATCTCGAAAAGGGCGCGACAACCCGCACCGTCGCGGCCGTCACCGAGCGCAACGGGGCCGACGCGGGGACGGAAGTCGCCGATGCGTCCGACACCCCGCCGCGGCCTGCGCAGGCCGTCCAGGCCGCCACCGAACCCGCTCCGCCCCGTCCCGCCTCGCGCCTGTCGGCGCTCGCGGCCGCGACCGCCGCGATGCCCCCGGTGCAGCCGAAGCCCGAGGTCAAGGCCGAAGCCCGAGTCGAGCCGGCGCCGCTCACCAACGGTGTCATCGCAAGCCAGCCGCTCTCGATCATCCCGGGCTCGTCCGAGCCGATGAAGCCGGTTCGGGTCAAGACCGTGCAAGTCAAGGCCGGCGCCGTGAAGGTTGCCTCCGCCGCCCCCTCGCCGGTTGCTCCGCAGATCACCAGCGCGATCGCCCCCCGCTCCGACGTCGCGGAGACCTCCGGCGCCGTCGTCGCCCGGGCCGATCTGATCAACAAGCCGGAAGCATCGAAGGTCGAAGCCGCGCGCGCCGAGATGCCGGCGCAGCCGGCCGGCTTCGGCACCGGCAATGGCATTCTCGGCGTGCTGCCGGCAGCCACCGCAGCGGCCCCCGTGGCCGGTCCGAAGCTTGCGTCCGCCGATCCGGCGCCGCAGCCGGTCCAGATGACCACCGCGGCCAAGCCGGCCATGACCCACAGTGGCTGGATCGTCCAGGTCGGCGCGCTCGAGAGCGAGAACGAGGCCCAGCAGCGCATCGACGCGGCGCGCAACTCGGCTCGCGGCCTGCTCAGCAAGGCCGATCCGTTCACCGAGCCCGTCGTCGCCAAGGACAACCGCAAGCTCTACCGCGCGCGCTTCGCCGGACTGGAGCGCGATCAGGCCGAAGCGGTCTGCCGTACGCTCAAGCGCGCCGAGATCTCCTGCATCACCGTCCGCAACTGATCTCCTCCGCCTTTCGACAAAATGCCCGCGCCTTGCGCGGGCATCTTTGTTTTCGGTGCAGCGATCACGGCAGCTGTTCCGCGACAACCTCTCGTCAAGGATTTACGGTTAAAACTTCACTCAAGGGATCGACCACGCCGACAATGGCGGGCATCGGGGCGACGGCAGACAGAGCATACGGAGATCACGCGGAACGGGCGTTTGTAGCGTGATGCCGGAGTTAGCCGTTATGCGTGCGAAGCAGAGTATCCTTGGCCTCGTTTACCCGGGCAGCGAGATACGTCGAGCCCCCCTGGTCGGGATGGAGTTTCTTCATAAGGGCCTTGTGAGCCCTGCTGATGTCGTCGCGCCCCGCGCCCGGCTGCAGGCCAAGGATCTGATAGGCCTCCTCCGCCGTCATTTTTCCGCTCGACGCCGCTCGTCTCTGCCCCCCTGCCGGGTCGCCCTGCGCGTTCTGACGCCAGGCGGGAAACCGGCGGTCCAGATAGCTTTCGAGTAGCGCCACGCTCTCGGCATCGAAGGCCGGGACCATCGCGAGCAGGCCCCCGAGATCGAACTCGTCGAGATCGCGCCCGGCATAGGGCCCGGCGACGATCTGGCCCGCCAGCCGTCCGGAATCGTGGTCGAGCCGCATGTCCAGGAATTGCGAGCGGACCCGCGACACCTGTCCGGACGGGCGCGTTGCACCGCCGCCGAACAGTCCACCGATATTGCCGAAGCCGGAATTGGCGAGCGGTGCCCAGCCGAGAAGGCCCGCGCCGAACAGGCCGAGCGGGATCGCCACCGCGAGTTCGCCGCGCAGCCCGGTGAAGGCGGCCACCGCGAGAGCCAGCACGCCGCCCCCGAACTTGACGGCGCGCGCCAGCACCGCGGGGTTGGCAGCACGGAACATCTGAAGGAGCAGATAGAGGGTGATAACGGCGACAGCGCCGGCGATCAGGGTCATGGTCGCTATATAGTCCGCCTGCCGCCAGAAAGCATGCGGTCAGGACCGGAGGGCCCGCAAACAGCTCACCTCATCTGTCCGATCAACATCGCCGCCCCGCCCGTCGTCTTTGCCAGCTCCAAAAGCGCCTGCCGTCCTCCCGCGGCATAGGCGGCGGCGGCCCGCAGCAGCTCGCGCAACTGGGCTGCGGCGCCCGGATCGAACCGACACCAGGCTCCGCCGGTCAGCCGCGCAATCTCCCGAAACGCCTGTTCGGCGACGGGATCATGGCCCTCCTGAAACATGAAGACCGGCACCTTCAGCAGGCCGAGCTCTCCGGCCTTCGCGCAGAGCGCGTCGACCTGCTCCTCCATGGCGTCGCCGACGAACACCATCGCCCGCACGCCGGAGTCCACGGCCTCGCGCCTTGCCTCGCCCAGCACCTTGCCGATCTGGGTATTGCCGCCACGGCAATCGATCCTGCTCATCAGGGTCGCGAGCTTGCCGCTGTCGGAGATCCAGCCCGAAGCCCGGCACTCGTTGAAGCCACGATAATAGACGAGGCGGATGTCGAGACTGCCGATCGCGGCCGCCTCGCGAAACATGTCGGCCTGGAGCGCACAGGCCATGTCCCAGGTCGGCTGCCGACTCATCGTCGCATCCAGCGCGAAGATCAGCCGCCCCCTGGCGCCGGGCGCGTGCGGCGACATCGCGCGCGCCTTGGCGACGAACGCCGCAATGTCATCCGCCGTCGATGTCCCCGCTTGCGGTACTGCGCCTCCCGGCTCTGTCGCGAGGGCCTCGCGTCCCCGTGGTTTGATGAACTCGCCCGACATGCCGATCCCGATCTTGCCTGAGCGACTATGTGGTGGGCACGCGCGGACCGGTCAATGTGCGAAGCCTCCGCAGGCGGCTGCCAACGGAGGCTTCGATCGAGGTCCGATGGTGAGAGAGAGACTCAGCTCTTGGCGGGGCCCATCAGGGCAACCGGGCCGGGCTCCAGGATCTTCGGGGGCGCCGAGCGGGTGTCGACGGGAGCGACGTCGTCGGTCGCGCTGAGGAACTTGTCGAGCATGCTCTGGATCGAGTTCTTCGCGTCGTCTGGGCCGGTGTCGCGCATGTCGTTGTGCTGGAAGTCGGTCTTCACGACCTGAATACCGGCCTTCTCGCACTCCTCGTCGCTCGGAATCACGCCGGGATCGGTCTTGAATTGCGGATCCTTGGAGCGGAACGACAGGATCTTGAACTTGCCCGCGGTGACGAAGGGCACACGCAGATTGTCGAGCGTCACGACCTTCTTGACCTCGTCGGGATACTGCTTGGCGAAATACATCGTGATGTCGCCGCCCATGGAATGGCCGACCATCGTGACCTTGTCGTAATCGGCGTTGGGCTGAACCTTCTTCATCTCCTGCATCGCGAGATGAATGTTGGCGACGCCGCGCAGAATCTGCGGCAACCGGCCGACATAGAGTTCGCCGGGCTTGGTCACCATCGGAGGATCGGTCGGCAGATCATGCTGCGGGCTGACGACGAGATAGCCGCGGGCCGCGAAGACGTTCGCAAGGAAACCGTACTCGGTGTTCTTGACCGTATTGCCGTGGTTGATCACCGTCACGGGCAGCGTGATCATGCCGGCATTGGCCTGCATTTCCTTGTCGCGCCGGACAGCGATGTGGACCGGCACGGGACGATTGTCGCGCGAGGGATCGTAGAACGTGACGGTCTCGTGCTTGATCGCCCACTTGCTCGCCGTGAAATAGGCGATGCCGCAGAGAGCGCTGACCGAAACCAGAACGGCAATTCCACGCTTCATTTTCGTCCTCAGCCTCAGACTCTTCTGGCCTGAAATCCCAGTTGAAATCGTGTTCTCAGAGGGCTCTCGCCGGCCCCTTGTCGCCTATTCCCTAATATATGTCACAGCAGCGTGACAGGAAGGCTAAATATTGTGAACCGGCAGCCCTTTCATTGTGCGACGCACACCTTCCTTGGGCACAGTTTTCTTCAGTAGCCACGACAAGGTGCAGACCCCCTTCGACGCAACCGGTCGCGATGGGGTTCAATTTGCAGTTAATCCGGGATGAAAACGATCCGGGCACGGAACCGGTTCCGGCTGGAACCGGGTCCGTCGTGTCGCACAGCAGCGAAATACCGCCGGCTCAGGCGCCCAGGATGTCGTGAACTTCCAGCGGCTTGTCGACCTGGCTGAACCACTCGGCGCGATTTGCCGCACGGCGGCGACCGCGCTCGTCCAGCGGCAGCTTGAGCTGGCGCAAGAGGCTGGTCACCTCTTCCCGTGCGGTGAGATGCCCGAGATTGGGCCGCATGCCCAGCGTGGTTTCGTCGATCTCGTCCAGCGCGGTCAGGCCGCGCGGGAAGAACTCGCGGTAGACGACGCGCTCGGCGAAGCCGTCGACGTAGCGGAAGCCGAGCCGAAGCGACAGATCCTTCAGGCTGTCCGCGACCAGCTGCTTGTTGCGGGAGCCGAGCATCGACAGGCGGTTGCGCACGACGATCCAGTCGGTGGTCGAGCCGTCGAGCTGGCGGCGCTTGCGCCTGACGTCGCGCACCATCTCGGCATAGTGGCTCTCGCCGGTCACGGCATAGTTGGTGGGATCGACGGTGCCGAGCACGTCGAAGTCCAGGAAACTGTCGTTGATCGGCGTGACAAGCGTGTCGGCCATCGAATGGGCGAGCCGCATCAGGTAGCTGTCGGTGCCGGGCGTGTCGATGACGATGAAGTCGAAGCTGCTCTCGACCGCCGAGACCGCCTCCATGAACTGCTGAAACTCGGAATTCTCGTTCTCCGCGATCTGCATGGTCTCGCCCAGCCTGATGCAGCGATGGACCGGCAGTTCGAGCGCGAGGCCGGTGCGGCGCGCCCAGGCGGCGCGATTGTTGATGTAGTGGGTAAAGCTCTGCTGACGGCAGTCGAGGTCGATGGTGGCGACGCGCTGGCCGGCCTTCAGCAGCGCGACCGCGATGTGCAGGGCGGTGGTCGACTTGCCTGAGCCGCCTTTCTCGTTGCCGAGCACGACCACATGCGCCGAGCCGGATTGGCCTTGGCTAGCCTGCACAAGCATGGCGATCCTCAACACCCCTGCGAATGATCTTCGAGTTGGTCGCGTCTGCGGTCAAGTGAAATGCGCAAACGGAAATGCAATTCGAAGCGTCGCGTTCTTCCATCATGAATCGCGCAGCCGCACAGCGTCTGTGATCCAGTCCACATTGTCGAACATCCCCGCCGGCATTCGTGTGGTATGCTGTGCCGCATCTGGCCGCGATGCGTCTATGGGCGCTGCTCGTTAAGGTTAGTCCGCCGAGGCCAGAGCGCGCCCTGCCCCACACCCAACCCGTCGAGTCCTGATGTCAGCCAGCCCATTGATCGCCCGTACCGTCCCCGTTCTCCGCCGCGCCCTCGACAAGCTTCGCCAGCGCAAGGCCACCATTGCATTGGTGCCGACCATGGGAGCGCTCCATGACGGGCATGTGTCGCTGGTGCGCCTCGCCAAGCGCCGCGCCAGCCGAGTCGTCGTCTCGATCTTCGTCAACCCGACCCAGTTCGCCCCGACCGAGGATTTCGGCGCCTATCCCCGGACCTGGAAGTCCGATATCGCCAAACTCGCGGCGGAGGACGTCGACATCGTCTGGCACCCCGGCGTCGAGGCGATGTATCCGGAAGGGTTCGCCACCCGCATCGTGCCGGAAGGGCCTGCGCTGGCCGGCCTCGAGGATCGTTTCCGGCCACATTTCTTCGGCGGCGTCGCCACCGTCGTCGGCAAGCTGTTCACGCAATGCCGGCCGGACTTTGCCATTTTCGGCGAGAAGGACTTCCAGCAATTGCGGGTGGTCACGCAGATGGCGCGCGACCTCGACCTCGGCGTGAAGGTGATCGGCTCCCGCACCGTGCGCGAGCGCGACGGCCTCGCGATGTCCTCGCGCAACGTCTACCTGTCGCCGCAGGAGCGCCAGACGGCGCCCGTGCTCTACCAGGCCATGAAGGACAGCGCCGCCCGCATCCGCGCCGGGGAAGCGCTCGCGCCGGCGATCGCGCGCGGTGCCAAGACCATCACGGCGGCCGGCTTTGCGCCCGATTATTTCGAGGTCCGCCACGCCGAGACACTGGCGCCGGCCACCTCGCGCAAGGAGGGGCCCCTGCGCATTCTGGTCGCGGCGCGGCTCGGGACCACCCGGCTGATCGACAATATCGCTGTCTAGAGCAGCCCGAGGTCGCGCAATTCGCGCCGCATCGGCTCGGGCATCGCCGCGATCGAGCTTGCGGCGGACTTGCCGAGATCGGGCGGAACCGCATCATCGGTCAGATAGCGCCAGCCCTGGAACGGGCGCATCGGCCGCGGCGACACCGCAATGACCTTCGGCTGCATCACGATGCGGCAGCGTCCGATGCCGTCCTGATCCCGGAACGGCTCGATGCCGATGATCTTCTCGCGCGCGGCGATCTCGCCCTTGATGACCCAGTAGAGCGAGCCACCGGCCAGGATCTCGGCGTCGCGCTTGGGGACCATGCGGGTGATGTGGACGTGATGTTGCGGCAGGCCCTTCTTCTTGGCGGCCTGCATCCGTTCGGCGATCCACTGCTTCAATTCCTTGACGGAGTCGCAGCCGACGGCGAGCTTGATCAAATGGAGTGGCATGCCCAAGCCTTAGCGGGCCGGCCGCGGATTTGGAATGCCGAACTATTCGTTATCCGCAGCCGCGGGAGCCGCAGCCGGCGGCGCCAGCGGAACCGGTGCCGCTGTCCGCGCCGGGGCTTTCGGCGCCGGCGGCTTCTTGGCCGCAGGCGCCGCAGCCGGAGCTGCCGCCTGCACCGAGGCCGCAGCGGGCGCGCGCGCCGACGGCGCCGCAGTCGCGGCCGGGGCCGCGGGCCGTGTCGCGGCCGTCGGCGGCTCCGGATTCATGATGCTCACCGGCGGCGTGGACGAGGCGCTCGGGAACTCGGCATTGGTCGGCTTGCCGGTCGGCATCGAGGGCGGCAATCCCGCGAGTGCGGCCGTCGCCGGCGCCGCAGCCTGCGCGATCGGCGCGGGCGCGTTCCAGCCGGGCGCATAGCGCGCCACGAGGGTGTCGTAGAGATGGGAATCCATGTTGGCTGCGACCTGCTGCTGGTCGGTCAGCGCCCGGAATGCGGGGCAGTCGAACTGGGTACAGCCGTCGCGCGCCACCAGCACCTGCGCCACGAAGCCGTAGCGGTCGTGCTCCAGCGACTTGCGCAGCAGCTTCATGTCCGGGGTCAGGCTCTTGTCGGCGGCGGCGGCATCGCCCAGCGCGGTGAGCCGGTCGATCCGGGCCGCAGTATAGGCGACGGCGGCGGCAGCCGTATCAGGTGCGCCGAACAGCGCCTTCTCGCAGCCGACCGCCACGGCATCGCCGGCCAGATCGTCGAGACAGGACAGCGCCGGCAGGCTCGCGGTCATCGTGACCTGCGCGGCGCGGGCCTCGACCGGAGCGGCCTGCCCCGCAGGACCGTACATGCGCATCGTGGCGGCCACGGCGATGCCGATGGCCAGCAGCGTGATGACCGTCAGCGCGCCATTGGCGACCGATTTCTCGGCGCGCAGCAGCGTGATCAGCAGGATCAATCCGAAGAAGCCGGCCGCCGCGAGCGTCATCCACATCGGGAACGCCGGCGAACGCCAGATTTGGTCGAGCGAAGTGGCCCATGCCCAGTTCATGCGCGACGTCCCCTCACGCGAGCAAAGAGCGAATGGTCAAAGCAAGTCCCGCGAGTCGGCAACTGCCCCCACCTCACCTTGCGAGAGCGAAGCGGGCCTTTTCACGGCACCGCGGCAAAATCGTCGTGACGTCGGTTGCGGGCAAGCCGATCCGTCAGGAGAGTGCGAGCTGGCTTTCCTTGGCAACGCGCTCGAACGCTTCTGTCGTGCTCTTGATCCGGTACTGGCAATCGTCGCCATCGGTCGGCAGCAGGCGGATGATCTCATACGAGCCGCTGGCAGCCGGACGTGCGACGTTGCTGGCCGTGAACAAGACGCGCGTTCCAACGGGGAATTTGTGCTTCAACACCCTCTCCATTACTCAAACAGCGCCGGTCATGCCCAGGGTCCCGCTGCGATGCCCGGCCGGAAAACCCGGCGGTGGTATAGCACGCGCAAGGCCATTTTGGCCAGCGGTATGCCAGCATGGCAAACGACCAAATTTCGTAATCAATTCAGGGCGATGGCGCCAGCCCGATGATACCGCCGGAACCCGCCGGACCCCCGCCCCGGCGGCCCGTGCGCGGGCCCGAGTCGGACGCCATGTTGCGGCGTCCGGCCGGTCCGCCGCATCTGGCGACGAGCCCGCTCAGATGGTCTCGAACCGCGGGATGAGCATGGTCTCGGCGAGGCCGTCCCGGGTCCATTCCTGGAACGCCGGCAGCGCCATCATCGTGTCCATGTAGGCGCGGGTCTCCGGGCTCACCTCGATCGCATAGGTGCGGAAACGGTGCACGACGGGGGCGTACATCGCATCGGCCGCGCCGAAACGGCCGAACAGGAACGGGCCGCCATAGCGCGCCCGGCACTCGCGCCAGATCTGCTCGATGCGCGCGACATTGGCCTTGGCATCGGCCGACAGCGTCACGGCCCGCACCGGGCGATGCAGGTTCATGCCGCATTCGTTGCGCAGCGCCATGAAGCCCGAATGCATTTCGGCGCAGACCGCGCGTGCATGCGCGCGGGCAGCGACATCATCGGGCCACAGCTTCTTCTCGGGAAATCGCTCCGCGACATACTCGATGATCGCCAGCGAATCCCACACCGTGATGTCGCCGTCGACCAGCACCGGCACCTTGCCGGCGCGGCTGAAGGACAGGATGCGCTCCTTGTCCGCGGGATTGTCGGTGTAGAGCGGGATCACGGTCTCCACGAACGGAATGTCATTGGCCCGCAGCGCCAGCCAGGGCCGCATCGACCATGACGAGTAGTTCTTGTTGCCGATCGCGAGTTTCAGCGCAGCCATGTTCAGTCCTTCCCGAAGGTTGCGAAGCGAGCCGCTTTTAGCGCCATCGCCTGCCGCCAATCAATCGTTGCCGGGTGCGGCGACGCATGGCAATCACTGCCGAATCCAAGGAGAGCGCCATGAGCAGGCACTGGGTCGACATCATCGCGGTCGGCTTCTTCATCATCGAATGGCTGGTCTATGCCGTCACGCTGGAGCACTCGGCCTATGGCCGCGACAGCCTGTCGGCGCGCATGAACCGCTATCGCGAGGTCTGGGTGCGCCGTCTGCTGGAGCGCGAGACGCGCATGATGGACATGCAGATCATGACGTCGCTGCAGAACGGCACCGCCTTCTTTGCCTCGACCAGCCTGTTCGCGCTGGGCGGCGCGCTGGCGCTGCTGCACGCCACCAACGACGCCATCACGATCCTCGCCAAGCTGCCGATCGACCTCAGCACCTCGCCGGCGCTGTGGGAATTGAAATGCGTCGGCCTCGTGCTGATCTGCGTCTACGCGTTCTTCAAATTCGCCTGGGCCTATCGCCTGTTCAACTATGTCGCGATCCTGTTCGGCGGCATGCCGCCCGCCGCGCAGCGCGACACGCCGGCGGCCGAAGCCCATGTCATCCGCACCTCGCGCCTGTTCGAATCCGCCGGCCGTCACTTCAACCGCGGCCAGCGCGCATTCTTCTTCGCGCTCGGCTATCTCGGCTGGTTCGTCAGCCCCTGGGTCCTGTTCGTCACCACCGCCGCCGTGGTGATCGTGACCTGGCGCCGGCAGTTTGCCTCGAGCGCCTGGACGGCGATGGCGCCGGAAGCCGTGAATGACGCGGAGATGGCGACACGCGGTCGCTGAGACTTCACCACCGCATCCTTCCCTGGTTGCGCGGTCATGGCCGGTCTTCGCCAAACCTCGGCTGCGGCGTATGGGTCCCGGATCGCGCTTCGCTTGTCCGGGACGACGGTGGTGGGAGGCCGGGATAATCGCCTCATATTCGGCGTCGTCCCGGCGCAGGCCGGGACCCATACTCCGTGACGGTTATTGGTGCGTGAGATGGTCATGGCCGGTCTTCGCCAAATGTCGGCTGCGGCGTATGGGTCCCGGCGTTCGCCGGGACGACGGCGGGGGTTTTGGCGCGGACATGCGAAATCGATCTCGCGGCGCTGCTTGCCCGAGCTTTGCTCCATTCTCGCCCTCGCTCAAAGCAGGAGGGCGCAGGGAAGGCCGGGTGCCGGCGGCACCCGCGGTCTGCTGCGCGAATGGCACACGCAAAAAGACCGCACAGCAGCATACAGGTGAAGCCCAACACACGGCCTTCCCTGCGCGATGGTCTGACGGCTTATGTCGTGCTCTCCTCGGGGAGCGTTGCACTATTGCCCCCGTCACCCCAGCGACCTGGATCGATGCGCCGCCGGTTGGCCGCCACATCGTCGCGAAGGCTTGACGCACAGTATCTCGGGCGTCGGGACCACACGATTTTGCCGTACGCGCGGTTCGCCAGCGCCCCAGAGGCCGACGGCTGTGTGCACCTTGCCGCCGGCATGATGACGCGACGAACCTGACAGCGCCGTTCGTCCCCACGACGGCCTGGACTCACGGGGGACTACCCCGCCCTGCCCGCCTGCTCGTGCCGACGCTGCCGCATCCACCGCTCCCCGGCGCGCGACGATGACGAAGGATCATCGCCCCTCACGATCACCCCGGGATGGCCAATACATACGATAATTCCGAATTTCGGTAAAGCGGAATATTTTTGCCTGGCGGGCTTGACGCGCGGCCGACACAGGCCGGCGATGCCGCATGCGTGGATACGACAAAGGGCGGTGCCGGTGCACCGCCCTTTCGACGAAACAGCAAGACGCTTGACGCAACAGGCGAGGCGCGAACGCGCTCCCGCTCAGTAAGGCTGGTAGTAATAGCGCGGGCGGTAGTAGCCGCCATTGCCGTAATAGGGATTGCCGCCGTAATAGCCGGGGCCACCATAATAGGGGCCGGGGCCGTAATAGTAGCGGTTCTCGTAATAGTCGCGGCGCCGGCTCTCGGCGATCGCGGTGCCGATCACGCCGGCCGCCAGGCCCATGAAGGCCAGACCAGCCGCGTCCGGTCCGCGCCGGTAGTAGCGGCGCCGCTTGGCGGCGCTGAAATCGGTGGCGCTCGACGAGGCCTGATCCGCCACCGCCGCCTTGGCGGGCGCGCCACCCGCGACGGCAGCTGAAGGACAGAGGGTCATCGCGCCGAGCGCAAGGCTCGCTGCGGCGGCCATCATGACCTTGCGGCCGGCACCATTCACGATCGGTCCCATGTTCATTTCGACCCTCCTCGGATCAATCCACATAAGCAAACGGCCAATAACGCTGGATATGGCGACTGGTTCCACGGTCCGAGGCAATCTGCCACGTTTGGAGCAATTGTAAACCAAGACGCCTGCGACCGCTTGAACCATCCAGCCTGAGCGGATAATGAACGGCTGTGCCGCATCGCGGTCGCCGTAAGCGTTTACGTGAACCAACGCATCAACCGACGTCGTCGGGATCGATGCCGCTTTTGGGTTCACCGTGACTGACGCGTCCTTTTCAAGAGAAATGACATGATTGCGGTTCGCAAACTGCCGGCGCGCTATGCGCCGATCGTGATGCCGTTCGTCCTCTCCCTGCTGATGACCGCCGTTGTGTCGGTCATCTCGACCCTCCGTAGCCTCGGCGCGACGCCGGCCTTCCTCGCGACCTGGCCCGGCGCCTGGGCGCTGTCCTGGCTGGTGGCCTTCCCGACGCTGCTGCTGGTGCTGCCGCTGGTCCGCCGGATCGTGGCCTGGGTCGTTGCCGCGCCTCCCCCGGGCCGATAGCAGGACCGGGACTGGCCATGGTGGCGGGTCTCGCAGCTCGCCGCCATGGCCCACTCACCCCCACGGGCCCTCAGGCACGAACATTCCAGTAGCGGCGCAGCGCGTCGCCCGCGGCCTCGAGGTCGAAGCGCTGGTCAGGCGCCAATTGTTGCGTGATCAGACCGAACATGTCGTTCAGGATCGAACGCTTGTCGCCGAAATAGGAATGGTGCAGGCCGACCAGGCTGGTGTCGACCAGCGAGGCATCGATGGTGTCGACGCCGTCGACGATCGTCAGGGCCTCGCCGGCTTCACCCGCGCGCGGATAGCCATGGACCACTTTGGAGGCGAGCAGCGCCACGTCGCGTGACGACGCGTAGAGCGTACAGCGGCGCGCGCAGCCCTTGAACCGTGCCGCAAGCTGAACGAAGCGGTCGCGGTCGATGTCGGGCGCGGCAAAGACGATCTGCCCGAGCCTCGCGGCGTCTTGCGGCAATGGCCAGGTCGAAACCCGCTCGAGCGTGTTCGCCAGGGCGCGATTCCCCATGCTGTGGGCGATGACGTGGACTTCGCGGGCGCCGAGCTCGGTCAGCGCCAGCCGCAGCACCGCCTCGAAATGCTCGCGTGACCACTCCACCGTGCTTTCGTCCACGGTATATTGTTTGGCGTCGGCGGCGGAGGCCCAGCTGTAGAGCAGCGTGCGGCCGGGAAATTTCAGATCGACCGAGAGCTGCCCGGCACGACGCGCGGCATCCTCGAACGAGACGTTGTAGCCGTGCACGAACAACAGCACGTCGCGCGTGTCGGCGGCGGCGAGCGAGCCGGCGAGACTGGCGACGAACGCCTCGCGTGTCAGAGCTCCGACACGCGCAAGGATGACGTGCCTCGCCGGATCGGCAGAGAATTCGAAACGCCACCAGCTCGGTCCGGTCAGGTCCCCCAGTTCGCGTCCGCGCGTGGGGACGGTGACCTCGGCGATCCCGAACGCGAGCGTGCCCCGCGCAGCGCCGTAATAGCCCGCCGGCGTATCGTCGCCCCGCGCCCGGTCGGTGCCGTAGAACACGGGGATCGTCACGATCCCGGTGTTCTCGTCCTTGTGCGGCCGGACCACCTCCGACAGCCGGTCGTGTCCGCGGAAGATGTCCGCGCTGATGTCCGCCGGCAGAGGTGGAGGCGGCGTGACGCGGCCACGCCGGACCACGATCTCGCTCTCGATAGCGGGAGTTGCCCGCGCGACCGCCTGACGAACGAGGTCCGCAGCGCGCGGGTCGTGAAGCAGCCGCTGAACCAGGGCATCGAGCTCCGCGCGCAGCCCCGCGGCATCCTCGCCGCGGCCGGCGCGGCCAGCCAGATCGAGCAAACTATCCCTGTGGGTGGCCCAGTCGGCGCCGAGCAGGATCTCCAGCTTCGGCCCGAGGTCGAGCAAGGCAAGCAACAGGCGAAGCATGTCCGGCATCGCACGTCCCTCGTCGCGGGGCGCCGGACGATCCCCGGCGGCAACGCCAGACTAGAGGTTGTGGATGATCTGGCAAGTCCGCCTTGCGTGCCGTCTCGCCGCAGGCCGAAGGGCGGCTCCGGAAGGGGCCGGGCGGCCTACGACAGCGATCCCAGCACGCCGCGGGTGGCCTTGTCGATCTCCTCGACATAGCGGCGGCGGGCGAAGGTCTCGGTGAGGAAGCCGACCACCTTCCGGCTGTCGGTGGAATCGACCACCGCCAGCATCTCGGCCTCGGCCTCGTCGAACACCGCCATCGCCGACTTCACGTTCATCTCGGGGATCAGCACGATCTCGGTGAGGCGCGCCAGTTCGATGACCTGGATGTCGTCGGCGATGCTGTCGAGATCGTTCGAGAACAGGTCGGGCAGCATCACGAGCCCGATATATTCGTCGGCATTGTTGACGATGACGACGCCCGGCCGCGAGCCGAGCGCGAATTCGCGGCGCACGGCCGCGATCGACGTCGTCGAGGGCACCTTGGCGACGTCCGAGCGCATCAGCCGCTCGACCGTGAGATTGCGCAGCCAGCCGACGTCGTTGGCGCTGCGGATGGTCTCGCCGCGCAGATGCAGGCGCCATGTCGAGAAGGAATGGCCGAACATGAAACGGACGCAGATCGAGGTGACGATGCAGCCGGCCAGCACCACCGCGGTGACGTCGACGTTGCGCGTCATCTCGAGCACCAGGAACGACATCGTCAGCGGCCCGCCGACGATGGCGACGCCGAGCGTCGCCATGCCGGTCAGCATGGCCACCAGCGGATCGATCACGAAATTCGGGCTGACCAGCAGCAGCACCGCGGCGAAGAACTTGCCGATCAGGCTGCCGACGAACAGCGAGGCGAAGAACAGGCCGCCGCGAAAGCCGGAGGCAAGCGAGATCAGGCAGGCCGTCACCTTCAGCGCGATGATCAGCGCGATCAGGCCGATCGCCATGTCGTGGAAGAGATCGAGCACCATGGCGCCATGGCCGGCCCCCAGGACCTGCGGCGTCAGAATCGCGAAGGCGCCGACGATCAGGCCGCCGAACACCGGACGCAGCCAGACCGGCAGCCAGGCGAACAGGCGCTCGAACATCGGCGAGGAGCGCATCACGGCGATGCCGACGAAGCTGGTGATGAGGGCGAGCCCGATCAGCGCGAGATATTGCTCGACGCCGACAGCGCTGACCTTGGGGATCTCCAGCGAATAGGGCGCGCCGCCGAGCCATTGCGCGGTCAGCGCGCCGGCGAGCGAGGCGGCCAGGATCGGCGCCGCGCTGCCGACCGAGTAGACGCCGACGATGAGCTCGCAGGCATAGAAGGCGCCGGTGATCGGCGCGCCGAAGGCCGCCGCGATCGCCGCCGCCGCGCCGCAGCCGACGATCAGGCGCAGATCGTTGCGGCGCAGGTTGAAGAACTTGCCGATCAGCGAGGCGAGGCCCGAGCCGATCTGGGTATAGCCGGCCTCGAGACCGACCGAGGCGCCGCAACCGTTCGAGATCAGGGTCTGGCTCGACACCACCACGCTGTCGCGCATCGACAAATTGCCGCCGCGCAGCGCATTGGCCTCGATCGGGTCGACGGCCTGGGAGATCTTCAGGCGGCGCCGCCACCATTCCATGATGCCGAGCAGAAGGCCGCCGGCCGCGGGCGCGATCATCGCCGCCCAGGGACTGACCCGGGCGTTGGCGGACAGGCGCACGTCGATCGGGATGCCGTAGATCACGACATGGGCGATTTGTGCGATCTCGGCCATCAGCGTCACCACCGCGCCGGCCAGCGTGCCGATCACCAGCGACAGCGGGATCAAATAGAACTCGTTGCTGCGCAGCAGCGCCCGCAACCGGACCATGACGCGGTTCGATGCCCGGCCCTCGACGATATGCCTGATCCGCATCAGCACCCTGCGCAACCCTATTCGTCGGACATGCCGTAGCCGGCCATGCGCAGGCGCACCCGCTCGATCTCGTCGGCGGGCAGCAGCGGCGGGGTGCCGATCTGCAGGCAGCCGTGATATTGCCGCGCCAGCGTCTCGACCTCGACGGCGAGCCACATCGCCTTGTCCAGCGTCCTGCCGATCGCGATCATGCCGTGATGGTCGAGCAGGCAGGCGAGCCGCCCCTCGAGGGCGCGCACCGCATGGTCGGACAGTTCGGCGGTGCCGAAGGTCGCATAGGGCGCGCAGCGGATGCTGTCGCCGCCGGCCGCCGCGATCATGTAATGCACCGGCGGGATCTCCATGCCCATGATCGCCAGGATGGTGCAATAGGTCGGATGGGCGTGAACGACGGCGTTGACGTCGGCGCGCGACTTCAGGATGTCGCGGTGGAAGCGCCATTCGCTCGACGGCTTCTGATGATTGGCGTGGGCGCCGTCCATCGTCATGAACACGATCATGTCGGGCGTCATGGCGTCATAGGGCACGCTGGTCGGGGTGACCAGGAGCCCGTCGCCGTGCCGGATGCTGATATTGCCGGACGTGCCCTGGTTGATGCCGAGCGCATTCATGCGGCGGCAGGCGTCGATGATGCCCTGCCTCTTGCCGAGTTCGTCTTCTGTCATCGACATCTCGATTTCCTGACGACGCGCGTCCTGTGTCCCGGGAGTACGTCAAAGCAGCAAGGCTGTGCAAGCGAAAGCGAGCCGGATGGTGCGGTGCTTCGCGGCGGCCTGCAATGCCGGTGAAATGCACCGGGAATCCAGACAATTAGCGGGGAATGCGACGGCGTCCCGCGGGCGGTCGTGGCCGGGATGCGCCGCCCGGACCGACCAGGATCGGGCCGGCAACCCGGCCGCGAGTTTCGTTGCGAGGAACATTTGCGCTCGCAAACTCTTGATCGCCCGTAGATCCAGGGGAGCAACGCCTCCCCACAACTCCCGAGGAGAGACTTCATGGCCAAACAGGCAAAGAAGCGTGCGACCAGGAAAACCGCGGCCCGCCGCCCCCGTCAGGCGCCGAAGATGCTGAGCGACCTGTTTCTGGAGACGCTGAAGGACATCTATTTCGCCGAGAACAAGATCCTCAAGACCCTCCCCAAGATGGCCAAGGCCGCGCATTCGAAGCAGCTGGCCGCCGCCTTCAACAAGCATCTGCGCGAGACCCAGGGCCAGGTGAAGCGGCTGGAGCAGATCTTCAGGATGCTGGGCAAGCCGGCCCGCGGCAAGCCGTGCGAGGCGATCAATGGCATCACCGACGAGGGCGCCGAGATCATGAAGGACTTCAAGGGCGCCCCGGCCCTCGATGCCGGCCTGCTCGCGGCCGCCCAGGCGGTGGAGCATTACGAGATCTCCCGCTACGGCACGCTGCGCACCTGGGCCGAGGAGCTCGGCATGGCGGACGCGGCCCGGCTGCTGCAGGCCACGCTGGACGAGGAAGAGGCGACCGACCACGCCCTCAGCGAACTCGCGACCTCCGTCATCAATCTCGAGGCCGAACAGGAGATGCGCGAAGCGGCCTGACGCCGGTTCGCCCCAAGACCGACGCCGCGGCCACAGGGCCGCGGCGTTTGGCCGTGACAAGCGCGGGACCTTGCATGGCGGCTCCGCGTCGCCGGACTGGAAATCTGCGGAAACTCCACCATATGCAGGCTTTCCAATCCCCGAGCCCCGCATCATGCAACCCAAAAATCCCCTCAACTGGATGCTGTCCGAAGCGCTGGACTCGCTGACCCGCGCCGACCGGCTGCGCCAGCAGTTCGGCCGCCAGGATACCTGCTGGGAGCCGCCGATCGACGTGCTCGAGACCGAGCATGAATTGCTGATCCTGGTGGCGCTGCCGGGCGTCAGCCCCGACAATGTCGAGACCGTCATCCATGACGGCGTGCTCGTGATCTCCGGCCGCCGCACGCTGCCGGCGGAGCTTCGCAACGCCCGCATCCACCGGCTCGAGCTTCCGCAGGGCCGCTTCGAACGCCGCATCGCGCTTCCCGTGGGCCGCTACGCCATCAGCCGCTTCGTGATGGACGGCTGCGTCGCCCTGCGCCTCGCCAAATCCTGAGGTCGATCATGACCAGTGACTCCATGACCAACGAACAGACCAAGTCCCAGAGCAGTCCGGACGTGAAGATCCCGGACGACGCGCTGATCATCATTCCCGTGCGCGAGATGGTGCTGTTCCCCGGCGCCATCGCGCCGATCACGATCGGACGGGCGAAGTCCATTGCCGCCGCGCAGCAGGCGCTGCGCGAGCAGCGGCCGGTCGGCATCGTGCTGCAGCGCAGCCGCGAGACCGAGGAGCCGGGAGCGGACGACCTCTACCGCGTCGCCACCATCGCCAACATCGTGCGCTACATCACCGCGCCCGACGGCACGCACCACATCGTCTGCCAGGGCGTGCAGCGCGCGCGCCTGCTCGACTTCCTGCCGGGCACGCCCTTCCCCGTCGCGCGCTTCCAGCAGATTCCCGAGCCGACCGCGATCTCGCCCGAGATCGAGGCGCGGGCCCTGAACCTGCAGCGCCAGGCCATCGAGGCGATCGAGCTGCTGCCGCAGGCCCCGCCCGAGCTGAGCGCGATGTTCCAGAGCACCAGTGCGCCCGGCGCGCTGGCGGACCTCGCGACCTCGTTCATGGACATCAAGCCGCAGGACAAGCAGGAGGTGCTGGAGACGATCGACCTCGCATTGCGGGTCGAGAAGGTCTCGAAGTTCCTGGCCGAGCGGCTGGAGGTGCTGCGCATCTCCAACGAGATCGGCCAGAAGACCAAGGCCTCCTTCGACGAGCGGCAGCGGGAGGCGATCCTGCGCGAGCAGATGGCGACCATCCAGCGCCAGCTCGGCGAAGGCGACGGCAAGGCGGCCGAGATTGCCGAGCTGACGGCTGCGATCGAAAAGGCCAACATGCCGCCCGAGGCGGAGGCGCACGCGAAAAAGGAGCTGCGCCGCTACGAGCGCATGCCCGAGGCCGCCGGCGAGGCCGGCATGGTGCGCACCTATCTCGACTGGCTGATCGAACTGCCCTGGGCGCTGCCCGAGGAGAAGACGATCGACATCAAGGCGGCGCGCGCCATCCTGGATGCCGACCATTTCGGCCTCGAGAAGATCAAGAGCCGGATCATCGAGTATCTGGCCGTGCGCAAGCTCGCCCCGCAGGGCAAGGCCCCGATCCTGTGCTTCGTCGGCCCGCCCGGCGTCGGCAAGACCTCACTCGGCCAGTCCATCGCCCGCGCGATGGATCGCCCCTTCGTGCGCGTCAGCCTGGGCGGCGTGCATGACGAGGCCGAGATCCGCGGCCACCGGCGCACCTATATCGGCGCGCTGCCCGGCAACATCATCCAGGGCATCCGCAAGGCGGGTGCGCGGAACTGCGTCATGATGCTGGACGAGATCGACAAGATGGGCCGCGGCGTGCAGGGCGATCCCTCCGCCGCGATGCTGGAGGTGCTCGACCCCGAGCAGAACGGGACGTTCCGGGACAATTATCTCGGCGTGCCGTTCGACCTGTCGCGCGTGGTGTTCATCGCGACCGCCAACATGCTGGACCAGATCCCGGGTCCGCTGCTGGACCGCATGGAGCTGATCAGCCTCGCCGGCTATACCGAGGACGAGAAGCTGGAGATCGCGCGGCGCTATCTGGTGCGTCGGCAGCTCGAGGCCAACGGCCTCACCGCCGAGCAGGCCGAGATCGAGCCGGAGGCGCTGAAGCTGGTGGTCAAGGGCTATACCCGCGAGGCCGGCGTGCGCAACCTGGAGCGCGAAATCGGCAAGCTGCTCCGCCATGCCGCGGTGCAGATCGCCGAAGGCACGGCCGCGAAGGTCGTGGTCACGGCGAAGGACATCGCCACCGTGCTGGGTCAGCCGCGCTTCGAGGGCGAGATCGCATTGCGCACCAGCGTTCCCGGCGTCGCCACCGGCCTCGCCTGGACGCCGGTCGGCGGCGACATCCTGTTCATCGAGGCGACGCGCGTGCCCGGCAAGGGCGGGCTGATCCTCACCGGACAGCTCGGCGACGTCATGCGCGAGAGCGTTCAGGCGGCGCTGACGCTGGTGAAGAGCCGCGCCACGCAGCTCGGCATCGATCCCTCGCTGTTCGAGCGGAGCGACATCCATGTCCACGTGCCGGCGGGGGCGACCCCGAAGGACGGGCCCAGCGCGGGCGTCGCGATGTTCACGGCGCTGACGTCCCTGCTCACCAATCGCACGGTGCGCAGCGACACGGCGATGACCGGCGAGATCTCGCTGCGCGGCCTCGTGCTGCCGGTCGGCGGCATCAAGGAGAAGGTGGTGGCCGCGGCCGCCGCCGGATTGAAGCGGGTGATGCTGCCGGCGCGCAACAGGCGGGACTATGACGACATCCCGAAGAGCGCGCGGGACAGTCTCGAATTCATCTGGCTGGAGCGCGTCGACGAGGGCATCGCCGCGGCGCTCGAGCCGGCGGAGGCCGGGAACGACGAGACCATGATCGATGAAGCGGCGGAGTGAGGCGATGAAGGAATTGCTGAAGACGGCGAAGCGGTCGCGCAAGGTGCAGCGCCTGCGGCAGTTGCTCGACCGGGCGGTCGACCAGGTGCGGGGCACGCTGGTTCCCGGACCGCGGCTTCAACCCGTGCCGGTCCGGATCAAGCGCCGCAAGGACTGATCCCCTCAGTCTCCGTCCTCGCGGTCACTCAATACTCACACAAGCAAAACTCGCACAAGCAAAAGGCCCCCTCGTGGCGAGGGGGCCTTTGCGTTATCAGGCCACGGCGTCCTTGGCGGCCTTGACCGGGCGGGCGCGGACGATCTTCCGGGCCGGCTTGGCCTTGAACATCATCTCTTCGCCCGTGAACGGGTTGGTGCCCTTGCGCGCCTTGGTCGCGGGCTTCTTGACGACAACGAACTTGGCGAAGCCCGGCACCAGGAACAGGCCGTTCTTCTTGAGCTCCTTGTGACCGACTTCGGTCAGCGTCTCCATGACGTTCTTGACGTCGCGCTTGGACAGCTCGGTGGCGGTCGCAATCTTTTCGATCAATTGCGATTTGGAAAGTTGGGCTGGCATCGTGTCTCCTCTGATTCGTTGCCGGTTGCATATTAGACCAACCGGCGAAGGCCTATAGCCTTCTGCACAGTTTTCTCGCGATTTTACGGGCTTTTTCAGCCGCCTGTGGCAGAAAACCCTGCTTTTTAGCACCTTCCAGAGCGGCAGACGCCTCAGGCAGCGGTTTTTGCCTTGTTTCAAAGGCCCGCAAGCGGCCTTGCTAAAGCTGATTCGATGCTTTCGACAAGCGACGACCGGCCTCCTCGCCGAAGGCCGGTCGCAATTCCATCCGCCATGGAGGTCGATACGCGCAGATCGCGGTGCTGACAGGCCCGCGCGATTCAGTGGATTCCGACGCCGATCAACCTGTCGACCAGCGCCTGATCCTGCATCAGGGTTCGCGGGCTGCCGGACCAGCTGATGCGCCCGCGCTCGAGCACGATGACCTTGCTGGCGAATTCCAGCGCGCGTTCGACCTGCTGCTCGACCAGCACGATCGTCATCTCGCCTTTCGCCACCAGCCTGGCGAGCAGCTCCATCAGTTCGTCGCAGATCACCGGCGCGAGGCCCTCGAGCGGCTCGTCGAGCAACAGGATCGACGGCTTGCCGAGCAACGTGCGCGCCATCGACAGCATCTGCTGCTCGCCACCGGACAATTGCCGGCCGAAATTGCCGCGACGCTCACGCAGGCGCGGAAAGATCTCGTAGGCCTCCTCCAGCATCGACGGCGGCCGCCCCTTGAGCCCGGCGCGGAGGTTCTCCTCGACGGTGAGCGAGGCGAAGATGTCGCGGGTCTGCGGCACGTAGCCGAGGCCCCTGCCCGCGCGCGCCGAGGTTCGGCAGCCCGCAATGTCCTCTCCGCCGAGGCGGATCTCGCCCTCATGTCGCGTCGTCAGTCCCATCAGGGTCGCGAGCAGCGTGGTCTTGCCCATGCCGTTGCGGCCGAGCACCGCGAGGCGCTCGCCCGCGCCGATCTCGAACGAGACCTGCTCGATGATGCGGGTCGGACCGTAACCGGCGCTGAGGTTGCGGATATCAAGCGGTGCGGCGCGCATCGGCATAGCTCCCGAGATAGGCACGGCGCACCTCGTGATCGGCGGTCACCTGCGCAGGGGATCCCTCGAAGATCAACCTGCCGGCCGCCAGCACCATCACGCGCCGGGCGAATTTGAACACGAGGTCCATGTCGTGCTCGATCATCAGCACGGCGATGTCAGGAGGCAGGCGGTTGATGGCCTCCAGGATGCGGGGCGTCTCGTCATGGGGAACGCCTGCGGCGGGCTCGTCGAGCAGCAGCACCTTGGGCCGCAGGGCAAGTCCGATCGCCAGCTCCATCAGCCGCTGCTGGCCATAGGCGAGCTCGACGACCTTGCGGGTGGCGAGGCCGAGAAGGCCGAGGTGACCGAGGATCTCACTCCATTCCGCCCTGACCTCGGGCAGGTCGGTGGCGCGCGACAACAGCCGGCGGGTCAGGCCGCGGCGCTGCATGATGGCCAGGGCGACGTTGTCGGCGACCGTCAGATTGGCGAACAGCCGCGTGGTCTGAAAGCTGCGCACCAGCCCCTTGCGCACGCGCTCGGGAATGCTGCACGTCGTGATGTCCTCGCCGGCCATGAAGAAGCGGCCTTCGCTGGGCGCGATGTCGCCGGTGATCAGATTCACCAGCGTGGTCTTGCCCGCGCCATTCGGCCCGATCAGCGCCACGCGGTCCCCGGCCGCGAGCTTGAAACTGACGTCCCTCGTGACGTGCAACCCGCCGAACGAGAACGAGATGTGCCGGGCCTCGAGCAGGTCGCTCATGTCTTCTGCCTCCTGCTGAACAGTCTGGCGCACAAGGCGGTCAAGGGGCCGATCAGGCCACGCGGGGCGAACACGACGATGAGGATCAGCAGCAGGCCCACCAGCGTCATCCAGTGGAACGGATTGGCCGCGGCGACGATGTGCTCGAACAGCATGAAGATGACGGTCCCGAGCAGCGCGCCCCAGAGATGCCCGGCGCCTCCGAGAACCAGCATCACCAGCACTTCCGCCGACCGTTCGAAGCTGACGCTGTCGAGGCCGACGACACCGGTGCTCATGGCGGTGAGCGCACCGCCGAGCCCGGCAACGGCGCCGGCGATCCCGTACATGATCACGAAGCGCGGGTAGATCGAGGCACCGATCATCCTGGCCCGCAGACTGTCGTCCTTGATGCCGCGGCACATCAGCCCAAACGGCGAGTTGACGATACGCCGCAGCACCAGAAAGGTGATGGCGAGAACGGTAAAGGAGAGCAGGAACGCCGTGCGGCTGTACATGTCGAAGCCGAAGACGCCGAACACCTTTCCGGGCTCGAGGCCCGACAGACCGTCGCTGCCGCCGGTGAGCCATTGCAGCTTGTTGGCGAGACCGGCGACGAGCTGGCCGATGGCGATGGACAGCACGAGCTGCGGCAAGCCGCGAAACCGGGAGATCAAGGCGCCGGAGAGCAGCCCGAGGATCGCGCCGGAACCCAGACCGATCGCGAGCAGGACGATGGGGTCGCTGATCCCGCGAACGCAGGCGGCGCCGACCGCATAGGCGGCGCCGCCGAACAGCGCCGCATGGCCGAGCGTGGCGATGCCGCAATAGCCGGTGACCAGATCGAGCGACAGCACGAGGAAGGCGATGCCGATCAGACGTGTCAGAAACGCGAGGTCGTCGGGAAACAGGACATAGCCGAGCGCGCCGACCGCGGCGAACGCCAGTGCGATCGCCACCTCGCCGATCCACGGATTCCTGCGCCCGGCCGCGTGGTGCTGGAGGACCAGTTCGGTCATGCGTGCGCCTTTCCGAACAGGCCGTGAGGGAACAGCACGACCGTCACGATCACCGCGAGATAGAAGAAGAATTCGCCGAACTCGGGGGCAAGATACTTGCCGGTGGTATCGGCAAGCCCGAGCAGCATCGAGGCCGACAATGCCCCGAGAATGGAGCCGGCCCCGCCGACCGACACGACGACGAGGAACGTCACCATGTATCGCAGCGCGTAGAACGGCTCGATCGGCAGGATCTCCGCGCCGACGACGCCGCCGAATGCACCGAGCCCGATCGCGAGCGCGAAGGTCGCGCCGTAGACGATCTCGGTGCGGATGCCGAGGGCATCCGCCATGCCGCTGTTGTCGACCGCGGCCCGCAGCCTGATGCCGAATTCGGTCTTCTCCACCAGCCACCACAGGCCGAGCGCGGTCACCACGCCGCAGGCGATCACGAACAGGCGATGCGTCGGAATCATGCGGAAGCCGAGATCGGCCGGTCCGTTCAGCGCCGCGGGCAGCGGAATCGACTTGACCGTGGGTCCAAAGACGAAATTGACGATGCCGATGATGAAGAACGTGATGCCGATGGTCATCAGCACCTGGATCAGGGGATCGGCATTGCGATAGATGCGACGATAGAGCAGCAGCTCGAACGGGATCGAGGCGGCGATGGCGCCCAACACGGCGATCAGGATGGCGACCCCGTAGTCGACGCCGAGGCTGCGCATGGCATAGGAGGCGAGATAGCCGCCGATCATGGCGAAGGCGCCGTGGGCGAGATTCACGACGCGCATCAGCCCCATCATGATCGAGAGTCCGATGGAGATGATGAACAGCACCATCCCATAGGCCAGTGCGTCCGTCAGGATACTCAATACCAAGCCCATGACCAAGCCTATGTCCGTTCCTAACCGAAAGGGCCGCGCTCATCGCCCGTCAGGCCTCGGCGCCTCCAGCCGAGCGCGCGCGGCGCATCGTTGAGAGGTCGACGAAGACTCAAGAGCTCGTGGGCGATGCCGGGTTTTCCGAGCGTACCCGGCAGCCAGGCGCCTGCGGCTTTCGACGCACGCGCCCGGCGGCCGGCAAGAGGTTCTAGCGCTTGCTCAGGGCCCAATCGGGCTGGTCGGAGAACACGACGCCGGTTTCCTTGTTCACCAGCTTGCCGTCGACCTTCTCGACCACGCGCAGATAGACGTTCTGACGGATGTGCCGGGTCTCGGGATCGATCGACACCGTCCCGCGCGGGCTCACCCAGCTCATGCCCTTGACCGAGTCCACCGCCTTGGCGGGGTCGCGCTGACCATTGGTCGCCTCGATCATCTTGTAGATGACACGCGCGGCGTCATAGGCGGCGACGCCGGTCATGGCGACCTCGTCCGGCCCGGCACCCGCTTTCGTCATCGCATCGAGGAACGACTTGTTTTCCGGCGATTGATGCGACACCGCATAATGATAGGTCGAGAGCACGCCGAGACTGCTGTCGCCGATGCTCGGCAGGTCGATCTCGGTCACGATGTCGCCGGTCGACATCAGCTTGACGCCGGCCGCCTTCAGGCCGTTGTCGACATAGGCCTTGAAGAAGCCGATCGTCGGCGGTCCCGACGGCAGGAAGCAGAAGATGGTGTCCGCACCGGCGGCCTGGATCTTCTGCATGATCGGGCTGAAGTCGGTCGTGTTGAGCGGGATGCGGATCGCCTCGACCACCGCACCACCGTCGGCCTCGAAGGTCTTCTTGAAGGCCGCTTCGGCATCGATGCCGGGACCGTAATCGCTGACGGCGATGGCGGCCTTCTTGGCTCCGTTCTTGATGGCGGTCTTCGCCGCCGGGACCGTGTTCTGCCACATCGTGAACGAGGTGCGGACGATATAGGGGCTCTTCTCGACGATGGACGAGGTCGCCGCATTCATGACGATCAGCGGCGTCTTCGATTCCTCGAGCAGGGGCGCGACGGCCATGGCGTTCGGGGTGAAATAGATCCCCGCGAGATACTGCACCTTGTCCTTGACGATCAGCTCCTGAGCCAGCGCCTTCGACTTTGCGGGGTTCGGGCCCTCTTCGTCCTTGTAGACGAACTCGACGGTATGGCCGCCGACCTTGTTGCCGTTCTGCGCGACCCAGGAGTCGATGCCCATCTTGAAGTTCTTGCCGAACAGCGCGTAGGGCCCCGAGAGGGTCCCGATCACACCGACCTTGATCACGTCGGCCGATGCAGGCCCCGCCATCGCGGCCATCATGGCGAGTGCAAGTATCGAGCGGCTCATTTTCGTCATCTGTCTTTCCTTACGACTGACTCAAGCGTTGCGGCATGTTGATCTCCCGGAGGCGGCAAACTCGTCATGGCGACGGCGCAACAGGCGCCGCATCGCGCATCAGAACATCTCGAAATATTCCCGCTGCTCCCAATCGGAGACTTCGGCCTGGAAGCGGTCGATCTCGGCATTCTTGATGTGGGTGTAGTAATCGACCATGGTCGCGCCCATCTTCTCGCGGAAGAACGGGTCTTCCTTCAGTGCGAAGGTCGCTTCGCGCAGCGATTTCGGCAACAGATCGGCATTGGTCTCGTACGGCGTATCCGCGCTCGGTCCCGGATCGAGCTTGCGATCGACCCCATCGAGACCCGACAGGATCTGCGACGACATGTAGAGATAGGGATTCGCCGCCGGTTCGCCGACACGATTCTCGATGCGCGTTGCCGGATCATTGGGTCCACCGAGCACGCGGAGCATGACGCCACGATTGTCGCGCCCCCAGATCGCGCGATCAGGCGCGAGCGAATAGGAACGATAGCGCTTGTAGCCGTTGATCGTCGGCGTGGTGAACACGGTCGCGGCGCGCGCATGCGCGAGCAGTCCGGCGAGGTAGCCGCGGCCGAACGTGGACAGGAGCTGGGTCTCGTCACCGGACATGAACGCGTTCGCACCCGTCGCGCGCGACACCAGCGACTGATGCAGATGCCAGCCCGACGAGACCACGTTCGGAATCTTGGGCCGGCACATGAACGTGGCGTGATAGCCGTGACGATGCGCGATCTGCTTCACGGCACTGCGGAACAGCACCATGCTGTCGGCGGGGGTCAGGCCCACGGTGGGCTGGAAGGTGAACTCGCACTGGCTCGGGCCGTATTCGACCTCGACGGAGCGCAACGGCAGGCCCAGCGCCAGCACGTCGCGCCGGATGATCTCGAGCACCGGCTCCATCTGGTCGTAGCGCTGCTCGGTGAGATAATTGTAGCCGTGCGACAGCAGGCTGACCTCCGGCGGCGTGCCGGGCTGCCCGGCATCCTCCGGCCTCATGTGCTGGTTCTCGACGCGGAAAATATGAAACTCGACCTCGAGCCCCGCGACGAAATCGTAGCCGCGGCCGCCGAGATCCCCGAGCACCTTCTTGAACAGGTTTCGCGTGGCGAACGGCACCGGGCGTCCATCGCCGAAATGCACGTCGCAGAGCAGCCAGCCGGTTTTCGGCGACCAGGGCAGCACGCGAAAGGTGGTCGGATCCGGGACCATGAGGACGTCGGCCGCGCCCTGCATTTCCGGAATGCCAAAGCCACCCCCGGCCGTGAACACCGGGAATACGGTCTTGTGCGACGTATCCTTGGCGAACATCGTCGTGGTGATCGAGCAGCCGCTTTCCAGGCTGCGCACGGCTTCGCTCGCGATCAATGTCTTGCCGCGCAGGATTCCGTGCTGATCCGGAAACGACAGCCGGATCACCTCCAGCTGCTGCTCCTCCACGATGGCGCGCAGCCGCCTGGCCGCTTCCATCTGTTCCGCGGACCACAGTCCGTGTCGCTCGACGAAATTCAAGGTGATCTCCCGCGGATGCTTCTGGACTAGCCTGCCGCCGGCAGGCGAACGACGTTCGATCCGGGTTCAGCCTGGTCCGCGGGAACGGGGGCCATCCATGGCGCACCGCGGCGGCGGGCGACATCGACCTCCATCCAGTAGGTTTCCCAACCCTTGCTGGGTCCGATCCCGTCCATGGTGCCAGGCCCCTGGATGCTGCGCGCGTTGTCCGCGTCGAGGAACAGCATCGGCTTCTGGCCACCGGCGACCTTCTCGATCTCCTGCCGCAGCAATTTGCGATAGGCGATGATGGCCTTGTCCGACTGTCCGAGATGCTCGCGGGTGCGATCCTGGATCTTGCCCATCGACTCCACCGCCCACTGGTCGTGGACGTTGATGTCGGCGCCCATGCCGGTATAGGTCTCGTGCTTCTGCTCGTGCGGATCGAAGCCGTAATCGTTGCGCTTGTTCCTGCGCGAGACGTAGTCCGGCAGCTCGTAGAGTTCGAGCCGCTGCTCGGTCATCTTCTTCTTGTCGACCGGCGCGCCATAGCTGGTGAAGATCGCATACCAGTAGCAATTCTCGTCGTCGACCGGGACGTGCCACTGCGTGATCGTCATCTCGGTGCTCATCGGAATGACGAAGCCGTGCGGAAAGAGCTGGTTGGTGACGCGCACATGGGTGCGCTCCTCGTCGAGCTCGCGCAGCGCAATCAGACGCAGGCCATACTCGGTATTCTCGACATTGATGATCGGACGATCATATTCGCGCAGGATCTTGGTCATCGGCACCTCGGTGCCGGCCGACGCGCCCCGGAACTGCTTGCCGTAGGACGCCTTCACGTCCTCGTCCTCGAAGAAGCGATGCAGGAACGAGGCATGGGCGGGATCGATCCCGACCTCGAGCGCCTGCAGCCAGTTGCACTCGAACAGGCCCTTGAAGGCAAAGGTGTACTGGCTCGGCGCCGCGAAGCAATCGATCTCCGGAAATGCCGGCGGCTCGCCCTTGCCGAGATAGGCCCAGAGGATGCCGCCCTTTTCCACCACCGGATAGGCGCGCTGCTTGATGCCCGCGCAGAGTTTGGAGGTCTTGGGTTCGGCGGGGGTTTCGAGGCAATTGCCCTCGACATCAAACAGCCAGCCGTGGAAGGCGCAGCGCAGCCCGCCACCCTCGAGGCGACCGAAGGCGAGATCCGCACCGCGATGGGGACAATCCCGATCGATCAGGCCATAGCGCCCCTGTTCATCGCGGAACAGCACGAAGTCCTCGCCCAGCAGCCGGACCGGGCGGATCGGACGCTCGCCTTCGAGTTCGACGGTCAGAGCCGCTGGCTGCCAGTAATGACGCATCAGCTTGCCGGCGGGCGCATTGGGGCCGACGCGGGTGATCAGGTCGTTCTGCTCTTGGCTCATCATCGGGCGAGGTCCTCCTTGAACCGTGGCACGATCACCTCAATGCCCGATCTCGGCGAAAGAGATGCTGCCTATTGTTCGCGTATTGAACATATGTACGAATGCATTTTAGTGCTGGTCTAGTTCTAATCAAGCGGATTGTTGCAGCAGACCGCGCCCAAGAAATGAGCGGCATTCCCGAGTCCAGGAAGGGCCTTGCCTAAATTGAACATATGTTCGAGATACGCGAGAACGATTGAGGAGAGTCATGCAACACGGTCTCGTCATCCTGGGCGCGTCTTATGCGGGTGTGCAAGCCGGGATCAGCGCGCGGGAAAAGGGCTACGACGCGCCGATCCGCATTGTCGCGGACGAGGTCCACCTCCCCTACCAGCGACCGCCCCTCTCGAAAGCCTTCCTGTCGGAGGATTTCGCCGATGGCGGCTTGTTCCTGCGCGGGCACGATTCCTTCAAGGCGCAAGGGATCGAACTCATGCTCGGGCAGCGCGCGACCGCGCTCGATCGCGCGGCCATGAGGGTCAGCCTCGACTCCGGCGATCGCCTGCCGTTCGACCAGCTGGTGATTGCCACCGGCTCCCGCGCCCGGCGCCTCGCCATTCCGGGACACGACCGTGACGGCATCCTCTATCTGCGCACGCTGGACGACGCGATGGCCCTGAAGCCGCGACTGCAGGCCGCGCGCGAGGTGGTCATCATCGGCGGCGGCTTCATCGGTCTGGAAGTGGCGTCGACGGTTGCGAAGAAGGGCAAGAAAGCGACTCTGATCGAAGCGCAATCACGGCTCCTGGAGCGGGCGGTATCCGCACCGATCTCGCAGTTCCTGCTGGAGCTCCATCGTTCGCACGGGGTCGATATCCGCTTCAACGACAGCGTTGTCGCCATCGCGGGATCCGGAGCCAGACATGAGGTCGTGTGCGGCAGCGGCCTGCGCTTGCCGGCGGATCTGATCGTGGTCGGCATCGGCGGCATCGCCAATGATGATCTTGCCGTGCAGTCGGGGATCGCCTGCAGCAACGGCATCGATGTCGATGCGCATGGCCGCACCGACGCGCCAAACATCTATGCGGCGGGGGACGTCAGCAACCACCACAATTCATTCGCAGGTCGCCGCGTCCGGCTCGAGGCCGTCCAGAACGCCACGGACCAAGGCCGGGCCGCAGGCGCGATGATCGCCGGCAAGCCGGAAGCCTATGATGCCGTGCCGCGTTTCTGGTCGGACCAGTACGACAGCAAGCTGCAGATCGTCGGCCTCTCGGCGCCGACCGACCAGGCCGTCATCCGCGGGGATGCGCGTGACGGCAAGTTCTCGGTCTTCCAATATCGCGCAGGCAGGCTGGTCGCGGTCGACAGCGTGAACCGTCCCGGCGACCAGATGATCGCGCGTCGCCTCATCACGGCCGGACTGTCGCCCTCTCCGGAGCAGGCCGCGGATCTGTCCTTCGATCTGAAGACGCTGGAACGAGCCAGGTAAGGCCAGGACGCATGCCGAAGATCAAGCGCGACGACGAGCTCAGCAACACCGACTTCATCGAAAGCCTCGACCGCGGCCTGCGCGTCATCGAGCAGTTCGGCGCCGACATGCGCGCCATGACGCTGAGCGACGTCGCAAAGGCGACCGACCTTCCGCGGGCCACGGCGCGCCGGATCCTGTTCACGCTGGAGCGTCGCGGATACGTGTCGAGCGACGGCAAGATGTTCACACTGACCCCGAAGGTGCTGACCCTGGCCGGGGCATACATGACGTCGAACCAGATCGTCACGATCCTTCAACCGGTGCTCGATCAAGTCTCCAGTGCCGCCCAGGAGATCTCCTCGCTGGCGGTGTTGCTTGGCTTCGAGGTCGTGTTCGTGGCGAGGGCCAGCCCTGCGCGCGTGTTCTCGTCCGGCATCGATCTCGGCTACAGGCTGCCGGCCTATTGCTCTTCGGTCGGGCGGGCCATGCTCGGGAGATATTCGAACGAGGAGCTGGACAGGACGATCTCCGAGATGCCCCTGACGGCGATGACCCCGTTCACCTTGACCGACAAGGAGGCGGTGAAGGCCGCCATCATCGTCGACCGGGAGAAAGGCTATTCGCTGGTCGATCGCGAGGCCGAGCCCGGCTTCCGATCGATCTCGGTGCCCATCCGCCGCTATGACAACACCATCGTTGCGGCCATCAACATCGGCGCTCACGTCGACCGCGTCTCGACCGGCGAGATGATCGACCGCTTCCTGCCGCTGCTGCGGGACGCCGCCGCAACGGTGAAGCCGCTTCTGCTCTAGCTCGTGGAGTTCGCATGCCTCATCTGGTCATTGAGTATTCGCAGGACGGCCATCAGGATCGCTTCGACGCCGAGGCCCTGATGCTTGCCCTGCACACCACCGCCGCCGAGACCGGCGTGATGAAGGCAGAAGACATCAAGGTCCGCGCGATCCCTTACGAGCACTATCTCGTGGCGGGACGCCGGCAGGGCTTCTGCCATGTCAGCGTGCACCTGCTCGCCGGCCGAACCGGCGAACAGAAGCTCCGGCTCAGCACCGCGCTTCGCGCCACCATGAGCGATCTGCTCCCCCACACCGAGAGCCTGAGCGTCGACATCGTCGACATGGATCCCGAGAGTTACAAGAAGCGACTGCTGACCTGAGGCGCGATGCGATCGGGATCGACCGTCATCGCGCTTCAGATTTTTGTTGGCGCATGATCGTCCCGCAAAACCGCGTTCCGCGGTTTTCAGGATCGTGCGCTGGCTAGATGCGTTCGATGATGATCGCGGGCGCCATGCCGCCGGCCGCGCACATGGTGACGAGCCCGCGCTTCAGGTCCCGCCGCTCGAGTTCGTCGAGCACGGTGCCGATCAGGATCGAGCCGGTCGCGCCGATGGGGTGGCCGAGCGCGATCGAGCCGCCATTGACGTTGACCTTGGCGCGATCGAGCTTGAGATCACGGATGTATTTCTCCGCGACGACGGCGAAGGCCTCGTTGATCTCGAACAGGTCGATGTCGTCGACGGTCAATCCCGCCTTCGCCAGCACCTTGCGGGTCGCCGGCACCGGCGCGTTCAGCATCAGGGTCGGGGAGTCCCCCATATTGGCCATCGCGACGACGCGGCCGCGCGGCTTCAGGCCGTGCTTTTTGGCATAGGCCGGTGACGCCAGCAGGATCGCGGCGGCCCCGTCGACGACGCCGGACGAGTTGCCGGCATGGTGCACGAAGTCGATGTCGAGTTCGGGGTACTTCTGGAGAATGAGGCCGCGATAGGTGGTGCCCTTGTCGTCGAGCGCATAATCGGCGATGGCGGGAAATGCCGGCTTGAGCGCGGCGAGCCCCTCCATCGTGGTCTGCGGCCGCGGATATTCCTCGTGGTCGAGCGCGAGGCTGCCGTCCTCACGATGAACAGGCACGAGGCTCTTCTTGAAGTGACCGTTCGCGATGGCATGCGCGGCACGCTTCTGGCTCTCCAGCCCGAGCGCGTCGACGTCCTGCCGGGTGATGCCTTCGAGCGTCGCGATCGCATCGGCACAGACGCCCTGGTGCGATTGCGGATGCCGGGCGCGCAGGCGCAGATTGCCGCCGTCCATCATCATCGGGCCGCCGCCACGGCGTCCTTCCATCGACATCATCTCGCAGCCGCCGGCGATGACGAGATCTTCCGCGCCCGCCATGATCGAGCTGGCGGCCATGTTGACGCTGGTGATGCCCGAGCCGCAGAAGCGGTCGAGCGTCACGGCGCTGGCGCGCACGTCGTATCCTGCGTCGAGCGCCGACATGCGGCCGAGATCGCCGCTCTGGGTCGCGACCTGCGCGCTGCAGCCCCAGACGATGTCGTCGACGTCGGCGGTGTTGATGCCGGTCCGATCGGCCAGCGCACGCAGCACGGTGGCGCCGAGCTGCTGCGGATGGATGCCCGACAGCGCGCCCTTGCCGGCCTTGCCGACCCCGCGCGGCGTCCTGCAGGCGTCGATGATGAGTGCGTCAGCCATGGGCGTGTCCTCTCGTTTTCAGTGTTGCCTACGGTTGTGAATCACGGAGCGAGGGGAGTCAATGCGATGCGCCCCGTTCACCTCGCCCCGCCTGCGGGGAGAGGCCGGATTTTACGCGCAGCGGAAAATCCGGGTGCGGGCGAGCCGCGGCGCGGCGAGAGGCGAAGACGTCACACCCCCGCCGCGTTCTTCGCGATGACGTTGCGATAATAGCTCGCGCTGAGCTTGGGCGTGCGAACCTGGGTGTCGAAATTGACGTGATAGAGGCCGAAGCGCTTGCTGAGGCCGAACGCCCATTCGAAATTGTCCATCAGGCTCCAGAGGAAATAGCCGCGCACCGGTACGCCCTCGGCGGTGGCGCGCTGCAGCTGGGCGAGATAGTTGCGCAGATACATGATGCGGTCGGTGTCGTAGATCTTGCCGTCTTGCGTCACGACGTCGTCGCTGGAGGTGCCGTTCTCGGTGATGTAGATCGCATCGGTCTTCCAGATTTTGGCGGCCAGCTTCGGCACCCAGTACATCGTCTCCGGCGCGACGCGGAGCCAGTCCGAGCTCATGTGCGGGAAGGATTTCGGGATCGGCAGCGGCATGAAGCCGGCACCCTGGTCGGACGGGATCACGTAGTTCTGCGGCGCGTAGATGTTGAGGCCGAGGAAATCGACCGGCGTCGAAATGATCTTCAGCTCCGCCTCGGTGTATTTCGGAGCGTTGGCGCCGGCATATTTCAGGAAGGCGTCGGTGTACCGGCCGGTCATGATGACGTTGAGATAGCCGGCGTTCATCTCGCGCAGCGCGATCTCGGCGGCGCGGACGTTCTCCGGCGTGTCGAAGGCGGGCGCGCAGGCATCGATGTTCTCGGCCGGCCCGACCCGGGTGCCGCGACGGCCGTTGGCCCGCACCGCCTGCACCGCAAGCCCGTGCGCGAGCGCGCTGTTGTGCCTGACCTGATTGACCTCGGCCTGCGGCAAGGTCACGCCGGGTGCATCGATGCCGATGCCGTAGCCGAACTGCACGAAGCGGCCGCTCTCGTTCAGCGTGAACACGTTTTTGACGCGGTCGGTGAGGTGCCGGGCGATATAGGCGGCGTAGTCGCCGAAGATCTTGCAGGTCTCCGTCGAGCGCCAGCCGCCGAAGCGGTCCTGCAGCGATTGCGGCAGATCCCAATGGTAGAGCGTCAGCCAGGGCTCGATGCCGTTCTTCAGGAGTTCGTCGACGAGCCGGTTGTAGAAATCGAGCCCCTTCGGATTCGGCTTGCCGTCGCCCCCCGGAAACACCCGCGGCCAGGCCACCGAAAAGCGATAGGCCTTGCAGCCGAGATCCCTGATCAGCGCGATGTCGTCCTTGTAGCGGTGATAATGCTCGTTGGCGCGATCGCCGGTCGTGCCATCCTCGATCTTGCCGGGAATGCGCACGAAACTGTCCCAGATCGAGGCGCCGCGCCCGTCTTCGTTCACCGCACCCTCGACCTGGTAGGACGAGGTCGCCGTGCCCCAGACGAAGCCTGCCGGGAAGCCGCCGGCGGCGCGCGGCGGCGCTGCGGGCTTGGCCTCGGCCGTCGCGAGCGGGCTGGTCAGTCCGGCGGCGGACACGCCCGCGAGTTTCGCAAACTGGCGACGCGAGACCTTGTCCGACATTGATGCTCTCCTGTTCCGATCCGTGGCGGCGCACAATGGCGGCTCGCGGACCGTTTGAGAAGCAAGCTTTGAGCGATACGGGATGCAGAATTGAACGGTCGGGCCCGCGACATTTGGATGCGGGGCGCTGTTCTCCGCGCGATCAGCGCGCGCGTGTCGGCAGCTTTGGCAGCCTGCTCGGATCGAAGGCCTTCACGGGTCCGGGCGGCCGAAGCACCGGCACCTGCTGTTCCGTCAGGATGAGCGTCCCGTGCAGCACCATGCCCGGCACCTGCACCGTCGTTGCGGTGTAGGTCGCGACCTTGCCGGCGCTGCGGCCCTCGATGTCGAGGACGAGTTCATCATGGATGCCGAAGACGGTTGCGCGCCCGTCGGTGTGGCGCCTGGTCGACACGGTGGCCGTGAAGCGATCGCCGTCGACCTTGCAGCTGCCGTGATAGGTCATCAGGCTGTCGCGGCCCCAGATCTCGCCGTCCGCCAGATGGACGATCCCCGTCCCCTGATCGAGCGGCGTCTTGTACCACGCCGCATAGGTGCCGTCGCAGAGCAATGGGAACCGTCCCCCTGATGTCGAGACGGGCAGTTGCGCATGCCGGGGCGAACAAACGGTTAATTGCTGCGCCTCGGCGTAATCGGGTTCCCGCTATTCAGGCTCGATGCCGAGCGCCTGAATGATCCTGCCCGACGAGACCATCTGCTCGTCGAGGAAACGCCTGGCGCCGGCGGGGGTGACCGCATCGCCGACCCGGACATCGAAGCCGAGCGTCGGCGCCTGCTCGCGGACCTCCGGCGACTCCAGGATGCGCGCGATTTCCGCGCTCAGCCGGTCGACGATATCAGCCGGCGTGCCGGCCGGTGCCATGAACATGAACCAGCCCTGCAGATCGACGCTCTTCAGCGTCTCCGCGATCGCGGGAACGTCCGGCAGGGATTCGATGCGTTTCGATCCGGCCACCGCGATCGGTCGCAGCGTCCCGGCCTTGATGAAGGCCTCGCCGATCGAGGCGGACTGGATCGTGACCTGGATGCGGCCGGTGACGGCATCCTGCACCGCGTTGGTGGTCGTGTTGTAGGGAATGAGGACGAAGCCGGTGCCCGCATTCCTGTTGATGGCCTGGGCGATCAGGCCCGACAAATTGCGCGCACCGTCGACGGCCAGGCTCAGCGACCCCGGAGCCGACTTCTCCAGCCTGATCAGCTCCGGCAATGAATTGGCCTTCACCTCCGGATTGACGAGCAGCACATGGTTGCTCTTCGCCGCCATCGCGACCGGCACGAAGTCCTTGACGGGATCGTAGGGCAGTTTCCTGAACGTGTAGGGATTGGTCACGAGCGCGGCCGACGTCGCGAACAGGAACGTGTAACCGTCAGGCGCGGCCCGGGCGACGGCCTGGGTGCCGACGAGATTCGCAGCACCCGGACGATTCTCGACGATGAACTGCTGACCGAGCGCGCGGGAGAGATGGTCGGTGATGAGACGACACATCACGTCCGGACTGTTGCCGGCCGGCTGGGGAACGACGACGGTCACGGGCCGTTGCGGCCAGGACTGCGCGCAGGCCGGCACGGCGATGCAAAGAGCAACGCCGGCCAGCAGCAGACGACGGGTGAACCCGGGCATGATCTTCCTCCTGCAATGGGCCGCTTTGCGGGCTCTGTTTTTTGGTTTCCGCGCCGGCGACGATGCGCCGGTCAGGCTTCGTCGGTGACCGGGTTGCGCAGCACGCCGAGGCGCTCGACCTCGATCTCGACGACATCGCCCGCCTTCATCCAGAGCGGCGGCTGCCGCCGCGAACCGACGCCACCGGGCGTTCCGCTGACGATGACATCGCCCGGCTCGAGCCGCGTGAAGGTGGAGCAATATTCGATCTGGCGCGGGATATCGAAGATCATCTGCTTGATGCGGGCTTCCTGCATCACCTCGCCGTTGAGGCGGGTCTGCAGCTTGAGCTCGCCGAGCGGACCGAGTTCGTCCGGCGTCATCATCCAGGGTCCGAAGGCACCCGTGTCAGGGAAATTCTTGCCCGGCGTGAATTGATGCGTATGGCGCTGGAAGTCGCGGATGCTGCCGTCATTGTAGCAGGCGTAGCCGACGACATGGCTCATGGCCTCGGCGCGCGAGATGTAGCGTCCCGGCTTGCCGATGATGACGGCGAGTTCGCCCTCGAAATCGAGCTGGGTCGAGACGCGCGGCCGCACGATCGGCTGCAGATGGCCGGTCTGGCTGTTGGCGTAGCGCGCGAAGATGGTGGGATGCTCGACCTCGTCGCGGCCGGTCTCCTTGCGGTGTGTCTCGTAGTTCAGGCCGACGCAGAGGATCTTGTCGGGATTCGGAATGACCGGCAGCCAGGTCACTTTGGAGATTGGAACCGACGAAGCCGACGATGTCGCATCCGCGACGCCCGCGAGCCCGCCGGCGATCGCCGCCCTGAGGTCGGCATAGCGCGCGCCCAGCACGGCGCCGACATCCCGGAAGGTCTCACCCTCGACGGTGCCCCAGGTGGTGCGGCCGTCGATCGCTACGGTTGCCAGTTTCACGATGTTCTCTCCATTGTCAGTTCGGAAATATGGTTTGGCGCGGCCCGTCCGCCGCGAAGGCGCAAATCGATCTCCTGCAGCAGATCGCCGAGTTCAGCCGTGTCGCGTGCCGTGCCGAAGACGTAATGGTCGGGCCGCACGAGCGCGGCGACGATGCCGTGACGGTCGAACCACGCCGCCATCACGCCATCGCTCTCCTCGTAGATCTGCGAACCACCGTCACCGGCGGGCGCGATGATCGCGGTCGTGAGATCCGGCGTTCCGGCGCCGCGCGCGCGCAATGCGGCGGCCTCCTTGCCGCGGCCGTCGATCAGAAGTCGCCAGCCGGTGCCGGTCAATTCGTCGAGCAGGCGGGTCGTACCGCCACCGGAGATGCGCGGCTGCGGTGCCAGGCTGCCGCGCGCCGGCGTGTCGCGCGCCGACAGACACCCCGCGCGCAGCGGCGGAATGACATCCTGCCGCGTCATCTGGAGCGGCTTGCCGCCGCCCTCCGCCAGGATCCGCGCATCGCGCTGCCGCGCCGCCGCCGGATCGCGCTCGCAGATCGCCTGGCCGATCGCCTTGATCCGGCCGGTGAGCTCGATGACGTGCTGCTTGCGTTCGACCGTGTAGCTGTCGAGCAGGCTCTCGGCGGACACGCCCTTGAGCACGCGATCCAGCTTCCAGACGAGGTTGGCGACGTCGCGCAGGCCCTGGCACATGCCCTGGCCGAGAAACGGCGGCTGCTGATGGGCGGCATCGCCGGCGATGAGGATCCTGCCGTTGCGCCACTCGTCGGCGACGAGGGCGTGAAAGCGATAGGATGCCGCGCGCCACAATTGCGCGTCGTCGGGCGTGAGCCAGCGCGCCATCAACTTCCAGACATTCTCCGGCCGCTCCATCTGCCGCGCATCCTCTCCCGGCAGCAGCATGATCTCCCAGCGGCGGTGGTTCTTCGGCCCAATGATGAAGCTCACCGGCCGCGCCGGATCGCAGAATTGCGCCGAACTTTGCGGCAGGCGGCCGAGTGCGCCCTCGTTCACGCGCATGTCGACCACCAGCCAGGGCTCGTCGAAGACGAGATCCTGAAGGCGCAGGCCCGCACACTCCCGCACGGTGCTGGAGGCGCCGTCACAGCCGAGCAGATAACGCGCGGTGACGCGGCGCTCCTCGCCGTCAGCGCCCTTCAGCCGCGCTTCGACGCGATCCGCGGTCTGGACGACATCGACCAGTTCGACGCCGAGGTCGGCCCGCACGCTGGCGAAGCTCGTCGCATGACGCCGCAACTCGGTCTCGACCGGGGGCTGGCTGAACACCATGCTCGGCGTGTAGCCGAGTGGATAGGGCCTCGCCACCATGTCGATGCGCCGGATCAACTGGCCATCGACGCCGAAATGTTCCGACGCGGTGAAAGGCTCGACATGGGGCGAGACGGCGTCCGCGAGGCCCATATTGTCGAAGTGCCGGAAGATCTCGTGATCGAGCGCGATCGCGCGCGGCTTGTCGTAGACGGTCGTCAGGCGGTCGATGACGAGGGTGCGATGGCCGAGACGACCGAGCATGCCGGCCGCGACCGCGCCCGCCGGCCCGAAGCCGACGATGAGCACGTCATGGTCGGTTGCCTTGTCGATTTCCTTGGCCTGATCCGTCATGCGCGCAGGCTCGTGGCGGGAGCCGCCGTGAAGGGAACGGAGATCTGAGCCGTCTTGCAGGCCTCCGACTTCGGCGGCGCGATGCCCCATTGATCGGTGCGTCCCGGCGGCCAGACCCACTCGTCCGGTCCCTTCGCCCGGTAAGCGTCGTCGACCTGCAGGACTTCGGCGGTGTATTCGATCACCGCTCCGCTCGGGTCGACGAAATAGGCGAACACGTTGTCGCCCGGGCCATGGCGACCGACACCCCAGCCGATCGGATGGCCATGGTCGATCATGCGGCCGGAGCCGCGCATCACCGACTCCAGATCCGGCATCAGGAAGGCCACGTGATTGAGGCCGTTGACGGGCGCATCGGCCAGCACGATGGCATGATGATCACTGTTGCAGCACAGGAAGGCCATCATCTTCGAGCGGTCGGTGAGGCGAAAGCCCAAGACCTGCTGGTAGAACGCCGAGAGGTTTTCGATGGCGGCGCTGTTGATGTTGACATGGGCCAGCCGCTCGGGACGATCCGCGATGACGCGCGCGGCCTTGGTGCGATCGTCATGAACGAATTCGAGGACGCATCCCTGCGGCTCGCGCATGACGACATGCGCGCCGCCCGAGGGCGCCGGCGAGGGCGCGGGCGAACGGATCACCTCGCAGCCGGCCTGCCGGGCGCGTGCGCACAGACGCTGCAGTTCCTCCTGCGAGCGGACCCGGAAGCTGATCCTGCCGAGCGACGTCGCCTCGCCTTGCGCGAGTTCGAGAACATGAAAGTCGCTGCCCGTCGCGGCCAGGTAAACCGTCCCGCCGGCCTCCGCGGCGACATCGAGGCCCCAGACCCGGGTGTAGAAATCGACCGACCCGGCGAGGTCCGGCGTCGTGAGCGCGACGCTGCGCAGGGCCGTCACCGGAAAGTCCGACATGGAGCACTCTCGCCTCGAAACGCGACGCCAATTCCATAATATGTAGAAAAGCTCACGTAAAGCTAAAATCTATAAATTATTGCTTGAGTCGTGCTAATGTATACGCATTGATGCGCCGCGATGAGACCGCCATGAACCCCGATGTCCCAAGCCAGAAGGTCGACCAGCCGGCAACGCTGGCGACCACGATCTATGCGCGCCTCAAGGCCGACATTCTGACCACCCGGCTGGAGCCTGGTCGGAAGCTGCAATCGCGCTTCCTGATGGAGCAGTACAATGTCGGACAGACTCCGCTGCGCGAGGCGCTCAACCGCCTGACCACGGAGGAATTCGTCGTCGGCATGGAGCAGCGCGGCTTCTACGTGAAGGAGGTCAGCAAGGAGGAGTTGCAGGAACTGACCAAGACGCGATGCTGGGTCGAGGGACTGGCGCTGCGCGAGTCCATGCAGAATGCGACCCAGGGCTGGGAGGAGGCGCTGCTGGTCGCCCATCACCGGCTCGACCGCACGCCGCGCTCGCTTCAGGTGGACAGATTCGAGAACAATCCCGACTGGGAAAAGGTGCATCGCGCGTTTCACGCGACGCTGATCGGCCTGTGCGGATCGCGGCCGCTGCTCTCGTTCTGCGAACAGCTGGCCGACCGGCTGTATCGCTACCGCATGATGTCGATCGCCAAGGCCTATCCGGCGCGCAAGGTCGGCGCCGAGCACAGCGACATCCTCAAGGCGGTTCTCGCCCGGGACTGCGAGCAGGCCGTGGAGCTGCTGCAGCAACACTATCAGCGCACGGCCGACGTGATCTATTCCGATCTCGACGGGCTGCTGAGCTGACGATCGACGCCCTGACCTTCGCCGGCGATGCCGTGTTCGCCGTCGACGGCGATGCGTTCCGCCGGGTGCCGGTGTTCTCAGACGATTGAGACGCAACAGGGCATGGCACGCCGATCCGACAGCCATGCCCTTCTTCGCCCGTGGCCGCGCTGACGCCCGCGGCCGATCAAAAGCGCGCTGCCTTGGGATCGCCGGGACGACTTGTCCCCACAGGCGTGGTCACTGCGGACCAGAACTTTGCAAATCGTCCCAATCTCATTCCGAAAGCCCACAAGCGCGCAATTTCCGCGAGCGCTTCGGCGCCAATTCTGATTCATTTGGACGATCCACCATTGCAGCCCGCTCTTCATGCCGCCCGTTGTTTCGACCATGCGCATTCGCCAGAACAGCCTTCTCCTCGTTGGACTGCTGCCGCTGCTGGCAGTCCCGGCGCCTCTCGCTGCCCAGACCTGCGTGACCAGCGGCGCCGACCTCAAATGCTCGAACGCGGGCAGCATCGTCGTGATCGATGCGGCGAACAACAATGATCCGGGAACCACCGAAGCCGTCAACTCCGGCAACATCGACCAGTATCTGTCGGCGATAACCAACGGCAACGGTGTCACGGTCGTCAGCAACTCCGGTCGCGTCGGCCAGGGCCTCTATGCGGCGACCTTCGGCAGCGGAAACGGTACAACTGTTGCGACCAACTCCGGCAGCATCGCGGGAGATCTGACAGCCGAGACGACCGGGAACGGAACGACCGCCGTCCTCAACTCGGGGGCCATCTCCCAATATCTCCTGGCGTCGACGAACGGTGACGGCGTCACCTCGGTCAGGAATACGGGCGACATCGGCGGGGAGCTGCGCGCGGAAGTGCTGGGCAACGGCACCACGACCGTCGTCAATTCCGGTCCCGTCGGCTCGAACCTGTCTGCGAACACGCACGGCAACGGCACGACGTCCGTGACCAATTCCGGCAGTGTCGGCTCTTTTATCTTCGCGAACACGGGCGGCAACGGCAATACAACCGTGACGAACTCCGGTCGCGTGGCTGATTACGTGGAGGTGTACGTCATTGCCGACGGCAACGCGACCTTGATCAACACCGGCAGCGTCGGCTCCTACCTTTCCGCAACTGTCAGCAACGGCAGCACCACCGTCGTGAATTCCGGCACTGTCGGGGGCGGCCTCTACACCGCCGTGTTCGGCGGCGGAGACGTGTCCGTGTCCAACTCCGGAAGCATCGGAGAGGACCTGACCGCCACAACGAACAATTACGGCAGCGTGATCGTGAAGAATACCGGCCGCATCGGCTGGTACCTCATGGCCGTCAATTACGGGGACGGAACCACCACGGTCGCCAATTCCGGCTCGATCTGGCGGGGCGCGCAAGTGTCGACCCAGGGAACGGGAAGCAGCAACCTCGTCAATTCAGGCTTCATCACCAACACAACCGGACCTCTCGCCATCGACATGTCCGGCAGCAATCCCACACTGACGCTATTGCCGGGTTCGATCATCATCGGCGGGATCAGCCTGGGCGGCACCAACAGCGCCGTCGCGATGAACACCGGCAACCAGAACCTGACCTTTACATCGCTGGCCGGCGTCAGCGTGAGCGGCAACGTGCCCTTCGTTGTCTCGGGCGACCGGATCGTCTCGGTCGATCCCACCGGGTTCGCGATGCAGGGCCGCGCTCTCACCGACTTCACGCGCGAGGTCACGGCGTCCATTCCGCAGACTGCGGCTCCGGCAGCGACCGGCGGCGCCCCCCTCGCTTTCGCATCATCCGACGCGCCCTCCCGCATCGCGGATGCTTTCGCGGCACTCCCGGGGCTGGCCGCTTCGGCGAACGATGCCATCGCCTTCAGGAACGGCACCGTCATCGGCGCCGACGGGAGCACCATGTGGGGGCGCAGTTTTGCAGGCCAGCGCATCCAGCCCGCCGACGGCGCGATGGTCCGTGCGCAGAACCTGTTCTATGGCGGAATGATCGGCGGCGACACGGGCGCGGGAAGCAACTTGCGGCTCGGCGGTTTCTTCCGGCATGGGCACCAGCCGAACGTCCCTCGACCTCAACTTCGGCTCCAGCCGCAGCGACACCGTGTTCGGCGGCGGCTATGCCAGCTACGACGCCGGCCCGATATTCGTGCGCGCGGTCCTGCAAGCCGGCGGCTCGAAAAACACCAGCACCCGCACGGTCAACAACAATTTGCTGGGACTGGAAGCCGCCAGCGCCTCCTTCGACGGCTGGTATGTCAGTCCCGACGCGACAATCGGACAGCACGTCGCGCTGGGTCGCCTGGCCGGCGCCAGCTACACGCTGACGCCAGAACTTCGCCTTCGCTATCTCTACGGCATTTATCAGGGCTACACCGAAACCGGCACGACAGCACCTCTGACCGCGGGCACCCGCACCGTCAGCGTGCTGGAGGAGCGCGGCGAGTTGAAACTGAGGCGGACAGTGACATTTGGCAGTGACGAGCAGCTCTCCACCAGCCTTCACGCCGGCCTCCTCGGCACGCAACGGACGGGCGAAGGCAATATCGGGACCGTGCTGCTCGGACAGTCGCTCCCGGTGATCTCGCCGGGCGGACGACAAGCCTGGGCAGGCTTCGCCGGCGCAGGGCTGGATTGGCAGGGGCGCAGCTTCACGCTGTTTTCGAGCGCGGAATATCTCGCCTATTCCGACGGTTCCAGCACCGTCAGCGGCCGCGGCGGCTTTCGCATCGCGTTCTGATTCATGGCATGGGTGCTTGCCGCCAGCACGGCGCCGGGGGTCGATGGCCTCAGAACGTCACCCGCATGCCCGCATAGAACGCCCGCGGCCTTGCCGGGCTGAGCGACCGCGGGTCGCTGAAATCGTTGCCGCCATTGGTGAAGTTCGGCAGGGCTTCGCGGTCGAAGAACTGGCCGTAGGTCGCGTAGCGCCGGTCGAAGACATTGTCGATGCGGCCATAGAGCTGGATGGTCTTCGTCACCTGGTAGGACGTGCGAAGGTTGAACACCGTGTAGGATGGCAGCTTGGCATATTGATTGGACTCGTCGCCGACCAGATATTGGCTGGAGACGAAGATCGCGTTGGCGCCGACCTTCCAGACATCGGTGACGGCATAATCGACGCCGATTTTGACGCGGTGACGCGGGATCGCCGGGATCTGGTTGCCGGGCGAGACCTGGATGTTGCCGTCGCCGTCCGCGAACGGGCTGTTGGAGCCGATGGTCAGGGCATCGAGGAAGCGCGCATCGACGAAGGCATAGCTGGCCTGGAATTGCAGCGTCGGCGACTTGATGTTGACCTCGGCCTCAAGCCCCTGCCGCCGCGTGCGGCCGACATTGGAGAAATAGCCGAAGCCGGTGCGGCCGGGCACGGGAATGGCGACGATGTCGTCATAATTCGTGGCGCGAAACCCGCCGATCTTCCAGCCGAGCGTGCCGATGTTCAGCTCCCGGCTGCCGCGCAGCCCCGCTTCGACAGTCTTTGAAACGACCTGTTTCAGCGGCGGATCGGAGACCAGGAATGCCGCGATGAGGCAAGGCGTGGCGGGATCGGCGCAGCCGAGTTCGAGCGGCGTCGGCACGCGGTTCGCCTCGGAATAGCCGGCATAGGCGGTGAGCTCCGGCGTGATCTTGTAGGTGCCGCCGATCACCGGATTGAAGCGGGTGAAGGTGTGGTCGCCGTTGAGCGCGGTGCCGAGTTGATCCTGCAGCGAGATGCGCGCCAGGTTGAACCGCCCGCCCCCGGTCAGCGCGAAAGCGTCGGTGACGTTGAACGTGTCCATCGCGTAGAGGCCGTTATACTGATTGACGGTGCGCAGCGAGACGGGGCCGGCAAGGCCAGTGTCCGGCGTGCCGGACGCGCCCAGGAACAGGCCGGAGCCGCTGACGACGTAATTCTCGCCCATCGTACCGATCTCGGCGGTGGCGTTGTAGCGCGTCACGCTGGCATCGTAGCTCGCCCCGATCACGAAGCGGTTGTCGTGACCGAGCAACTGATCGGTGTTGGTCGCCTGCCCCGACACGCCATAAGTGGTCGAGCGGATCGAGCTGCGGTCGATTTCACCGAGGATCGTGCCGGCGGCAAAAGGATTGGCCAGCGGCAGCCCGTCTCCGCCGTTCGCCGGGGTCGCGCCGTTGCCGAAACAGAGCAGGCCCGCAAGCCCGGGATCGGTACATTCCTGCACATCGGTCGGATTGCCGTCGACCAGCTTCTGCTCGTAGCGGCGCACATGCGCGGTCCCCTCGAGCGTCCAGGTCGGCGTTGCCTCGACCTTGCCGGTCAGGTTGAGATAGCCGACGCGGTTACTGGTGGTCTGCGGCGTCGTGTAGGTCGCGCCCCAATATTTGTCGAGCAGTTCGGCCGGCACGGTGGCGCTGGCGCCGAAATCGTTCTTGGCCGCGCCCATGTTGACGTGGAATTCGCTGTCGCCCGCCCGGTAGCCGACATCGCTGTAGAAACGCCGCACGTCGGACTGCGAGAAGTTGCGGAAGCCGTTGTCGCGCAGGCCTTCGAGCGCGGCGTAGACGGCGTAGTTCTTGTCCACCTGCCTGCCCCATTGCGCCGAGCCCTGGATGCGGCCGAACGAGCCGCCCATCATGTCTAGTTCCGCGCCCTGGTAGGTGAAGCCGTCCTTCATTTGCAGGTTGATGGCGCCGCCCAGGGCATTGAGCCCGAAGGCAGGATTGTTGGTCACGAGCGTCACCGACCGGATCGCGGCGGTCGGGATCAGATCCCAGTTGACCGCATCGGAGAACGCTTCGTTGATGCGGACGCCATTCTGGTACACCGCAAGTCCCTGCGGCGTACCCGTCACCGGCGAGGCGACGAAGCCGCGGAATTCGACGTCGGGCTGGAACGGATTGCCGGTGACCTCGCTGATATTGACGCCGGCGATGTTGTCACGCAGCGCGTCGGTGACGTTCAGCGAGCCGGTGCGCCTGATCTGATTGGCATCGACGGCATTGATCGCCGACGGGACCTTGTCGACGTCGAGCCCCTGCCCGTTGCCCGGCGCGGTCGGATAGACATAAAGCCTTGTCTTGGGCCGCGACGACGGCGTCGTCGCCGCGCGGGCCACCGGCCGCGTCGGCGCGGAACGCCGCGCCGTCGAAGGCGGTGCCGTCACCTCGACGGCCGGCAGGTTCTGGACGTTGGTCTCCTCATCCTGCGCCGCCACAGCGTCTGTCACGAGCACCATTCCCGCTGAGATTGAAACTGCGATCAGCGTACGAACACCCATGACCCACGTCTCCAACACCCGCATCGTCCGGCGTCTTGTCCGCACCGGATCGATCCGACGATACAGGCCGAAGCACCGAACAAACCAGCCGAAAAAGGTCCGTGCAGCTTGGCGAGCGAATTCCCGGTCCAATCGGGATTTTTTCCCGATCTTGCTGCTGTGCCGAGCGTCGACGGGCTGACGTTTCGCGACGCGCAACGTCGTCGGGAAAAACTCCCGTGCACCACGTGAATCATGATCCATCACGGCGCGGGTGCTCTGTGCTTTCCTTGGCGTCGACATCGCGACCTCGTCGCGAGTCATTCATCCGTAGACTTACACCCCGCCCCCCGTGGCGGGGTGTCTTTACGGCAAGCAAAGAACGGGAGGATACGATGGTTCGTGCATTGTGGGCACGCTCTTCAACCTGGCCCACACCGGTTCTGCGAAGGTCCCGCCGGAGCCCGACGACAGCTGCAATCGCAACGCTCGCACTTGCGACCCTTGCCCTCGGCTCAGGGCTGGTCGCATCGGCCACGGCCGTGCGGGCCCAGGATGCCGGACAAGGGCTCACCCCGGAGCGCATCAAGGCCGCCATCGCCCAGGTCGACAGCAGCTACATCAAGGCCAATACCGCGACGTCCAACAACTGGCCGACCATCGGCCTCGACTATGCCGAGACGCGCTTTTCGAAGCTGAACCAGATCACCAGCGACAACGTCAAGACGCTCGGACTGGCCTGGACCTACAATCTCGAATCCTCGAGGGGCGTGGAGGCCACGCCGGTCGTCGTCGACGGCATCATGTATCAGACCGCATCGTGGAGCGTCGTTCACGCGATCGACGCCCGCACCGGCAAGCGCATCTGGACGTTCGATCCCGAGGTCAATCGCGAACTCGGCTACAAGGGATGCTGCGACGTCGTCAACCGCGGTGTCGCCCTCTACAAGGGCAAGGTCTTCGTCGCCGCCTATGACGGCCGGCTGATTGCACTGGACGCAGCCACCGGCAAGAAAGTCTGGGAAAAGGACACGCTGCTCGACCACGAGCACTCCTACACCATCACCGGCGCACCGCGCGTCTTCAACGGCAAGGTGGTGATCGGACAGGGCGGCTCCGAATATGGCGTACGCGGCTACGTCACCGCCTACGATGCCGAAAGCGGCAACCAGCTCTGGCGCTGGTTCACGGTCCCCGGCGATCCATCGAAACCGTTCGAGGACGAGTCGATGGAAAGGGCCGCCAAGACCTGGGACCCCGCCGGCAAATACTGGCTCAATGGCGGCGGCGGCACGCCATGGGACACCATCACCTTCGATCCCGATCTCAACCTCGTCTATATCGGAACCGGCAACGGGTCGCCCTGGAACCGCAATGTGCGCAGCCCTTCCGGGGGCGACAATCTCTACCTCGCCTCGATCGTGGCGCTGAACGCGGACACCGGGAAATACGCCTGGCACTACCAGGAAACACCCGGCGATCACTGGGACTACACGTCGACCCAGCCGATGATCCTCGCCGACATCACGATCGACGGCACCCCGCGCAAGGTCATCCTGCACGCGCCGAAGAACGGCTTCTTCTTCGTGATCGATCGTACCAACGGCAAGTTCATTTCGGCCAGGAATTTCGTCGATGTGAACTGGGCCACCGGCTACGACGCGAACGGCAGGCCGATCGAGGCTCCCGCGGCACGCGGCGACCAGCCCTACGATTCCATCCCGGGCCCCTACGGCGCCCACAACTGGCATCCGATGTCGTTCAATCCGCAAACCGGACTGGTCTATCTTCCGGCGCAGAACGTGCCGGTGAACCTGATGCCGGAGAAAATGTTCAAGCAGAATGCCGCGACGCCCGGCAAGTTCGGCGGCACCACCGGCTGGAACGTCGGCTTCGTGCTGAACGGCACGCCGCCCAAGAGTCTTCCCTTCGGCAGGCTGCTGGCATGGGATCCCGTGAGGCAGAAGGAAGCCTGGCGCGTCGAATACGCCTCGCCCTGGAATGGCGGCACGCTCACGACCGCGGGCAATCTCGTGTTTCAGGGGACGGCAGACGGCCGCTTCGTCGCCTATGACGCCACCAACGGCAAGACGTTGTGGGAGACGCCGACCGGGACCGGCGTGGTCGCGGCGGCGTCGACCTACATGCTCGACGGCGTGCAATACGTCTCGATCGCGGTCGGCTGGGGCGGCGTCTACGGGATCGCGCAGCGGGCGACGGAACGACAGACCCCGGGGACGGTCTACACCTTCATGCTCAACGGCAAGGCCCCGCTGCCGCAATTCGTGAAGTACCAGACCGAAGGGCTGCTGAAGGGGGTCAAATATGATCCCAAGGACATCCCGGAAGGCACGGCGCTCTATGTCGCGGCCTGCGCGACCTGCCACGGCGTCCCCGGCGTGGACAAGGGCGGCAATGTCCGCAATCTCGGCTATGTCCCCGCGGAGGAGATCGCCAATCTGAAGGACATCGTGTTCAAGGGCCCGTTCCGGGACAAGGGCATGCCGGATTTCACGGGCAAGCTGACCGAAGCCGACGTCGTGAAGATCCAGGCCTTCATCCAGGGCACGGCCGACGCGATACGGCCGAAGAACTGACGCAAGGTGCGGGCTGCGGTGACATCTCCGCAGCCCGTACCTTCCAGCTCTCCGATGAATCAGCCCCGCGAATTCCGAGGGTTCATTGAATCCGATCCTGGTCGTCGACGACCACCCCATCATTGCGGAAGCCTGCCGCGTCGTTCTCGGGGACGGCGAGGATATCGTCGCCGCGCGCGACGTGCCGAGCGGCTATGACGCGTTCCTGGAGCACCGGCCCGGCGTCGTCATCCTCGATCTGACCTTCCCCGGCGCGGCGCTCGGCGGCGTCGACCTGCTGCACCGCATTGCGTCGAATGCGCCACTGGCGCGCGTTCTCGTCTTCAGCATGCACGCCGACGCCAATATCGTCGCCTCGGCGATCAAGGCGGGCGCGATCGGCTATCTGCTCAAGGATTCGCCGCCGGACGAGCTGAGCAAGGCCGTGCGCCAGATCCGCCTCGGCCATCGCTATGTCGACGATCGCATCAAGCTGCGGGGCATGGCTCTGCCCGACCCCATCGACGGCGACACCTCCGCCGTGCTGACGCGCCGGGAGAAACAGGCGCTGAGCCTGCTCGGCGAGGGAATGCCCGCGCAGGCGATCGCTGCCGAGCTGGCGATCACGCCGCGTGCCGTGACACGATTGCTGAAGCAGGCCCGGGCCAAGCTCGGCATCCGCAGCACGAGCGATCTGATCCGCCGGGCTCGCGACCTGGCGAGCGGAGACACCGGCAGCGCCAAATGAGCGCACGGTTTGCGTTGCCCCCTGAACGGCTCACGCCGCCGCGGTCGGAACCAGCGCCTCCACCGTCACGCCGCTCTCGCCGGACACGACATTGAGCGTGCCGCCCAGCGCGAGGATGCGCTCGCGCATGCCGACGAGGCCGAAGCCGAGCTTCTGACCGGGCTCCATGCCGCGGCCATTGTCGCTGATCCGGACCCGGGCGCAGCCACGCCCGTCGCGCATCAGCTGCGCCACCGGCTCGATCGCGACCCGGACCGAGGTCGCGCCGGCATGGCGGAACACGTTGGTGAGCGCCTCCTGCACGATGCGATAGATGGTGAGATCGGCGGTCTCGCCGGTGACGCCGAGGGCCGGCGAGATATCGGTCTCGATCTCGACTTCGGGATGTGTATCGCGCCACAGCCGCAGCAGCGATTCCAGCGCCTGGTGCAGGCCGAGTTCGGCGAGGCCCACGGGCCGCAGCCGCTCCAGCACACGGCGGGTGAACTGCTGCAGCGCGTTGATCTGCTCGAGCAGGACGTTGCCGTGCTTGCGCACCGCGTCCGCGTTCGGGTTTCGGGAATCGGCGAGCTTGGCCAGTGCGCTCGCATGGGCGCGCAGCGAGAACAGGTAGGGGCCGAATTCGTCGTGCAGCTCGCGCGCGATCTCCTTGCGCTCGATATCCTGCAGCGACACCGCCCGTTCGGCGAGCCGCCGCTTGTCCTCGACCGCCTCGCCGAGCGCGGCCGCAAGATGGTTGAGCTTGCCGCAGATCGCCGCGAGCTCCGGCGCGCCGCCGGGAACGACCCGCGCATCGTAGTGCCCCGCCTCGATCTCGGTCATCGCCCGCGCCAGCGATTGCAGCGGTGCGAGCGCCCGGCCGACGACAGTCATCATCACCAGGAACAGCGCCAGCGCGATGGCCGAGCCGACCTCGAGCTGGGTCACAATACTGTCCCAGATCTCCGCGATCTCGTCATTGGGATGCGAGGTGATGACCAGCGAGCCGGGCCGGCCATGGATCGCGACCGGCACGCTGACCGCGGTCTGTTCGGGATGCACCAGACCGACGAACCAGGCGGGCGGCCCGCCAGATTCATCATCGGCACCCGGCCGCGGCGAGGTCAGCGGGTTCCCGTTCTCGTCGCGCAGCGCGATGCTGACATGGCGCAGGCGGCTGAGATCGCGCGCGATCTGGTTCAACCGCGCCTCCGGATCGGGCGCCTCGTTCAGATCGGCCACGATCATCTCGATGAACTCGCGCGCGAGCCGGATCACGCTCTGGTCTTCGGCCTGCACCCGCGGCCCGGCCTCGGTCACCTGGCGGCCGATATTCACCGCGAGCCCGAGTGCCAGCAGCAGCGCCAGCAGCAGGTTGATGCGCCCGCGCAAGGATAGATTTTGCCACATTGTTTGTCCGCCGCACTGCGAAGGTTGCTCCGGCCCATCCGATGACGTTGACAGACCCGAAGCGCCCGCTATCTAATCGAAACCGTACAGCAATCCCGGCCGGGTTGCATGACCCGACATGACACAAGGCCTTCGGGCCCAGCGTCTCCGGGACCATGCGGCGCAAAACAGGCCTTCGCTGTCACGGGGAACGCCTATGCGCATTCTGATCGTCGACGATCATCCCATCGTCGCCTCCGGCTGCCGCGCCGTGCTTGCCGACGAAGGCGAGATCGAGATCCTGGAGGCCGCCGACGCCGAGGACGGCGAGTGCGTGTTCATCGTCGAACGACCGGACCTCTGCATCATCGACATCAACCTGCCGACCGTCTCGGGTTTCGAGCTGGCGCGCCGCATCCTCGAGCGCGCGCCCGAGGCCCGGATCATCATGTTCAGCATGAACGACGACGCGGCCTTTGCCGCACGCGCGATCGAATGCGGCGCCAAGGGCTATGTCTCCAAGACCGGCGATCCCGACGACCTCGTCGAGGCGATCCGCACCGTCGGCAGCGGCGGCACCTATCTGCCGACCGCGATCGCACGCAGCATCGCCTTCGCCGGACCGACGCTGGCGCAGAACCCGCTGTCGAAACTGAACGCGCGCGAGATGGAGATCCTGCGGCTGCTCAGCGCCGGCAAGAGCCTCTCCGAGATCGCCTGGCTCGTGCAATCGTCCTACAAGACGGTCGCCAACACCTCCTCGCTGATGCGCCAGAAGCTCGGGGTCAAGACCTCGGTCGAGCTGGTGCGGCTGGCGATCGACAGCGGCGTCGCCTGAGGGTCGCCGGGCTGGCGCAACGGCGCAAATTCGGTCACACAAGCGTGGCAATCCTGATGTGATGGATACCACGGAGCGCGAACGGCATGACGATCCAGACTGTCTCGACCAACCTGTCCCATGGCGGCGTCCAGGGCGTCTATCGCCACGCGAGCCAGGCGACCGGCACCGACATGGTGTTCTCGGTCTATGTTCCGCCGCATGCCAGCGGCGCGAAGCTGCCGGTGGTCTGGTATCTCTCCGGCCTCACCTGTACCCATGCGAATGTCACCGAGAAGGGCGAATTCCGCCGCGCCTGCGCCGAACTCGGGCTGGTCTTCGTCGCGCCGGACACCAGTCCGCGCGGGCCCGACGTGCCCGGCGATCCCGACAAGGCCTATGATTTCGGGCTCGGCGCCGGCTTCTATGTCGATGCCACGCAGGAGCCGTTCGCCCGCAACTATCGCATGTGGAGCTATGTCACCGACGAACTGCCCAAGCTGGTGGCCGCAAACTTCCCGGTCGATGCGAGGCGCCAGTCGATCATGGGCCATTCGATGGGCGGCCACGGCGCACTGACGGTCGCGCTGCGCAACCCGCACCGCTATCGCGCCGCCAGCGCGTTCGCGCCGATCGTGGCGCCGTCGCAGGTGCCTTGGGGCATCAAGGCGCTGACCGGCTATCTCGGACCCAACAAGGACGACTGGCGCGGCCACGACACGGTGGCGCTGATCGAGGACGGCGCCAGGTTCTCCGGCCTGCTGGTGGATGTCGGCGATGCCGACAATTTCCTGAAGGAGCAGTTGAAGCCCGAACTGCTGGAGACCGCCTGCGCCAAGGCCAACATCCCGCTGAAGCTCCGGCGCCAGCCGGGCTACGACCACAGCTATTATTTCATCTCGACCTTCATGAGCGATCATCTCAACTGGCATGCGGAGAGGCTGAAGGGATAGGTCGCTTTCCTTCTCCCCTTGTGGGCGAGCGTGCATCGCGCGCCGCGCAGTTGTATCTCCATACGCCTCACGGCCTGCCGTAATTCGGCGCCAGCAGGCGGTTGCGGATCAGCCAGCTCATGGTGCGCGACCAGGATTCATCGGTGTTGCCGCGCATGTCGGCGCTGGCGACGGTGATGATGGCGCCGGTCTTCACGTCGCGCAGATAGACGTTCAGGTTGATGATGAGGTTCGAGACCTTCTGCACCATGCCGGTGATCTCTAGGTCGGCACCGAGCTGACCGGCCAGCTTGAGATCGCAGCCGCCGCAGGCCTGCAGATTGGCCTGATGCGCGGCCTCCCTCACCGGCGCGATGTCGAGCAGCTGGAACCTGCCTGAATCAGCCAGTTCCTTGCGCAACTGGTCGCTGATGCGTGCGAGCCGCGCCTCCTCGGGCCTGGAGCCGTAGAACTCGCCGGGCAGGCTGGTGTCGATCAATTCGAAATCGAAGACCGCGAGCCTCGGCGGATCGGCGAGCGCAGGCGAACCGGCCAGCAACAGGACGAGGATCGACAGCCATGCTCGCATGATCGTGACTCCCGGTCTTCCGCGCGCCGATCAAATGCGGGGTTGCAAGCCCTGCCAAATCGGTCATGCTCGAACAGAACGAATTCTCCATCGGCGGTCAAGCCGGGGAGACGCAGGGAGGATGCATGATCCGACGGTGGCTTGGCCTGATCGGGTTCGGTCTTGTCGGCTTCAGTCTTGCCGCAGCGCAAGCCTGCGCCGCCGAACCGCTCCAGATCGGGATCGGCTATCTCGGTCTCGCCGGGACGCGATCGACGCTGTCGCTGGTGGACCAGCCGGCGGAGAATGACGGCCTCGCGGGCGCGCGGCTTGCCATCGAGGACAACAACACCACCGGAAAATTCCTCAACCAGCGCTTCGCGCTGGAAGAGCGCCGCGTGAAGGAGGGCGAGGATCCGGTACAGGCCGCGACCGCGCTGGCCGCCGCCAACAGCTTCATCGTGACCGATTTGCCGGCGGCCACGCTGCTGAAGGTCGCCGACGCCCTGCGCGACCGCGGCACGCTGCTGTTCAACGCCGGTGCGATCGACGAGCGGCTGCGCGAGGCCGATTGCCGCGCCAATGTCATCCATACCGCTCCGACGCGGTCGATGCTGGCGGACGCGCTCGGCCAATACCTGGTCTGGAAGCAGTGGAAGCGCTGGCTGCTGGTCACCGGCTCCCATGACGAGGACAAGCTGTTCGCCGATGCGCTGCGGCGCGCCGCGACCCGGTTCGGCGCCAAGATCGTGCAGGAGCGCAACTTCGAGGATACAGGCGGCGCGCGGCGGACCGACAGCGGGGTGACGCTGATCCAGCGCCAGATGCCGGTGTTCACCCAGCAGGCGCCCGCCTATGACGTGCTGGTCGCCGCCGACGAGAGCGAAGTCTTCGGCGCCTATCTGCCCTATCGCACCTGGGATCCGCGGCCGGTCGCCGGTTCTGCCGGCCTCGTGCCGAAGAGCTGGGACCCCGCGCAGGACCAGTGGGGCGCGGTGCAGATGCAGAACCGCTTCATGAAGCTGAACTCGCGCCGCATGACCGCGCTCGACATGCAGGCCTGGACCGCGGTGCGCATGATCGGCGAAGCGACATCGCGCACCGGTTCGGGCGACGTCAAGACGGTGACCGATTTCGTCAGGGGGCCGGACTTCTCCCTCGCCGCCTTCAAGGGGACCCGGCTGACCCTGCGCGACTGGAACCTGCAATTGCGGCAGCCGATCCTGCTGGTCGATGGCCGCATGGTGGTGTCGGTGTCGCCGCAGGAGGGCTTCCTGCACCAGGTCTCCGAACTCGACACGCTTGGCTACGACCGGCCGGAGAGCAAATGCAAGCTGAAGTAAGCGTGATGGATATCTGTCGCCGCAGAGGCAATGTGCCCCCTCCCCCGCGCGCGGGCAGGGCTATCGCATATGGTCTTTCAAGGATTCGCACAGGCCGTTCCTCAACGTCATGGCCGGGCTTGTCCCGGCCATCCACGACCTTTCCCGCAGCACGAAGAACGTGGATGCCCGGGACAAGCCCGGGCATGACGAGCTTATGGCCCGAGTATCTCCAACCAACGCA
>CAYREH010000020.1:7715-125976 GCA_964423245.1 uncultured Bradyrhizobium sp. | reverse complement strand
TGTTCGGCGCTCATGCATCACTCACGTCAGGCCGATTCATCCTTAGCACGCCGGAGCGCCCTGCAAAGGGCTGTCATGATGGGCAATTGGAACTAGCCGCAGCTCGTCAACGAGGCTGATTGGGAGATGGATCGAACGGGCTGCGGAGCACCCCTCTCATCGAACGTCCGCGCTGGCGATCATTTTGGCGACGACCGGAACGGCCGCGAGCACCGCAGCTTCATTGAACCCGCTGACCCCCAACCGCACGACATAAGCGTTGCCGTCTTTGTCGAGATCGGCGTAGTGGGCGATCACTTCGAACGGCTGATCCTTCAGGGACGGATTGTCGTACCGATTGATGATGATCCTGGGATTGTCGGAATCAAGCCTGGTGATCCTGGCCTCCTTGCCAGCGGTCGCCGCCCAATCCCGATCACTGGACGCCACCCACTGTTCCAGATCGGTCCGATCCTTGTTGTAGCGGCCTTCGGCATAGATGATGGCCTCGGCTTTTCCGAATGTCTTCCCCTTCGGCACAAACATGGACGCGCCATATTTGAGGCTGGCGGCATCGTCCCTCGCCCACCCGTCAGGCGTTTTCACCTGTGGCCTGAATTCCGGACACATTCGCTGCTGGCGATCGCAGACATGGAGGATTTTGGCGACCTCGGCCTGAGCCGAGAACATCGCGCCCCAGAGAGCGCCGACGAAAACCATGCCGCAGATCAGACGACGCATGCCGCGCATTCTTCCCATCCGGTTGGGCTTGAGGCCATGAGTGTGACTCCCGCCCTTCCGGACAGGTTCATGGTCTGCGCGCCGAAATGACCAAACTTGCACGCTTGAGGTTGATTTCCAACATGAGATCAATTACTTGAACCGCACATCCCGACAATTCAGATACAGCCCCCAGGCGACCACATGGAACGAGCGCCACGCATATCCTTTACCAGTCTCGGCTGCCCCTAAGACAACGAATGTAAACTCCTGAGCCGGAATTCTTCAAAGAGCATTCATTCTAAAGTCATGTCGCGCTGGGACACATCCGTAGACCAACTGATCGCCCTCTTCCGGGATGCGATGCTTGCATTGATACCCATTGCGGAGCGCGCGCGAATGTCCTGGAAAGAACCCGATGCCTATGATGACTGGGATGCGATCTGTCAGGCGATCTATCGATCCATCGTGATCGGTTCGATCGCGCATAGCGACGAAGCTGGCGGGGCGATGCCGCTGCCGGACTATGATCGCCGGCTGAGCTGTTACGACAGCAACAGCTTCATCGGCGATGCGACATCCCAAGGGCAAATGGCATTCGTCTGTTTCGAGACCGAGACATTCCCCTTCGATCGTTGCCTGTTCGACGTGCTCGACCGCACGTTCAACGTCGTCAGCCAAAGGCGCGTGCCGACTGTCGGTGCCCGGTTTTGCTTGTATCGGCGCCGCGATGGCGAGGCGACGTTGAAGTCGTTGACCGACATGGCGGTATCGCTGTGACAGCCATTCGTCCCCATCTCTTCGAAATGTAGGCATGTCCGCTGGCGACGGTTGAATTTTCGCGCCGGATCAATTACTTGGATCGCACATCCAGACGATCCAAACCCAGGTTCCAAGCCACCAGATGGAAAGTGCGCCCCGTATTTCATTCGTCAGCCTAGGCTGCCCCAAGGCCCTGGTGGATTCCGAGCGCATCATCACGCGGCTGCGCGCCGAGGGCTATGAGCTCGCGCGCAAGCATGACGGGGCCGACATCGTCATCGTCAACACCTGCGGCTTCCTCGACAGCGCCAAGCAGGAATCGCTCTCGGCGATCGGCGAGGCCATGGCCGAGAACGGCAAGGTGATCGTCACCGGCTGCATGGGCGCCGAGCCGGAAGCGATCGAACAGGCCTATCCCGGCGTGCTCTCGATCACGGGCCCGCAGCAATACGAGAGCGTGCTCGATGCCGTGCATCGCGCGCTGCCGCCCGCGCACAATCCGCACCTCGATCTGGTGCCGCCGCAGGGCATCAAGCTGACGCCGCGCCACTACGCGTACCTGAAGATTTCCGAAGGCTGCAACAACCGCTGCAGCTTCTGCATCATCCCGAAGCTGCGCGGCGACCTCGTCTCGCGCCCGGCGAACGACGTGCTGCGCGAGGCCGAGAAGCTGGTCGGCGCCGGCGTGAAAGAGCTGCTGGTGATCTCGCAGGACACCTCGGCCTATGGCGTCGATCTGAAATATGCCGAGAGCCCGTGGAAGGACCGCCAGGTCCGCGCCAAGTTCCTCGATCTCGCGCGCGAGCTCGGCGAGTTGGGGGCCTGGGTCCGGCTGCAATATGTCTACCCCTACCCGCATGTCGACCAGGTCATCGCGCTGATGACCGATGGCAAGGTGCTGCCCTATCTCGACATCCCGTTCCAGCATGCGAGCCCGAACGTGCTGAAGGCGATGAAGCGGCCGGCGGCGCAGGACAAGACGCTCGAGCGCATCAAGCGCTGGCGCGAACAGTGCCCCGATCTCGCGCTGCGCTCGACCTTCATCGTCGGCTTCCCCGGCGAGACCGATGCGGACTTCGCCTATCTGCTCGACTGGCTCGACGAGGCCGAGATCGATCGCCTCGGCTGCTTCAAATACGAGCCGGTCGCCGGCGCCACCGCGAACGCGATCGAGAACCCGGTGCCGGAGGAGATCAAGCAGGCGCGCTACGATGCGCTGATGGCCCGGCAGCAGAAGATCTCGGCCCGCCGCCTCAAGCGCAAGGTCGGCACGCGCCAGCAGGTCATCATCGACGAGGTCGGGCCGACCGTGGCCAAGGGTCGCTCCAGGGCCGATGCGCCGGAGATCGACGGCGCTGTGTATCTGTCGAGCCGCCGGCCGCTGAAGGTCGGCGAGATCGTCACCGCGAAGATCGAGCGCGCCGACCAGTACGATCTGCACGGCAGCGTCGCGGGGTTTTGAGGCGCGCGGCTGACATCATCAGCTCAATGCCGCCCTATAAATGCCGCCCTCGCCGAAGTGATAGAGATGCTTGCCGCGGCCCTGCAATCGGCCCGGGGGCCGCGGTGAGCCGTCGGGCATCAGCAAGCGCACCTGCCGCGCCTTGGCCCGCACAACTTCCTCGCCATCCAGGCTCACGAGATGGGCAACGTCCGGCTGCTCGTCGTATTGGGAGGAAAACAAGGCCGTCGCCCCTGAGACTGCAAAGGCGTGACAACCACGAAGGTCGGTGCGCCAGTAGGAGAGCTGGAATCCGCAACAGGCGGGACGATCACAGCCAGCACTGATCTTGCAAACCGGAAATCCGGGAAACTCTGTATAGGCAAGGATCATCGCGTCGCGGCCGCTGACGTTGAGCGCGTAACAATCGTAGATCGAGTAATTCGCAAATGGCGGATACTCCCAGAGTTTCTCGCCAGTCGACGAAAAGCATACCAATCCGCCCCGCCCGATCGGCGCAGGACCCGGACCTCCCCATCCGTAGTTTCCGAAAATGCCCTCGTCGCCATACGCAACCCAGATCCGGCCGCCGCCGTCGATCTGGAGATCGCTGATGCCGTCACCAAACAGGACGTGGTTCGCTTGTCCAGTATCCGGATCGAAGATAACTGCGTTTAGATCGTAGTCCGTCTCGGCCCGCCAATAGCACCGGGCGCCGACCACCAAGAGCCGGCCGTCGGGGAACATGTCGACCTCCGGAAACGCAATATCGAGTGGTGGCAAATCATGCGACTGGACCGATCCGGCATTCTCCCTCAGGAGACGAAAGCGCTTTGGGCTGTCCATCCGGGCCCGCGGAAACGAGCCGATACCGCCCTGATCGCGCTGGAACACAGCCTCACGCCCAGACTCCTCAACGAACAAGAACAGCAGGGATTGATCGCTGGCGACTGCGATTGCGGCAAGTGAAAATCCGGTCACTGTCGGGGTGGCGCCGATCTTCTCGAACTGGATTGATCTAATCAACTGCGCCCCGGATGTCGCTCATGTGCTGATGGCAGCATCACCAAGTACGCGTCGAACGCAAGTGCGGCGTCGCGATCACGCTTCCGCCAGCCATTTCGGCACCCACCGCTCCGGCCTTGGGGCGCGGGCGAGATCGGCTTTCGCCTCGGCGAGCAGCGCCGGCTCGCCGCCGATGATCGGGCGCGCTTCGTAGTCGAAGCTCGGCATCACGCGGCCGTCGGCATAGAGGCCGAAGTTCATCGCGTGCCACAGCCCGAGTTCGGGCTGCGCCCGCCACATCTGCTCGCGCAGTTCGCGCAGCAGGGATTCGATCGAGGCGGCCTCCTCGAACGGCTGCGGCCCGCGTTTCAGGACGCGCGCCTGGTATTGCGCGCCGACGATCGCGACCTCGAAGCGGGTCTGGTCCCAGGCGTTCTTGCCCTTGGGCAGATGCGCGGCGAGCCGCCAGCCGAGTTCGGCCATCATCCGGTGATTGGCCCAATAATCCTCGCGGTCCCGGCTCCATTTCTCGACGAAGCCGCGAAAGTCCGGCAGGTCGGACGGACCGTCCTCGGACGGCTCAGGCGCGCTCGCCGGCCGCCGGGCGAGCCATTGCGCCAGTTCGGCGGTCTGAGGCTCGACCTCCTCGTGCGGCCGCAGATCGTGCCAGGCCTTGTCGAATTCCTGCGACGTCAGTCTCGACAGCAGCGCATCGAGAGAGGGGGCGAGAAGCTGATAGTCGCCCTCCGAGCCCAGCCCCACGATCGGCGGATCGTCGCGGTCGAGACCGGCGCCATACCAGCCACCGACGGCAGAGCCGTCCGGCAGGCGCATGAACAGCGCGAAGCGGTCGCGCAAGGGGCTGCCGTCGACGATGGGGGCGGCATCGGCGAACTGCCCGACCAGCGAGAAGCAGCCCACGCTCCCCCAGGGGCGGCCTCGCAGCCAGTCCGCAAAATCCAGCAGCAATGGGGGCGCCTCGATACCAGGCGGAAACGCGCCGCGAACGCTGTCGAGGTCGATGGAGTAAGGCGTCTCGGACAAGGCTGAAAACTGTCTCTTTGATCCCGCCTTTGTTGGTCTGCGCCGCGTCGCCCGCGGTTCGAACCAAGTGCGGCCTGACGATCACAAACGCGCTAGATGCATTTTGGTTTCCGGGGCCATGTCATGACACGCAACGCGTTCAGAGCCGCACGACGGTCGCGTTCCCTGGCCGTCGCACTGCTTCTCCTGCTCGTCCCCGTCGTCGCCATGGCCAAACCGCCGACGGCGGCACAGGCCCGCTATTTCTGCTTCGGCGCGGGCGATATCGCCGACGATCAGCGCATCGCCGGCTGCTCCGTGGTGATCCAGGCCAATCCCTCGGACGCGCTGGCGCTCGCCAACCGGGCCGAAATGTACCGGCGACGGGGCGAAGCCGAACGCGCCCTCGCCGACCTCAACCGCGCCATCGACATCAATCCCGGGGACGCCGCCGCCTGGTTCAATCGCGGCATCGCCCATGACGATCTCGGCGATCGCGACCACGCCATTTCGGACTACTCAAGCGCGATCAAGCTGAAACCCGGCGATGCGCAGGTCTACAACAATCGCGGCAATTCCTATGCCGCCAAGAACGATTACGACCGCGCCTTCGCCGACTACGACCAGGCGATCAAGCTCGACCCGCGTTTCGCGCTGGCCTATTTCAACCGCGGTACGGCCTATCGCGAGCGTGGCGACGCCGAGAAGGCGCTGGCCGATCTGGATCGCGCGATCAAGCTCGACCCCAATCATGGCCCCGCCTATGGCAACCGGGCTCGCGTGCACCGCGATCGTGGCGACCGCGCGCTCGCCTTCGCCGATTTCGGCCAATCGCTTGCGCTCAATCCCGACAATGATCGCGACGCCTATGCGCGCGCCAACATGTATTTCGATCAACGCGACTGGACGCTGGCGCTGGCGGACTATGACCGCTCGATCAAGGCCAATCCGAATTATGCCGGCGTCTTCAATGCGCGCTGCATGACCCGTGCGATCCTCGGCCAGTTGCAGGAGGCGCTGGCCGATTGCGACCAGTCGCTGCGGATGCGGCCGAACGATCCCAACACGCTCGACAGCCGCGCCCTCGCTCTTCTCAAGCTCGGTCATTGGAGCGCGGCGATCGCCGATTACGACACCGTGCTGAGTATCAAGCCGGACCTCGCCAGCGCGCTCTACGGCCGCGGGATTGCCAGGCGCCGCGCCGGCGATGACGACGGCGCCGCGCGCGACATCGCGGCAGCCAGGGCGATCAATGCGGAGATCGCCGAGACTTTTGTGTCTTATGACGTGAGGTGATGTGCATCGCAAGCGCGCCCGGGCAATGTGACACTATAGTGCATTCACGCAGAGGTCACCGACTCGTCCTAACTCTGCCCGCGCCTTCAACACGCGAGGACGATGATGAGCCGCCTGCCCGACATGCTGCGCACGCAGCGCTTCGACGATTACCGCTTCTACCATCAGAGCACCGTCAACCAGACGCTGCACCTGATCAGCGCCCTGATCTTCCTTGGTTGCTATGCGCTGCTCTTCAAGGACCCTGCCCTTGCCGGACTCGTCGGCTGGCTCGCGATGCTGACGCGGCAGACCGGACATTTCTTCTTCGAGCCGAACGGCTATGACACCGTCAACGACGTCAGCAACGATTACAAGGAAGCGGTGAAGGTCGGCTACAACCAGACCCGCAAGATCATCCTGTTGCTGGTCTGGGGCAGCGCGCCGATCGTGCTCTACGTGTATCCGACGCCGTTCGGACTGTTCGATGCGCCGGCGGACCGGCTCGACTTCGTCCGCCATGTCGGCGCGCTCTGGCTTGCGATCGGCATCGGCGGCGGCCTCGCCCGCATGCTCCAGCTGTTCGTCACCCGCGACGTCACCACCGGCCTGGTGTGGGCCTTCAAGGTGTTGACCGATCCCTTCCACAACATCGCGCTGTACTGGACATCGCCGCTCAAGCTACTGCGCGGCGAGCTGATCGACACCGAGATCGCGGATGCGGACTGGGGCGACAACGACGCCGAGGAAGCGCCGCATCTGACCTGATCGATGCATGCGAGGCCGGTGGTTTGCGAACCTCCCGCTTGACAAACCATCCCGATCGGCTGTACGGACCCCGCCCATGATCAACCGGACCCACCAGCGCACCACCGTGCTCCGCCGTCGCACCCGCGACGACGAGAGGGTGCGCCATGTCCGACGACGCCGCTGAAGATCTGAATTCAGCGAAAGTTCTCGAAAAGGCCGCACCCGCAAGGTGCGGCCTTTTTGCTGTCCGCGTCCCCTTTTCCACCCGCCCCATGAGGAGTTCGACATGACCGACGCCAGCTATCCGTATGACGTGCTGATGGACATCACCGCACGGCCGCAGACCGTGTTCGTCCGCGGCGCCGGCTCCTATCTCTGGGACCACAACCGAAAGAAGTATCTCGATTTCGTGCAGGGCTGGGCCGTGAACTGCCTCGGCCATTCGCCGCCGGCGGTCGCCGACGCGATCGCCGCACAGGCCAGGCGGCTGCTGACGCCGAGCCCGGCCTTCTACAACGAGCCGAGCCTGCAGCTTGCGAAGGCGCTGGTCGACAACAGCGCCTTCGACCAGGTGTTCTTCGCCAATTCCGGTGCGGAAGCCAATGAGGGCGCGATCAAGCTGGCGCGCAAATATGGCAGCCTGCACAGGAACGGCGCGTTCGAGATCATCACCTTCGAGAACGGCTTCCACGGCCGCACCCTCGCGATGATGTCGGCGTCGGGCAAGAAGGCGTTCGAGCCGATGTTCGAGCCGAAGGTCGCCGGCTTCAAGAAGGCGAAGCTCAACGACATCGCCTCGGTCGAAAGGCTGATCACCGGCAACACCGTCGCGGTGATGCTGGAGCCGATCCAGGGCGAATCCGGCGTGTGGATGGCCACCGACCAGTTCCTGCAGGACCTGCGGGCGCTGACCCAGGCGCACGGCCTGCTGCTGATCTTCGACGAGATCCAGACCGGCATGGGCCGGACCGGAAAGCTGTTCCACTACGAGCACACAGCTATTGCGCCCGACATCATGACGCTCGGCAAGGGCATCGGCGGCGGCGTGCCGCTCGCAGCATTGCTCGCGACGGAACGCGCATCCTGCTTCGAACACGGCGACCAGGGCGGCACGTTCTGCGGCAATCCGGTGATGTGCGCAGCGGGACTTGCGGTGCTGGAGCAGGTGAACACGCCGGACTTCCTGAAGACCGTCACCGAGACCGGCCTCCTGCTCGAGAGCGAGTTGCAGAAGGTCTCGGCGCGGCACGGCCTCGGCGGCGTACGGGGGCGCGGCCTGCTGCTGGCGCTCGACCTCAAGCTGCCGATCGCACAGGCCGTGGTGGCGCAGGCCTTCGAGGCCGGCGTGCTGCTGAACGCGCCCCAGGTCGATGCGCTCCGCTTCATGCCGGCATTGAACGTCACGAAGGCGGCGATCGCCGAGATGATCGACTGTCTCGACGGGATATTGACGAAGGCGGGCGCGGCAAGGCTGGTGGCGTAAGCTGCGCTCGCCCTCCGCGTCATGGCCGGGCTTGTCCCGGCCATCCACGCCTTGACGCCGGCCGCGAAGAACGTGGATGCCCGGGACAAGCCCGGGCATGACGGCATCCCAAATGCGAGACGCCTACGGCTTCAGAATCGACGCGCCCGTGGTCTTGCGGCCCTCGAGATCGATATGCGCCTTCGCGGCATCCTTCAGCGCGTAGGCGTGGTTGATCGGCACATGCAGCTTGCCGTTGATGACGGCCGCGAACAGCGTGTCGGCGCCTTCCAGCAGTTCCTTGCGGGTGCCGATGTAGTCGTTGAGCTTCGGCCGGGTCGCGAACAGCGAGCCGTGATTGTTCAGCTCGGCGATCGAGAACGGCGGCACCGGGCCCGAGGCATTGCCGAACGAGACGAACATGCCGCGCGGCTTCAGGCAGGACAGCGAACCCGGGAAGGTCGCCTTGCCAACGCCGTCATAGACGACGTCGCAGCCCTCGTTGCGGCTGATTTGTTTGACGCGGGCGACGAAGTCCTCCTCATTGTAGAGGATGACGTGGTCGCAGCCATTGGCCTCGGCCAGCTCCGCCTTCTCGCGCGAGCCGACGGTGCCGATGACATGCGCGCCGAGCGCCCTCGCCCATTGGCACGCCAGGAGGCCGATGCCGCCGGCGGCGGCGTGGATCAGCACGCGGTGATGCGGCTCGACCCTGAAGGTCTTGTGCAGGAGATACCAGACCGTCAGCCCCTTCAGCATCAGCACGGCGCCCTGCTCGTAGGTGATGTGGTCGGGCAGCTTGACCAGCCGCTCCCAGGGGATGTTGCGCTCACCGGCATAGGCGCCGAGATTGTGGTAGTAGGCGACACGGTCGCCGAGATGGAAATTGGTCACGCCCGGACCGACCGCGATGACCTCGCCCGAGGCTTCGTTGCCGGCGATGAAGGGCAGGCCCGGCGCCTTGTAGAGGCCGGTGCGGTAGTAGACGTCGATGAAGTTGAGCCCGACCGCATGCTGGCGGATGCGCACCTCGCCAGGTCCCGGCGCCGGGACGTCCACGCTCTCATAGACCAGCGCCTCGGGGCCTCCGACCTTGTGCACACGAACCGCTTTGGTCATCACCCGATCTCCTTTTCCCGCAGACACTCCAAGCGAAGGGCATCACCCCCGCCTTGTCAACTCGGCGACGGCGCCGCGCGCCTTACGCATGTGGTTTTCCGGCCTTGCGGCGGTTGCGCCGCGCCAGCACGTTGAACAGTTCGACGGCCGCCGAGAACGCGATGGCGAAATAGATGTAGCCGCGCGGAATGTGGAACTTGAATCCGTCCGCGACCAGCGCGACGCCGATCAGCACGAGGAAAGCCAGCGCCAGCATCTTCGTGGTCGGATGCTCCGCGACGAAGCGCGCCACCGGCCCTGACGAGATGTACATCACCACGCAGGCGATCACGACGGCGGCGATCATGATCTCGATATCCTGCGCCATGCCGATCGCGGTGATGATCGAATCCAGCGAGAACACGATGTCGATCACGATGATCTGGGCGATCACCAGGGCGAAGGCATGCCGGCCGGACGCCTTCTGGTTCTCGCCGTGATCGGCCTCGACCTCGGCGTGGATCTCGTGGGTCGCCTTGGCGATCAGGAACAGGCCGCCGCCGATCAGGATCAGGTCGCGCCAGGAGAAATCGTAGCCGGCGACGGACATCACCGGCGCGGTCAGGCCGATCAGCCAGACCAGCACGCTGAGCAGGATGATGCGGAAGATCAGCGCCAGCGCCAGTCCGATCTGGCGGGCCCGCAGCGCCTGTTGTTCGGGAATGCGCGAGACGATCACCGACAGGAAGATGACGTTGTCGATGCCGAGCACGATCTCGAGCGCGGTCAGCGTCAGCAGCGCGGCCCAGGCCTCGGGGCTGGTCAAGAGGTGCATCATGCGAAGGATCTCGCCAGCCGGATCAGGGCGTCGCTGAAGGCGATCCACAGCGCGATGGCGCAGAGCGCGGCGGTCACCCAGCTCTCGACGCGGAAGTCGCTGTCGAGCGCGTAGAACGCCAGCAGGCCCCAGAGCACGATCAGTGACATGGTCAGCCAGCGCAGCCGGACGACGCGGACCGGATGCAGCACGTGGAACGGCACGAAGGTCAGCACGATCAGCGCCGCCACCAGCAGCGTCGAGGCCAATGGCGGCCAGTGCAGCAGGAAGAGATAGAAGGCCACCGCGTTCCAGAGCGCCGGAAATCCGCGGAAGTGATTGTCGTCCGCCTTCATGCGCTGATCGGCGAAATATAACGCGCTGGTGACGATGATGGCGATGCCGAGCAGCGGCGCGGCGACCGGCAGCAGCAGCCCGCTCGCGACGATCGCATAGGCCGGCACGAACACATAGGTCAGGAAATCGACGACGAGATCGAGCACGTCGCCCGACCAGTTCGGCTGCACGTTCTTGACGTCGAGCCGGCGCGCGATCGGGCCGTCGATCGCATCGATGATCAGGGCCACGCCGAGCCACTGAAACATCGCCGCCCAGTGCTCGCGCACGGCCTCCAGCATCGCCAGCAGCGCGATCGCCGCGCCGAAGGCGGTGAAGATGTGGACCGAGAAGGCCGCGGCGCGAACCGCGGGTCTCGGCCGTAGGGAATCCTGCCGGCTGTCCATGGCCCCTGCTACCAGAATGAGACCGGTTTGCACATCGGCCATTGCGGCATCAGCGGACTTGAAATTGCCGCGCGGCGGGTCAAATGTCCTTCCATGACAGACGCTTCGACACATTTCGACGCTGCCGTGATCGGCGGCGGACCGGCCGGGCTCGCAGCGGCGATCGCGCTGGCGCAAACCGGTGGGCGGATCGCGCTGGTGGCGCGCCATGTGCCCTATGCCGACAACCGCACCACCGCGCTGCTCGGAGCCTCCATCGACCTGCTCAAGACGCTCGACGTCTGGCGACGCTGCCAGGACAAGGCGGCCGCGCTCGAGGTCATGCGCCTCGTCGACGACACCGGACGGCTGATCCGCGCGCCGGAAGTGCGCTTCTCCAGCCACGAGATCGGACGCGAGGCCTTCGGCTACAACATCGACAACCGCGCGCTGATGCTGGCGCTGGAAGAGCGCGCGGCCGAACTGCCAAACCTCGTACGTTTCGACGACGAGGCCGACAGCATCGTGACCGGCCCCGACGATGTTGCGGTCCGCACGACGTCGGCGTCATTCCTCTCGGCGCGGCTCGTGGTGGGCGCCGACGGGCGCCACTCGCTGTGCCGGGAGGCCGCCGGCATCGAGGTGACGCGGCGCGAGCTGACGCAGACCGCGCTGACCTTCAATGTCAGCCACACGCGGCCGCATCGCAACGTCTCGACCGAGTTCCACACGCCGCACGGGCCCTGCGTGTTCGTGCCCCTGCCCGGCGACCGCTGCAGCGTGGTCTGGGTCAGCGCCCCGGCGGAGGCCGAGCGGCTGGCCGGGCTGAGCGACGAGGACCTGTCCATGGCCATCGAGACGCAGTCGCACTCGATCCTCGGCCGCATGACGGTCGCCCCTGGCCGCAACCTGTTTCCGCTGGCGATCGAACGGCCGCGATCCTATGGACGCGACCGTATCGCGCTGGTCGGCGAAGCCGCCCATGTGGTCCCCCCGATCGGCGCCCAGGGCCTCAATCTCGGCCTGCGCGATGCCGCCGATATCGCCCGGCTCGCGGGCGAGGCCCTCGCCGCAGGGCAGGATCCAGGCGCAGAAGGCGTGCTGCAACGCTACGACCGTGCCCGGCGCCCCGACATTCTGAGCCGGACCTTCGCGATCGACATCGCCAACCGCTCGCTGCTCAACGACTTCCTGCCGCTCCAGCCGGTCCGCGCCGTCGGCATGCATCTGCTCGGCGCCATCGGCCCGCTCCGCCGCTTTGCGATGCGCGAGGGACTGACGCCGACCTGGCGGCGGTAAGGCCAGCGCGAACGTCCGTCACGGAAACGCAAGCCGGCCGGTCTGGATCGCCCACATCACGGTGGTCAGCGTGACCACCGAGGCGAAGGTGCCGAGCAGCACGGCGACCGAGGCTGGCTCGATCCAGGCGTTGTTCTGCCGCGCGATCACGAAAACGTTCAGCGCCGGCGGCAGCGAGGACATCAGGATCGCGGTCGCGGCCCAGGGCTGTGCGAACGGACCGAACGCCAGCATCAACCCGAACGCCATCAGCGGGTGAATCAGCAGCTTCACGGCGACCACGCCCGGCACCTCCCAGGGCACACGGTCGAACGGGCGCAGCGCCACCGTCACGCCGAGCACGAACAGCGCGGTCGGCGCGGCGGCGTTCTGGAGGAAGGTGATGGTGCGGTCGAGTGCGAGCGGCATCTCGATATGCAGCGCCGCCACCGCCGCGCCGAAACAGGCCGACATGATCAGAGGGTTGAGCACGATCTGCTTCAGCACGACGCCGAAGGCATGCACGATCGAGGGATGATCGCGGTCGGACAGTTCGATCAGCAGCGGCACGATCGTGAACAGGAAGATGCTGTCGCAGCAGAAGATCAGTGCGGTCGGCGCCGATGCCTTCGGACCCAGCACCGCCAGCGCCAGTCCCGGTCCCATATAGCCGATATTGCCGTAGCCGCCGGACAGGCCCGCCAGCGTCGCTTCGCGCAGCGTCAGCCGTCCGAGCACCTTGCCGGCCACGAGCGCGATGGTGAAGGCCGCGACCGTCGCCAGCGTGGTCGCGACCAGGAAGGGCGGGTTGTTCAATTCCGAAAACGGCGTCTTCGACATGATCGCAAACAGCAGGGCCGGAAGCGACACGTAGAGCAGGAAGAAGTTCATCCAGGCGAGGCCCGATTCCGGCAGCGATTTGAGCTTGCCGCACGCGAAGCCGACGAAGATCAAGCCGAAATAAGGTAGAGCCAGATTGAGGATATCGACCATTGATGAAGTTTTTTCTGAACACTTCGGAGCTACCTGCTCCGCCTGCCAAGGTTAATTCCAGATGTGGGCACTAGCATCGGCCACAATCCTGGTCTATCGACGACGAATGATTAAGACGCGGACCGCCAAATTTCAGATCGGACAGGTCGTTCGCCACCGGATCTTCTCGTTCCGGGGGGTGATCTTCGACATCGATCCGGAATTCAACAATACCGAGGAGTGGTGGCTGTCGATCCCCGAAGAGGTCCGGCCCCACAAGGATCAACCCTTCTATCACCTGCTCGCGGAAAACGCCGAGTCGGAGTACGTCGCCTATGTGTCCGAGCAGAACCTGCTGCCGGACGAGTCGGGCGAGCCGATCCGCCATTCGCAGGTCGCCGAGATCTTCATCAAGGACAAGGCCGGCGGCTACCGTCCGCGCAATCCGTCGCTGAACTGAGGCCTCCGCGCCGTCAGGCGGTCAAGAAACCCAATAAAAAAGGCGCTCGATCCGAGCGCCTTTTTCGTGTCGGCCTTGATGCCGGATTACTTCTGGCCGGTCGGCGCGGCGCCGGGGGCAGCACCGCTCTGCTCGAGCTTCTTGCGCTGCTCGTCGGCCTTCTTCTGCAGCTCTTCCTGCAGCTTCTTCTGGGTTTCCTCGAACACCTTCGGATCGGTCGGCGGACCGTCATAAGCCTTCTGGAATTCGCCGGAGAGCGGCAGCGGCAGGGTCAGCGGCGCGCCGTTGGCGTTGATCGCCTGCACGACGAGGTTCTGGCCCTTCTTCATGCTGGCGATCAGTTCGGGCGTGGCCTCGTAGTCGGACATGCAGCCGTTCTGGAAGCAGATCACATAGGGCTGCTGCAGCGGCGCATTGCTGTCGACGATGATGCGGGTGCCGTGCACGAGCTGCATGCCGAGCGGCAGCGTCACGCGCAGGATCTTCTTCGGCTCGCCTTCGGGCTCGATGATGACAGCGGCGATGACCGGCTGGCCGGATTCGATGCGGCCATCCTTGCCGGTGAAGCAGACCTGCTTGGCGTTGGCATCCTGACCCTTCAGGCAGAACTTGGTCCAGGGGGCGTAGATCAGCTGGATCTGCTGGTCGGCGGGCTGGGCTGCGCCCTGCTGCGCCGGGGCGGGAGCCTGCTGGGCGGGCGCCTGGGCGGCCGGACCCTTCGGGGCGGCCTTGGGAGCGGCCTTGGGCGCAGCCGGAGCCGCAGGGGCCGCCTTCGGCGCACCGGGGGCCGGCGCAGGAGCCTGGGCCTCAGCTGCCACCGGAACGACCAACGCCGTCGCCGTCAACAGGGCGAGAAGTCGCCCGCGCGGCCGGACGGACGCGGCCAAGTAACGGAAATTCATTGCGGAAAACCCTTTCTGAACGGGAAGCGCCCGAACCGCTCCGAAGCGCCGAACCTAGCCGCTGGCGCGGCTGTCTCCCCGTCAATTGAGGCGGATAGTTGACCGGCCCGGCGCACCTGCGCGATTGCCCGCCTTCTTAACGTGGCCGACGAAAAGATCAATGCCGGCAAGCGCGTTTGAGCGCGGCTTGAAGCGAGCCATCGGAAGCCCTCGGCGGGACTCCCTGTGCTAGGATTCGGGCTGCCACGGTTCTCGAATCAACGTGTCACGATGTTCATGTTCCAGCGCCGCGTGGAGGCCGTTCTGAGGGATTTCGGCTTCCCGTCGTCTATCGTCACTGCGGTGCTTGTTTCAGCTCTTTTCGCGTGCCCGTCGGCCAAGAGCGCGCGCGCCGAGGAAGCTCATGCCATCGCCATGCACGGCAAGCCGGCGATGCAGGCCGGCTTCAACCGCATGCCCTATGTCAATCCCGACGCGCCCAAGGGCGGGCGGCTGACCTGGGGCATTCTCGGCACGTTCGACAGCCTCAATCCCCTGATTGTGAAGGGGCTGGCCGTGCAGCAGATGCGGAACTACGTGATCGAGAGCCTGATGGCGCGCGGCTATGACGAGCCGTTCACGCTCTACGGCCTGCTCGCCCGGACCGTCGAGACCGACGATGACCGGACCTATGTGACGTTCCGCCTGGATCCGCGCGCCCGCTTCTCCGACGGCAAGCCGGTCACTGCGGAGGACGTCATCTTCTCCTGGCAATTGCTGCGCGACCACGGCCGGCCCAACCACCGGCAATATTATGCCAAGGTGGTGAAGGCCGAGACGCCCGATCCCCTCACCGTCCGCTTCGACCTCAAAGGCGCCAACGACCGCGAATTGCCGCTGATCCTCGGCCTGATGCCGGTCCTGCCGAAACATGCGGTCGACGTCGCCACCTTCGAGGAGACCTCGCTGACCGGACCGGTCGGCTCCGGGCCCTATCGCGTCACGGCGGTGAAGCCCGGTGCCAGCGTGACGCTGACGCGCAATCCCGATTATTGGGGGCGCGATCTGCCCATCAATCGCGGGCTCTACAATTTCGACGAGATCAGGCTCGACTATTTCCGCGAGGCCAATGGCCAGTTCGAGGCCTTCAAGCGCGGGCTCTATGATTTCAGGGTCGAGAACGAACCGCTGCGCTGGCACGACGGCTACGACTTCCCGGCCGTGCGCAGCGGCGAGGTGCTCCGCGACACCACAAGGCCCGGCGTGCCGCAACCGTCCGAATTCCTGGTGTTCAACACGCGCCGCCCGCTGTTCGCCGATATCCGCGTGCGGCAGGCGCTGACGCTGCTGTTCGATTTCGAGCTGGTCAACCGCAACTATTTCTTCGGGCTGTATGCGCGCGCCGCCGGCTATTTCGCCGGCTCCGACCTCTCCGCCTATGGCCGGCCGGCGGATGCACGCGAGCGCGAATTGCTCGCGCCCTTTGCCGCGCAGATCCCGCCCGACATTCTCGACGGCAGCTACCGCCTGCCCGTCACCGACGGTTCGGGACGCGACCGGACCACGCTGCGCGCGGCACTGAAGCTGCTGTCGGAGGCCGGCTACGAACTCGACGGCACCGTGCTGCGCAACCGCACCACCAAGGCGCCGTTCAGCTTCGAGATCCTGGTGACGACCCGCGACCAGGAGCGCATCGCGCTGGCCTTCCAGCGCGACCTCAGGCGCGCCGGCATCGAGCCGACGGTGCGGTCGGTCGATCCCGTGCAATTCGACCAGCGCCGGCTCGGCTACGAGTTCGACATGATCCAGAACCGCTGGGACCAGTCGCTGTCGCCGGGCAACGAGCAATACTTCTACTGGGGCAGTGCCGCCGCCGACAACCCGGGCACCCGCAACTACATGGGCGCCCGCGATCCCGCCATCGATGCCATGATCGCCGCCCTGCTCGAGGCCCGTGATCATACGGGATTCGTCTCGGCGGTCCGCGCGCTCGACCGCGTCCTGATCGCCGGCGTCTACACAATCCCCCTGTTTAACGTATCCGAGCAATGGATCGCACGGTGGAATCGGATAGAACGACCGAAGGCGACCGCGCTGTCCGGCTATCTGCCGGAGACGTGGTGGTCGAAGGGGCAGCCTCAAGCGAGCGAAGCGAAGTGACGCCGTGAACCAGCCAGCCGTATCGCCGACGCTCGACACGCTGTTTCAGCGCACGCTGATGCGGCAGCCGCATGCGCCCGCCCTGCTCGACCCGCTCAACAAATTTCGGATCACCGGTCATCACCCGCGGCGGATGACCTATGCCGAGGCGGATACCGCGATCGAGGCGCTGTCGGCGCATTTCGTCGAATCGGGCCTTCCCGCCAATTCGGTCATCGCCGTCCAGCTCCCCAACACAATCGAGTTCGTGATCACCATGCTGGCCGCCCATCGCGCCGGCCTCGTCGTGGCCGTGCTGCCCCTGCTGTGGCGGCATGCCGAACTGACCGCCGCGCTCAACCGCACCGCGGCGCGCGCCATCGTCACCATGAGCAAGGTGGACGGGGTCAGCTATGCCGACCTTGCCATGCATGCCGCCGCCGAGGCCTTCTCGATCCGCCATGTCTGCGGCTTCGGCACCGATCTGCCCGAGGGGATGGCGTCGCTCGACGATGTGCTGGCCAATCCGCCAGGCACCGCGCGCGCGGTGATCCAGGATGGGCGCAAGGCCGCGATCATCTCCTTCGACGTCACCGCGGAAGGCTTTCGCCCGGTGCCGCGGCCGCATTTCAGCCTGATCGCCGGCGGGCTGGCGATGTCGCTGGAAGCCGACATCAAGCAGGGCGCGGTCGTGATGACGGCGTTCACGCCGATGTCGTTCGCCGGCCTCGCCTCCTCGCTCGCGGTGTGGCTGCTCTGCGGCGGCACGCTGGCCCTGCATCATCCGTTCGAGAACGACGTGCTGGAGCAGCAGATCAACGCGCATGGCTGCGAGGTGCTGATCGCGCCGGCGCCGCTGGCGCTGCGGCTCGGCGATGCCGATCTGGCCTCACGCATGCCGGGCCTGCGCAACGTCATCGGCCTGTGGCGCGCCCCCGAACAGGTGGCGACCAGCGAGGCCTGGGCCGCGCCGCACGCGCCGTTCACCGACGTCTATCTGTTCGGCGAGGCTGGCCTGTTCGGCGCGCGGCGCGGCGAGGACGGCATGGCCGTGCCTGTCATGCCCGGCCCGCACGGCGCCCCGCGGGAGCAGTCAGGCTCCTCGATCGCAGGCGAGATCCTGCTGACCCCGAAGGGCACGCTCGGCCTGCGCGGGCCGATGGTGCCGATTGCCGCCTACGCCCCGCCGCAGCCGGTCGGCGAGACGCTGACGCCACAGGCGCCACGGGACCATGTCGATACCGGCTACGCTGCCCGGCTCGACCGGCCGAGCGGTGCGATCTGCATCACCGCCCCGCCCTCCGGCATCATGGCCGTCGGCGGCTATCGCTTCCTCTCCAACGACCTCCAGGAATGGGCCAGGCGGCTCGGCCAGGGCGCGCTGCTCACGGCCCTGCCCGACCGGTTGTCCGGACATCGGCTCGCCGGACGGGCGCAGGACAATGCGAGAGCCCGCGAAGCGCTCAGCCAACTCGGTCTCAACCCCTTGATGGTCGAGGCTTTTCGCGATCGCGCCGGGCCGGTCTAAACCGCAGTTTCAGCGTCGATGTTGACGCGGAATTAAGGCGACGGACCTAGATTGCGCAGCACCCTTGCGTGATCAGAGTTCATCGATGTCCCAGGCTGGCCCGATCCTGTTTGTGTCCAACACCGGGCGGCCGCCCTGCATTGCGGCTCTGGACGAGGCCCGGCTCTTTCCCGTGATCGACACCGACTGGGCCGGCGCCAGCCGCGCGGTCGAACAGGTGCAGCCGGCCATCGTGATGGCTACGCTCAGCAACGGGCATGAACCGCATCTGGCGCCGCTGGCCCGCAAGATCGCCGCGCAGCCCCTCTATCTGCCCTTCGTCGCGCTGGACGCCACCAGCCCGCTTCCCGGCAACGTGCTGCCCTTCGCTTCGCGTGGCGCCAATCCGGACCGCCTGATCGCGCGGCTGCGCGCCGCGCTCCGCGTCCGCACCCTGCATGCGACCGTGCTGCGCCGACTGCCTGAAGTCCCGGTGTCGCTGCCGGAGAGTGATCCCGGGCGCGATGCCACGGTGCTGCTGATCGGCCGCGGCGCGGCCTATCCTGCGCTCTCGGTCGCGCTGGGAGAGCGCGCCGGCGTGGTCGGTGCGCTCTCGATCGAGGCCGCCGCCAAACATCTCAACACGCGCGATCTCGACGGCGTCGTCCTTGCGGAGGGCTTTACGGCGCGCGTCACCGACGCCTTCCTGACGGTGCTCGCCGAGGACACCCGCTTCCGCAGCCTGCCCGTGATCGTTACCGCGCATCAGCTGACGCAGAGCTACGACCTGCCCAATCTCGAACTGATCACCGGCGAGCCGGCCAAGGTCGCGGCTAATGCGCTACCCCTGGTGCGCCAGCACGCGATGGAAGCCCAGCTCAGCCGCACGCTGCGCTCGATCGACGCCGGCGGCTGGCTCGATCCGCGCAGCGGCCTGCTGACGGTCGAAGCCTTTGCCCGTGATTTCTCGCGCGCGGTCGACGAGGCGCTGGCGCGCGGCGGCGGCCTGTCGGTCGCGCGCTTCGCGTTTGATCCCGGCAATTCGCGCGCACAGCTCGACGCGGCGCGGATCCTGAGCCGGCTGATGCGGCAGATGGATTTCGGCGCGGCCCAGAAGGATGGTTCGGTGGTCGTGGTGTTCGCGGAGACCGATTTCCGCACCGCGCACATGATCGCCCGCCGTCTGTCGGCGGTGATGCGGCACACCTCCAACGGCAAGCATGAGATGCGCAGCGATCCGATCGTCAGCGTGGATTCGCTGTCGCCGTCGGATACGGCTCGTTCGCTGCTGGCGCGGCTGTCGGCCGAAGCGTCACGCGCCGCATCCTAGCCGGCGCGACCCTATTCCGAGTTGGCGGGCAGCTCCTGCGGCCGGACCTCGGCGCCGGGGCCTCACGAACTCGATTTGACCGTTCCTGGCTTTTCCGCCCCAGCGGCCGGACGATTGAACGACTCAAGCACAGGCTGCGTGTTGCGGACCGCCTCGGTCAGCATCTCGCGGAGTTCCGCCTTGGACTTGGGGGCTTGTCGGGTACCGGACTTCTGCCAATGTGTCATACCCCTATATGGGGATGCCGCGGGCTAAGCGCCACCCCTGGCTGTGCCATTGGGCACCAAGGCCGGAGCCGCCAGAAGCCGGCCGACGGAGTCGGTCAGGAGCTCGTAGGCGCGGTCGACGATGTCGTCCAGCGAGATCGTCCTGACGAACATGCGCTGCGCTTCGGCCAGCACCTGCTCGCGCGTCGGCATGCTGGACAGGCGCTCGCCTGCGCGCTGCTGCAACAATGCGAGGGCGTCGCGAACCGATAATTCGGTCTCATGGACCGATGTCAGGATTGCCAGCGCAATGCGCTCGGCATCGAACCGGGCGGCGAGCTGTTCTGCGGCCCGCCTCACCACGCGCGATCCCAGCTGCTGCTGATTGCGCAAGACTTGCGCCGGCGGCATCTTCAGGTCGCGGACTATCCCCAACCAGGACAGCACGATCAGGACGTAATAGGTCAGGTCGATCTCGTACCAGTGGAAGCCCTGCCGGGCGCTGGCCTGGTAGGCGTGATGGTTGTTGTGCCATCCCTCGCCCATCGTCAGCAGCGCGAGCAGCCAGTTGTTGCGGGAATCGTCACCGGTCACATAGCGCTTGCGTCCGTGAACATGGGCCAGCGAGTTGATGCAGAACGTGGCGTGATAGAGCAGCACGGTGCTCCAGAGGAAACCGACCACCAGTCCCGACCAGCCGGCGACCAGGAAGCACACACCGGCAAGCACGACCGCCGGTGCAAGCTCCAGCCGGTGCAGCCACATCAGTTCGGGATAGGCGGCGAGATCGGCGACCTTCACGAGGTCCGTCGCGTCGTGCCGCCGATAGAAGATCCAGCCGACATGGCTGTAGAGAAAGCCCTTGTGCCGGGGCGAATGCACGTCCTGGGCGGTGTCCGAATGCAGGTGATGATGACGGTGCTTGGCCGCCCACCAGAGCACGCTCTTCTGCGCGCTGCTTTGCGCGAGGACCGCGAGAATGAACTGGAACACCCGACCGGTCGCGTAGGACCGGTGCGAGAAGTAGCGGTGATAGCCGGCCGTGATCGCGAACATGCGCAGGACATAGAGCCCGGCGCACAGCGCGGCCGCCTGCCACGAGACGCCGGTCCAGATCGCCGCGACGCATCCGGCATGGATCAGCAGGAACGGCAGGACCTGCGGGTACATGATGTCGTCGTGGTCGGGATTCGGATCGATGTTGACGGACACGCGTCCACCTTCAGCTGTGGCGATGGCGGCGAGGTCCGCAACCGCTATGAAAAACCCGCAGCCGGTAAACCGGCCGCGGGTTCAGAGAACCGAAGCTCTGCCAGTACATCCGTGGTCAAAGCTTCATCATGGATGATTGCGGCGCCTTATTCGGCGCGCAGATTCTCGGCTGCAGACTTGCCTGAGCGGCGGTCTGCAACGATGTCGAAAGATACTTTCTGGCCCTCATTGAGGGTGCCCAGGCCAGCGCGTTCGACCGCGCTGATGTGCACGAAAACGTCCTGGCTACCTTCGTCCGGCTGAATGAAGCCGAAACCCTTTTGGCTGTTAAACCACTTCACAGTTCCCGTCGTCATGGGGTCGTCCTTTGAGATAGATGTGTTCGTAACCGCGCTCAAAAAGCACGATTGGCGTCCGTCGAGATCTGGAGGGAGGGTCGTCAGTCAGGCGCGCTTGTCAGCGGCGAGGCCAAGTCGTTCGGCCGAAACTCGATATTGAGGATATGGCCCGGCGCCGCGCGATCCGCAAGTGGCTTTATGTCGCTGTTTGCCCGAAGAGACTGAAATCGCGCCCGGAGCCATGCCGGCTCCGGGTTTCTACGGCCTACGCCGCCTTCTTGCTCTGCGCGAGCTGCGCCAGCTGGCGCATGATCTCGGTGGTTCCGGCAAGCCGTTCCTCCGGCGTCTCCCAATCCTGCAGGAACACCACCTTCATGTCGGGCCGCACCTTGGCGGCCTGGCCGTGGCTGCGGATGAACGTGACCAGGCGGTCGGGATAGGCAAAGGAATTGTCGCGGAACGCGATCACGGCGCCCTTCGGGCCGGCGTCGATCTTCTCGACATTGGCGCGTCGGCAGAACGCCTTGATGGTGGCGACCTTGAACAGATAGCGGACCTCGTCGGGCAGCACGCCGAAGCGGTCGCGCATCTCTGCGCCGAAATTCTCGATTTCCTCTTCGGTGTCGAGATCGGCGAGGCGCCGGTACAGCGACAGCCGCACCGAGAGATCGCCGACATAATCCTCGGGGATGAGCACCGGCATGCCGATGGTGATGGTCGGCGACCAGCGGTCGGCGGCGGGCTCTGAGACGCCGGCCTTGAGGTTGACGATCGCCTCCTCCAGCATCGACTGATAGAGTTCGAAGCCGACCTCCTTGATGTGGCCGGACTGCTGCTCGCCGAGGATGTTGCCGGCGCCGCGGATGTCGAGGTCATGCGAGGCGAGCTGGAAGCCTGCGCCCAGCGTCTCCAGCGATTGCAGCACGGTCAGCCGGCGCTCGGCCAGCGCCGTGATCTTCTGCTGCGCCGGCAGCGTGAACAACGCATAGGCGCGCAGCTTTGAGCGGCCGACGCGGCCGCGCAGCTGATAGAGCTGGGCGAGGCCGAACATGTCGGCGCGATGCACGATCAGCGTGTTTGCGTTGGGGATGTCGAGGCCGGATTCCACGATCGTCGTCGACAGCAGGATGTCGAACTTGCCGTCGTAGAACGCGGTCATGATGTCCTCGATCACCGCGGGCGGCATCTGCCCGTGCGCGACCGCGACCTTCATCTCCGGCACGTTCTTGTCGAGAAAGTCCTTGACCTCGGCAAGGTCGTCGATGCGCGGCACGACGTAGAAGGCCTGGCCGCCGCGATAGCGTTCGCGCAAGAGCGCCTCGCGGATCATCAGGGGATCGTGCGGAGCGACGAAGGTGCGCACCGCGAGGCGGTCGACCGGCGGCGAGGCGATGATCGAGAGTTCGCGGACGCCGGTCAGCGCCAGCTGGAGCGTGCGCGGGATCGGGGTCGCCGACAGCGTCAGCACATGCACCTCGGCGCGCAACGCCTTCAGCCGCTCCTTGTGGCTGACGCCGAAATGCTGCTCCTCGTCGACGATCAGGAGACCGAGATCGCGGAACTTGATGGCCTTGCCGAGCAGCGCATGGGTGCCGACGACGATGTCCACCCCACCGTCAGCGAGGCCCTTCTTGACCTCGTTCAGCTGCTTGGCCGGGATCAGGCGCGAGGCCTGCGCGACGTTCACAGGGAAGCCCTTGAAGCGCTCGGAGAAGGTCCGGTAGTGCTGGCGCGCCAGCAGCGTCGTCGGCACCACGACCGCGACCTGCTTGCCGTCGAGCGCCACCGCGAACGCCGCGCGCAGCGCCACCTCCGTCTTGCCGAAGCCGACGTCGCCGCAGATCAGGCGATCCATCGGGCGGCCCTTTTCGAGATCCTTCAGCGTGGACTCGATCGCCCCCAGCTGGTCCTCGGTCTCGTCATACGGGAAGCGCGCGCAGAACTCGTCGTAGAGACCGGGCTGCACCGGCAGTTTCGGCGCTTCGTGCAGCTGGCGCTCGGCGGCGATCTTGATCAGCTCGCCCGCGATCTCGCGGATGCGGTTCTTCAGCTTGGCCTTGCGCGTCTGCCAGCCGGAGCCGCCGAGCTTGTCCAGTTCGACGCTGGTCTGGTCCGAGCCGTAGCGCGACAGCAGCTCGATGTTCTCGACCGGCAGGAACAGCTTGGTCTCGCCGGCATAGCGCAGCTCCAGACAGTCATGCGGCGCGCCGGCGACGTCGAGGGTCTGCAGGCCGACGAAGCGGCCGATGCCGTGGTCGACATGGACGACGATGTCGCCGGCGGCAAGGCTCGTCACCTCCGAGATGAAATTGTCGAGCTTGCGGCTCGCCTTGCGCGGCCGTACCAGGCGGTCGCCGAGGATGTCCTGCTCGCTGATGAGCGCGATCTCGTCGGTCTCGAAGCCGCTCTCGAGGCCGAGCACGGCCAGCATGGTCTCGTTGCGCGGCGTCGCCTGCACCGTGCGCCAGGAATTGACGCTGGTGGTGTGGGCGAGCTTGTGGTCGCGCAGCATCGAGGTCATGCGATCGCGCGAACCCTCGCTCCACAGCGCGATCACGACTTTCTTGCGTTGCGCCTGCAGCGCCATGACGTGGCCGACCACGGCCTCGAACACGTTCACGGTGGTATCGTTGCGTTCGGGCGCGAAATCGCGGCCCTTGCGCGCGCCGGCATCGACGATGCTGGACCCGTCCGTCGGGACCGAGAACGGCGTCAGGCGCGCCAGCGGCACGTCGCCGATCCGCCTGCCCCACTCTTCCTCGGTCAGATAGAGCCGGTCCGGCGGCAGCGGCTTGTAGATCGCGCCGCCGCCCGGATGCTCCATCGCCTCGCGCCTTGCCTCGTAATAATCGAGGATCTGCCTGAAGCGTTCGCGCACCGCATCCTCGGCCTGCGGCTCGATCGCGAGCGCCGCGCCCTGCAGATAGTCGAACAGCGTGTCCATCCGGTCCTGGAACAGCGGCAGCCAGTGCTCCATGCCGGGATGACGGCGGCCTTCGCTGACCGCCTCGTACAGCGCATCGTCCCGCTCGGGCGCGCCAAACTCGGCGACATAGCCCATGCGGAAGCGGCGAATGGTGTCGGTGACCAGCTGGAATTCCGAGACCGGCACGAGGTCGAGCGAGCGCATGTCGAGCAGCGTGCGCTGGGTCTCGGCGTCGAAGGAGCGGATCGATTCCAGGCTGTCGCCGAAAAAGTCGAAGCGCACGGGCTGGTCGAGTCCGGCCGGAAACAGGTCGAGGATACCGCCGCGCACCGCGTATTCGCCGGGCTCGCGGACGGTGGAGGAGCGGTTGTAGCCGTTGTGCTCCAGCCAGGCGACGATCGTATCCATCGGCACCACATTGCCCGGGGCGACCGACAGCGCCTGCGCCGCGACGAGGTCGCGCGTCGGCACACGCTGCACGATGGCATTGACGGTGGTGAGCACGATCAGCGGCTTGTCGCTGCCGGTGAGCGGGGCGAGCCGCGCCAGCGTGGTCAGGCGCTGTGCCAGGATGCCGCCATGCGGCGAGACGCGGTCATAGGGCTGGCAGTCCCAGGCCGGAAAGGTCAGCACCGGCAGGTCGGGTGCGAAGAAGCGCAAACTGCGTTCCAGCTGCTGCATGCGCGCCCCGTCCCGGCAGACCACCGCAAGGCTGACGGCGGGCTTCTTCGGCCGCGCCGCGACCGCCCGCGCCAGATCGGAGACGACGAGCCCCTCGGCGCCTTCCGCGACATTGGCGAGCGTCAGCGCCCGGCCGGGCGCAAGCAGCTCGGCCGGGGATTTCGAACCGGACTTCATTGATAGCCGTCCGCGATCGGATACCCCTTGATGCGGGCAAACAGGGCGCCGGCGACGCCGGCCGGCAGTTCCTTGTCGCCGCTGATCGCGGCATAGAGATCGGGGTCGTTGACCTCGAGCAGCGCTTCGAGCTCGTCGAGCTCGGCGTCGGACAGATTGCCGATCTCCGCGTCGGCGAATCGTCCGAGGATCAGATCCATCTCGCGCGTGCCGCGATGCCAGCAGCGGAACAGCAGCCGCTTGCGCCTGGGGTCCAGCCCCTCGCTCGATCGTGTCGTTCCCGTCATGTCTCTGATCCAGTCAAACGCCGAAAGCCCGGACGTGCCGGGCCGGGGTGATATAGCCGCTGAGGGCAGCCATGTCAGCCCTGTAGTTGTTGCAATTGGTCATGCGCCATTGCCGGGCTTGACCCGACAATCCATCCTCCTGAATAGATGGATCCGCGGGGCGAGCCCGCGCATGACGATTGTTGCACGAATGCGCCCCAGCCTGCTCAACCCGCTGTTTGCTCCCGTCACCAGCCTGCCCGGGGTCGGGCCGAAGCAGGACAAGCTGCTGCAATATCTGCTCGGCAGGAACGACACGCCGCGGCTGGTGGATCTGTTGCTGCATCTGCCGAGCCAGGTGATCGACCGACGGGCGCGGCCGAAGATTCGCGACGCCGTCCAGGGAACCATGGTGACGCTGGAGGTCACTGTCGACCGGCACCGGCCGCCCCCGCCGCGCAATGCGCGGGCGCCCTACCTCGTCTACGCCAGCGACGATACCGGCGACGTCGTGCTGACCTTCTTCCGCGCCAAGCCCGGCTATGTCGAGAAGCTGCTGCCGCTCGGCGAGAAGCGCTACGTCTCCGGCACGCTGCAGATGTATGACGGCATTCCGCAGATCGTGCATCCCGACCGCGTACTCGACGAGGAGGCAATCTCCAAACTGTCCGGCATCGACCCGGTCTACCCTCTGACAGAGGGACTGGCGCTCGGCTCGCTCCGCCGTGCCGTTGCGCAGGCGCTTCAGAAGCTCCCTGCGTTGCCGGAATGGATCAGCCCGGACGTCATGCGGCGCTGCGATTTTCCGCCGGTGGCGGAGGCGCTGGCGCGCGTGCATCAGCCGGTCGAGCTGACCGACATCCTGCCCGACCGCCGCTACTGGTCTCGGCTTGCCTTCGACGAATTGCTGGCGGGGCAGCTCGCGCTGGGCCTGATCCGCGCCCAGCTGCGTCGTCCGGCGGGCGTGCGCAATGCCGGCGACGGCCATTTGCGCAACAGGATCATCGACGCCCTTCCCTACGCGCTGACTCCGTCCCAGCAGGCCGCCGCGGCCGCGATCGCCGCGGACCTGCAACAGCCGGTGCGCATGCTGCGCCTGCTGCAGGGCGACGTCGGCTCCGGCAAGACCGTGGTGGCGCTGCTCGCCGCTTCAGCCGTGGCCGAGGCCGGCAAGCAGGCCGCACTGATGGCGCCGACCGAAATCCTGGCGCGGCAGCACATCAAGACCATCGCCCCGCTCGCCGCGCGCGCCGGGATGCGCGTGGCCATTCTCACCGGCCGAGAGAAGGGCAAGGAGCGGCGCGAGATCATTGCGCAGCTGGCCGCAGGCGAGATCGACCTGCTCGTCGGCACCCACGCCCTGATCCAGGATGACGTCGTGTTCCGCGATCTCGCGCTCGCCATCGTCGACGAACAGCACCGCTTCGGCGTGCGCGAGCGCCTCGCGCTGACCTCGAAGGGCGAAGCCGTCGACGTGCTGGTGCTGAGCGCGACGCCAATCCCGCGCACGCTGGTGCTGACCTATTTCGGCGACATGGACATCAGCGAGTTGCGCGAGAAGCCGGCCGGGCGGCAGCCGATCGAGACCCGCACCATTGCGATGAGCCGGCTCGGTGAGGTCATGGACGGCGTCGGCCGCGCGCTCGATGCCGGCAAGCTGGTGTACTGGATCTGCCCGCTGGTGGAGGAATCCGAGGCGGAAGGTACCGAGCACCTCACCAACGCGACCAAGCGATTCGAGACCTTGCAGAAGCGCTTCGGCGACCGCGTCGGCCTCGTCCACGGACAGATGAAGGGCGCCGAAAAAGACCGCGTGATGGGCCAGTTCGCCGCGCACGAGATCGGACTTCTGGTCGCCACCACCGTGGTCGAGGTCGGTGTCGACGTGCCAGCCGCCACCATCATGGTGATCGAGAATGCCGAGCGCTTCGGCCTCGCCCAGCTGCACCAGCTGCGCGGCCGCATCGGCCGCGGCTCGGAAGCCTCGACCTGCCTGCTGCTCTACTCCGAGCCGCTCGGAGAGATGTCCAAGGCGCGGCTGAAGGTGATCCGCGAGACCACCGACGGCTTCCGCATCGCCGAGGAGGACCTGAAGCTGCGCGGCGAAGGCGACGTGCTCGGTGTGCGCCAGAGCGGCCTGCCCGGCTACCGCATCGCGCGGTCGGAGGTCCACGGCCAGCTCATCACCCAGGCGCGCGACGAGGCGCTGCGCATCCTCAAGGACGATCCGAAGCTGAAGGGCGAGCGCGGCGAGGCGCTGCGTTGTCTGCTGTATCTCTACGAACGGGACGAGGCGATCCCGCTGATCGGAGCGGGCTGAGTCTCTGCCGGGACGAACGGCTGGATCGATCATCCCGACATCACGGCTCGCCACGACACCTGCGACCGCAGTCGCGGGCGAACTGCGCGCCACTCAGTCCGGACCACAGCTTCACGCCAGAGCTCGCCGCGACAGGTTGACGCGCAGGAGATATTCGTTTCCCTGCTGCAGGCCATGACGATGCATATCTTTGCGCGACATCACGGGAAGACCTTCATTTCATTCCTCTACACAAAGCGTCGCATTGACTTGCAACGCTCTGAGTGACGGGCTGCCGCTCCCGTCGATCTTGCGGAGGATAGAAGGATGAAATCTGGAAGACTGTTTGCGGCAGTAGCCTTGTTGGTCGGCCTCACCACGGCCGCTTCGGCGCAGGCTCCGTCCGGGCCGCTGGTGAGCGGCGAATGGCTCGAGAAGAATGCGAGCGATCCCAAAGTCCGGATCGTCGAAGTGAGCGTCGAGCCCGGACTGTTCGAGCGCGGCCACATCCCGAACGCCCAGAACGTCGTGTGGCACACGGACCTCGTCGACCCGGTCCGGCGCGACATCGCGAGCCCCGAAAATTTTCAGGCGCTGGCGCGCAAGCTCGGCCTCGAGAAGGACACGACCCTGGTCCTCTACGGCGACAATAACAACTGGTTCGCCGCCTGGGGCGTATGGGTGTTCAAGAGCTATGGCTTCGAGAATGTGAAGCTGCTGGATGGCGGCCGCAAGAAGTGGGAAGCGGACAAGCGGCCCTACGACACGCGTGCGACCTCCGTTCCGGCCTCGAACGTCGTGGTCTCGGCTTCCAATACCAAGCTGCGTGCGCGGCTGGCCGATGTCAGCGAAGCCGTGGCCAGCAAGAAAGCAACGATCGTCGACATCCGTTCTCCGGATGAATATTCCGGGAAGATCTTTGCACCTCCCGGCTCGGCCGAGCTGTCGGTCCGTGCCGGTCACGTTCCGGGTGCGATCAACGTTCCCTGGGGCCGCGCGGTCAACGAGGATGGGACGATCAAACCGGCGGCTGAGCTGAAGAAGCTCTACGCAGATGCCGGTATCGACGGATCGAAGCCGATCATCGTCTATTGCCGGATCGGCGAGCGCTCCAGCCACACCTGGTTCGTGCTCTCGCAAATCCTCGGTTACGATGTCCGCAATTACGACGGATCCTGGACCGAGTACGGCAACACCGTCGGCCTGCCCGTGATCAACGTGGCCGGAACCGTCTGGGGCGGCAAATAAGGCCACGCAACGGCAAGACTTGACGGACGCACGGCCCCGTGCGTCCGTTTCTCCACTTCATCAAGGCAGGTCAATTGACGGCGGCAGGCATTCCGAAGGCTCGCATAGCGCTTGCCGCGTCGATCGTCGCGATGTTGCTCATCGCCGCCTGGTTCATCCATGCGGGAGGCAACCCGAATCTTGCGATGTCGATCGTTCTCGGTGCGTCCTTCGGAATTGTCCTGCAGCGCTCGCGCTTCTGCTTCTTCTGCAATTTCCGCGACTGGTTCGACGGCGGCGACCCGCGCGGCCTGCAGGCCATTCTCATGGCGCTCGGCGTAGGAGCCATCGGGTATGCGATCGTGTTCGGCGCCTGGCTACCGGATCCCGCGACGGGACGGCTGCCGCCGGACGCCTTCATCGGCCCAATCAGCCTCGCACTGCCGATCGCCGGGCTGGTTTTCGGCGCCGGGATGGCCATTTCCGGCTCCTGCATCAGCGCCCACATCTACCGCCTCGGGGAAGGATCGCCGACCGCGCCCTTTGCCCTTGCCGGTACCTTCCTGGGCTTCATCGTCGGATTTGCAACCTGGAACCCGCTTTACCTTGAGCTGATTTCGCAGGGATCGGTGGTGTGGCTTCCACGGCATCTCGGCTATGCCGGCACGCTGCTCGCGACAGTCGCCGCACTCGTTGTGATCGCCTGGCTGCTCTCCCTGCGACGCTTCGAAGCCGCAGAACCGTCTGTCAGCCCGGATACGCCGTCCCGCATCCTGATCGATCGCTGGCCAGCCTGGATGGGCGGAGCAGTGATCGGCGTGCTGGCCATGGTCGCCTATCTGCGCGTCGCGCCGCTGGGCGTGACTGCCGAAATGGGCGGCCGCGCCCGACAGGTCAGCGGCAGCCTCGGCCTGGCGCCATCGCGCCTCGAGGGTCTCGACACGCTGCGCGGCTGCGTCAGCTTGGTCCGTGATGCCGCCTTCTCCAACAATGGCGGCTTTGTCCTCGCCCTCGCCGTGGCGGCCTTTGCCGCTGCTCTTGCGAGTGGCCAGTTCCGCCCGACATGGCCAACGGGCGCCCAGGCAACACGCGGGCTCGTCGGCGGCATTGGTCTGGGCTGGGGAGCTACGATCGGGCTGGGCTGCACCGTCGGGACGCTTTTGTCCGGCATCATGGCCGGCGCCCTGTCGGGGTGGATCTTCGGTCTTGCCGTCTTCCTTGGAGCCGCGGCCACCCTGAGTGTGGGACGGCGCGGAGGCTTATTGCCGCGCTAGTTGTTTTGCATGATGAGGCCGCCGATCCGCAGTCAAGCGCTCGCGCGGTGGCCTCAGGGTTGCGTCTTATCCTTGGAATGACCGGCGAACGCTCGCAGCAAGGCGGCATCGGCCCCCTCGCCCTTCGCATCCTCGGCGATGTGCTCGAACCAGCGCGCAAAACCCTGATAGATCTGGCTGGCCGGATGATCGGCGCCGAGGAAGCCGGCGATCTCGTGCATCTCCGCGACCCAGCGATAGGCCTTCGGAATCATGTCGGGCAGCGCGACGTCGAGCCGGGCCAGCACGGCCGGCTGGCTGAGCGCGAGTTCGTGCCGGAGCGCATCCGCCGCGCCGGCTTTGGTCGCCGCCACCACCATGGCCGCACCGATTCCGGCGAGGCCCTTGACGATGCCGGCATAGGACATCTTCAGCGCCGATGCCGCGCCGACCGGGCCCTCGACGATCCTGACGTCGAGGCCGAAATCCTTCAGAACCGCGACGTCGCCAGCGCGCTCCCCGGACATGTAGAAGGCGGGACTCTTGCCACCGGGCTGCGGCGGAAAGCCGATGATGCCGCCATCGACGAACGGGGCCCCCGCGGAGGCGATGATGTCGCCGATCCGCCGCACGGTCTCGACATTGACCGCGTTGCAGTCGACGATGATCGGCTTGTGGGCGCGCGAGGTGATCAGCGCCGCCAGCCGCTCGGCCAGCGCCACGGCCTCCCCCGGCGGCACGATCGAGAGGATGATGTCGGCCCCGGCGATGGCAGCGTCATCGGCGCCGGTCATGCCGGCCTCCGCAGCGCGCCTCTGCGTCGCCGGGCTGCGCCCCTGCAGGGACGTCAGCACGCGGGCACCGTTCTCGCCGAGGCGTCGGGCCACCGCGCTGCCCATGGCGCCGGGCGCGAGGATCGCAATGGTCGGGAACATCATGCACTCCGGGTCGGTCTGGATTTCGACCGGAATGATAGCAGAGGATCCGAAGCTCCGCGTGACCTGCGGCCATCCCGCGAAGGAATGCCCCTACTCCGCCTTCGCGGGCTCAGGCTGCAAAGTGGAGGCGTTGGCGATGCGGGCGGCATGGGCCATGCCGGCAAGCGCGGCCGCCTTTTTCGGATCGGGCGCCGAGCCCGGCTGCACCACGCCGGCGGACATGATCAGCGTCGCGGCGTCTTCGGCGGAGAGATCGACCTCGATGATCTTGCTCTTCGGCACGTAGAAGAAGAAACCCGTCGTGGGGTTCGGCGAGCACGGCAGAAACACCGAGACATGCTCCTCCTGCCCCGGCAGGCTGCGCGCGATGTCCTCGTTCGGCGCCTGCGAAATCAGCACGATCGACCACATGCCCGGCGAGGGAAACTCGACGAGGCCGACCTTGCGAAAGCTGGAGCCCTTGCCCGAGAACAGCGTCTCGAACACCTGCTTGAGGCCGCGATAGATGGCGCGCACGGCCGGGATGCGACCGAGCAAGGTCTCCCCGATATCGACCAGGGTCCGGCCGATCAGATTGGCGGCGAGAAATCCGACCAGCGTCAGCGTAAAGAACGCGACGATCAGGCCCCAGCCGGGAATCACATAGGGCAGATAGGTTTCGGGGCGCCAGGCCTGCGGCACGAACGGTCGCACCACGCCATCGACCCAGGTCACGAACCACCAGACGAGGTAGAGCGTGATCGCGATCGGCCCCGTCACGACGAGGCCGGTCAGGAAATAATTGCGGAAGCGGCCCATCAGGCCGATATGCGGTTCCGGGGCAGGATCAAGAGGCGCAGGCGCCTCGTCGCGGGCGGTCATACGGGTTCCAGGTCGGTCGCGAAACTCAAGCTACGGTCTTCTAGCAGGTTTTTGAAGACCACGTCGCCTGCGCCGGCCTGATGCGCTGCCTATTCGACGGTCACCGATTTCGCGAGATTGCGCGGTTGGTCGACGTCGGTGCCCATGATGACAGCCGTGTGATAGGCGAGCAGCTGCACAGGGACGGCATAGACCATCGGCGTGAACGCGGCCGCCATGTCGGGCATGACGATGGTGACGAGCGATTCGACCGTGGCCTCGGCCGCGCCCTTGGCATCCGTCATCAGGATGATCCTGCCGCCGCGGGCAGCGACCTCCTGCATGTTGGAAACGGTCTTCTCGAAGACGCGGTCATAGGGCGCGATGACCACGACGGGCATGGTCTCGTCGATCAGCGCGATCGGGCCATGCTTGAGTTCGCCGGCGGCATAGCCCTCGGCGTGGATGTAGGAAATTTCCTTCAGCTTCAGCGCCCCTTCCAGCGCCAGCGGAAAGCTGGTGCCGCGGCCGAGATAGAGCACGTCGCGCGATTTCGCGATCTCGCGCGCCAGCTTCTCGATCTGGGGCTCGGTGGTGAGCGCATCCGACATCAGGCGCGGAATCTCGACGAGGCCATGCACGAGCTTGGTCTCGTCTGCCTCGGACAACTCGCCGCGGGCCTTGCCGGCCGCGATGGCGAGGTTGGCCAGCACCATCAGCTGGCAGGTGAAGGCCTTGGTCGAGGCGACGCCGATCTCCGGACCTGCCAGGGTCTGCAGCACGGTCTCGCTCTCGCGCGCGATCGTCGAGGTCGGTACGTTGACGACGGCGATCGTGTGCACGCCCTCGGCCTTGGCATAGCGCAGCGCGGCCAGGGTGTCGGCGGTCTCGCCGGACTGCGAGATGAAGATGGCGAGATCGCCCTTGCGCAGCGGCGCCTCGCGGTATCGGAATTCCGAGGCGACATCGACCTCGACCGGCACGCGCGCAAAGCGCTCGAACCAGTATTTGGCGACGAAGCCGGCATAGCTCGCGGTGCCGCAGGCGGTGATGTTGATGCGGCGGATGTCGTTGAAGTCGAATGGCAGCTTGACCGGCAGCGCGACGCGCTCGGTCGCCATGTCGACATAGCGGGCCAGGGTGTGGCCCACCACTTCCGGCTGCTCATGGATTTCCTTCGCCATGAAATGCCGGTAGTTGGCCTTGTCGACCAGCGAGGTCGAGGCGGCGTGCTTGATCTTCTCGCGCTGGACGTGCTGGCCGTCCTTGTCGAAGATGGTGGCGGTCTTGCGCGTCAGCACGACCCAGTCGCCGTCCTCGAGATAGCTGATCGTGTCGGTGAACGGGCCGAGCGCGATGGCGTCGGAGCCGAGATACATCTCGCCGTCGCCATAGCCGATCGCCAGCGGCGGACCGTTGCGGGCGCCGATCATGAGGTCGTGGTCGCCGGCAAAGATGAAGCCGAGCGCGAAGGCACCGCGCAGCCGCCCCAGCGCCAGCTTCACCGCCTCGACCGGCTTGTGGCCGCGTCTCAAGAGATCATCGACGAGATGCAGCACGATCTCGGTGTCGGTCTCGGTCTTGAAGACCGCGCCCTTCTGCTCGAGCTCCTCGCGGAGTTCGCGGAAATTCTCGATGATGCCGTTATGGACCACGGCGACGCGCTCGGTGGCATGCGGATGGGCGTTGTTGACGGTCGGCTTGCCGTGCGTGGCCCAGCGGGTGTGACCGATTCCGGTCGTGCCCTTGAGCGGCTCGGCCTCGAGCCGCTGCTCCAGATTCTTGAGCTTTCCCTCGGCGCGGCGGCGCTCGAGATGATTGCCCTCGAGCGTGGCGACGCCCGCGGAATCGTAGCCGCGATATTCAAGACGTTTGAGCGAATCCACCAATTGCTCTGCAACCGGTTCGCGCCCGAGAATGCCGACAATCCCGCACATGCGGATCACTATCCCCCAAATCGTCGAAAAATCGCCTAAACGACGCGTCCGGCTTTTAGCGAAGTTCGTAAGGAACCAGAAACTCAATAATTATTGCCGATTGAGACAGCGCGGCCCCGGCGCGCGCCTGCGTCGAAGTGGCCGATCCTGAACCGCAAACATTAACTCACCGTCAACGAATTTGACCAACGATTCGGCATCAGGAGACCAAGCCCATGAAAGGCTCATCCAACGACAAAGGCCTGCCTGCGATGTCCGTGCGCGCCAGCGAAACCACGGGCACCCATCTTGCGCATTGGCCACCGCCGCTGCGCAGCATGGAGCGCGGCAAGCAGAGCAAGCCGGTCCTCATCACGCAGGCCGCCGCCGAACCGGTCAAGCGCGCGAGACCGCGCGGCTGGCGCCTGACGCGCGCGATGTTCTCGGAAGTCGCCGACGACGATTAGCGGGCGCCCGGCACGCAACTGCCGTTCACTTCTGCCACTCACTTCGCCGGCTTGCCGGCGCCCGTCTTCATCTCGCGATAGCGCTTGGCTCCGCCTTCCCGGATGGTCTGCTGGTTTCGTTCCAGCGCCATCGCATCGTCGGGCACGTCGCGGGTGATCACCGAGCCCGATCCGATATAGGCGCCGTTGCCGATCTTCACCGGCGCGACCAGCGAGGAATTGGTGCCGACGAAAGCGCCCTGCCCGATGATGGTCTTGTGCTTCTTGAATCCGTCGTAGTTGCAGGTGATGGTGCCGGCGCCGATGTTGGAATTGGCCCCGACGGTGGCATCGCCAATATAGGAGAGATGGTTGACCTTGACGCCGGCCTCCAGCGTCGCGGCCTTGGTCTCGACGAAATTGCCGATCCGCGCGCCGTCGCCGAGCGTGGTGCCGGGCCGCAGCCGCGCATAGGGTCCGATCGAGACCTTCCTGCCGAGCGTCGTTTCGACGATGTGCGAGAACGAATGGATGACGGTGCCGTCGGCGATCGACACGCCCGGCCCGATTACCACGAACGGCTCGATCGTGACGTCCTTGCCGAACACGGTGTCGGCGGACAGATACACCGTCTCCGGTGCGATCAGCGTGACGCCGGCCTCCATCGCGGCCCTGCGGAGCCGCGTTTGCAGCACCGCCTCCGCTTCCGCCAATTGCGCCTTGGTGTTGATGCCGCGCACCTCGTCCTCGCCGGTCTCGATCACGACGGCCTCCCAGCCCTGCTCGCGGACGATGCCGACCGCATCCGTCAGATAATATTCACCCTTGGAATTGGCATTGCCAATCTTGTCGAGGATCGCGAGCGCACGGCGGCCGTCGATCGCCATCACACCGGCATTGCAAAGGTCGATCCTGCGTTCCTCCGCGCTGGCATCGGCCTGTTCGCGGATCGCGACCAGGCGATCGCCCTCGACGATGAAGCGGCCGTAACCGGTGGGATCGGCGGCGCGAAAACCGAGCGCGGCAATCGCGGCGCCGCCGGCCAGCGGCGCGCGCAGCCGCGCAAATGTCTCGGCCGAGATCAGCGGCGTATCGCCGAACGCGATCAGCAGGTCGTCGACGCCGCGCGCGATCGCCTCGCGTGCCGCCAGCACCGCATGAGCGGTGCCGAGCCGCTCACGCTGCACGAAGGTCATGGCATCGGGCCGGATGCGTTTGGCTTCATCGGCCACAGCCTGATGGTCGGGGCCGATCACGACGGCGAGCGACGTGCCGGTTCCCTTCGGAGCCGCGGCGAGCACGTGGGCGAGCAGCGATTGATGCGCGACCGGATGCAGCACTTTCGGCAGGCTTGAGCGCATCCGCGTGCCTTCACCGGCGGCGAGCACGATCGTCAGGCTTGAGCGGTCGGTCATTGAAATCCTGTGAAATACGGCCGAATCGATCTCGCGGCGGGCGCAGCCGCTGGCTGCCGCCTTGCTACCCCCGCAAACGCCCGGAATTCAAGTGCGGCCCGCTTTTCCTGTTAATGTTCCCTGATTGATTCGGGGACGCCGGACAGGGCTGGGCACTCAACGTTCATGGCAAAGGATTCCGACCCACTGGCGGATGCCTTCGGCACCAAGGAGACCGGCGGGCTGTTCTCGGCGATCCTTGCCGAGGAGCACACCCTCGACCGCCGTATGAGGCTGCGGCTCGGTGCGTGGGGCGTGGCCGCCGTCGGTGCCCTCGTGGTGGCGGTGATGGCGAACCAGGCCCAGCTCGGCTGGCGTCGTGACCAGCTGGCCTCCGCCGATCTCGCGCGCCAGGCCGACCGGCTGCAATCCCTGACGCGGGAGAGCCAGAACGAGGCGCGCCGGCTTGCCGCCGCCATCGAGACGCTGAACACCGATCGCGACCGGCTGTATTCGCGCGTCACCGTGCTCGAACAGGGGCTGGATTCCGTCACCGGCGCCATCGCGAAGCAGAGCGCATCCGCGCAGGCCGCCGCGCCGAAGCCGCAGGAGGTGCCCGCCGCGATGGGGCCGCCCGCCCCCGGCGTCGCACCGGTCGCCTCCACGCCGGCAACCGCGAACGAGAAGCCGCGCAACGAGGCCGCCAGGGACGCTGCGAAGGAGCCTGCAGCCACGCCGCAGCAGACCTCGGCCGCCGCATCGCTGGTTCAACAGTCGCCGCAATCAACCTCGGCACTGCCGGTGCTTCCGCTGGTCCCGCAGAAATCGATCATGGCGCCGCCGGATCCTGCCGCCTCGAAACTGATCCAGGCCGCCGACCCGGTCGATAAGGCGATCGACAGGAAAGCCGAGCCGGCCGCGACCGAGATGGCTGCCGCGAAGCCGACGGAAACCGTCGAGTCCGAGCAGCCGGCGATCGCCGTTCAGCAGACCCGCTTTGCGGTCGAACTCGGCGGCGCCAATTCGATCGACGGGTTGCGCGCGCTGTGGCGCGGCCTGTTGAAGTCCAATCCCGAACTCGCCGCGCTGCGTCCGATCATCATGATCAAGGAAGGCACGACGGGCCTCGGCATGCAGCTGCGGCTCGGCGCCGGCCCCTTGCTCAACGCGGCCGCGGCCGCCAAATTCTGCGCAGGCCTCGCCGAGAACGAACGCCATTGCGAGACCACCGTGTTCGACGGCCAGCGGCTGTCATTGCGCAGCGCGCCGGACAAGGTGCAGGACCGGGTCCAGGAGAAGAACTCGGACAAGACTTCGGACAAGAACCAGGAGACCGCGCCGCAGGCCGAAGTCCCGCCACCGCCGTCCCCCGGCGCCAAGCCCGACAAGCGCCGGCGCAGCTATTCCTCCAAGCGCACGTCCAAGCGTGAGGAGCCCGCCCCCGCTCCGGTGGCGCAGCCGGCCCCCAAACCGGAGGCATCGGCCGCATCGACGCTGACCTCTTTCTTCAGGCGGTAGCGAGTTCGAATTTACGACCGCCGACGGGTCGCGCACCGCATTGCATCGAGCCGCCATCCCGACCATATTGCCGCCATGACAAAAAAGCCCTTCCGCCTCTCGCCCTACCAGGTGCAGTTCCTCATCGTCGTCGGCTTCGCCTCGGTCGGCTATGCGCTCTACCTGCGCTATCTCGGCATCGAGCTTTCCACCGTCGGACTTGCCTGCGACGCCGGATTGCAGACGCTGATCTGCAAGGCGCGATCGGTGGCGACCGTGCTGTTCAAGAACTCGGTGTTCGGGATCGTCGCGCTGGTGGTGGCGACGCTGAACCTGCTGCGGCCGTCGATCGTGCTGCTGACCGTCGGCATCATCGCCGCCGGCCTCGGCATCGTGCTCTACAATGTCGTACTGTCGGGAATTGCGATCGGCCTGCTCATCCTTGGATTTGCTCGGCCCGCGCCCGCCACAGCGTGAACGCGAACAAGAGATAGATCGCGCCGGTCCACAGCGACTGCCAATTGTCGCGTCCCTCGTTGATGAGCATGTAGATCGCCGCAATCGCGAGCAGCCCGGCGAACACGGACTCGGCGATGGGACGCTGGCCGATCTGCGGCCGGTTCAGCATCAGTAGCGCGAACGGCACCACCGCCATCGTCAGCGAGGCGTAGGGGAAGTCGTGGTAGCGCGGGTCGAACACGAAGCCCAGCGCGGTCTGCACCGCGATCACGGCGGTGACCGCCAGGGTCAGGCCGAGCACGGCGCCGAGCTTCGACCATTTCCGTCCCTCGCGCGGTCCGAGCAGGTCGAGGAAGGTCGGCAGGCTGCGGCCGATCACCATGGCCTGCGCGCAGAAGATCGGTGACAGGATGCCAGCCAGCAGCAACGCGCCCCACAGCAGCCAGCCGCCGAGACCGTTGCTCTCGTAGTACATCTTGTCGGCGCCGATCCCGAGCAGGATGCCGGCCGAGGTCGCCGAGATGGCCACGCCCAGCCATGCCGAGAAGCGCGGCGTCCAGGGCCGTCGCCGCAGCGTCACGCCCGCGACCGCGAACACCAGCACGCAAAGACCCATGCCGGCGCCCATGTACCATTTCCACAGCGGGAAATTGCTGATCGGCTCGCCGGGCGGATATTTCAGGTTTCGCCGCACCGAATCGTAAAGTCCCCAATAGCCGCCGACCGTGCCTTCCAGCTTGCGCTTCCAGGGCTGGTCGTAGGACTCGATCAGGTTGACGCGGAATTTCTGCGCCTTGGCGAGGCTCAGGATCTCCGAGACGACACGCGCCTGATTGGCGCGCGACGGCAGCGCGCCTTCGCGCATGCGCCCTTCGCTCGGCCAGCCGGTCTCGCCGATCAGGATTTCCTTGCCGGGAAACGCCACCGCCATGCGCTCGCGGATCGCCTCGACGTGGGACGCCGCGAACTTCGCCTTGACCGGAAAATCCTCCCAATAGGGCAGGATGTGGATCGTGACGAAGTCGACGGCGTCATAGACCTCGCGGTTGCGCAGCCAGAACTCCCAGACATCGGCATAGGTGACGGGCACGCTGACCTGCGCCTTCACCGAGCGGATGATGGAGACGAGGTCCGCGGTCGTCATCTCGCCGCGCAGCAGCACCTCGTTGCCGACGATGATCGAGGTGATGACACCGGGGAACTGCTTGCTGAGGCGAACGGCGAGCGCGGCCTGCTCGTAATTCTTGGACCGGTTGCTGGAGAGCCAGATACCCTGCAGCACCTTCATGCCGCCGAGCTTCGCCGCGATCGCCGGCACCTGATCCAGCCCGTTCTCCATGGAGTAGGTCCGGACGCAGTCCGTGATCTCCTTGAGCTGGCGGAGGTCCTGCTCGATCTGGTCGGCCTCGATATGGGTCCAGGCGTTGAGAGGCGACTGCTCGCCGCGGAACGGCGCGTAGGAGACGCATTGAACCTTGTCCGCGGGATCGATCGGCGCGCGCGCGAGCGTGATCGGCGTGGCCAGCCACCACCACACGGCAGCAATCGCACCCAGCGAGACGAGCAGAAGCGCCAGTGGCGTACGAACTGAAATCGGTTCCATCCTCCGCGAAGCGCCGTCGATTACCCGCTCGCACGCCGTCTGCCAAGGGGGTAACGGGCGACCTGCGCCGTCCTCCCCCGCCGATTTCGGCTGCGGCCGTTCGACCGGGCTCTAGCAGCGTGACTTTGCTGGACAAAATTCGAAATACAGGCCATGGGATTCCGCAGGGCATTTCCGCCGCATTGGAGACCCATTTGGACGCCATCAGCTAACGCGTCCGCGAGGGTTCGGCGCGGTCGGCCAGCGGAGCAATTGGGGAATACATGCGGCAACGGGTGCGTCAGTCACGAAATGCGGTCCTGCGGCAGTTCGCCGCCACCTTGGCCGTCTCCTCTCTCGTCGCCATGGCCGGCCTCTCCGGCGCCTTCGCCCAGAGTGGAGCGCCCGCGCCCGACCAGGGCAAGCCGGCCGCCGCGCAGCCGGCCGACGCCGCAGCCAAGGACGCCGCCCAGAACCAGCGCCGCACCGACGAATTCGCCGAAGCCGCCCAGGTCATCAACGGCCCGGCCGGCAATCCCGAATGCGTCTGGCTCGGCCGCCGCGTGGTGCGGCTGATGTGGCGCGACGATCTCGACACCGCGTTCCGTCATCTCGACCTCTACGACCGTTTCGGCTGCCCCGGCGGCCATATCCAGGCGGCGTTCCGCTGCCTGACGCGCTTCGGTGCCCAGATCGATCCAAAGGTCGCCGAGACCCTCGACAGCCGCGTCCACGCCTGCTGGATCAACCCGGCCGCTCAGCCCCAGCAGGCGGCTGCCAGCCCCGCCCAGCCGCCGGCGACGCCGGCCAACGGCAACGCCCCCGCCGCCCAGCCCGCCGCGAGCCCCTCCCCCGCGGCAAGCCCGAGCCCCGCGCCCCCGAAATAGCCGCGATCGTTTCAGCTCCCGTTCAGGAACGATCCGGCATAGAAACATTCGGCACTGCCGCGCATTTCTGACTGGCCAGGCCTCCGCGCTGACATGCCTTCGCGAAAAGACATGCCATCGCGAAAAAATGCCTTCGTGACGGCTTGCCTTCATGAGGTCATGAGCCGATGCCAGTTGTGAAACCGCGCGGCAGAGGTATGCTCCCTTTGCCGCGGACTCGGTCGGATCTCGGGGTCGGATCCGCTTCCCTGCCACCTCAGCCCCTTTTGGTTCACCGCGATGCGCGTTGTCGCCGCCGTTCTGTTGCTCGTGTCCGCGCTTCACGCCGGGCTGTGGTGGGGCTTGCGCGACCAGGAACCTGCGCCCGACTTCAAGGGGCTGATCCCGAGCCTGTCCTATACGCCGTTCGAACCGGGGCATGTCGTCGACATCAACGTCGACCCCGACAAGATTCGCGCGGACATGAAGAAGCTCTCGACCCTCACGCGAGCGATCCGCTCCTACTCCGCGACGGAAGGCAACGAACTGGTACCGCCGATCGCCGCCGAGTTCGGCCTCAAGGTCACGGTCGGCGCCTGGATCGACAAGGACGAGGATCGCAACGAGCGGGAGATCAAGGCTGCCATTGAGCTTGCCCGCAAGAACAGCAACGTGATCGGCATCGTGGTCGGCAATGAGGTGATCTTCCGCGGCGAGCAGAAGGTCGAGGACCTGATCGGCAAGATCAAGAAGGTGAAGGGCTCTGTCCGCGTTCCCGTCACGACGGGCGAGATCTGGAACATCTGGCGCGACTTTCCGGACCTTGCCTCCAGCGTCGATTTCATCGCCGCGCACGTGCTGCCTTATTGGGAGAACTTCCGCTCCGACCAGGCGGTGGATCAGGCGGTCGATCGTTACGAACTCCTGCGAAAGTTGTTTCCCGGCAAGCGCATCGTGATCGCCGAGTTCGGCTGGCCGAGCCAGGGCTACAATCTGCGCAACGCCGATCCCGGTCCGTTCCAGCAGGCGCTGACACTGCGCAACTTCGTCAGCCGCGCCGATGCGCTCGGCATGGACTACAACATCGTCGAAGCCATCGATCAGCCCTGGAAGTTCTTCGAAGGCGGCGTCGGCCCCTATTGGGGAATCCTCAACGCCAGCCGCGAGCCGAAATTCGCCTGGACCGGACCGGTGGAAAATCCCGACTATTGGAAGCTGATGGCGATCGCGCTGCTGGTCGGCGTGCTGCTCTCGCTGCCGATCCTGCGTATCGAGCGGGCGACCGCGAAACAGGCCTTCCTGCTGTCGGCAACGGCGAACGGCGTCGGCGCCTGGGCCGCCACCGTGTTCGCATTCTGGAACACGCATTATTTCGTGTTCGGCTCCGCCTTTGCGCTCACCCTCGGCATGATCCTGCTGGTGCCGCTCGTACTGATCGCGATGGCGCGCATCGACGAGATCGCCGCCGTGGCCTTCGGCCGGCCGCCGCAGCGGCTGCTCAGCAAGGGCAAGACGATCGAAGGCGTGCCTGAGACCCATTGCCCGAAGGTCTCGATCCACATCCCCGCCTATTTCGAGCCGGTCGAGATGCTGAAGCAGACGCTGGATGCGCTGTCGCGGCTGAACTACCCGAACTACGAATGCGTCGTCATCATCAACAACACCCCGGACCCGGCGTTCTGGCAGCCGATCCAGGACCATTGCCGCACGCTCGGTGAGCGCTTCAAGTTCATCAATGCCGAGAAGGTGCAGGGCTTCAAGGCCGGCGCGCTGCGCATCGCGATGGACCGCACCGCCGCCGACGCCGAGATCATCGGCATTCTCGATGCCGACTATGTCGTCGATCCCGACTGGCTGAAGGACCTCGTTCCCGCCTTCGCCGACCCGCGCGTCGGCCTCGTGCAGGCGCCGCAGGAGCATCGCGACGGCGACCTGTCGATCATGCACTACATCATGAACGGCGAATATGCCGGCTTCTTCGACATCGGCATGGTCCAGCGCAACGAGGCCAACGCCATCATCGTGCACGGCACGATGTGCCTGATCCGCCGCGCCGCGATGGACATGGCCGGCGGCTGGTCGTCCGACACGATCTGCGAGGATTCCGATCTCGGCCTCGCGATCCAGGAACTGGGCTGGGTCACGCATTACACCAACCACCGCTACGGCCAGGGCCTGTTGCCCGACACCTACGAGGCCTTCAAGAAGCAGCGGCACCGCTGGGCCTATGGCGGCCTGCAGATCGTCAAGAAGCACTGGCGGCACTTCCTCCCCGGCAAGAGCCGGCTGACGCCCGACCAGAAGCGCGAATACGGCCTCGGCTGGCTGAACTGGCTGGGCGCGGAAAGTCTCGGCGTCGTCGTGGCCCTCCTCAACCTCGTCTGGGTGCCGATCGTCGCCTTTGCCGATATCGCCATTCCCGACAAGATCCTGACGCTGCCGATCATCGGCGCCTTCATCGTCTCGCTCGCGCACTTCCTGTCGATGTACCGCGCCCGCGTCGCCATCAAGCCCGGCCAGATGCTGGGCGCCATGATCGCGGCGATGAGCGTGCAGTGGACGGTGTCGCGCGCGGTCGCGCAGGGCCTCATCACCGAGCACATCGCGTTCGCGCGCACCTCCAAGGGCGGCCTGTCCCGGATGTCGATCGAATTCCAGGCGTTCTGGGAGGCCGTGATCGGCGCCCTGCTCCTGATCGGCGCCGGCGTGCTGATCGCTTCCAACAGCTTCCGGCAGATCACCGAGATCTACATCTTCGCCGGCGTGCTGGTGCTGCAGAGCCTGCCGTTCCTCGCCGCCGTGGCGATTGCGATCCTCGAGCTCAGCCGCATCAACTCGTTCCAGTTCTGGCGCGACAGCGCGATCCGGACCGCCGAGCTGATCGGTTTGCGCCCGGTCGCGCTGCCGACCCCGGTCGGCACGCCGCAGCCGGTGCCGAGCGAGGTCCGGCGCGACACGAACTGACATCCACCGTGGACGGCCACCCGCCAATCGGCATGAGGCTTTCGCGCTAAACGACGGAAACGATGGAGACTTTCCCGTCTCCGTCACGGCTTTCGCCCGTCACCCGCGCTATTGACCTGCGCAGCCACTGCCCCTACACAGCGCGGGCCGACAGCATGATCCGGAAACGCCCGGTTGTTCCCGCGCAGCGCATTTCAAACGTTGCGGCAAGACATGCTCTCGACATGTCCGAGACGATGGCGACGATATCCAGCCATCCAGCGGCCATGGGAGCGCGTAGCTCAGCCGGTAGAGCACGTGACTTTTAATCACGGGGTCCTGGGTTCGAGCCCCAGCGCGCTCACCACAGCAGCCATTGCGTCATGCCGGGCGGTCGCCTCGGGCGCTGTTCTCGACGGTCACACATCCAACGATCTCGCCGTCCACCGCTTTCCCAGGTTCGCCGCCTGCCGTTAACGACACCTCCATGACCTCGGGAACCGCCGGCCGTCACTGCTTGTTAGAGGGGTGCTGGCTCGCTACCAGAGCCGGCAGAAGCGGTCCCGGCCATAGCCCCCCAACCTGCCCCAGCCGGGACCGCGCTTCTGCTCGAGGGTCCTCGATTGGTGGACGAAGAGCGCCACCGGAGGATGACTTGCGGGTTCTTGTAGTCGAAGACGAAGACCTCATTCGCGACGTGGTCGTGGATATCCTGGAATCGCACGGGCACGAGGTCATGGAGGCCGAGAGCGGCGAACGTGCGCTTGAACTGTGCGCGCAGACGGCCCCCGACCTGATCTTCACCGACGTGAGATTGGCTGGCCCGATGTCCGGTTGGGACGTGGCCATTCGCTGCCGGGAGAGTAATCCCAGCGTTCCCGTGATCTACGCCACCGGCCACACCCATACCGCGCCGCGTCCGGTCTCCGGCAGCATCATGCTGCAGAAACCGTTCAGACTCGAACGTCTTCTCGAAGCCGTGAAAACGCTCGCCGGCCCATAGCGCCCGGACGAGGCGATGCCGTTCAGCTATCAGGCACGGCGACGGTCGACGGTGCGTTCAGCGGCGCGCCTCCGACCGAGACCGGCCCGATGGATTTAGACTGCCGGTCGATCCGCTTGCGCATTGCGGACGACATACCATAGCGGGCATGCGCGCGCCGGATGGATGACGTGACGTCCGACGTCACCACATTCTGCAGGGTGTCGATCTTGGCGATCAACGTGGACAGTTGCGACGAGACCTTCTTCACGTCGCCCCGTTCGTCGGTGATGCTCTGTCTCAGGGAGAGCAGCACCGCGGAGTCCTGCTGTGTCAGGGTCGCATTCTGCTGCAGGATGCGGTTGTTCTCCAGCAGCGATGCCATGTGCTGCTGCTGGGCCGACTGGATCTCCATCAGGGCCGTCATGACGGGATCCGGCTTCGGCGCGGGCACCTCGCTGTGCGGAAGCAATTCGGCCAGACTGCCGAGACTGAGCCCGTTCAGCGCCTGCAGCGCAGGAAGATCGGACGGCAGCGTATAGATCGCCGCCGAGCCGTTGATCGCCAGCGCACACAGCGCGAGCGCCATGACCGACTTTCGGCTGGACGGCTTCGCCGGTGCCGGAGATTGCGGAGCAGCGGTCTCGGTGGTTGCGACGGCCTGCGCGAGCGCGGCAGGATCGAACTGTTCGACGTGGCCTTGCGTTTCGGTTGTCTTGGTCATCTGCATTGACCTCAAATGAATGGGCGAAAGGAGGCTTACGCGGAACGTCCTCGCGACGGCTCCTTTACGCAGCACTCACTTGCAACTGATTCAAGTTGTAGGCTTTCTGGCTTAATTCCACGTTAGCGGCGTGAGTCGTCAGGTGCGCTGGCAACTCCGGTCAAATACGGACCCCTGATCATCGCCGTGCGCTAGCCGGCCGCACGCGTGAACAAGACTCAAGACAACGACTGCAAAAGGTGTAAGCTTTCGGAAAACAGGAGGAACGGCATGTTCGAGATCAGCGGGTTCGACACGGCAGGGGTCGTCAGTCTCAAGCGGAGTTCGCTCGCCGCCGCCCTCAAGAAGGCCAGAGAACTCGTTGCTGACGGATGCTGGGACGTTCGGATCACCGATCCTCTCGGACGCATCTACACTTCCTTCGAGGAACAGGCCGCCTAGCCGTTTCCTGTTCGAGACATATTGCGGCAGGCACCGCGCCAGCGCGCTCCGTTGGCATCGGATGCGACATCGGCGGTACGGCAGCGCGCGAAGATCGCGTCGCCGGGGCGCTTGCAAGAGCGAAAATTCGTCAGGAACCCTGTCCTAACTGGCGCATTGGTCCACCCCTTCCTTTCGTTCTTCCCCGCAATGCAAAAACGATTTCCGTGTTCATCCTCCTTGCGGGCCTGTTGCTCGCGCTCGTGGGCAGCTGGATGATCTGGGGTCCACCGAGCGCTCTGGTGGTGGTCGGGAGCGCGATGTTCGTCTTCGGCCTCGCCTCGATCGATTGAGCGCTGAGCTCCGATGGACTTGCGCGCTGCAGTTTCGGTTTGAGCAGCGGCGATCGCCGGACTAGCATGCCTCCTTTTCAGGAGGCTCATTTGAAACCGGTCCATTTCTTCGTTGCCCTTGCGCTCGTCGCGAGCGCGCCCGCCGACGCCCAGACACTGGTCGATCCGAGCAAGGTCGCTCCCGAATATCGCGAGGCGGCCGAAAAGCGCCGGGCCGAGCAGTTGCGGCAGCGCGAATGCGCTCTGAAGGCGGACCTCGAGAAGGTCCTGCCGCGCGATCGCACCGCCTATCTCACCCATTGCCTCGACGTGATGGCGGCAAAGCCTTAGCCGCGATCACCTTCAAGCTTTGTTCAGACATTTGGGCTCACCTGACACTCCATTTCCAGAAGTCATTGTCGTGCCCGCATGAGTTTCGTCCAGGTCCAATGCACACGTTGCAAGAACGTGTTTCGAGACCGTGCCGGCCGGTTGCAGGACGGCTATACGCGGCAATGCCCGGGCTGCGAGGTGGTGCTGTTCTTCGCTGAAGACGCGGCGCACCCGTTCATCCGGCGCGCGATGCGCAATGCCCGCAAGGTCCGCAAGGAACAGCGCGAGGCCGAGGCGGCGCGGCGGGCCGCGCCCGATACGTCCGCAGGCACCTCGCGCTCCTACGAGGGCCGCCGGCGCACGGCGGGGCGGTCGGAATAGTCCGTTACGGCGCCCGGCGGCGCTTGCGCGGAAACAGCCGGTCGCGGATATAGCGCGATGTCGGGGTCAGACGCAGGCCGCGCGGCTTCTGCCATGCGGCGCGGTCGATCTCCTTCTTGTCGCCGATCGCGAGCCGGCCCCTGGCGGCCTTGGCGATGAAGATGGCATCGTTCATCTTGCGTCCCGAACGCTTGTTCCTGGCCTTCACTTCCTTCCACAGGACGATCCGGCCGAGCTTCAGCTTGGGGAGCTCTTCCTTGATCTCGCGCCGCAGGCAATCCTTCTCGGACTCGCGCGCACGCTTGCGGCCGCCCGGGAACATCCACAGCCCGTCCGACCGGCGCCTGACCAGCAACACCTTGCCGCGCTTCGCGGCGACCAGCTTGGAAGACTTCGCCATTGCCTGTCGTCAACCCGACCCAGATTCGCCACCTATCGTAACTTGTCTACTCGGATAGACAAGTTGACAGGTGCGATCCGGTGGCGGGCCGTTGGGCCCGAACCGGCTCAGCTGGCGGTCGTCTCGGCGGGGGCCTCGGTCCGGATCCAGGCCATCATCATCTCCCAGGCGACCGACAGGATGATGGGGCCGATGAACAGGCCGACAATGCCATGGGCGAGCGTGCCGCCGATCACGCCGACGAAAATCACGATGGTGGGCGTATTGAGTCCACGCCCCATGACCAGCGGCTTGAGCATGGTGTCGAGAAAGCCGACCAGCACCAGGAACACGGTGAGCATCAACGCCGTGGTGACGTCCTTGGCCGTCCAGATCCAGATGATCACCGGCAGCAGGACGAGGAAGGCGCCGATCTGTACGATCGACAGCAGCAGGACGATGAAGGCGAGCAGTCCCGCGCTCGGCACGGCAGCAAGCTTGAAGCCGATGCCCGCCAGAAGCGCCTGGACGATGGCGACACCGATCACGCCCTGGGCGACCGCGCGGATGGTCGCACCCGCCAGCGACAGGAAATGCTCGCTCTGCTCCGGCACGATGCGGAACAGGAAGCTGCGCCCCGCCTCGACCAGCCGCGGTCCGTGCGGCAGCAGGAAGCCGGCCACGAACACCGAGACGAGGAATTGCAGCGTGCCGAGGCTCGCATCGCCGGCGAGCGAGAGCAGCGGGCCGGCCAGCGGCTGGAGATAGGGCGCGACCTCGCGCAGCACCGCGCTGATATTGGCGTAGGCCTGCTCCCAGAGGTCGTAGAGCCAGGGACCGACGAGCGGCCACGATTTGAGCTGCTCCGGCGCCGACTGCAAGGCGAGATCGCCGGTACTGAGCTGGCGCGCCAGTTCGCGGACCCCGTCCACGGCACTGAGGCCGAGCCAGGTCGCCGGCCCCAGCACGATGCCCAGCGTGATCATCGTCAGGATCGCCGCCGCGGTCTTCGGCCGGCCGCCGAGCAGCTTCGCGACCCAGCTGAAGGCCGGATAGAACGCCACCGCGAGCACGCCGCTCCAGGCCAGGATCGGCACGAAGGGGCGGATGATCAGGAAGGTCCAGATGATCAGCAGCGCGAGCAGGCCGAGCCGGATCACGAGCTGGATGACGTCCTCGCCCGTCAGGAGCTGACGCAAACTTTTCACGGGCACGGCTTTCCTTGCGGCATCACGCGGGTTCCGCGACTTGCGGGCCTCGCGTTATTGCCAGCAACGCATCCGCCGTCAAGACGACCGGCCCGGCCACAGGCCAGGGCGGTCCGGGACAATGGCGCTAGAAATGGTAGTTCAAGCCGACCGTGCCGGTCTGGATGTTCAGCTTCACATTGGCCGGCGCGACGGCCAGATTGCCCGTCGTCGTCAGTTGCTCGGTGATGGTGCCGAAGCCCATGTAGTTGTACTCGGCCCTCACGGACCAGTTCGGCATGAACATCCATTCGACCCCGCCGCCGGCGAGCCATCCCGTGCGATTGAATGTGCCGGAGACCGTGCCGCCCAGCCCGTCATTGCCGCTGTATCTGTCGCGGGTGAAGGCCGCACCGCCCTTGGCGTAGAGCAGAACCCGGTCGAAGGCGACACCGAGGCGGCCAGCAACACTGGCGATGTAGTCGTTCTTCAGTGACAGCGTGAAGCCGGCTCCGCCGGCAAACGGACCGCCGGCATTGACGGTGAGGCTGGACCAGGCGCCGGTGCCTTCGAGGCCGAGCACGACATTGCCGATCTGGTAGTTGCCGCCGATCTGGCCCCCGACCACCCCGCCGCTCGCGGTCGTGCTGGTCCAGGCGGCCGTCGGATCGGTCGGATCGATGCCCGTCCACTTGCTCCAGGCCCCGCCGCCATGAACACCGGCGTAGAACCCGGTCCAGCTGAAGATCCGGGCCGCGACCGGCGCCTTGGCCGGCACGGATGTGAGCATATCTGCGGCGAATGCCGGCGCAGGCAGCGCCACAAGTGCTGCCATCAAAACAAGCCCGTTCCGCATCATCCCCCCCGACTGACACGCCCCGACGAGGCAACCGGGATCAAATCTAGCCGACGGACCCACAATGCGCTTGGACTGACCGGCGGCCCGATTTGGACTGACCGGCGCCGGCCGCTGCCACGCCGGCCGGATTGCCTAACGGCCATTAACCGGATTTGCGCGCGAAGGTTTACGCGCCTGCAAAGCGCGGTGCCTAGCCTCGCGCAAGGTCCCGAAACAACTCCAAGAACAATCCGCGCAAATGGCCAACAGCATCTGGACGACCGAAGAATTCACCTGCACCGGCTGCAGCATGAATTACACCGCGACCCGGGAGGAACACGACGAACCGCATAGCGGCAGTTTCAAATGCCGCATCTGCAGCGGCGTCGTGCACAGTTGGTCCGGAAAGCATCATTTCTTCGGCTGGCGCGCGGTGAAGAGCAAGCCGCCGGTGTTCGGCCGACGCTGGGCCGGCGTGCAATGGTAGTCCGAAGCTGAGACCTGCGCGAAGCGGCTTCTGCTCTGCGGCGACAGCGGCTACAACGCCCCTGCCCCACACGGAAACCGCCGCTGCAATGACCGCTCCCTTCGTTCCCCAGATCGCCCTCTACCGCAACTGGCTCGCCGAGCAACGCGGCCTCCGCTTTGCCGGCTACGAGGACATGCGGCAGTGGTCGGTGCGCGACCTCGACGGCTTCTGGCGGTCGATCTGGGACTACTACGATCTGCAATCGCCGACGCCATTTTCGGCCGTGATCACCGCGCGCAGGATGCCGGGCGCCGTGTGGTTTCCGGGCGCTCAGGTCAACTACGCCCGGCAGGTGTTCCGTCATGTCGCGGCGGCCGACGCCGCCGGCGTGCCGGCCATCGTGAGCTGCGGCGAAGACGGCCGGCTGACCGAGACGAGCTGGCCGGAGCTGCGCCGCAAGGCCGCGGCGCTCGCGCTTCATCTGAAGGAACGCGGCATCGGGCCGGGCGACCGCGTCGCGGCCTATCTGCCCAACATCCCCGAAACCATCATCGCATTCCTGGCGGCCGCCAGTATCGGCGCGATCTGGAGCGTCTGTGCGCCGGACATGGCTGCACCCGCGGTGGTCGACCGCTTCAAGCAGATCGAGCCGAGGGTGCTGATCGCCTGCGACGCGGTCACCTATGCCGGTCGCCGGCACGACCGGCGCGAGGTCGTCGCCGAGTTGCGGCGATCGCTGCCGACGGTCGAGCACGTCATCCTGCACAGCGAGGCCGGTACGGTCGCCGAGCCGGATGTGCGGCTCTCCGACATCCTCGCAAGGACGGGTTCACATTTCGACACGTTCGAGCCGGACTGGCTGCCCTTCGATCATCCGCTCTGGATCGTCTATTCGAGCGGCACGACCGGCCTGCCCAAGCCGATCGTCCACGGCCATGGCGGCATCGTGCTGGTCGCGCTGGCGCTGCTCGGGCTGCACAACGACGTCGGCTGCTCCTATCACCCCAACTCCCTCGGGGAGCGCTATCACTGGTACAGTTCGACGGGCTGGATCATGTGGAATTCGCAGGTCGGCGGTCTCCTGAGCGGCACCACCTGCTGCATCTTCGACGGCAGCCCGGGCGGCGCAAAGGACAAGCCGGACTGGTCCACGCTGTGGCGTTTCGTGGCCCGGTCGAAAGCGACCTTCTTCGGCGCGGGCGCGGCATTCTTCGCCAATTGCGCAAAGGCCGATATCGACCTCGCCGCGGCCGGCGATCTCTCGCAACTGCGTTGCCTCGGCTCCACCGGCTCGCCGCTCAGCGCCGACACGCAGGCCTGGTTCAATGAGCGCTTCGCGGCGCTGTCGAAGACCAATGGCAGCAAGGCGCAGGCCGACATCTGGTGGGCCAACATCTCCGGCGGCACCGATTTCGCCGGCGCCTTCATCGGCGGAAACCGCGAACTGCCGCAGACGCCGGGCGCGATGCAGTGCCGATTGCTCGGCGCCGCCGTCGAAGCTTTCAGCGAACAGGGCCGCGCCGTCACGGGCGAGGTCGGCGAACTCGTCTGCACCGAGCCGATGCCGTCGATGCCGCTCTATTTCTGGAACGACGCGGACGGCGCCCGCTATCGCGCCAGCTATTTCGAGACCTATCCCGACAATTTCGACGGCAGCGGCCGAGGACCGGTGTGGCGGCACGGCGACTGGCTCAAGGTCGATCCGGATGGCTCGTGCATCATCTATGGCCGCAGCGATGCGACGATCAACCGGCACGGCCTGCGCATGGGCACCAGCGAGCTCTATTCCGCGATCGAGGCGCTGCCGGAGGTGATGGATTCCCTGGTCGTCGACCTCGAATATCTCGGGCGGGACAGCTACATGCCGCTGTTCGTCGTGTTGCGCGAGGGCGTTCGCCTCGACGCGAGCATGAAAGACAGGATCAACAAGGCGATCGAAGCCGGGCTGTCACGGCGCTTCCTCCCCAATGACATCTTCGCCGTCGCCGAGATCCCGCGGACCCTGTCGGGCAAGAAGCAGGAGCTGCCGATCAAGAAGCTGCTGCTCGGCCATCCCGTGGAGAAGGTCATCAACAGGGAGGCGATGGCAAACCCGGCCTGCCTCGACTGGTATCTTACGTTTGCGCGCGACTTTCTCGCCCGCGCGCCGGCTTCGTGACCCCGGCATCGCGTTTCAGCCAGCCGCGCCGACGCAAATTGCGGGGGTGCCGTTTGCACTCCGTTCACCGCTCGCGCGTAGATCAGGAGCAATCACCCGTCCGGGCAAGCCATGGCCGATCTCAACACCGTCCTGACCAAGCTCAACGACCGTTTGCTCCGCCTTGAGGGCGAACTCTTCGTGCTGCGCTCGCTCGCCCGCGCCACCCTCACCGCCGGCGACGACCATGCGACCCGGATGCGCAAGCTGGTGGAAGCGGCGAAAGTGGCGCTCGATGACGAGGCCAGGCGTCCGCTCGACAAGCCGACGCGGAAATATGTCGACGCAGCGACCGCGCTGGTGGAGGAACTCCTCGAGGAGCCCACCGTGGCGCGACCACTCTTCACCGTCATCGACGGCGGCCGCAGAGATTGACGCGTCAGATCCGCCCGGCCGTTCCGATCGTCGGACCGTCTCCGGCCTTGAGCCTGCCGAGCCCCGCCTCGATGACGGCGATCTCGGCATCGATCTGGCTGATCGGCAGGCTGAAATCGTAGCCGGATTTGCTCTTCAGGTCGACCGCCAGCCGCTGCCGGTGCATCATCAACTCGTCGAGGCCGCGGCGGTTTTTCAACCGCACATAGGTGTCGACGATCTGCTCGATTGCGCTCGGCATCAGGTATCGGTCCCGGAAAAAATATCCCGCACGGCGCACCCACGCCGGCGGGACATTTTTGGTGTCGCGGTACGCAATACAAATCCGCGACGGATTCGTCGATACGCCAGGCAGGTTGAGAACCCGTTACCGTCCGACCATTTTCGATCCACCGGATGGAACGCCGCGGGTCATCGATGCCGGGCTCGCGCCGCGCGATCACCGGGTCCGATCCCCTCACCGGCTTCCGCAGGAACCGCAAATCGCGTTTCGGTCCCTGCTTCCTGCACTCGCCCTGGATGCGCACGCCCCCCGCGCTGTTGATAACCGGCCCATACGTCTTGCGGGTGGTGACACACCGGCCGGACGTGTTATCGGAAACCGACGCAGTTGCGAGACGGATTGGATCCCCATGCGCATTACCCTCGTCGGCTCCCGCCATTTCGGCGTGACCACCCTGAACATGCTCCGGGAGCGTGGCGTCTCGATCGTGCGGGTCGTGGTCGCCGATGCCGACGATCGCCTTGCCGCCATCGCCAAGTCGGCCGGCATCGAGGTCGTTGTGCAGGCCAATCCGAAACTGGTGGTGGCCTCCGAAATCGCCCCGGACACCGACCTGATCATCACCGCCCACAGCCACGCCCGGATCGGCCAGGATGCGCTGGCCGCCGCCAGGCTTGGTGGCATCGGCTATCATCCCTCGCTGCTTCCGCGCCACCGCGGCAAGGCGGCCGTGGAATGGACCATCAAGGAAGGCGATCCGATCGCTGGCGGAACCATCTATCATCTGGCCGAGCGAATGGACGCGGGCGCGATCGCCGCCCAGGACTGGTGCTTCGTCAAGAAGGGGGAGACCGCCCGCGAATTGTGGGAACGGGCCCTGGCTCCGCTCGGCCTCAAACTGCTGGCCGACGTGATCGAGTACGCCAAGGTTCACAAGGCATTGCCCGCCAAACCCCAGGACGAGCAATTCGCGACCGCGGCGCCGAGTCTCTCCTGACGTTCATCCTTAACGTGAAGCAGCATTGATTCTGCTTCAAAAATCAGAGCGAATTTCGCGAATAAACCATTGTTCCACAAGGAACAAATTGAGGTTTGGCACCGCAACAAATTTCCGTCACATTTCGTCCGAATAAGCGTCAACATATCAGACACATTCAAGGACGGAATTCATGCGTTTTGGTCGCATTGCGGCGTTCTGTGCCGCCTCTGCCATTGCCGGCACCCTCGCCGCTCCCGCCTTCGCCCAGAGCCCCTATGACGGCAACTGGCATGTCACCATCGTCACCAAGACCGGCTCCTGCGAACCCACCGCGAGCTCCATGCTGACGGTCGCTGACGGCAAGATCACCGCGCCCGGCGCTAACGTTTCCGGCACCATCGGCCGCGAGGGACTTGTGAAAGTTTCGATCAATGGTGCATATGCCAACGGTCAACTCAACGGCAACGCCGGATCGGGAAAGTGGAATGGAGCATCTGCAGGCATACCGTGCAGCGGGCGGTGGGAAGCATCGCGCCAATAGACCAATCGAGGCTCGCGCCGTGAACCGGCGGCTGCTGATGGCGGCTGCTGTTTTGCTTGCGGCGGGAGTGACAACCACCGAATCCCGGGCCCAGTCCGGCCCGTTTGCTCCGCTCGCGGGCAGCTGGAGCGGCGCCGGGACCGTCACGCTGGATGACGGCTCGACCGAGCGGATCCGCTGCCGGGCCAAATATGCGCCGATCGGACCGACGCTGGAGATGTCGCTGACCTGTGCCAGCGACGCCTACAAGTTCAACCTCGGCGCCAACGTCAAGGCCGAGGGCAGCGCCATCGCCGGCAGCTGGTCCGAGACCAGCCGGAACATTTCCGGCTCGCTTCAGGGCCGCGGCGGCGGCGGAAATTACGAGTTCGTCGCCGCGACCGCCGGGTTCAACGCCAACATTTCGCTGAAGACCTCCGGCAACAAGCAGAACGTCTCGATGCGCGCCGACAGCCAGTTCCGCGGCGCCACCATCACGCTCACGCGCTGACGCAAGTTTCGATCTGCTCAAGCGGCCCGGCGGCATCGCCGGGCCGTTTTCATTTGGCCGGGACGAACCCGGTCACCTCGGTCTCGACCTTGGCGCGCTCATCGGCCAGGCCGCCCATATAGAGCAGCGTCGACGGCGGAAAATTGCGCCCGAGCGTCTCCTTCCAGGCGGCCCCGACGCCCGCGCCGGCGGCCTCGTATTCGCTGCGGCTGGTGAGATACCAGGTGAGGCGGACGATATGCTCCGGGCCGGCGCCGGCCTCTGCCAACAGCTTGATGATGCGCTTCAGCGCGGTTGCCACCTGTGCTGCCAGATCGGGGGCATAATTGCCCCCCTCGTCGCCGCCGGTCTGACCGGCGAGCACCACCCAGCGACCCGGCCCTTCGGTCAGGACGCCATGGGAAAAGCCGCGCGGTTTCGTCCATTCGGCAGGCTGCAGGATGCGCATGGGCCGATCTCCCCGATTTTCTGGTTGTCCGCAGCCGCTTTAGCACGGCGCGCGCATCGCAGCACCCGCAGATTGGCCGTTGCAAAGCGCTGCGAGGTCGTTGATACCGGCCCTCACCTCACTCCTTCGTTCGAAATCCCCGCCCCCGCATGAGCACTGCACCGTCCAAGACGATGGCCGCCCTGTGGATGGCCGGATGGCTCTCCCTGATGCTGGTGATGGCCGTGGCCGGACGCGAGACGACGCGCGAACTCAACGTCTTCCAGATCATGGAGGTGCGATCGCTGATCGGGTTCATCCTGTTGTCCCCGATCATCTATCGCGCCGGCGGCTTCAAGGTGCTGCGGACGATGCGCCTGCGCGACCACATCGCGCGCAATTCCGTGCACTATCTCGCGCAGCTCGGCTGGTTCTTCGCGCTGACTCTGATCCCGATCGGCCAGGTGGTGGCGATCGAATTCACGATGCCGATCTGGACGGCCATCCTCGCCGCAAGCTTCCTCGGCGAGCGCATGACGCCCTGGAAGATCGGCGCCATCGTGCTCGGTCTCGTCGGCGTGATCGTGATCGTTCGCCCCGCCACCGGCGAGATCAATCCCGGGCAGTTGATCGCCCTCGGCGCCGCCATGGGATTTGGCGTCTCGATGGCGCTGGTCAAATCGCTGACCAGAACCGAAAGCGCGCTTTCGATCCTGTTCTGGATGCTGGTGGTGCAGTCGGTCGCCGGCTTCGTGCCGACGCTGTATGTCTGGACCTGGCCCTCGGCCTACGCCTGGGCCTGGCTCGCCGTGATCGCGGTCTGCGGCACATTCTCGCACTACTGCCTCGCCAGCGCGATGCGCTACGCCGACGCCACCATCGTCATCCCCATGGACTTCCTGAGGGTTCCCCTCACCGCAACGGTCGGCTGGCTGCTCTACAACGAACGGCTCGACGCCTGGACCGTGCTCGGCGCCGCGCTGATCCTGTTCGGCAACCTGCTGAATCTCAGGCCGACCCCGCCGGTTCCCGCCCGCGCGCCGTGAACCCATCGCGGACTGGCGCGACAAATCAATGTGGCCGAACGTGATTTGCATCACGTTGAATGGGGCATTTCATCGTGCATATTCGGCCACGATGCAGCGGATCGGACGTCGTTTTGCTGGCGCGAAACGGGACGTTTTCGTGTAGGGTCGATGTCGATTTGTTGCTGCCTGCAATTCGATTCTGGTGGGGATTTCAGATGCGCACTCTCACATTCCTCGTCTCGCTGATGTGCATGGCGCTGTCGGTCAGCGCCGCGAAGGCCGACCGGCGTGTCGCCTTTGTCGTCGGCAACGGTTCCTACAAGAACGTCGCGCAACTGCCGAACCCGCCGATCGACGCCAAGTCGATGGCGGCAACCTTGCGCAATGTCGGCTTCGAGGTGATCGAAGGGTCGAACCTCACCCGAGACCAGATGACCGACAAGCTGCTCGATTTCGGCCGCAAGGCGCAGGGCTCGGACGTCGCTGTGTTCTACTATGCAGGCCACGGCATTGCCGTCGGCGGCTCCAACTATCTCCTGCCCGTCGATGCCGACATCAAGTCCGAGATGGACGTCAAGCTCGGAGCCGCCATCAACATCGACCTGACGCTCGAACAGACCATGGGCGACGCCAAGGTCAAGCTCGTCTTCCTCGATGCCTGCCGCGACAATCCGTTCGCCGCCAAGATCAAGTCGAACTCGGCCACGCGCAGCGTCAACGTGCAGAGCGGCCTTGCCGAGATGAAGTCGGGCGAAGGCACGCTGATCGCCTTCGCGACCGGGCCGGGCCAGACCGCGCTGGACGGCCAGGAGGGCAACAACAGCCCGTTCACCCGCGCACTGATCGACAACATCACCAAGCCCGGTGTCGAGATCCAGCAGGCGATGACGGCGGTGCGCGCCCAGGTCAACGAGGAAACCCGCAAGGGCCAGCTGCCCTGGGGACACACCAATTTGATCGGCGCCGTCTATCTCAATCCGGCGCAGGCGCCCCAGCAGGTGGCCAATGCCGCGCCGATGGCGGCTGGTACCGTTCCTGCCGCCGTCTCAAGCGGCACTGCCGACGGCGTCGAACTCGAGTTCTGGCGGTCGGTGAAGGAATCCAACAAGCCGGAAGAGCTCAACGCCTATCTCTCCGCCTATCCCAACGGACAGTTCAAGCCGCTGGCGCTGGCCCGCCTCGCCGCGATCAAGAGCGGCCCCTCGACCGCGACCCGGAACCTGAATGCGGGGATCGATCCGGCGACCTTCACCGAGGATTCCACGCAGCTGACCGAGGACCAGATCGGCCTCGACAAGGGCCAGCGCCGCGACGTGCAGCGCCGCCTCACCGGCCTCGGTTTCGACACCAAGGTCACCGGCGTGTTCTCCGAGGAGACCCGCACCGTACTGAAGCGCTGGCAGGCCGCGCGCGGCTATCCATCGACCGGCTATCTCAACAAGCTGCAGCACAAGGCGCTGCTGTCGGAGATCGTGGCGACCACCCCGGTCGCGAGCGAGGAAAGCGCCAAGCCCGCGCGCCGGGCCAGCGCTCCCCAGCAGAGCGCTCCCGCCCCGCGCCACAACGGCGGCGGCGTCGATCCCGGAGCCGCGTTCGTGGGCGGAGTCGTCGGCGGCATGATGGGCGGCATGTTCCGCCGCTGAGCCGCAGCATGATCCACATGGAAAAGCCCGGCGCGCGCCGGGCTTTTTCGTTTGCGCGACGGGAGGGCTACTTTCCCGCCGCCTTGCGCAACGCGTCGTTGATCCGGTCCTGCCAGCCGGGACCGCCCTCCTGGAAGAATTCGAGCACGTCCTGGTCGATCCGCAGCGTAACCTGCTCCCGGACGCCGGGCGCCACGTTCTGCTTCGGCGGCGCCGGGGCGACCTTGGCGGTCACCTTCTTGAACGCCGCTTCGGCCTCCGTGCGCGCATCGCCCAGCGTGCGCGGGCGCCTCGGTTGATCCGCCATGTGTCAGACTCCCTCGAACAAGGCGGTCGAAAGGTACCGCTCGGAGAACGACGGCACGATCGCCAGGATGGTTTTACCAGCCGCGTCCGGCCGTTTGCCAATCTGCAGCGCCGCAGCGATGGCCGCGCCCGAGGAGATGCCGCCCGGGATACCTTCGTGGCGCGCCAGCGCCCGCGAAGTTTCGATCGCGGTGGCCGAATTGATCTTCACGATCTCGTCGATGACGGCGCGGTCGAGAATATCGGGCACGAAGCCGGCACCGATGCCCTGAATCTTGTGCGGTGTGTGCTGGCCGCCCGACAGCACCGGGCTTTCCTCCGGCTCCACGGCAACGACGCGCAAGCCCGGCTTCCGCGACTTCAACACCTGGCCGACGCCGGTGATGGTGCCGCCGGTGCCGACGCCGGCGACGAAGAAATCGACGTTGCCGGCCGTGTCGTTCCAGATCTCCTCGGCGGTGGTGCGGCGGTGCACCTCCGGATTGGCGAGGTTCTTGAACTGCTGCGGCATCACCGAATTCGGCGTCGTCTTCAACAGTTCCTCGGCGGCCGCGATGGCGCCCTTCATGCCTTGCGCCGCGGGCGTCAGCACCAGTTCGGCACCGAGAAAAGCCAGCATCTTGCGCCGCTCGATCGACATCGATTCCGGCATCACCAGCTTGAGCCGATAGCCGCGCGAGGCCGCGACGAAGGCGAGCGCGATACCGGTGTTGCCCGAAGTCGGTTCGATCAGCACGGTGTCTGGCTTGATGATGCCCGCCTTCTCCATGGCCATGATCATCGCCGCTCCGATGCGGTCCTTCACGCTCGCCGCCGGATTGAAATATTCGAGCTTGGCCAGGATTGTGGCGTTGACACCGTGCATGCCCGGCAGCCTCCGCAACTGCACGATCGGTGTGTCGCCGAAGGCTTCGACGATCGACGAATAGACCCGGCCACGACCGGGTTGGTGCGCTGCACCCGTGTTGGACGATGCGTCCATGATGGACTCCCTGTGGCGACAATCGGTAAGTCTGTCGCAGTGTTTCCGCAGTTAGAGACGGCGCGTGACGAAACTCCAGCGACAATGCGACACGCGACAAAATACGCTGCGACGCAAAATCGCGTGAGCAACTATTATCAGAAAATCAACGGATTTGCGTTGCGACCTCGTCAACCGATTCGACTTATGCTAGGATTGTCTTTCGAAGCAGGGAGGTCACCACGATGTCAGCAGTCGCTGAAGTGTTGTCGACCATCGCGCCCCACCGCGATCCGCGTTGCAGCGAGTTGCCTACCTGTCCCGTCTGCGCCGACTCCATGGTCGCCGCCGAAGCATCCGCCTACGTCTCGGACCACGTGATCAGCTATCTCTGGACCTGCGACACCTGCGGCTTTGGCTTCGTCACCAAGCATGCCGTCAGGTCGCGGATCGTCTGCAACTGAGCACGGGGAGACGGATCAGCGCGGCGCGATGTCGCCCCGCGCCCAGTCCTCGCGCGTCCGCTGATAGAACGCGTCGAACGTTCCGTTTGCGATCGCGTTCCTGATGCCCTGCATCAGGAACTGATAGTAGGCGATGTTGATGTCCGACAGCAGCATCGCGCCCAGGGTCTCGCCGGCCTTGACCAGATGATGCAGATAGGCACGCGCGTAATTGCGCGCCGACGGCCATGAGCTCTCTTCGTCGAGCGGACGTGGATCGTCGGCATGGCGCGCGTTGCGCAGATTGACCTGGCCGAAGCGCGTGAAGGCAACGCCGTGACGGCCGTTGCGCGTCGGCATCACGCAGTCGAACATGTCGATGCCGCGTTTCACGGCCTCGAGAATGTCATCGGGCGTGCCGACACCCATGAGATAGCGCGGCCGGTCGACAGGCAGCGCCGGCGCGGTCTCGTCGATCATCGCCAGCATCACCGCCTGCGGCTCGCCGACCGCGAGGCCGCCGATCGCATAGCCATGAAAGCCGATGTCGACGAGCCCGCGCGCGCTCGCATAGCGCAGCGGCGGCACATCGCCCCCCTGCACGATACCGAACAGCATATAGCCGTCGGGCGCGCTCTCGAAGGCGCGCTTGCTCCGCTCGGCCCAGCGCAAGGACAATTGCATGGCACGCTCGATGTCGGCGCGCTCGGCCGGCAGCCGCACACATTCGTCCATCTGCATGGCGACGTCCGAACCAAGCAGGCGCTGAACCTCGATGGAGCGCTCCGGCGACAGTTCGACCTTGGCACCGTCGATATGCGAGCGGAAGGTGACGGCCTGCTCGCTGACCTTGCGCAGAGCCGACAGCGACATGACCTGGAAGCCGCCGGAATCCGTCAGCATCGGCCCGTTCCAGCCGGTAAATCTCTGCAAGCCCCCGAGCGCGGCGATCCGTTCGGCGCCGGGGCGCAGCATCAGGTGATAGGTGTTGCCGAGCACGATGTCGGCGCCCGCCTCGCGCACCTCGCGCCAATGCATGCCTTTCATGGCGCCGGCGGTTCCGACCGGCATGAAGGCCGGCGTCCGCACGACGCCATGCGGTGTGGTCAGCCGGCCCGTGCGCGCATGACCATCGGTGCCGAGCAGTTCGAAATGATTGGGAAGACCATCGCCTGGGAGATTCATGGCGCTGCTTATTGCGTGCCGGGCGCACCCGATCAACCCGCCCGTCCGGCAATGCCCCAGACCGGGACAGCGCTGACGCGGTCGTGATGGAAACCGCCGCTTGTTAAATAAAACGATACAGTATAGTTTTATCCGGGGGCTGGACGAGGTGCCGCGGCGAACGTGCCGGCGGCCCGAATTTGCGTGATCGCCAGCCGCCGCCAGATGACATTGCCCTTGCGTTCGACCACAGCATCCAGCCCCGCGGCTGGCCCATCCGCATGGGCGATGCGCCGCCTGACCTCTGCGGTCGTGCTGGCCGGCAGCCTCGCCCTGGCCGCCTGCACGTCCCTGCCCCGCACACCCTACACGGCCGCCGATGCCGCTGCTGCACGTGTCCTCGATCTCGACGGCCTGCGCCGCTACACCGACGATCCCGCCGCAAAATTCGGGATCGAGACGGATCTGCGCGGCGGGTCCAGAAACTATCTGGCGCTCTCCGGCGGCGGCGCGGATGGCGCCTATGGCGTCGGCGTGCTGAATGGCTGGAGCGCGGCCGGCACCCGGCCCGCCTTCTCGGTCGTTTCCGGCGTCAGCACCGGCGGGCTGATCGCGCCGTTCGCGTTCCTCGGTCCGCAATATGACGACACGCTGAAGGAGGTCTACACCTCCGGCATCGCCGAAAGCCTGCTGAACGATCCCAGCATCATCCGCGTGCTGTTCGGCTCCGGCCTGTTCGGCAATACGCGGCTGCGGGAACTGGTCGCGCGCTACGTCGGACCGGATCTGATGGCGCAAGTCGCCCGCGAGAGCGCCAAGGGCCGCAAGCTGCTGATCGTGACGACCGACCTCGACACCCAGCGCACCGCAATCTGGGACATGGGCAAGATCGCCGCGGTCGGAACACCCGAGGCGCTCAAGCTGTTCCGCGACGTGATGGCGGCCTCCGCCAGCATCCCGCTGGTCTTTCCGCCGATCATGATCGACGCCGAAGGCCAGGGCCGCAGGTTCCAGGAGATGCATGTCGACGGCGGCGTGACCGCGCCGGTGCTGACCTTGCCGGAAGCGCTGCTGCTGCAGGGCGGCCTGCCCGGCAAGTCCCGCCTCGACATCTACATCCTCGTCAACAAGAAGATCGAGCGCAACTTCGAGCTGGTGTCCAACAGCACCATCGACGTCGCCTCGCGCAGCCTGTCCGCGATCACGCAGTCGCAGACCCGCTCGATCATTTACGCGACCTATGATTTCGCCAAGCGCAACCGCTTCGGCTTCCATCTCTCCTACATCGCGCGCGACTATCCCGCGCCGCCATCCGAAGGCTTCGATACCGCCTACATGCGGGCGCTCTACCAATACGGCTACGACAAGGCCGCCTCTGGCCAGGCCTGGAGCTCCGGCCTGCCGTGAACCGACGGGCCCCGGGGGCGGCCCCACGAGCCACGCGACGCTTTCGCCTCAGTTTGACGATGACGGACTCAGGACCCGGCGATATAGATTGATCAGATCGGACACATGCTGACATCATTGGGCATCGGATTGACCGCGACGAAAGCAAGAACGGCCGCAGCGCGGCGCGAAATCCCGAGGTCGCGCGGCGGCCGGCCGACCAAAGACGCCGCGATCGAGCGCGACCAGCGGCTGATCGAGGTCGCCACGCGCCTGTTCCTCGATCGTGGCTTCGACGCCACTTCGCTCGACGCCGTCGCGGAAGCGGCGCGGGTCAGCAAGCCTACGGTGTATGCGCGGTACGGCGACAAGCGCGGCCTGTTTGCCGCCGTGCTCCGGCGGGAGATCGCACGCTGGCTGGCGCCGCTGTCGGCGGCGGCGGAAACCCAGCTCGACAATCCCTCCGATGTTTCGGTCGAGCAGCGCCTCGTGGAGATCGGCCGCCAGATGCTGACCTTCACCTGCGGACCGGACGCCGTCGCCTTCAGCCGCATGATGACGTCGCAGGCCATCAACTTTCCCGAGGTCGCCAAGCTCGGCGAGGAGGAAGGCTGGCTCAAGGCCGTCGCCACCACCGCACGCTTCTTCGACCATCTGGTCGCGCAGGGCTCGCTCGATCTCGAAGACACCAGGATCGCCGCCGAGGTATTTCTCGACGTCGTGGTCGGACACACCCACCGGATGGCGACGTTCGGAACCGCGCTCGAATTGAAGGCGGCCGAGCAGCGGATGCGCGTGGCAATCCGGCTCTTTCTCGCGGGCGCCCTCGGTCCTGCGGACCGCATCCTGCCTCCCAAGAGCCCGGCACGCCGGCGCCCCTCCCGCTGACAATCCCGTGAGCCCGCGACCCTCGCGCGGATTTCGCAATTGACCAAAATAAAACGATACGGTATGGTTTCGTTATAAGCCGGTACGGGCTGCTTTCTTTCACCAGCCCCAAGGACGTCCGTGCCGCTTTGATCGCCGCCCCGGGTACAGCCCGGAGCGACGTTCCGCGGCCGGCCGGTGCCCAAGGCCGGCCGCGTTCTTCTTCGGGACAAGCAACACCAGGGGATCGATCATGACGACACCGCGACGGGTCTGGGCCATGATGGCGATTGCCATGGCTGCGCTTGCTGCGGCGGCCCCGCTGCGCGCCGCCGTCACCGTGTCGACCGAGACCGCTCTTTCAGGTGACGCTGACAGCGAAACCGAACGGAACGCCGTCAGTCGCGAGATCGAACGCTTCCGTGCATCGTCGATCTCGATCAGCCAGGCCATGGCGATTGCCGAAGCCCGTCACGCCGGCGCCACCACGGCGGATGTGAGTTTTGACGGTGCTGCAGCCAGTCCGGTCTATCGGGTGAAGACCCTGCATAACGACCGCATCTGGCGCCACACCATCGATGCCGTGACCGGCGAAATCCTCGGCGGCGAAGCCGCCCTGCCCGTGACCGAACTCGGCGTCGAGGATCGCAACAACCTCGCAGCCCTCGCCGCGATCCGGCAGCGGCTGGCCGATGCGGTGCGGGTCGCCGAACAGGCTGCCTCCGGCAAGGCGATCAGCGGCGGATTGATCCGGGAGGATGGCCGCCTGAACTTCGCGATCGTCGTCATCAGCGGCGACGATCTCAAGGAGGTCATCCTGGAGCCGCCGGGCGCCCGCCGGAAGTAGCCACCATGGCCTTCGCCGAAAGCCATTGACGGAGCCGCAACTCTCCCGCATAAGTCGCCGCCATGTTCACGACCACCAAACGCACGACCAAAACCACCACGGCCTTCGGGGCCGGGGGAGACGTGCGCGCGTAGTCGTCAACGAAAACGCATCAGCTCTGCCGAAGCCCCGCCCTTGATGGACCGGGGCTTTTTTGTTGTCTCGAATTCAATGCAATGGAGGAGAATGTGAGTAACGATCCCGTCGTCGCGATTGTCGGCGTCACCGGCGCGGTGGGCGCCGAATTCATCGCCACCATGGACAAGCGCGGCTTCCGCGTCGGCAAGCTCAAGGCGCTGGCGAGCGCCCGTTCGGCCGGAAAGACGGTGTCGTTCCGCGGCAAGGACGTCGTCATCGAGGAGCTCACCGAAGGCGCGTTCGAGGGTGTCGACATCGCCCTGTTCTCCGCGGGCGGCGGCATCTCCAGGAAGTTCGCGCCGCTCGCGGTCAAGGCGGGCGCCGTCGTGGTCGACAACTCCTCCGCCTTCCGCATGGATCCGAACGTTCCGCTGGTGATCCCGGAGATCAACGCGAACCGCATCCGCGACCACAAGGGCATCATCGCCAACCCGAACTGCGCCGCGATCACCGCCCTGGTGCCGCTCTGGCCGATCCACCAGGCCAACCGCATCAAGCGCGTCATCATCTCGACCTATCAGGCGGCCAGCGGCGCCGGTGCCGCCGCCATGGATGAACTGGTCGAATCCACCCGCGCCAGTCTCAACGGGCAGGTCTACACGCCGAAGGTGATGCCGCATCCCTACGCCTTCAACCTCTTCAACCACAACACCGCGATCGATCCCGAGACCGGCTACAACGACGAAGAGACCAAGGTCATCAAGGAGACCCGCAAGATCTTCGAGGACGACAGGATCGCCATCGGCGTCACCTGCGTCCGCGTCCCGGTGCTGCGCGCCCATTGCGAGGCCATCACCTTCGAATGCGAGAAGCCGATCACCGAGGATCAGGTCCGCAGCCTCATGGCCCGCGCCCCTGGCGTGAAGGTGGTCGACGATCGCGCCAAGAACTACTTCCCGATGCCGATCGACGCCTCCGGCCAGGACGACGTCCTCGTCGGCCGCATTCGCAAGGACCTCAGCGATCCCTCCGGCCATTCAATCTCGATGTTCGTGGCCGCGGATCAGCTGCTGAAGGGTGCGGCTCTGAACGCCGTGCAGATCGCCGAGCTGTTGCCGCAGCGCGTGATGGCGTAACGGAGAGTGCGTCGTGCGGGGTGGGCAGAGGTGCGCAAGCGCCGTGCCCACCCTGGTCCGCCAACTGCGCGTTAGATCAACGCCGCCACAACCGCGGAACGGATGTTCATGAGTCACTCGATCTGCGCAAACGAGGCAAAAAGTATAACATAGAGAGCCTGCCGGGTCACTCCCTCGCCCGAAACAGCAGGCACGCATCACCGTAGGAATAGAACCGATACCCGCTGGCGATCGCATGCGCGTACGCGGCCTGCATCGTCTCCAGGCCGGAGAACGCCGAGACCAGCATGAACAGCGTCGATTTCGGCAGGTGAAAATTGGTCATCAGGACATCGACGGCGCGGAAGCGGTAGCCGGGGGTGATGAAGATCGAGGTCTCGGCCGCGAACGGCTGGATCATGCCGTCCTCGTGCGCGGCGCTTTCAAGCAGGCGCAACGAAGTCGTGCCGACCGCGACGATGCGGCCGCCATTCCGCCGCGCGTTGTTGAGCCGCTCCGCCGTCTCGGCCGAGATCATGCCCCACTCGGCGTGCATCTTGTGGCCCTCGGTGTCGTCGACCTTCACCGGCAGGAACGTCCCTGCCCCGACATGCAGCGTGATGCGGTTGAGGCCGACGCCGTGCGCGTTCAGCGCCTGCTCCAGCGCCGGCGTGAAATGCAGCCCTGCCGTCGGCGCGGCCACCGCGCCCTCCCTCGCCGCAAACATGGTCTGGTAGTCGGCGAGGTCCTGCTCGTCAGGCGTGCGCTTGGAGGCGATGTAGGGCGGCAGCGGCGGACTGCCGAGCTCGGCGATGGCCTGGTCGAGCGCAGGCCCGTGGAAAGAGAACGACAGCGTCACCTCGCCCTCGCCGCCCTTGGTCTCCACTTCGGCATCGAGATGACCGAGCAGGCAGACCTTGCCCTCGTTGCCGAAGCGAATGCGATCGCCGGCAATGAGCTTCTTCGCCGGCTTCACCAGCGCCTGCCAGCGCGAGCCGTCGAGCCGCTTGATCAGAGTCGCCTCGATCTTCGGCTCGGTCTCGCGTCCGATGCGGCGGCCCTTCAATTGGGCCGCGATCACCTTGGTGTCGTTGACGACGAGCTGGTCGCCCGGCTTGAGCCAGCGCGGCAGGTCCGAGACGATCGCATCGTGCAGCGCACCGCCCTGAACGACCAGCATCTTCGCGGAATCGCGCGGGCTCGCCGGGCGCAACGCGATGCGCTCGGCGGGCAGATCGAAGTCGAAGAGATCGGTGCGCATGTCTTGCTCAGCACACAGTCAGCCCCTCATGGTGAGGAGGCGCGGAGCGCCGTCTCGAACCATGAAGGCCGACCTGCAGCCGCGGGGCCTTCATCCGTCGAGACGCGCGTTCCGCGCCCCTCGGGATGAGGGTCGAGCGGTTACGCCGCGTCCGCGGCCATCCGCGCCTTGACGATCTTGTCGGGGTTCTGCACCGGCTCGCCGCGCTTGATCTTGTCGACGTTCTCCATGCCCTCGGTGACCTTGCCCCAGACCGTGTACTGGTTGTCGAGGAAGCGGGCGTCGTCGAACACGATGAAGAACTGGCTGTCGGCGGAATCGGGGCTGGCGGCACGGGCCATCGAGGTGACGCCGCGCACATGCGGCTCCTTGTTGAACTCGGCCTTCAGCTTCTGGCCGGAGCCGCCGGTGCCGGTGCCGTGCGGGCAGCCGGTCTGCGCCATGAAGCCGTCGATGACGCGGTGGAACACGATGCCGTCGTAAAAGCCCTCGCGGACCAGTTCCTTGATGCGCGCGACGTGGTTGGGCGCGAGGTCGGGCCGCATCTCGATGGTGACGGGGCCCTGGGTGGTCTCGAGGATCAGGGTGTTTTCGGTGACGCTCATGCTTCTCTCTCTCGGGTTTGGGGTGAGGTCTTTCGTTGACGGAACTGGATCGCGAAAGGACGCCCCGCAGCGGCGCCGGCCATCGTTTCGGTAAATGGCATCGGCGTGCAGCGTTGCAATGCCTCCATGACCGCGACCCGGTACTGCAGCCGGTCGCTGTCGGTGGCCTCCGCGGACTCATAGGAGATCCGGGGATGGCCGAGAATGTCGCCGGACCGGGTGAAGCTCACGACCACGGTGATGTCGATCGGGTGAGCCCTGGCGTCCGACGGCGGCTTCCAGCAGCCGCGCAGGTGCCGGAAGATGTCATGGATGGTGTTGACCTCCCGGTCGCCGGCCTTCGCGCCGGAGACGCCGAGCAGGAGGGTCGCCGCCGCCAGCAGAAGCTTCTTGCCGCGGCGCGCCATCGCGTGTCCCTACTTGATGTCGGAGGCGACCTGCACCTTCACCATCTTGTCGGGATCGGTGACCGCGCCGCTGGGCGATCCGGCCGGCGCCTTCTTCAGCTTGTCGACGACGTCCATGCCCTGCACGACTTCGCCGATCACCGTGTACTGGCCATCGAGGCTGCCACCGTCGGCGAACATGATGAAGAACTGTGAGTTGGCGGTATCGACACTGTCGCCGCGGCGCGCCATGCCGACGATGCCGCGGGCGAAGTGCACCTTGGAGAATTCCTGCTTCAGGTTCGGATATTTCGAGCCGCCGGTCCCGTTGAAATTCTGGCCGTCGCCGGTCTGCGCCATGAAGCCGTCCATGACGCGGTGGAACGGCACGTTGTTGTAGAAGCCCTCGCGCGCCAGCTGCTTGATCCGCTCGGCATGCTGCGGCGCCAGATCGGTGCGCAGCTTGATGACGATGCGGCCCTTGGTGGTGTCGATGACGATGGCATTGGCCTTGTCGAGATTGGCCGGCAGGGATTGGGCAACCGCCGGCACCGCGAACAGGAGCGCGGCAAGAACTGCGAAAATACGGATCATGACAACTCCGGATCAGACATGGAGGCGCGAGCGCGCCGGTATCAGGCGAACTTCGCCTTGAGCTGGGCCGCGACGAGCGGCGGAACGAAGGCCGAGACATCGCCGCCCATGCCGGCGATCTGACGTACCAAAGTGGCGGTGATCGGGCGGACGGCGGGCGAGGCCGGCAGGAAGACGGTGTGCACCTCAGGCGCCATGGTGCCGTTCATGCCCGCAAGCTGCATCTCGTAATCGAGATCGGTGCCGTCACGCAGTCCACGGATCATGATGGTGGCGCCGTGCTTGCGCGCTGCGGTGACCGCGAGATCGTCGAAAGTGACGGCCTCGAGCGTACAGCCGGCGGCGGCGGCCACCGGCCCGCAGACCTCGTGCAGCATCGTCACCCGCTCCTCGGTCGAGAACAGCGGCTTCTTGCCGGGATGAACGCCGATGGCGACGACCAGGCGATCGCACAGCGGCACGCTGTGCCGGACGACGTCCAGATGGCCGTTGGTGATGGGGTCGAAGGAACCTGGGTAGAAGGCAATGCGCGGCATGGCAACGTCCTACCGCGCCCGGCCCGGCCCGGCAAGCCGGGCCTGTTCCCTGCCGGTTTCCGGCAAATCCCGTCGGAATCGGCCGGATTGTTTCGTCCCTGGAGCGGCCGCGAAACAAAGCGCCTCGCGCAAGAAACCATTTTTCGTGCCGGCGAAGACGTCCCGAAACTGGCCATGGTTACCAATCCACCCAACGAATGACGGACCGCTCTGGGCAGCGGCCGCAACACAGGGGACCGTCAATGATGAAGACTCTTTCAGCGATTGCCGTCGCCGCGTTCGTTGCCACTGCATTGTCGCTGCTTCCCGGCTTTGCGCCCGCCGTCGAGGCGAGCGTGCCGCAGCCGCTCGCCAAGGGCGACCGGCTCGATATCCGGACCATTGGCAAGGACTGCTCGCAGCAGGCCTGGCCCAATTTCGAGGCCTCCTGCCTGCGCCGCGCCGGCACCAAGAGCGTGGTGCGTGAGGCGCGCCTGGTCTCGGCCGAACGCACCCAATAGGTCGGGCGCCCGTCAGCTCCACGTCATGGAGCGCGGGCTATAAACGGCTTGGAATCTCGCGGCGTCCCGTCGCAGACTGCACGACGCGCCCCCGGAATGGCCCGCGGGGCGCGTTCCCGTTGAGGGGTTGCCTTTGTCCAGCACGCCTGTTGCCGCCTCCGGTCACCCCTCCTCTCCGCTGCCGATCGCGATGACCATGGGCGCCCTCGGGGTGGTCTATGGCGATATCGGCACCAGCCCGCTCTATGCCCTCAAGGAAGCCGCCAAGGCCGCGGCCCATGGCGGCACGCTCAGCCAGGCTGCCGTGCTGGGGGTGGTCTCGCTGATCCTCTGGGCCTTGCTGCTGATCATCTCGCTGAAATACGCCATGCTGATCCTGCGCGCGGACAATCGCGGCGAAGGCGGCATCGTGGCGCTGCTGGCACTGCTGCACGCCCGCCATGCCCAGCCCGGAACCTGGCGCGCCCATCTGCTGGTCGTGGGCCTCGTCGGCGCGGCGCTGCTCTACGGCGACGGTGCGATCACGCCGGCGATCTCTGTGCTGTCCGCCATCGAGGGCCTCAAGGTCGATGCGCCCTCGCTTGCCCCGGCTGTGGTGCCGGCGACGATCGTCATCCTGGTCGGCCTGTTCATGATGCAGAAGCGCGGCACCGGCTTCATCGGCCGCATTTTCGGCCCGGTGATGCTGCTCTGGTTCATCGTGCTGGCCGCCCTCGGGATTCACGGCATCGTCAAGGCGCCGGCCGTGCTCGCCGCGCTCAGCCCGCTCTACGCCTTCGACTTCCTCATCCACCAGGATTTCCACATCTCCTTTGCCATTCTCGGCGCCGCATTCCTGGCTGTGACCGGCGGCGAAGCCATGTATGCCGACATGGGCCATTTCGGCCGCTTCCCGATCCGGCTCGCCTGGTTCGCGGTCTGCCTGCCCGCCTTGGTACTGAACTATTTCGGCCAGGCCGCGCTGCTGATCACCGACCCCACGATGATCGAGAACCCGTTCTTCCAGCTCTGCCCCGATTTCCTGCACTACCCGCTGGTCGCGTTCTCCACCGTCGCGACCGTCATCGCCTCGCAGGCGATCATCTCCGGCGTGTTCTCGCTGACGCAGCAATCGATCCAGCTCGGCTTCCTGCCGCGCATGCAGATCCTGCACACCCAGAGCGACGCGATCGGCCAGATATACGTGCCGCTGGTGAACTGGCTGCTCGCCGCCGCGACCCTCGGCGCGGTGCTGAGCTTCGGCACCTCGGACGCGCTCGCCGGCGCCTATGGCATCGCCGTGTCGCTGCTGATGGCGATCACCACCCTGCTCGCCGCGCTGGTCGCGATTCAGTGGGGCTTCTCGCCCTGGCTGGTGGCCGGCGTGAACGGATTCTTCTTCGTCATCGACATGATCTTCTTCTCGGCGAACTCGACCAAGCTGTTCGAGGGCGGCTGGTTTCCGCTGCTGCTCGCCGCCTTCGTCGCCTTCCTGATGCTGACCTGGCGCAGCGGCGTGAAGCTGGTCGAGGCGGCGCGCGCCCGGCTGCGTCAGCCGGAAGAGGACCTGATCGAGACCGCGATCAACAAATGCAGCGGACGACTGCCCGGCACCGCCGTTTTCCTGGCGTCGGCCCCGCGCGGCGTACCGCTGACGCTGACGCAATTCGTCAAGCACAACCACGTGCTGCACGAACGCGTCGTCCTCGTAACCGTCCTGATCGACGACGTTCCGCATATTGCCGATGAGGAGCGCGCCGAAGTGATCGAGATCATCCCCGGGATCACCCGCGCCATCCTGCATTACGGTTTCATGCAGAATCCCACGATCTATGAGGGCCTCAAGCTCGGCTGCCGCCAGGGCAAGCTGCCCGGCCTCGACCTCGCCGACGTCACATTCTACGTCGGCCGCGAGACCATCATCCCGCGCGAGGACGTCCCGGGCATGTGGGTCTGGCGCGAAGGCGTGTTTGCCTTCCTCCAGCGCAACGCGGAACGCTCGGCCGCGTTCTTCGGGGTGCCGACCAAGCAGGTGGTGGAGTTCGGCACGGAGCTGGAGATCTAGCGAGGGAGCTCGGGAGCCGCCGCGATCGCGCGGCTCCCTCGCTTGTTGCTGTTACGGACAGGCGTAACGCTGACCGTTATAGGCCAGATACGTTCCCGAAGCCGGATCGTAGGACTTGTAGCGCTGGGCACAATAGCTCACCTCATCCTGGCGAGCCTGGCTGTTGGCGATCGCGCCGCCGATGATCGCTCCGGCCGCCAGTCCGCCGATCACGGCCGCACCGGTGCCGTAGCCCCGATGTCCGTAGCCATGGTGGTATCCGTGATGGCCATGGCGCCAGCCAGGGCGATACTGGATGGTTTCGACATTGGCCCCGTTCACACCGAGCGCACGATCTGCCTGAAGCGGCGCGGCCGAGGCAGATTGCACCGTCGCCAGGGCGGTCGCACCAGCGAGAGCCGCCGCAAGCAGGATTCGGGATTGTCGCATATTGAACTCCATCGTTTGATCAACGCGGAGCCAACAAGTGCATCCCGATGCAGTTCCCCTGCATGAAAGAGGTTTAATCTATCGCGTCAGAAGGTCACACGCGCGGACAGGAATCCGCGCGGTGCGCCTCACTCCCCGTTCGCGCCATTGCCGCTCTCGGCCTCTTCCGTGATGTGCTCGACCGACACCACGTGCTCGTCGTCGGCGGTGTCGAACACGATCACGCCCTGCGTCGAGCGGCCGGCGACGCGGATGCCTTCGACCGGGCAGCGGATCAGCTGGCCCTTGTCTGTCACCAGCATGATCTGGTCGGCGTCCTCCACGGGGAATGAGGCCACCAGATTGCCGTTGCGGTTGTTGACGCTCATGGCGACGATGCCTTTGCCGCCGCGGCCGGTGGTTCGGTATTCGTAGGACGAGGTGCGCTTGCCGTAGCCATTGACGGAGACGGTGAGCACGATCTGCTCCTGTGCCGACATCTCGGCATAGCGCTCCTGGGCGAGCTGGAAGCTGCCCGTGGTCTCCTCGGCCTCGGCGTCGGCCGCCGGTTCTTCGGCCGCGGATTCGCCGGCGACGGCGCGGCGCATCTTCAGATAGGCCGAACGCTCGTCCGAGGAGGTCTCGACATGGCGCAGGATCGCCAGCGAGATCACCTTGTCGCCCTCGCCCAGCGCGATGCCGCGCACGCCCATCGAGGTGCGGCCGGTGAAGACGCGCACGTCGGTGACCGGGAAGCGGATGCATTGGCCGCCGGCGGCGGTCAGCAGCACGTCGTCGCGTTCGGTGCAAATCTGCACGTCGACGATCGCCTCGTTGTCGTCGAGCTTCATCGCGATGATGCCGGAACGACGAACGTCGACGAAATCGGACAGCTTGTTGCGCCGGACGTTGCCGCCGGTCGTGGCGAACATCACGTCGAGATTGCCCCAGGTCGATTCATCTTCGGGAAGCGGCATGATGGTGGTGATGCGCTCGCCCTGCTCCAGCGGCAGGATGTTGATCATCGCCTTGCCGCGCGCATTCGGCGCGGCCATCGGCAGCCGCCAGACCTTCTCCTTGTAGACCTGGCCGCGCGAGGAGAAGAACAGCACCGGCGTGTGCGTGGAGGCCACGAACAGGCGGCTGACGAAATCCTCGTCGCGGGTCTGCATGCCGGAGCGACCCTTGCCGCCGCGGCGCTGCGCGCGATAGGCCGACAGCGGCACGCGCTTGACATAGCCCGCATGCGAGACGGTGACGACCATGTCCTCGCGCTGGATCAGGTCCTCGTCCTCGACCTCGCCTTCCTGCTCCATGATCACGGTGCGGCGCGGCGTGGCGAACTCGGCCTTCACCTCGGCGAGCTCGGTCTTGACGATGCCCAGCACGCGTTCGCGCGAGCGCAGGATGTCGAGATAGTCGGCGATCTCGGCGGCAAGCTTGTCGAGTTCGTCGCGGATTTCTTCGCGGCCCAGCGCGGTGAGGCGCTGCAGGCGCAGATCGAGGATGGCCTTCGCCTGCTCCATCGACAGCCGGATCGTGCCGTCGGGGCTGATGCGGTGACGCGGATCGTCGATCAGCGTCAGCATGTCCTCGACGTCGCGGGCCGGCCAGTCGCGTGACATCAGGGTGTCACGCGCCGTGGTCGGGTCGGGCGAGTTCCGGATGACGCGGATCATCTCGTCGATATTGGCGACCGCGATAGCGAGACCGACCAGGATGTGGGCGCGATCGCGCGCCTTGGCCAGCAGGAACTTGGTGCGCCGCGTGACGACCCGCTCGCGGAAGTCGACGAAGATCGACAGCAGGTCCTTCAGATGCATGATCCGCGGACGGCCGCTATCGAGCGCGACCATGTTGACGCCGAAGCTCGTCTGCAGCGGCGTGAAGCGATAGAGCTGGTTCAGCACCACGTCCGGCACGGCATCGCGTTTCAACTCGATGACGACGCGATAGCCGTCGCGGTCGGATTCGTCGCGCAGGTCGCCGATGCCCTCGATCTTCTTGTCCTTGACCAGTTCGGCGATACGCTCGACCATCGTCGCCTTGTTCACCTGGTAGGGAATCTCGGTGACGATGATCGCCTCGCGCTCCTTGCGGATGGTCTCGATCGCGACCTTGCCGCGCATCGTGATCGAGCCGCGGCCGAGGTGATAGGCGGCGCGGATGCCCTGCCGCCCGAGGATGACGCCGCCGGTCGGGAAATCGGGTCCCGGCACGATGTTGATGAGTTCGTCGATGGTGAGCGCCGGGTTGTCGATCAGGGCCACGCAGGCATCGATGACCTCGCCGAGATTGTGCGGCGGGATGTTGGTCGCCATGCCGACCGCGATGCCGCCGGCGCCGTTGACCAGCAGGTTCGGGAACTTGGCCGGCAGGACCGAAGGCTCGGTCTCGTTGTTGTCGTAGTTCGGCTGGAAATCGACGGTGTCCTTGTCGATGTCGGCCAGCAGAGCCAGCGCCGCCTTGGTCAGACGCGCTTCGGTGTAACGATAGGCCGCCGCGGGATCGCCGTCGACAGAGCCGAAATTGCCCTGGCCGTCGATCAGCGGCACGCGCATCGAGAAGTCCTGCGCCATGCGGACCATGGCGTCGTAGATCGACTGGTCGCCGTGCGGATGATACTTACCGATGACGTCACCGACCACGCGCGCCGACTTGACGTACTTCTTGTCCGGCGTGTGCCCCTGCTCGTTCATCGAGTACAGGATGCGGCGATGCACGGGCTTCAGACCGTCCCTCGCGTCGGGCAATGCGCGCGCCACGATCACGCTCATGGCGTAATCGAGATAGGACTTCTTCATCTCATCGAGGATGGAGATGGGGCGAATGTCCGAGGGTTGCGCCGGCTGGTCGCCGGGCTTCTTGTCGTCGTCAGCCAAGGGGGAATCCGGAGAGGTTTTGTCTGGGAATCATATAGCGCATCGATGCCCTGATAACCACCCTCGCGCGGGCAAGGGAAGCGCTTTTTCTGCTTATTTTTCCAAAGACTTACGGCCTGCCTTGAGACCTCTTTGACCGGCTGGGAAACGGCCCTTGGCCGCCCCGCCCGCAAGGCCCGGTCGATCGCGCCTCCCCGACGCGCGTCCCCGCCCCTGGCCATGACGCCGGCCGGCTCATCCTCAACATGAAGAGGGCCAGGAAATTCCAAGCCCATTCCGCCCATTAGCCGGATTCACTGACACGACATCCGAAGCGCCGACCGGTCCGGCCAGCGCGATCCCGGTCTGATACCCGCCGTCAGAACGGGATATCGTCGTCCATGTCGTTGTTGCGGCCACCACCGCCCGCGGCCACGGGCCGGCGGGGCGCGCTGCTGATGGGCCCGGACGAACCGAAATCGCCGCCCGGCTCGTCACCGAAGCTGCCGCCGCCTCCACCGCCGCCACGACCGTCGAGCATGGTCAGCGTCGAGTTGAAGCCCTGCAGCACGACCTCGGTCGAATACTTCTCCACGCCGCTCTGGTCGGTCCATTTGCGGGTCTGCAGCGCGCCCTCGATGTACACCTTGGCCCCCTTCTTCAGGTACTGCTCGGCGACCTTGCAGAGGCCCTCATTGAAGATCACGACGCGGTGCCACTCGGTCTTCTCCTTGCGCTCGCCGCTGTTCTTGTCGCGCCAGGTCTCCGACGTCGCGATGCTGAGATTGGCGATCGGCCGCCCGTCCTGGGTGCGGCGGATTTCCGGGTCCTTACCGAGATTACCGACCAGAATGACCTTGTTGACGCTTCCCGCCATCGCCGCTCTCCACTTGCGAATACCACTGAATTGAACGGCGGCGTCCGCGCGCCCGCGCCTGTTGCCGCCTCGTTGAAGGACCTATACGCCGCCCGACCCCGGTCGGCCGGCCGTCCCCCGGGTTATCCCCATACATATAGCAAAAGCGCGCCAGATGTTCCAGCTTTGTTCCTGGGCAATCTTCCGGCGCACGCCCAGGAATAAGCGCAGATCGGGCGGGCGTTCAGTCAAGTTCCCCAATGGGAACAATGGGTCAGCAACTGCCTCATTTTGCGGCGGCTGTGACTTTTCGGAGACACAACTTGCGGCTTCAGTGGTGTAAGACGTCACCAGTTGGACCAACGCGTCCGATGTCCTTCCCTCCTTGGAAGGGCAAAATCAGAAACCGGGACTGGGATAACTTAGAAAATGAAAAAGCTTCTGCTGGCTTCGGCCGCCCTCTTCGCTCTCGCTGCACCGGCCTCGGCCGCCGACCTCGCAGCGCGCCCCTACACCAAGGCGCCGGCCCCGGTTGCTGCCGTGTACAACTGGACCGGCTTCTATCTCGGTGTCGTCGGTGGCGGCGCCTGGGAAGACGCGAACTCGCCGCGCACGCAGGGCGGCTTCGTCGGCGGCACCGCCGGCTACAACTGGCAGACCGGCAACGTCGTGTTCGGCCTCGAGGCCGACGCCGCCTGGGCTGACGTCAACGCCTCCGCGACCGCGCTCGGCATCACCCTCTCGAACAAGATCGACGCGCTGGGCACGGTTCGCGGCCGTATCGGCTGGGCCGTCAACAACGTGTTGTTCTACGGCACGGGTGGTTACGCCTGGATCGACAACAAGTTCACCGCCAGCGGGTTTGGCTTGACGTTCTCCGACACCAAGTTCCGCTCGGGCTGGACCGTCGGCGCCGGCGTCGAAGCCTTCTTCGCTCCGCAGTGGTCGGTCAAGGGTGAGTACCTCTATCGCAGCTTCGGCGGCGAGACGTTCTTCCCCGGCACCCTCCTTGCGTTCAACAGCGGAACGAACGCCTACCACACCGTGCAGGTCGGCGTGAACTATCACTTCGGGGGCCCGATCGTCGCCAAGTACTGAGCGACGCACAGCTCTGCACGCAACACGATCAGCGTGACGAAAGGCCGGCCTCGCGCCGGCCTTTTTGTTTGACGACGGCTCTCCAGATGCTGTCCGGCGAGCCTTCCTGCTGCCAGATGCCGCCAGCGCGCCAACTATCGGTTGACGATTCGCAACTCCCTCTGGAAATCCAATCCCGTTCTTCCTACGTTCACAGCATACCCATCGGCGCCGATCCCGGTTCCGGGCGAAGCGCGCCCTGAACATTGGGCGCGGCTCGCGCCGTTGGGCTTTCCTTTGAGGGCCAGCGGGATGGATGAAGTGATCAAGGCGAAGCGCCAGCAGCAGAACGCGGGCTCCAGCCTGCGGGCCATAACGATCCGTGGCGCGCGCGAACACAACCTCAAGAACATCGATGTCGAGATTCCCCGCGACAAGCTCGTGGTGTTCACCGGCCTGTCCGGCTCCGGCAAATCCTCGCTCGCCTTCGACACCATCTATGCCGAGGGCCAGCGCCGCTACGTCGAGTCGCTGTCGGCCTATGCTCGCCAGTTCCTCGAGATGATGCAGAAGCCCGATGTCGACCAGATCGACGGCCTGTCGCCGGCGATCTCGATCGAGCAGAAGACGACCTCGAAGAACCCGCGCTCGACCGTCGGCACCGTCACCGAGATCTACGACTACATGCGCCTGCTCTGGGCGCGCGTCGGCGTGCCCTATTCGCCCGCCACGGGCCTGCCGATCGAGAGCCAGACCGTCTCGCAGATGGTCGACCGCGTGCTGGCGCTGCCCGAGGGCACGCGGCTCTATCTGCTCGCGCCCGTCGTGCGCGGCCGCAAGGGCGAGTACCGCAAGGAGCTCGCCGAATGGCTCAAGAAGGGTTTTCAGCGCGTCAAGATCGACGGCACCTTCCATGAACTGGCGGAAGCGCCGACGCTCGACAAGAAATTCCCGCACGACATCGACGTCGTGGTCGACCGCATCGTGGTGCGCCCCGACATCGGCCAGCGCCTCGCCGAGAGCTTCGAGACCGCGCTGAAGCTCGCCGAGGGCCTTGCCGTCGTCGAATTCGCCGACGCGCCGGCCGGCGCTGCGCCGGCGGAGGAAAAGGAAAAGAAGAAGACCGCGAAGATCCACGACAAAAGCGGCCCCGAGCGCATCCTGTTCTCGGAGAAGTTCGCCTGCCCGGTCTCCGGCTTCACCATCCCCGAGATCGAGCCCAGACTCTTTTCGTTCAACAATCCCTACGGCGCCTGCCCGGCCTGCGGCGGCCTCGGCGTCGAGCAGCATGTCGACGAGGACCTCGTCATTCCCGACAAGGAGCTGGCGATCGGCAAGGGCGCGATCGCGCCCTGGGCCAAGTCCTCGTCGCCCTATTACGTGCAAACGCTGACCGCGCTCGGCAAGCACTACAAGTTCACGCTGACCACCAAGTGGAAGGATCTGCCGAAGAAGACGCGGGATGCGATCCTGCACGGCTCCGGCGAGGACGAGATCAAGTTCTCCTACGAGGACGGCGTTCGCTCCTACGACACCAAGAAGCCGTTCGAGGGCGTCATCACCAACATCAACCGCCGCTTCCGCGAGACCGAGAGCGAGTGGGCGCGCGAGGAGCTCGCGAAATATTTCCACGACGTGCCCTGCGAGGCCTGCCACGGCTTCCGCCTCAAGCCCGAGGCGCTCTGCGTCAAGATCGGCGGCAAGCATATCGGCGAGATTTCGGAGCTCTCGGTCAAGGGCGCCGGCGAATGGTTCGCCTCGGTGCCGGAGTCGCTGAACACGCAGCAGAACGAGATCGCCGGGCGCATCCTGAAGGAGATCCGCGAGCGCCTCACCTTCCTGCTCGACGTCGGCCTCAACTACCTGACGCTGTCCCGCTCCTCCGGCACGCTGTCCGGCGGCGAGAGCCAGCGCATCCGCCTGGCCTCGCAGATCGGCTCGGGCCTCACGGGGGTGCTCTACGTGCTGGACGAGCCCTCGATCGGCCTGCACCAGCGCGACAATGCGCGCCTGCTCGATACGCTCAAGCGCCTGCGCGATCTCGGCAACACCGTGATCGTGGTCGAGCATGACGAGGACGCCATCCTGCTCGCCGACCACGTCCTCGACATCGGACCGGGCGCCGGCACCCATGGCGGCAACATCATTGCCGCGGGCACGCCCGCCGAGATCATGCGCAACCCGAACTCACTCACCGGCAAGTACCTCACCGGCGAGCTCGAGGTCGAGGTGCCGGAGCGGCGCCCGCCGAACCATCGCCGCACCATCAAGGTGGTAAACGCGCGCGGCAACAATCTGAAGAACGTCACCGCCGAGATTCCGCTCGGCCTGTTCACGGCCGTCACCGGCGTCTCCGGCGGCGGCAAGTCGACGCTCCTGATCGACACGCTCTACAAGGCCATCGCCCGCAAGCTCAACAACGCCAGCGAGGGCGCGGCGCCCCACGACCGCATCGAGGGCCTCGAGCATATCGACAAGATCATCGACATCGACCAGTCGCCGATCGGCCGCACGCCGCGCTCCAACCCGGCGACCTATACCGGCGCCTTCACGCCGATCCGCGAATGGTTCGCCGGCCTGCCCGAAGCCAAGGCGCGCGGCTACGAGCCCGGCCGCTTCTCCTTCAACGTCAAGGGCGGCCGCTGCGAGGCCTGCCAGGGCGACGGCGTCATCAAGATCGAGATGCACTTCCTGCCCGACGTCTACGTCACCTGCGACGTCTGCAAGGGCAAGCGCTACAACCGCGAGACGCTGGAGGTGCTGTTCAAGGGCAAGTCCATCGCCGATGTGCTCGACATGACCGTCGAGGAAGCCGCCGAATTCTTCAAGGCGGTGCCGCGCGTGCGCGAGACGTTTGAAACCCTGCGCCGCGTCGGCCTGGACTATATTCACGTCGGCCAACAGGCGACGACCCTGTCAGGCGGTGAAGCGCAACGCGTCAAACTGGCAAAGGAATTGTCCAAGCGCGCCACCGGGCGCACGCTCTACATCCTGGACGAGCCGACCACCGGCCTTCACTTCCACGACGTCAAGAAGCTCTTGGAAGTGCTGCACGAGCTGGTCGCGCAGGGCAACACGGTCGTCGTCATCGAGCACAATCTCGAAGTCATCAAGACCGCCGACTGGGTCATCGACCTCGGCCCCGAAGGCGGCGACGGCGGCGGCGAGATCGTCGCCTGGGGCCCGCCGGAAGACATCGCCAAGGCGCCGCGGAGCTATACGGGCAAGTTCCTGGCGCCGGTGCTGGAGAAGGCGCGGAAGCCGAAGCGACGCAGAACGGCGAGCGAGGCGGCGGAGTAGGTAAGGTATGTTTGCACTATGCTCATCCGTCAAGTTCCGGGTAAGCGAGTTTGGGAACCCTTATTGACCGCAACTTTTCGTTGAGCTACAAACCACACACCGCCAAGTTTCCGAATTCTGTTTTTCAACATTCCGATTTCCTATTAGAGAAGCAAGAGAACCTAGGCAGATGGGGATTCTGCAAGAGCGCATGTTCTCATCGCCCAGCGGGGTCGTTGCGGTATTGGTGAGCAGCGTTTTTTTCAGTATCGGAGTGTTTAGCGGCATTGAAATGATTGCCACCGAACTTCCCTTTGTTCGCGAGCTTTTCAGAACAGGCGCACAACCTTCTGCAGCTGTTGAAGCAGCGCTTCGGCGCGAATCTTCCGACCACTTAGTGGTCTTAGAGGCTGTGAATAGAGTACCTCTTAGAGAATCTCCACCACGAACCTCAGGCTTGCTACCGCTTCAAAAAGCCCCAGAGATTGCTAGCATTGAGCCACGGTCCGAATGGATTGTGCTGGACTCGGTTAATCTAAAAAAGATTACTGGAGACGATACATGGGTTCTGGTCGCCAACAAAGAAGATGCTTCGAGGGTGCTGCCAAAATCAGCTTCAGCTTACCCCGACAAGGTGAGGGCCTTTCTTGGGCATAATACCAACGTGAGTATGCAGCCGGTACGAACGGGTTGGGCGTATTTGGGTAAGAACTTTATTCTCGATCGAGATAATCGCTGAGTGCAATTGTGTCGCCTACCGAACCTTCTAATATCAGCTTGGCTATTCACGGCGGCTTATGGATCAGCCTGCCTTACCTATTGTACTACGTAGGCATCATAATAAATTATGTTGTTTGGCGCGAACCGGGTTCTATGCCGTTCCGGCATCAAATACTTATCGGACTTCCGTCTTCGTTGCTGGTGTCGTCCCTTTATATTTCCACCTATTTGACTCGATCATTTCCGAACGTGGATCTTACTTATATGATCACGATGGGTATCATTATCTTCAATGGCTTCTCGGTCACCAACGTTGCTACTCAATTTAAAGGCCGTTTCGGAAAGACCCCGGATACGCCGACTCCTCTCTGAGGTCAAAAGTCTGGTTGGCCTGACCATATCGGCTTCCGCTCGAATTGCCCTACTCCCTCGCCATCTTCGACCTCGACGGCACGCTGGCCGACAGCTTTCCCTGGTTCCTTCGCAGCATCAACGACGTCGCCGACCGCTTCGGCTTTCGCCGGGTGGCCGATGACGAGGTGGAGATGCTGCGGCATGCTGCGACCCGCGAAATCCTGAGCCATCTCGACGTGCCCTTGTGGAAGCTGCCGGCCATCGCGCGCCACATGCGGCGGCTGAAGGCGGCGGCTGCGCCTGACATTTCCCTGTTCGTGGGCACCGACGCGATGTTGCGAACGCTGGCCGATAGCGGCGTGCAGCTCGCGCTGGTGACGTCCGACAGCGAGGCCAATGCACGCGAGAAGCTCGGTCCCTCCGCCGCGCTGTTCGCGCAGTTCGACTGTTCGGCCTCGCTGTTCGGCAAGGCCGCGAAATTCCGCCGCGTCATCCGGCGCGCTGGCGTGGCGCCCGATCGCGTCATCGCGATCGGCTAAGGGGTCCGCGACATCGCGGGCGCGCGGGCGGGGGGGGGTGGCTGCGGGGCGGGGGCCTGGGGGGATGGGGGGGGGGGGGCGCTGCGGGCGCGGCAGCCGGACCATGTGTTCGCGCGGATGGAGGAGATCGCGGCGACGCTGTGCGAGAGCCGTAGGGTGGGTTAGCGGCGCGACTGCGCGCGAGCGCAGGCGTGCGACGTAACCCACCATCTTTCCGCGTTACCAACGGTGGGTTACGACCTGCAGTCGAGCTGCGCGCCTCTGCAGGCCTGACCCACCCTACGCAGCTCACTCAGCTTCCGCTCTCGATCTTCTTCTTGAGAGCCTCCAGGCCCAACCGATAGAGGCCGCTCACCGCCTTGATCGCGGCCTCGTCGTTCAGTTCCGGCGGCGGATCGTTGTTGGGATAGCCGCGGTAGAACGCGCCCGACCATTCCAGCTTGGCCTTGCCGTCCGGCGCCGGCGACACGCTCAGCGTCGAGGAATAGTTCGTCACCGGCAGCGTCTTCACGTCGACCTTGGTGATCCGGTACGAATAGCTCATCATGTCCGGCTCGTATTTGGAGAGCTCCTCTTCGACGGTCGCGCCGTCGGCCAGCGTCAGCTTGCGCGTCGCGCCGACCGCGTTGCCGTTCTCGCCCTCGGTCCTGGCCACCGGCGGCAGCCAGCTCATGTCCTGGAAATTGCGGATCGCCGCCCAGACCTTCTCCTGCGGCGCGTTGATCTCGATGGATTCGCTGACCTTCTTGCGGGTCGGCCCGTGCGCCAGGGCCGGCCCCATGGCGGGCCCGAACACCGCCGTCCCCGCCGCGGCCAACGCCGCCCCCACGATCGCACGCCGCCCCATCGTCACCGTCATGTCGTTTCCTCATCCGTCTTTTTGACCCGCGCGGCTTCAGGCGCGCTGGCCCCATCGTAGCGCATTTTGCGGCCGGCGGGCGACCGGTTCATGGCGGCGTTGCGGCAGGTCGACCACGCAACCCGCCAGACCTTGCGCAGCCCGGGCAGCGACACACCCAGCAGGTGGTCAAGGCCACCAGCTGCAAATAATTCTCTTTATCCGTATTTCGGATTATCGTATAACGTGTTCATCCCACCCCGGGCCGAGGGGCGCATCGCGATCGTCACGAACGCGGGGTGGGACGTGGTGGACGCGGGCCGCATTGGCGCGAAGGGCATTGCAGGGCGGGTTGTCCCGTGAGCGATCGCCGGCGCGCACACGACCGATGCAGCCTGCGTACGGCAAAATCGTGTGGTCTTGGCGCCCGGAGGCTGGCGCCAAGTCTTGCGGTGACGTGGCCCGCCCGACCGGGCGGTAGCGTCAGCCATCCGCAAGGCGACGGGGGCAAGAGTGCATCGCTCCCCGGAGAGAGCGCGACATAAGCCGTCAAACCACTGCGCAGGGAAGGCCGGGCTGTTCCGGCTTCACCTGTATGCCGCTGTGCTGCTTGTTTCGCACACGCATCGCACAGTGGACCGCGGGTGCCAGCCGGCGCCCGGCCTTCCCTGCGCCCTCGGCACTTTCGGGGGCGATGACGGCAGCAAGGCTCGGGCATGATGTGCCGCGAGGAAGCAAAGGCATGTCTTGGTGCGGCATGTTCGTCCGACGCAGCGCAACCAAACTCCGGTCAGGCGGCGCTGGCCGGCCGAACCCGCCGGGCGATCTCCTCCCCCTTCTCGCGCTCCACGACGCCGATGTCGTATTGTCCCTGGAGGTCCAGCCAGAATTGAGCACGATTGCCGAAATACCGTCCGAGACGCACCGCCGTGTCCGCGGAGATGCCCCGACGCCCGTTCAGGATATCTGTGATCCGGCCCGAGGGAACGCCGATGTCGAGCGAAAGCCGGTTGGCGCTGAGACCACGCGCCGTCAATTCTCGCTTGAGCAGACGACCGGGATGAACGACAGGAGGCATACTTTTCAACCCCTATGGTAATCGACGATTTCAACCTCGAGGGCGTCGCTCTTCCTGAATTCGAAACAGATTCGCCAGCGTTCGTTGACCGTCATCGCCCACTGTCCCCTGCGATCGCCCTTCAGCTTGTGCAGCCCGACGCTCTTCAGGGGGCTCAGGTCACCAAGCGATTTTGCGGCGTTCAGGGCGAGCAGCAAATCAACGGCGGCCTCGAAATCGAGCCCGCGAAACTGGTTCGGGCGTTCGCCATCCCAGACCTTGCGGCTCGCCGTGTTCCGCCAGGATCTGATCATGGCAAAGACATACTACGACAAACGGTGAACCGCAATCCGGGGATCATCAGTCCGCCAGCGTCGCCTCGACGAAGCCGCGCGGATCGCCGCAGAACTCGCGCATCACCCGGAAATGGTCGGTCTGCTCCACCGTCGTCGGCTCGAGGCCGTATTTGCCGAGCCGCAGCAATTGCGCATGCGGATAGGCCATCAGCAGCGGCGCATGCGTCGCCATGATCACCTGGCAACGGCCGGAGCGATCCATCCGATGCAGCAGTTTCAGGAAATCCATCTGCCGCGCCGGCGACAGCGCGGATTCCGGCTCGTCGAAAATGTAGAGGCCCTGCCGCTGGCAACGTTCCTCGAAGAAGACGAGGAAACCCTCGCCATGGGAAAACGACAGATAGTCCGGCGCGTCCTGGACGCCCGCGCCGAACACGGCTTCCATCGCCGCCGCGGCTTCCACGGCCGAGCGGTCGAGATAGCGCGCGACGGAGAAGAACGTCTCGGCCCGGAAGAACCATCCATCGGTGACCTTCGGCAGCCACGCGGCCTTGAATGCCGAGGCAAGTTCATCGCCGGAGATTTCGATGCCGCCCCCGTCGATCTCGCCAAACCCCTTGCGGCCGCCGGTGCTGGCGAAGCCGGCGAGGCCCGCAATGCCTTCGAGAATGGTGGACTTGCCGACCCCGTTCTCGCCGACGATGATCGTGACCGCGGCATCGAAGCTTTGATCGAATTCGTCCCTGAACACCGGCAGGCAAAACGGATAGGCCTCCCAATCCTCGACCTGCGCGCGGTCGAGCCAGACACGCCGGAGATAGGGCGCGGTCAGATGGGTCTGACGCCGTTGCTTGCGGGCCATGTGCTTGCCTCCGTGCCCTGGACCAACTCAACCAGGACTGGAACATATCAGGAACAATCCTGATTTGGAAGTGGTCCTCCCAACTGGCTTCGCGGACGGACACCTAGCCCAGCACCTCCAGAACGAGTTCCATCGTCATCAGCACGGGATTGTCGCCGCGCACCAGGCGGCCTTGCGCAAGGCCGCCGGTGTAATCGACCAGGGCAACGTCGAGCGTCGCCTCCAGCGCGCCGGCGGCGGCGGGCGCAATCGTCCCGGCCGTCACGGCCAGCTCGGTCGCAAACGGCTCGGTCACGCCGCCATGGGTGAAGCGGGCGCCGATCGTCGAGCCGACGCCGCCATGCACCTTCGCGCGCGCGATGCCGTGAGACCGGCAGAACTGTTCGAGGCAGAGGGCGACATCCTGATTGGGGCGCAGCCGCAGCGCGACGGCGCGGCTCGTCGTTCGCGCGCCGGCACGTGCCACCGCGACGGGCCCGAACAGCTTGAAATTCGTCTCGAGGTCCGGCTCGGCGGTGAACATCGCGCCGTCGATGCCGAACGCATCGACCGCGAATGGCTCGGCGACGACGGTCTCGTCAGGCAGCATATGGCCGCCACTCGCCCTGCCGTCGGCCTCGGTCCACAGTCCGTGGCAATGGAAGAACGGCGCGCCGTCGCGCGTGCCCAGCGTCATGCTGCCGAGCTTCGTGCGGCTGATGCCCTCCGGGCGGAACGTGTCGCTGTAGAACGCGGCGTTCTCGCCGGTCTTCGACAGCGCCGGCATCACGTAAGCGAAAGGCCCGAGCGCGCCGTCGCGAAAATTCAGCACGCCGCCCGCAAAGCCCTCCGCGGCAAAGCCGCGTCGCGCGGCTTCGAGCAGCGGCAGGCCCGGTTCGAGCGTGAACGCGAAGGCGCGTCCCCTCGCCTCCACCGCCTGGATGCGCTCGGCGACGGGGGCGCCCGGCTGCCTGATGCTCCGCATGGCGTTCGTTCAACCGGTCTTGATCTTGTCGAGGTCGAGCAGCCCGCGCGCCTCGAGTTCGTCGCGCACCATGCGCTTGGGGATCTTGCCATAGCCGGACTTCGGCAAGGCCTCCCAGAAGAAGAACCGCTTCGGCATCTTGTAGCGCGGCACTTTCGGCGACAGGAACGCCGCCATCTCGGCTTCGCTCACCGGCTTTGCGCCCTCGCGCGCGACGCAGACGGCGACGCCGACCTCGCCCCAGGTCGGGTCGGGCACACCGAGCACCGCGACCTCGCCGATTGCGGGATGCGTCAGGATCTTCTCCTCGATCTCGCGCGGATAGATGTTGGAGCCGCCGGAGATGTACATGTCGGAGGCACGGCCGGTGATGTAGACGAAGCCCTCCTCGTCCATGTGGCCGAGATCGCCGGTGCGAAACCAGCCATTGCGGAACGCCTTCGCATTGGCCTCGGGATTGTCGTAGTAGCCCGCCAGCACCGCAGGCCCGATCACGCAGATCTCGCCGCTCTGGTTGGGCCCGAGTTCGCGCCCCTCGTCGTCCTGGATCGAGACCTGCATGCCGGTGCGCTCATAGCCGCAGGTGCCGATGCGCGCCTGGGGGCCGTCCTCGAGTTCGTGCAGCGCCGCCGGATAGACGGTGATGTTGCCGGTGACCTCGCCCAAGCCGAAATATTGCACGATGACCTTGCCGAGCTTCTTCAGCGCCGTCTTCTGGTCCTCGCGATACATCGGCGCGCCCGCATAGATGACGTGACGCAGCGAGGAATGATCGTATTTGTCGACGGCGGGATGCTCCACCATCATCTTCAGGATCGTCGGCACCGTGAAGAGATTGCTGACCCGGTGCGCCTCGATCAGGCGGAACGCCTCGTCGATGTCGAACTTCTCCGTAGGCAGCAGCACGGTGCGGACGCCGCACGCGGTCTGCACCAGCTGATGCACGCCGGCGCCATGCGACAGCGGCGCCACCACCAGCGAGGCATCGGCCTCCGTCACACCCGGGGTGAGATCGGCCAGATGATTGGTGACGACGAACCCCATCTGGCCATGGGTCAGCACCGCCGCCTTGGACCGGCCCGTGGTGCCGGAGGTGAAGAAGAACCAGCAGGGATCGTCCTGCTCGACCGCGACATTGGCGACCGCGCTGCCGGAATGCGCGGCGATGGCAGCGGCGACCGAGCGCTCGCCGAACGGGGCTTTCCCGTCGATGCTCCAGGTAAATTCGAGCGCGCCGCCGCTGACCGCCGCGGCATGATCGGGGAAATCGGCATGGCAAAGGAATGCCTTGGCGCCCGAGGCCTGCGCCAGATAGGCGACCTCGTCCGGCATCAGGCGGAAATTGGTGGGGACCCAGACCGCGCCGAGCCGGAATGCGGCGAACATCGAGAAGAACATCTCGTCGCCATTCTTGGAATGGACGAGGATGCGGTCGCCCTTGACGATGCCGCGCGCGGCCAGCGCGGCCGCCAGCGCCGAGACCTGCGCGTCGATCTCGCGCCAGGACCAGGATTTGTCACCCCACACGAAGCCGGGACGCGATCCGAGCCGCCGCGCGTTCTGAGTCAGCATGTGAGCGAGATTCATGACGCGGCGGGACATGCGGAGCGGCTGCATCGGGCTTCCTCTTCGGCGGCGGACGGCCTGCTCGCGGCCCGCTCGTTGCAATCCCTTTATCGCGATCGAACTGGCCGCGGCAAGGCCGGCCGCCGGAAGGCGACGTTGCCCGGCATTCAGGGAATTTTAAGCGTGATCGGCGCAACGTCGCGCAGTTGTTGCGTACAGAGTGCCGCGTCATGGTCAAAGCGCCCGCCGTCCTTCTGCTGTCGCTGGCGCTCGCCGGATGTGCGGCGGCTCCGCAGGCCAGCTTCACCGCGGACCCGTCCTTCAGGCCCGCGCGCTATGCCTGGGACGGCGCCGGCGAGGATCCCAATCAGCCACGCGCCGCCGCGCCCGCGAGGGGCACGGTGCGATCGGCCGGAAGCGCCGAACGTAGCCGTGCCGAGGCCAGCCATGCGCCCAATTCCAGGGAGTGGTGGCAGGCCCAGGACGGCATCGAAGCCGGCATCGAAGCCAGCGACGATGCCAGGGTCAACCGCGCACTCGTCATCTGCCGGGGCTGCGTCTCCAGGCCGCCGCAATCCGAAGACGCGCGTCTCGCCAAGGCTTCGGATTGAACCAATCCGCCCCTCTGCCGGTCTAAACGCATACGCACGGCCCGCCCGCGGCCGCGGCGCGCCATTCATGTCAGGGACGTCCCATGCTCACCCGTCGAACCTTCATTGCGGCCTCTCTGCTGGCCGGCATCTCGCCTGCCCTCGCGCAATCCCCCTCCTCCAGCGAACCCGCCGCGATCCTGACCGCGATCTACACCCGCGCCGGCAAGGGAAAGGGTGACGGCGGCGGCACGTTCGTCATCGAGAACAAGGGAGCGAAATCGAAATATCTCTCCAAATCGCTGGTTGCGCTGTGGGCGAAGGCGGATGCGCACACGCCGAAGGGCGACGTCGGGCCGGTCGACTTCGATCCGGTCACCAATTCCCAGGAACCCGACGTGAAGGCGTTCAAGATCGATGCGGAGAAGACAGACGCCGACAAGGCAACGCTCGCGGTCACCATCACGGGACATCGCAACGATCGCAAACCCGCCGACCAGGTCGTGCGTTATGATTTCGTGCGCGAGGCCGGCAGCTGGAAGATCGACGACATCAAGGGATCCGCCGAGGGCCAGGCCTGGTCGATTCGCAAGATGCTGCAGGATTCGCTGAAGAGCTGAACGGAGACGACATGAGCGAGGTCATCGACAACAGGGCGCATCACCGCTTCGAGCTGAATGTGGAGGGGCACCTTGCGACCGAGCACTACCGGCTCGAGGGCAACATCATTACCTTCGAGCACACCGACGTGCCCAGGGAACTCGGGGGCAAGGGGATCGGGTCGAAACTGGTGCAAGGGGCCCTCGACCAAGTCCGCGCCGCCGGCCTGAAGCTGATCCCGCAATGCCCTTTCGTGAAGGCGTGGATCGAGAAGCATCCCGACTATCAGGACCTTGTGAAGACGTAGCGCCGAGGACCGCGAAAACCTACATCAGGACGACAGTTTTTTTGGAAGGAATTGGCATGGCGGGACCGGTACGGGACAACAAGGAGAAGAGCCGCTTCGAGCTCGAAATCGGCAACGAGATCGCCTTTGCCAATTACCGGCTGACCCCATCCGCGATGATCATCACCCACACCGAGACGCCGCGCGCATTGCGCGGCCGTGGCATCGCCTCGGAACTGGTCAAGGGTGCGCTTGACCTGATCCGGCGCGATGGCCGCAAGGTCATCGCCGGCTGCGGCTTCGTGGTCGATTATCTCGAGAAGCATCCGGAAGACGCCGATCTCGTGGCCTGAACGAAAAAGGGCCCGCGGAGATCGCGGGCCCTTCGTTCCGACCGGCGAACGGTCAGTGCTTGATTTCCGGCGGCAGCTTGCCGCCATTGGCGGCGAGCTTGGACATCACCTGCTTGTGCAGCCAGACGTTCATGCTGGCGGAATCGTTGGTGTCGCCGCTGTAGCCGAGTTCCTTGGCGAGATCCTTCCGCGCGGCGAGGCTGGAGTCGATGTCGAGCGCCTTCATCAGGTCGACGATCGAGGTGCGCCACTCCAGCTTCTCGCCCTTGTGCGCGGCTGCCGCCTTGTCGACGATCGCGGCAACGTCGACTGTTGCAGCCGGAGCCGCAGCGGGGGATGACGCCGATCCGCTCGGCGCGGCGGCGGCGCCGCCGGCCGGTGTGCTGCCTGCAGGAGCGGCGGAAGCCGGATGGCTGCCAAAGATCGCGCCCAGGATTTTCCCGAAAATGCTCATGTCTGCTCCCCGAAGAGGTTCCGTTGGAAGGGCCTTGAGTGGCACTTATAGACGAGTTTACGGCGTTGCGCCCGCGAAGTTCCGCAAACCCCACAAAACAAGCATCCGCTGATCTGCGGCGAAATGACGACCGCGTGACGCCTGCGGTTGCGGTGCGACAACATATTCAACCCGCCAACGAGGACAGGATCGTAAATTGGGAGTAGGCTTGCATCCACAGGTCGCGATGCCAAACGTCATTCGCGTCTGCTTGGCATCGCAACTCAGAGAACAGCAGCCGCCCGCGCCGCTTGCCCGGCGCCGGAGACGGCTGCATGGCAAGGGAGCTAGCGACCATGGCCATCGTCACGCAAGGTAATATCCCCCCGTTGATCCCGACCGCCGATGCGGCCGGGCCTGTCATCCGTACGGTCCATCTGTCCGATCTTCACGACGCGTTGCGGCGCGGCTGGGAGGATTTCAAGGCAGTTCCGAGCCACGCCATTCTGCTCTGCGTGATCTATCCGGTGCTCGGCATCGTGCTTGCGCGCGTGGTGATGGGCCATTCCGTGCTGCCCTTGCTGTTTCCGCTCGCGGCGGGCTTTGCGCTGCTCGGCCCATTCGCGGCGCTCGGCCTGTACGAATTGTCCAGCCGGCGCGAACGCGGCGACAGCGCAGGCGCCTGGGACGCCATGGAGGTGCTGCGCTCGCCCTCCTTCGGCGCCATGCTCGGTCTCGGCACGCTGCTGCTCGCGCTGTTCGTCACCTGGGTCGCGACGGCGCAGGCGATCTACATCGCGGCATTCGGCTACGAGGGCGTGAGCGGCCCGATGGATTTCCTGACACGCGTGCTGACGACCTCGCAAGGCTGGTGGCTGATCGTGGTCGGCTGCGGGACGGGCTTCCTGTTTGCGCTCGCCGCGCTCTGCCTCAGCGCCGTGTCGTTTCCACTGATGCTCGACCGCCATGCCGGCGCGCTGGAGGCGATGGTGACGTCGCTGCGCGTCGTCGCCCGCAATCCGGTGCCGATGGCGGCCTGGGGCTTGATCGTGGCGCTGCTGCTTGCGCTCGGGAGCATCCCAGCATTCCTCGGTCTCGCCGTGGTCATCCCCCTGCTCGGTCACGCCACATGGCACCTCTACCGCAAGGCGATCGCGCCCGATCCCGCGCCGCGTCCAGTCGCACCGCCGCATCGTCCGCGCAAGCCAGCTGCCGATTTCCCCGCCAACCTCTTCCCTTGGCGTAACCGAACCGACATCTGACGATGGCGTGATCAAGCGATCCTTCCCGGCTCGGGCGGGATCGCTTGGCTCCGCACGCCTTGCTTTGGCCGCCGTTACAACCCACATTGTCTCTGCCGGCCCGTTCACGGAATCAATTTCTCGGATGACCCTGACGATTTCTCGTCTCGCTCTTGCAGCCCTCGCCCTCTCCGCCTCGATCATGTCCGCCAAGCCAGCGTCCGCTGCGGTCGCCTGCGGCTCCGGCAATTTCGATGCATGGCTGGCGGACTTCAAGACCGACGCCGCATCCAAGGGGATCTCGCAGCAGGCCATCACGTCAGGACTGGCCGGTGTGACGCCGGATCCGGCCGTTCTCAACCGCGATCGCTCGCAGAAGGTGTTCAGCCAGACCTTCGAGGAGTTCTCCGGCCGCATGGTGCCGCCGCGGATGCAGCGCGGCTCCAACATGATGAAGCAGTACGGCTCAGTGCTGTCGCGTATTGAACAGACCTATGGCGTGCCGGGCGAAGTGCTGGTGGCGATCTGGGGCCTCGAGACCGATTTCGGCGTCAACACCGGCAAGTTCGCGACGATCCGTTCGCTGGCCACGCTCGCCTATGATTGCCGGCGCGCCGAGCAATTCCGCAACGAGTTGATGGATGCGCTGCGGATCGTCCAGCGCGGCGACCTCGCGCCGGCCGACATGAAGGGCGCCTGGGCAGGCGAACTCGGCCAGACCCAGTTCATGCCGTCATCCTGGATGAAATATGCCGTCGATTTCGACGGCAACGGCAAGCGCGACCTGATGCGCAGCGCCCCGGACGTGCTCGCTTCGACCGCCAATTATCTCGCCGGCTATGGCTGGCAACGTGGCAAGGACTGGCAGCCCGGCGCCCCGAACTTCGCGGTGCTCCAGCAGTGGAACAAGAGCGAGGTCTATTCGAAGACGGTGGCCTATTTCGCCACCCAGCTGGCACATGCGCCCTGACGTTCGACGAGGGCGCGCAGGGCCGATCGCCAGGCGACCGGCCCCTTTGCAGTTGTGCCTACTTGCCCATGGAGGCCTGCATGGCCTTGTTGAGGTGCATGCCGCAGGTCCCCATCTTGCCGCTGAGCAGCGCGTCCTGCGCCGCAGCGACTTCCTTCTGGGCGACCATCTTGCTGTCGCCGTCCGGCATCGCCTCGATCGCGGTCTCGGTCTTTTCCAGATTGGCCCCGCTGCAACCGCCCATGCTGGCATGTTTGGCTGCTTGGGCCGGAGCCACTGCGAGGGCAGCAGCGATTGCGATGAGCCCGAGTAACTTCGTCATGAGGTTACCTTCCTTCCTGGTTCTTGAAACAGACTCAGCGCCATTGCCGACATCTGCGGTCCAAGTCTTCTCAGGATGCGGCAAGTTGTCGCAATAAATTCCCCGCGAGATTTGCGTGATGCTGCGCAAGGCGCAGAACCGCATGCGAAAACGCGGTTTTTCGTTACAGGACCGTAATCCCTTCGCCTTCATGAAATGAATTCAAGTTCACATATCGAGCGACTTCATCATGCGATTCGCGCATGATCGACTTGAGCTTACACGCTAGGCAGCAGCCATTATCTATGGGGTCATCGACCCCTCCCGATTGGTTTGGGACACACCCAAGCTGCTCCAAATCCGTGTTTTCACGGAGATTAATCAGGCCTGATGCCCCTTCCGCCTAGGTCTTGGGCGCGCGTGCCAAGAGGTTAATCGCTTCTTACCGATGCTATGCATTGACCGCTTAGCTGCATCGCAACATCGGAACTTTCGCACTGCACCACTCCCATCTATATTCATTTCAACGATGAGGCCTGGGCAAAGGCTGAATCGAACTACAGGAGACTACCAATGCTGCTCTCGCTCATCCGTATGATCCAGGCGTTCCGGGACTATCAGCGCAATGTTGCCGAGCTGTCCCAGCTCAGCGACCGCGAACTGGCCGATATCGGCCTTGATCGCTCGGACATTCCGCGCGTTGCCGCGGGCCAGTACCAGGGCTGATCCACTTCAGCCCCCACCGGACGAACCGATAGCGCCCGCCTCGTGCGGGCGTTGTCGCATCCGGAGGCAGAAAACTCGATCTCGGCGATTCCACTTGTCGCCGAAAAGCGCTACCTGTCCGCCCCATGACAGGACCCCACCCCAAGACCGTGCACGTGATCGGCGCGGGCCTCGCCGGCTCTGAAGCCGCCTGGCAAGTCGCCAAGTCTGGCGTGCCCGTCGTGCTGCATGAGATGCGGCCCGAGCGCATGACCGAGGCGCATCGCACCGACGGCCTCGCCGAGCTCGTCTGCTCGAACTCCTTCCGCTCCGACGATGCCGCCAACAACGCGGTCGGCCTGCTCCATGCGGAGATGCGTCGGCTCGGCTCGCTCATCATGCAAGCCGCGGACGCCAATCAGGTGCCGGCCGGCGGGGCACTGGCGGTCGACCGCGACGGCTTTTCGGCCGCCGTCACCAGGGCCCTGAACGAGCATCCGCTGATCGAGATCGCCCGCGGCGAGATCACCGGCCTGCCGCCGGCGGACTGGAGCAACGTCATCGTGGCCACCGGTCCCCTCACTTCCGCGCCGCTGGCCGACGCCATTCGCGCGCTCACCGACGAGAACGCGCTCGCCTTCTTCGACGCGATCGCGCCGATCGTGCATCGCGACACCATCGACATGTCGGTCGCCTGGTTCCAGTCGCGCTACGACAAGGTCGGCCCTGGCGGCAACGGCGCCGACTACATCAACTGCCCGATGACCAAGGAGCAGTATGACGCTTTCGTCGCCGCGCTGATCGCGGGTGAGAAGACCGAATTCAAGGAGTGGGAGACCAATACGCCCTATTTCGACGGCTGCCTGCCGATCGAGGTGATGGCGGAACGCGGGCCGGAGACGCTGCGCCACGGCCCGATGAAGCCCGTCGGCCTCACCAATCCGCACGATCCCGCGACCAAGGCCTACGCGATCGTGCAGTTGCGCCAGGACAACAAGCTCGGCACGCTCTACAATATCGTCGGTTTCCAGACGAAGCTGAAATACGGCGAGCAGCAGCGCATCTTCCGCACCATTCCCGGCCTCGAAAAGGCGGAGTTCGCACGCCTCGGTGGCCTGCATCGCAACACCTTCCTCAATTCGCCGAAGCTGCTCGACAGCCAGCTGCGCCTGCGCGCCCAGCCGCGCCTGCGCTTCGCGGGCCAGATGACGGGATGCGAGGGCTACGTGGAATCGGCCAGCGTCGGTCTGATCGCGGGCCTCTACGCGGCGGCTGACGCGCGCGGCGAGCAGCTTGCGAGCCCGCCGGCCACGACCGCGCTGGGATCGCTGCTCGGCCATATCACCGGCGGCCATATCGAGACCATCGAGCCGGGCAGTCGCTCCTTTCAGCCGATGAACATCAATTTCGGCCTGTTCCCGCCGCTCGCGACCGTTCCGACGAAAAAGCCCGACGGATCGCGCCTGCGCGGCAACGAGAAGACGGTGGCGAAGAAGCAGGCGATGAGCGCGCGTGCGCTTGTCGACATGGACCGCTGGATCGCCGATCATCTGCGTCTGGCCGCAGCCGCGTGAGTTGTCGATGAGCCTGCCCAAAGACGACGCCGCGGTGCTCTCGGCGCGCTGGACCGAAGGCGTGCTCCTCAAGCGCGACGTGTTCTCGACCGTCGAGCGCGGCCGCTTTCGCAGCGACGGCGGCGAGGTCGATGCGGTGCTGCGCCGGCTGGACGAAGTGCCATGGTGGTCGTTCCTGCTGGCGCGCCATCTGTTCGCCCGGGAAAGGCATGCGCTCGCGCTCGCCAAGGGCCTGAATGTCGGCCCCGAACTGCTCTGGGCCGGCCGGCGCGCGCTGGTACGCGGATTTGTCGACGGCGTCGCGCTGCACCTGGCCAAGCCGCAAGGCGACCTCGCCTATTTCCGCTCGGCCAAGGCCATGCTGCGACGGCTGCGCCGCGCCGGGATCTGCCACAACGACCTCGCCAAGGAACAGAACTGGCTGGTCGGCCGCGATGGCCTTGCCTATGTGACGGACTTCCAGCTCGCCGCCTGCTTCGCGCGGCGCGGCCGGCTCTACCGCATCCTCGCCTATGAGGACCTGCGGCACCTGCTCAAGCACAAGCGGTCCTACGCGCCCGAGGCGCTGACGCCGCGCGAGCGGAAGATCCTCGCCAGGAAATCGTTCGCCGCGAGCCTGTGGCTCGCCACCGGCAAGAAGGTCTACCGCGCCATCACCCGCGGCCTGTTCAACTTTACCGATCGCGAAGGCGGCGGCCGCCGCCTCGTGAACGACGCGCCGGTGCTGACCGCGCTGATCCGCAACAATCCATCGGTACGCGACACCGCGATCGTCGCCTTTGCCGACCGACGCTCGGGTGTCGGACTGTACGCCTTCGTCGAAGCCGATCAGGCCGCCCTCGAGGGCCAGCTTCGCGACGAACTTGCGGCAGCCAAGGGACCGAAACCGCCGGAACACATTCAGATCGTTCACGCCCTGCCGCGCGATGCCAGCGGCAAGCCGCGCACCGAAATCCTTCAGCTTGTCGCCATGAACCAGCTCGACCTGATCGAACCCATGATGAAGAACGACCAGGATCGCGCCTTCCTCAAGGACATTCTCGAGCAGCGCAAGAATCTTCGCGACCGTTTCAATTTCGAGGCCGAGCTGCCGACCGGCTGACGGCGTTGGAGGTCGCCTTGAAGCGTCCATATTGCCAACGGAAAAGCGGCCGGATCTTTATGATGCAGCCAAGATGATGATCAGCGCTCGGGGAACCATGATGCATCGTGCGGTCGGCGGAATGCTTGCCGGCCTTCTGCTGGCCACGGCGCCCGCGGTCGCCGGTGACTCCCCGGCCGAATTGATTTCCGGCTTTCGCCTCAAAAATGGTGAGGGTCGCGTGGTGCGCGATGCCACGCTCGACCGCATCGCCATGGACCAGGCGCGGGCGATGGCGGCCAAGGACGATCTCAGTCACGATGCGCTCGGACCGTTCAACCGGCGCGTCGCGCCGGCCGGCGCCGGTCGCGCGGCCGAGAACATCGCCTACGGCTACGACAGTTTCGACAAGACGCTCGGCCAGTGGATCGACTCGTCCGGACACCGCAAGAATTTGCTGCTGCACAACGCCACCCGCGTCGGCATCGCCAGCGCGAGGAATGCCAGCGGCAAGCGGACCTATTGGGCGATGGTGATCGCCGGCGACTACGAGCCGAAGGGAAAAGGCAAGAAGGACAAGGAACCGGTGGTCGCCGTCAAGCGCGAGGCTCCGGCCGCCAGCAAACCGAAAGCCAGCAGCTGTCACGTCAAGCTGCTCGGCCTCTGCATCTGAGGCATCACCGGCCGATCGCCGAAAGCGGAGTCACCTTTGATCGATCTCGACCGTATCAGGACCGACACGCCCGCCACCAGCCGGCTCGCCTATCTGCACAATGCCGGCGCCGCGCTGATGCCGTCCAGCGTCATCGCAGCGATGAAGCAGCATATCGATCTCGAGAGCGAGATCGGCGGCTATGCCGCCGCGGACCGCGAGTCCGACCGGATCGAGGCGGTCTACGGCTCGGTGGCACGCCTGCTCAACGCCGCAACCGACGAGATCGCGCTGGTCGAGAACGCAACCGTCGCCTGGCAGATGGCGTTCTATTCGCTGACGCTTCGTCAGGGCGATCGAATCCTGACGGCGGAGGCGGAATACGCGGCCAACTATGTTGCATTCCTTCAGGTCGCGAAACGAACCGGCGCGACGATCGAGATCGTGCCAAGCGACGCAAGCGGCGAACTCGATGTCGGCGCCCTCGAACGCATGATCGACGCGCATGTGAAGCTCATCGCCATCACCTGGGTGCCGACCAACGGCGGTCTGATCAACCCCGCGATGGAGGTCGGAAAGGTCGCCCGCGCGCACGGCATCCCCTATCTGCTCGACGCCTGCCAGGCCGTGGGCCAGATGGCGGTCGACGTCGCAGCGATCGGCTGCGACATGCTGTCGGCCACGGGGCGTAAATTCCTGCGTGGCCCGCGCGGCACCGGCTTCCTCTACGTTCGACGGGACTTGCTGCAACGGCTCGAACCGCCGATGATCGACCATTTCGCCGCGCCCTGGGTCTCGCGCGACGGCTATCGCCTCCGCGACGATGCGCGCCGCTTCGAGACATGGGAGAATAATTACGCCGCCCGGCTCGGCCTCGGCGCCGCCATCGATTACGCGCTCGATATCGGCCTCGGCCCCATCGAACGACGCTGCCGCATGCTTGCCGATCGGCTTCGCCACGGCCTTGCATCCATTCGCGGCGTGACGATTCGTGACCTCGGCCGCCATCCCGGCGCCATCGTCAGCTTCACCCTGGAAGGTCACGAGGCGAACGCCGTCGTCCGCAGCGCTGCGGCGGCCGGCATCACGATCGGAGCCTCCGATCCGGCGAGCACCCGCATCGACGCCGAGATTCGCGCGCTGCCGCCGCTCGTGCGCGCCTCGCCGCACTACTACAACACGGACGCCGAGATCGACCGGTTTATCGCCCACGTCGCCAGTCTGGCGAGCTGATCGCCAGCGCTACGCTCAGGCGCAGCGTGCGCTCAGCCCCGAGGCGGCCAGCCTGGCCATCACCTCGTCCAGATGGGCGCTGTCGCGTGTCTCGATGACGAGCTGTAGCAGAGTCGCCTTCGCCGGCAGGTCGGAGAAGGTCCGCTGATGCGAGACCTCGATGATATTGGCGCCGGCCTCCGCCAGCAGCGATGCAACGGCAGCCAATTGTCCGGGACGATCGGGAATGTCGAGGGAGAGCTGGGTCAGCCGCCCCTCGCGTGCCAGCTCGCGCGTCAGCACCGAGGCGATCAGCCTAGTGTCGATATTGCCCCCGCTCAGGACGAGCCCGACCTTCTGCCCGGCGAAGCGGGATGGATCGGAGATCAGCGCAGCAAGGCCGGCCGCGCCCGCCCCCTCCACGACGGTCTTCTCGATCGAGATCAGGGTCGCGACCGCACGCTCGAGCTCGCTCTCATTGACGAGCGCGATATCGTCGACGAGGCTGCGGATGATCTCCGTCGTGATCCTGCCCGGCGTCTTTACGGCGATCCCCTCGGCAAGCGTATCGCCACGCGCCGGCAGGTTGCCATCGTGAATGGCGTTGTACATGGAGGGATAGAGCCAGGCCTCGACTCCGAGGATCCGCAGCGACGGCTTGAGCGACTTCGCCGCGATCGCCATGCCGCTGATCAGGCCGCCGCCCCCGATCGGGACCACCAGCGTGTCGAGCTCCGGCACCGACTTGAGCATCTCCAGTCCCACCGTGCCCTGCCCGGCAATCACCAGCGGATCATCGTAGGGATGCACGAAGATCATGCCGCGGGCCTCGCCATGGCTTCGTGCGAAGGCCGCTGCCTCCTCGAGTGTCGCACCCGTGACGACGACCTCGGCGCCGTGATGCCTCGTGTTCTGGACCTTCACCATGGGCGTTCCCACGGGCATGACGATGGTGGCGGGGATGCCGAGCCGCTGGGCATGATAGGCGACGCCCTGCGCATGGTTTCCCGCAGACATGGCGATGACGCCACGCTGGCGCTCCTCCGCCGTCAATGCGGTCAGGCGGTTCAGCGCGCCGCGCTCCTTGAACGAGGATGTGAACTGGAGGTTCTCGAATTTCAGCCAGACGTCGCAGCCGCAAATGTTGCTGAGCGTGCGGCTGTAGCTGCAGGGCGTCTCGATGACGGCGCCGCGGATCGTGTCGGCGGCAGCATGGATGTCGCCGGGTGAGACCGGCAATCCGTCGGCATCGGCGGGCATGGTTTGGGACAACTCAGCCATGGGACAGCATACGGCATTTGGCCGATCGAGGCGATATACGCCGTTCTATTTGGTAAATGCGCGGGAACGCGAGGCTCGCCACAGGGTCCACAGCGAGCGCAGACGCGAGGGCTGCAATGGTGCGAATGCATTGCGCCCGGGCCGCGCCAGCCGGTCGAGATCCGCCTGCGCCTGGCTCAGCGGCAGGAACGCCGGCCTGACCGGCACCGGCAAGTCTGCCAGTAGCGAAAAGGCGGTCGCGACATGCTGCCCTGCATCGCCCAGCAACTGATCGAGTACGGCAGCGAGGGCTGGCGTCTGCTTGCCGGCAAAGACGTCCTCCATGGCGCAGCCATGTTGGGTCAGCAGCTGCTGCGGCAGGAACAATTGCCGGTGTGCGGAATCCCGGGGCAGGCCTGCGACCACCTGCACGATCCCCGAAGCGAGGCCGGCGTGTCGTGCCACATGCCCGGCAGCATCCGTCGGAGCGCCCATGATCCGCGCGGCGAGCGCATACAGCGCCGACGACGTCGCATCCAGATAGCCTTCCAGCGCGGCCATGGTCGGCATCGGATCGTTGTAGAGGTCGAACTGGTGCTCGTCGGCGAGCAGCGACAGTGGCTCGACCGGCAGGTCGAAGTCGCGGATGGCGCGCAGCAGTTCGGCCGCCACAGGATTGCCTTCGGCGCTGCCATGGGCGTGACCCGAGAGCATGTCGGTCCACCATTGCAGGCGGATCTCGCCGGGCAAGGGCTGGCTCACCTGATCGCGGACCCGGACGATCTCGACATTGAAGGCATAGAGCGCGAGCAGCGCACGGCGCTCGGCGGCGGGCGCGAACAACGTCGCTGCATAGCGCGGAAAGTCGTGGCTGCGCACGAGGTCGGCGCAGAACGCAACGGAATCCGGTGGCGGCGCAACGCCGCTCATGGCACCGCGATCAGCGCGGCGGCGACGCGGCGACGCTCGCCCATCATGATGTTGTAGGTGCGCACGGCAGGACCGGTCTGCATCGTGTCCAGAACCACCCTCACCGCCTTCAGCGCCTGACGCAGATCAGGCGGCGGCAACCAGACCCCGGTGCCGGTTCCGATCAGGAGCGTGTCGATGCTGTTGGCGGCCGAAAAAACCCGGTCGAGCGCGTAGCGGTCGATCTTCGCCGGATCGGTCACGTCCCAGGCCCAGATCGCGTCCGGGAGACAGAGCAGCGATCCCCGATGCGACATGCCGGCAAAGGCGAAGCCGCCCTTGCCATAGGCCTCGATCGGCGCCGAGCGTGGAAAATGCGGTGCGTTGGGATCGCCGGCCATGAACTGCGCCCGAATGAGCCTACCGCCCTCGCAAGCGTCTGCGAGGGCATGCGGTTCGGATCATGCCTTGTTTTTCTTCGCGGGAGGAGCCGTATCGGGCGCATCCTCGCGATGCTCGCCGACGCCGAGATAGATCAGGATCGGCGCCGCGATGAAGATCGAGGTGTAGGTTCCAACCAGCACCACGCCGAACATCATGACCGCCGTGAAGCTGTGGATCGCGTGGCCGCCGAACAGCAGCAGGGCGAGCAATGCCAGGGTCACGGTCAAGTGCGTGATGATCGAGCGCGACAGCGTCGAGTTGATCGATTCGTTGAGCAGCTGCGGCATCGGCATCTTCTTGTAGCGCCGCAGCATTTCACGGATTCGGTCGTAGATGACGACGGTGTCGTTGAGCGAATAGCCGAGAATCGTCAGAAGCGCCGCGATACTGGTCAGGTCGAAATCGACCTGGCTGACCGACATGAAGCCGATCGTCAGCACGATGTCGTGCACGTTGGCGATCATGGCTCCCAGCGCGAACTGCCATTCGAAGCGGAACCACAGATAGACCAGGATCGCGACGATCGCGAGCATCAGGCCGAGCATGCCGTAGGCCAGAAGCTCGCCCGCGACGCGCGGACCGAGCACCTCGACGCGGCGATACTCGATGGAATCGCCGAGTGCCGTGCGGACCTTCTGCACGGCATCCTGCTGCGCCTTGTCGCCGCCCGGCTGCTCCGCAACGCGGATCAGGACGTTCTCGGGCCCTCCGAATTGCTGCAGCTGGATTTCGCCGAGGCGCAATCCATCAAGAGTCGTGCGCATCGCCGCGATGTCGGCGACGCCGGACTTGGCGCGCACTTCGAGCAACGTGCCACCCTTGAAGTCGATGCCGAGGTTCAGGCCATGCGTGAAGAACAGCGTGATGGCGACGATCGAGAGCGCCGCCGAGATCGGAAAGCTGATCCGGCGGAATCGCGTGAAGTCGAAATGCGTATCGTCGGGCACGATGCGCAGCGACGGCAGCAGGCCAAGCGCGCTGACGACGGTGAGAATGGCAATCAGGATGCCAAGCCCGATGAGGACTGTCTGGGTCACGGTCTCAGCTCCTAGATCGGCACGCTCTGCGGCCGCTTCCACCGCACCCACCAGGCCACGATCAACCGGGTCAGGGTAAAGGCGGTGAACACCGTGGTGATGATGCCGATGCCGAGTGTCACGGCAAAGCCGCGCACCGGGCCGGTGCCGATGTAGAACAGCACCGCGGCGGCAATGAAGGTCGTGATGTTGGAATCGAGAATGGTCGCAAGCGCCCGCTTGAAGCCGGCATCGATCGCCGAAATCGCGTTACGGCCGCCGCGCAACTCTTCACGGATGCGCTCATAGATCAGCACGTTGGAGTCCACGGCGATGCCGACGGTGAGCACGATGCCGGCGATGCCGGGCAGCGTCAGCGTGGCGTTGAGCAGCGACAAAAGGCCGAAGATCATGGCGACGTTGACGGCGACCGCGATGTTGGCGAACACGCCGAACAGACGGTAGGTCACCAGCATGAAGATGACGACCAGGATCGAGCCGACATAGGCTGCGAGTTCGCCCTTCTCGATCGAGTCCTGACCGAGGCCGGGACCGACGGTGCGCTCCTCGACCACGGTGAGCGGCGCCGGGAGTGCGCCCGCCCGCAACAGGATGGCGAGGTCGTTGGCGGACTGCACGGTGAAATTGCCCGAGATCTGGCCCTGGCCGCCTGTGATCGGCTCGCGGATCACCGGCGCCGAGATCACCTTGTTGTCGAGCACGATGGCGAAGGGCAGCCCGACATTCTCCTGGGTGGCCTGCGCAAATTTGCGGGCGCCGGATGTGTTGAACTTGAAGCTCACGACCGGCTCGCTGGTCCGCTGGTCGAAGCTCGCCTGGGCGTCGGTCAGATCGCCGCCGGCGACCAGCACCTGCTTCTTGACCACGTAGGCGGGCGGCGGCGGATTGGCGGCTGGCAGCAATTCGGAGTCCGTCGGCAAATTCCCCTGCTGCGCCTGATCCGGCGGCACCGAGGAATCGACCATACGGAATTCCATCTTCGCGGTCTTGCCGAGCAATTCCTTCAGCCGGGTGGGATCCTGCAGGCCGGGAACCTGCACCAGGATGCGGTCGTTGCCCTGGCGCTGGATGACGGGCTCTACGGTGCCGAGTTCGTTGACGCGCTTCTCGACGATCTGGATCGACTGTTCGATGGTCTTGCGCATGCGGTCCAGCATCGCCGCCTGCGGTATGCTGAGACGGATCACGCCTCCGCCGGCGTCGGTCACCTCGAGGTCGCGTTGACCGCTCGATCCCATCAGACCGCCCAGCGGCTGCGACAGGTCGCGCAGCTTGGCGAGCGCTGTCGGCACGTCGGCTTCCTTGGTGATCCGAACCTCGGCAGCGTCGTTGCGCACGGTGACGCCGCCGGTAAAGCCGATCTTGTTGTCACGAAGCGTGCGACGAACGTCGTCGCGCACCTGGTCGAGCCGCTCCTTCTTGACGTAGGCGGCATCGACCTCGAGCAGCAGATAGGAGCCGCCCTGGAGGTCGAGGCCCAGTACCAGCCGGCGCTGCGCCCAGGCCGGCCAGGTCTTGACCTGCGCTTCGGGAAAGAAATTCGGGACCGCGCAGAGGCACACGATCAGCGCCGTCAGGATAACCCCCAGCGCCTTCCACCGCGTGAAATACAACATCGACTGGACCTGTCAGATCAGGAGACTCGAGAAGCTCGCGAGCGCATTCACTTCGCCGCGGCGTCGTCCTTGGCGCTTTCCTTCGCGCTGTCCTTGGCCGGCTCGCCCTTGGCGCGCACGCCCGAGATCATCTGGCGCATCTGCCGGACCCGCACGCCATCGGAAATCTCGAACTCGATCTGGTCGTCGTCCACCACCTTGGTGACCTTGCCGACGAGGCCGCCTGACGTCACGACGGTATCGCCGCGGCGGATGTTCTTCACGAGTTCGGCATGGTCGCGCACCTTCTTCTGCTGCGGGCGCAGAATCAGGAAGTACATGATCACGAAGATCAGGGCGAACGGCAGCAGCGACATCAACATGCTGTTGGTGTCGCCGGCGCCCGCAGCCTGGGCATACGCAGGGGTAATCAGCATTCGGACGATCCTCGTGGAAACGGGGGAAAGCCGGTCAGGGCCCTCGAAGGCGACCGGTTCGGTCAAATTCGCGCGGACTATAGCGGCCAGCGCCCCAATTGCAACGCTGCCAGACCGCCCTTTTGGCCACCTTGCGGCGCGCCGTCAGGCCCGATAAGGCTGCATTCTCAGGAACTTCGAAGATGCCCAGAAAACCAAGCAAAAGCCCGGCCGGCAAAGGCCCCCGCAAGCTCGCCAGCAGGCCCGCCCGGGTCGCGGCAAAACGCCCCAAGGCCCCCCGTCAGGCCATAGCGCCCGACCTTGCGCAGGAGCGGATCGTCCGCGCGCTGGAGACCATTGCCGCCCACCTCTCCGCCCAGGGCAAGCCGGCCGCCGAAGCCGAATCGTTCGGGCGGGCCGACGCCTATGTCTGGCATCCCGACGGCCGCCTCTCCGCGGTACCCCGGGTCAGCCGCGTCGAGCTGTTCCTGCTCAAGGGCGTCGACCGGATGCGAGACATCCTGATGGAGAACACCGAGCGCTTCGCAGCCGGCCTTCCCGCCAACAACGCTCTGCTCTGGGGCGCGCGCGGAATGGGCAAGTCGTCGCTGGTGAAGGCCGCTCATGCCAGCATCAACGCGAACCGCAAGCCAGCCGACAGGCTGAAGCTGATCGAGATCCACCGCGAGGATATCGAAACGCTGCCGATGCTGATGGAGAAGCTGCGCGACGCCAGCTTCCGCTTCATCGTGTTCATCGACGACCTCTCCTTCGACGGCAACGATGCGTCATATAAGTCGCTCAAGGCCGTACTCGAAGGCGGCATCGAGGGCCGACCGGAGAACGTCATCCTTTACGCCACCTCCAACCGCCGTCATCTGCTGGCCCGCGACATGATCGAGAACGAGCGCTCGACCGCGATCAATCCTGGTGAAGCCGTCGAGGAAAAGGTCTCGCTCTCAGACCGCTTCGGCCTCTGGCTCGGCTTCCACCGCTGCAGCCAGGACGAATACCTTGCCATGGTGCGCGGCTATTGCAGCCATTTCGGCGTCAAGATCGACGACGAAGCACTGGAGCGCGAGGCGCTGGAATGGTCGACGACGCGCGGCTCGCGCTCGGGCCGCGTCGCCTGGCAGTTCGTGCAGGAGCTGGCTGGTCGGCTCGGTGTCAAGCTGACCACGGCGTAACAGAGGCTGTAGCCGACGCTTCGGCCTGCCCCAAAACTGTCATTCCCCGCGCAGGCGGGGAATCCCGTATTGTAGAGACGGTTGTGATCAATCGTGAGGCCGCGGCACAATGGGCCGCCCGGTCAAGCCGGGCGACGACACCGAGTCAGTGGTGGGTGCGCGGCCTAACCGCGCCTCACGCCCCGTTCAGGAATTGAAGCGGGTCAACCGGGCTCGATCCCTTGCGGATCTCGAAGTGGAGCTGCGGCGACGCCACCTCACCGGATTGACCCGACTTGGCAATGACCTGACCGCGCTTGATCGTATCGCCGCGCTTCACCAACAGCTCACTCGCATGGGCATATGCGGTGACGTAGCCGTTGGAGTGCCGAACCAGGACCAGATTGCCATAACCTTTCAGCTCGTTGCCGGAATAGGCGACGACGCCGTCCTCCGCCGCCTTGACCGGCGTTCCCTCGGGCACCGCGAGATTGATGCCGTCATTGGACTTGCCGTTGGTCTTGGCGCCGTAGCTCGTGACCACCTTGCCGCGAACCGGCCAGCGGAAGGTCGGCAGCGCGCCGGTCGCATCCGCAGCCTTTGCCGGAGTCTCGGCGGGCTTCTCTTCGACATTGGCCGTCGCCTGGGCGAGGCGCGCACTCTGCACCGGTGCAACGGCGGCCATCCGTGTGGCGGGCGCAGGCGCCGCGGCGACCGGCTGCAACGTGCCGGCCACGGGAGCTGCCGCAACCGGAGCCGGAGCTGCCGCCGCGACCACGGCGGTCCTGGCGCCGGGCACATTCAGTCTGGCGCCGAGCTTGAGCTTGGCCGACGGATCGAGTCCGTTGGCGCGGGCGAGTTCGGCCGGCGAGATACGATTCTTGCGCGCGATGCTGGCGAGCGTGTCGCCCCGATTGACGAAATGAACGGTCGGCGGCGCGGCAGCGGCCGCAACCGGCTTCGCAGGGGCCATCGCCGGTGCGGCAGCGACAGGCGCCATGGCTGGCGCCGGTGTCGAAGCAACCTGCGCCGGATTCGGAATGATCAGTTGCTGCCCCGGCGACAGGGCGCGCGGCCCCTTGTAGCCGTTGGCGGCAAGGATCGCCTGGGGCGTGACATGATAGCGCTTGGCCAGCACATCGAGCGTATCGCTGGTGCCGACGATGATCTTGGTCCCGCCGGCCGGCTGCGCGGCAGCGACCGAGCGCGGCGGCACGGTTGCCGTGGTCTCGAGCTGCGGTTGCGCCGGCGGCGCGTAGGAGCTGACGCCGCGACCGCCTCCGGACACGCCGCCTCCCGCAACGGGATAGGATTGCGGCGCCGAAACTGCGGGCGGAGGCAAGGGCTGCGACTGATAATAGCCGGACGGCGTCTGCGGCCGGGCGTATTGCGGCAGCTCGCGCTGCGGCGGGGCCTGTTGAACGGTGCCGGTGGAGTCGGATGCGAACGGATTGGAGAAATTCGACTGGGAGAGCCGCGACGACATGTCGGCGCTGCACCCTGCAAAACTGAATGAAATCAGCGCCAGCACCGCGACCTGCGGCACGCGACGCGAGTAAAGCAACTCGGCGACAACTGACATGGTTACTCACTCGTACGCAACAGAACTGGTGTTTTAAGTAAACACCCGCCGAGTAAATAACGGCTTAACCCTCTCAATAAGACATTGTCAGCACAGCCGATCCCCGCGCCTACAGCTCTCGCGCCACCCCCGGCAGAGCGGGGACGAAGCGCACGTCGACGAGTTCCTTGCGCTCCAGACCGTCGTCGCCGCGATTCAGGCGGACAAGCGTCTGCACGCCCTGATGCGGGCCGACAGGCGCGATCAGGATACCACCGGCCTCAAGCCGCTCGATCAGGTTCTCGGGGATCTGCTCCATCGCGGCAGTGACGATGATCCGGTCGAACGGACCGATATTGGGCGGCAGGTTGAGACCGTCCCCCAGCATCACCTCGATATTGTGATAGCCAAGCGTCTCCAGTCTCTCCCGGGCGGTGTCCGCAAGCTTGCGATAGCGCTCGACCGTCAGCACCTGTCCCGCAAGGCGCGACAAGACGGCGGCCTGATAGCCGGAGCCCGTGCCGATTTCGAGCACACGGTGCCGCTTGTCGAGCTGAAGCTGCTCGGTCATGTAGGCGACGACAAAGGGCTGGCTGATGGTCTGTCCGCAGGCGATCGGCAGCGCGCTGTCACGATAGGCCCCCTCGCGATCGGCGCTCTCGACGAAGCGGTCGCGCGGCACCTGCTCCATGGTGCGTAGCACGGCCTGGTCGCTGATGCCCCGACGCCGCAGCGTGAGCTGAAACATCATCTTTTCCGGCGGATGCTGCTGGGACGTCATGTGCTGCTTGTACCGCCTCGTGCCATCACGCGCGACATCCTCGGCGCCGATCCCCGCGGTCGAGAATTTTGTTCCGATCTGGAACCCATGATAGCCTTCGGGCGCTATATTGACCATGAATGGCGGAAAGCGGTCGACTTGGCCGCCAGATCGAGTGTTGGCGGTCGGCGGAAACGCACATTGCGTCGATTCGTGTTATCTGCGAACGTTTCCCATCATGGGCAAGGACTTCGAGACAATGACCGCGACAGGGCTTTCGGGCCGCTCTGTATTCCTCGTCGAGGACGAGGTGATGATCAGGATGATGGTCGCGGACATGCTGGAAGAGCTGGGATGCACGGTGGCGGCCGAGGCCGGCGACATCGCCGAAGCCCTGCGTCTTGCCGAGGCCACCACATTCGACATCGCCATTCTCGACGTCAACGTCAACGGCAAAGTCATTTCGCCGGTCGCCGACGTGATCCAGGCCAAGGGCCGCCCCTTCATCTTCGCCACCGGCTATGGCTCCGCGGGACTGCCGGAGCAGTATCGCGACCGGCCGGCGCTGCAGAAGCCGTTTCAGCTCGACGCGCTCAGCAAAACCATCGAGGCCGCACTGCGCGGCTGAGCTATCTCAGCGTCGCACTCAAGGCTTCCGAGAACGCTTCGTTGGTCCGGTCCAGCCTGAGCGGCGTGACCGAGACGTAGCGTTCGCGCAAGGCCGCAAGGTCGGTGCCGTCGGCGGGCGTATCCATCATCGCGGCGCGCTCGAACCCGATCCAGAAATAGGGATTGTTGCGACCGTCCCTGCGCTCGTCGACCCGCAGGAAGCCGAGATTGCGCTTGCCCTGACGCGTGACGCGGATGCCGAGCACGTCCTCGGGCGCGCAGGACGGGAAATTGACGTTGATGACGGTGTCCTTGGGGATGCCGGCGGCCAGCACCTTGCGCACGATATCGGGGCCGAATTTGCGCGCGGTGTCCCACGGCGGCCGTTCGCGCGTCTCGACGCTGAACTCCTGCGACAATGCGAAAGACGGCAATCCCAGAATGGTGCCTTCCAGCGCGCCGGCAATCGTGCCGGAATAGACCACGTCCTCGGCGACGTTGCGGCCCTTGTTGACGCCCGAAAGCACGACATCCGGCAGCTTGCTGCCGAGGATGTGCCGTGCGCCCATGATGACGCAGTCGGTCGGCGTGCCGCGCACGGCGAAGTGCCGCGGGCCGACCTCGCGCAGCCGCAACGGATCGTTCAGCGACAGCGAATGTGAGACGCCGGACTGATCGAGCTCCGGTGCCACCACCCAGACATCGTCGGACAGGGCGCGGGCGATCTCCTCGACGACCTTGAGGCCGGGGGCGTGAATGCCGTCGTCATTGGTGCAGAGGATGCGCATGGAATGAACGGTCCTGGAGGGCTCTGCTCGTCTTATCCGGCCGAGGCCGATCAGGCAAACCCGGGATCCGCCGGCCCTCGCCGTCAGCTCCCGCCAGGCGCCTTCACCGGCGAATACGCCATTGCGGCAGAAAGCGCGCCAGCCTGCCCTCGGCACGCAGCCGCAGCGACGGCACGAAGGGGGCCGCGACGGGAGCCTCGGCCACCACGCGCGTGGGGGGCCGCGCAACGATCGGTGCCGGCGCAGGAGCGGCAACCGGCGCGCACGGAAAGCGCTCGCGTGCCACGCTCAGGGCCTTGTCGAAATCCGCGGCGTTCACGCCAGGCTTGGCCCGCCGGCTCTGCACGAGATCGTCGTCCCAGAGCCGCGCGACCTCGATGTCGAGCACGCCGCGCAGGCGCTGGTCGACCGCCTGGATGCCGGCACCGGTCACCGCCCATTGTCGACCGACCCAGTAGATGTCGCGGTGCAAGGCCATGAGCGCCGGGTTCGCGTTGAAGGGCGGCCGGCAGGATAGCCGCCCACCCGATCTTCGCAACCAAACGTTTCCGGCGCTTCCAACCGGAAACACACCCCTAATCGCGCGCGATCACCTTCAGCCCGCCCATATAGGGCTGCAGCACGTCGGGAACGGCGATCGAGCCGTTCTCCTGCTGATAGGTCTCCATGACGGCGATCAGCGCACGGCCGACAGCTGTGCCGGAGCCGTTCAGCGTGTGCACGAAGCGCGGCTTGCCGTCCGGGCCGCGCGAGCGGGCATCCATGCGCCGCGCCTGGAAATCGCCGCAGACCGAGCAGCTGGAGATCTCGCGGAACATGCCGCCCTCGCCCTGCCCCGGCATCCAGACCTCGATGTCGTAGGTTTTCTGCGACGAGAAGCCCATGTCTCCGGCACACAGTGTCATCACGCGGTAATGCAGGTCGAGCTTCTGCAGCACCTGCTCGGCGCAGGACAGCATCCGCTCCAGCTCGTCACGGCTGGTTTCCGGCGTCGTGATCGAGACCAGTTCGACCTTGGTGAACTGGTGCTGGCGGATCATGCCGCGGGTGTCGCGCCCGGCCGCGCCGGCCTCGGCGCGGAAGCAGGGCGTCAGCGCCGTCAGCCGCATCGGCAATTGCTTCTCGTCGAGAATGGATTCGCGCGCGAGGTTGGTGAGCGAGACCTCGGCGGTCGGAATGAGGCCGAGCCGTTCGGTCTTCAGGCGCTCCTGGTCAGGCGCGGCCAGCAGTTCGCCCTTGATGGCCCAGAACTGATCGTCCTCGAATTTCGGCAGCTGCCCGGTACCGAACATCACCTCGTTGCGCACCAGCAGCGGCGGATTGATCTCGGTGTAGCCGTGCTCGGTCGTGTGCAGATCGAGCATGAACTGGCCGATGGCGCGTTCGAGCCGCGCCAGGCCCTTCTTCAGCACGACGAAGCGCGCGCCGGAGAGTTTGGCCGCCGCCTCGAAATCCATGTAGCCGAGCGCGGTGCCGAGATCGTCATGCAGCTTCGGAGCGAAGCTGTAATTGCGCTTCGCACCGAACACGTGGTGCTGGACGTTGCCATGCTCGTCGACGCCATCGGGCACGTCCTCGAAGGGAATGTTGGGAATCGCGGCGAGCTCTTTGGTCAGCTCCTCGTCCGCCGCTTTCGCCGCCGCTTCGAGCTGCGGCATCGTGGTCTTGAGCTCGGCGACTTCGGCCATCAGACCGGCCGCGCGGGTCTCGTCCTTGGCCTTCTTGGCATCACCGATTTCCTTGGAGGCGGCATTGCGTCTTGCCTGCGCCTGCTCGGACGCCAGGATCGCAGCCCGCCTTTTCTCATCGATCGCCAGCAGCACGGCCGACAGCGGCTTCAGCCCCCGCCTTGCGAGACCGGCGTCGAAGGCTTGCGGATTGTCGCGGATCGCTTTGATGTCGTGCATGGCTGTCTTCCCGTCATGGCCGGGTTGATCCCGGCCATCCACGTATCTGCCGCCTTAGACCAAGCCGTGGATGCCCGGGTCAAGCCCGGGCATGACGAATCATGGGCTACGCGACGCCATGATAGTGCGGAATGAGCCCTACTCCGCCGGATTGGCCGGCGTCGACACGTCGGTGGCGGTGGCCGCCTGCGCGGCGGCGGCCTTCTTTTCCACCATCGCCACCGCGATGATCGAGCCCTCGTAGAGCGCCAGCAGGGGAATCGCGAGCGAACACTGGCTGAGGATGTCAGGCGGCGTAAGCACCGCTGCGATGACGAAGGCGAGGACGATGAAATAGCGTCGCTTCTCGCGCAACATTTTCGAGCTGACGACACCGATCCGACCGAGCAGCGTGAGAATCACGGGAAGCTGGAAGGCGATGCCGAAGGCGAAGATCAGCGACATCATCAGCGACAGATATTCGCCGACCTTGGGCAGCAGCTGGATCTGCGCCGTCTCCTCGCTGCCCATCTGCTGCATCCCGAGCGAGAAGCGCACCAGCATCGGCAGCACGATGAAATAGACCAGCGCGGCGCCCAGCACGAAGAAGAAGGGCGTCGCGACCAGATAAGGCAGGAAGGCCTGTTTCTCGTGCTTGTAGAGACCGGGCGCGACGAACTTGTAGATCTGCGTCGCCACGATCGGGAACGAGATGAAGCCGGCGCCGAACAGCGCAAGCTTGAGCTGGGTGATGAAATATTCCAGCAGCGCGGTGTAGATGAACTTCGAGTTCTCCGGGCCCGCGACCCACACGAACGGCCAGACCAGCACGTTGTAGATCTGCTTGGCGAAGAAGAAGCAGAAGATGAAGGCAAAGCCAAAGCCGAGCAGCGCCTTGATCAGCCGCGATCGCAGCTCGATCAGATGGTCCATCAGCGGGGCTTTGCTGGCCTCGATATCGGCGTCGCTCATGACGCTTTGGCGTCCTTGGTCGCCTCGGGTAACGGGGAGTCCGGTGCCGCAGCGGCCTGCTCGACCTCACGGGTGATCACGAGCGGTTCGTTGACCGCCGCATGGGCTTCGGCCTCGACGAAGGTTTCCGGGGTCGGCGCTTCAGGGGTGGTCGGGCTGGCCGGCGGCTCGACGACACTCGTCGTCGCCGCGGTCTCGGCCGGCCTGTCCAGCGCATCGACACGCAGCGCGTCGCTGACGTCCTTCTGGAGCGACGTCAGCGGATTGAAGCCCGTGGCGGCTTCCTTGACCTCATCGAAACTCTTCTTGAGGTCGGCCATCTCGGCCTCGCGCATCGCCTCCTGGAACTGGCCCTGGAATTCCGCGGCCATCTTGCGGGCCTTGCCCATCCACTGCCCGACCATGCGGAGCACGCCCGGCAGCTCTTTCGGGCCGATGGCAACCAGGGCCACGACCCCGATGAGGACCAGTTCACTCCACCCGATGTCGAACATGAGGTCTTCCGTTGAGGCCAGCAGCAACCGGCCCAATCCTTCAAGTGGAGGATCGGGACCGCCCGCGTCCGTCCAGTCTCTGGCTCAGACGGCCTTGCTGCCGACGTCGGTCCGGGCCGCGGTCGGGGTACCGTTATGCTCGATGGACTTGGCCGGCTCCTGCTTCTCGGCGGGCTTGTCGTCGTCCTGCATGCCCTTCTTGAAGGCTTTGATGCCCTGCGCCACGTCGCCCATCAGATCCGAAATCTTGCCGCGGCCGAACAGCAGCAGCACGACTGCGATCACCAGGATCCAGTGCCAAATGCTAAGCGAACCCATGCTGCAACCCTCCAAACGCGCATGGCCGGGGACCCGGCCGATCTTCACCGAAACCTAGGCTTGGCAGGTGCCAAAAACAAGGACCAAGGCGGCGCCAATTCGCTGTTGGCGCTACGTAATCCTGCTAGTGTTAACTGGTCGCAGGCAACCTTCGAAGCGCCGACCATCAGGCTTCCGGGTCGCCCTCGCCGGTATCGGCATGGCCGGTCTCCGAACCGGCCTCCTGTTCGCCCTCCGACTGTTCGCCCTCCGACATCTCGGGTTCGACCGCGGGCGCCAGCGCCAGATCGAGTTCCTCGCCCGGCTCCAGGGGATCCTCGTCTTCGCGGAGGGTCGGGTCGTCAGACGGCGTCGGGACGCTGAATCCGGTCGGCAGACGCGAATCCAGCAGACCGGTGCCTTTCAGCTCCTCCAGGCCCGGCAGGTCGCCGAGCTGTTCCAGGCTGAACTGCGACAGGAAGTCCTCGGTGGTTCCAAAGGTAAGCGGACGGCCCGGCGTCTTGCGCCGGCCGCGCGGCTTGATCCAACCGGTCTCCAGCAGCACGTCGAGCGTGCCCTTCGAGGTCACCACGCCGCGGATCTCCTCGATCTCGGCCCGCGTCACCGGCTGGTGATAGGCGATGATCGCCAGCACCTCGATCGCGGCGCGCGACAGGCGGCGGGTCTCGGTGCTCTCCCGCGTCATCAGCCAGGCGAGATCGCCGGCGGTGCGGAAGGTCCATTTGTTGGCCACGCGGACGAGGTTCACCCCGCGCGAGGAATAATCGGCCTGCAGCTGCTCCAGCGCGGCCTTGACGTCGACGCCTTCGGGCATGCGCTTGGCGAGCGTCGCGGTATCCAGCGGTTCACTCGACGCGAACAGCAGCGCTTCCAGCAGCCGCAGTTCCTCGGGACGCGCCTGGGGTTCGTTCTCCATCGGCTCGGCCTCTTCTACCCGCACTTCAGCCAGGCTTGCCATGGCAGATTCTCCTTCTTGCACTTAAGCGACCGGCGCGTCGGGCGCGGGAGCTGCGTCCGGGACCGGCTTGGGGCGCCCCTTCCGGAAATAGATCGGCGCGAACGCCTCTTTCTGGTTCAGCTCGAGCTGACCTTCACGCACCAGTTCCAGCGCTGCAGCAAAGCTCGACGCGAACACCGTCGCACGCTGCGTCGGGTCGGCGACGTGGCGGATCAGGAAATCGTCGAGCACGCCCCAATCGTCCTGCTCGGTGATGCTGCCGACCAGCCGCTCCAGCGTGGCGCGAGCCTCGGCCAGCGACCACACCGTGCGCTTGGCCAGATGCACGCTCGCCAGCACGCGCGACTGACGTTGCGCGGCATAGGCGGTGAGCAGATCGTACAGCGTCGCCGTATATTTCGGATGCTTGATCTCGGCGATCTGCTCGGGTTCACCGCGCGGAAAGATATCGCGCATCAATTGCTGCCGGTTCATCAACCGGTTGGCGGCCTCTCGGATCGCCTCCAGCCGGCGCAAGCGGTTGGCCAGCGCAGTTGCCATCTGTTCGGCGCTCGGCCCTTCCGCGCTCGGCGGTTCCGGCAACAGCAGGCGCGATTTCAGGAAGGCCAGCCAGGCCGCCATCACGAGATAGTCGGCGGCGAGTTCGAGCCGGATCTTCCGCGCGGCCTCGATGAAGTGCAGATATTGATCGGCAAGCGCCAGGATCGAGATCTTGGCGAGATCGACCTTCTGCTGCCGCGCCAGGGCCAGCAACAGGTCGAGCGGGCCTTCATAGCCCTCGACGTCCACCACCAAGGCGGGCTCACCCTCGGCGAGCTCTGCGGGCCGCCCGGTTTCGAAGGATAGGATTTCTGCGGTCATGCGGAAGCCGTGTTTGCCCGTGCGATCAATGCGTCCAGCTCGGCACGCGCCGCGGCGCGGTCGAACGGCTGCGGCGCCTTGCGTGACGCCAATGCGGCCTGCGCGCGCATGAGCGCCGCGCCCGACAATTCCGGAGTTTCGCCGGCGACGGCGCGCATCTCGTCGATGTTGCCATTGCAATGCAGGGCGACGTCGCAGCCGGCCGCGAAGATGGCGCGGGTCCGATCGGCGATACTTCCTGCCAGCGCATTCATCGACACGTCATCACTCATCAACAAACCCTGGAACCCGATTGTGCCGCGAATCACCTGAGCGATCATTGTCGCAGAAGTCGTCGCCGGATGGGCGGGGTCGACCGCGCTAAACACAACATGTGCGGTCATGGCCATCGGCAGATCAGCCAGCGGCCTGAACGCGGCGAAATCGGTGCGATCCAGCTCGTCGCGGGGCGTATCGACCGTCGGCAGCTTGAAATGGGTATCCGCCGTGGCCCGTCCATGGCCGGGGATATGCTTGAGGACCGGCAACACGCCGCCCTGCTCCAGGCCCTCCGTCACGGCGCGGGCGATCGCGGCGACCTTGTCGGGGTCATTGCCATACGCCCGGTTGCCGATCACGGCGTCGGCCCCCGGTACCGGCACGTCCGCCAGCGGCAGACAGTCCACGGTGATGCCGAGGTCGGCCAGATCGGCCGCGATCAGTCGGGCACTCAGGCGCGCCGCGGTCAGGCCGAGCGCCGAATCAATATCGTAGAGGCTCGAGAACACCGCGCCGGGCGGATAGACCGGCCAGTGTGGCGGCGCCAGCCTCTGCACCCGCCCCCCCTCCTGGTCGATCAGGACCGGCGCGTCTGCCGCTCCCGCAACCGCGCGCAATTCCGCAACCAGCGCAGCGACTTGCGTGGGCGCCTCGATATTGCGCTTGAACAGGATGAAGCCCCATGGGCGTTCGGCACGGATGAACTCCCGCTCGGCGGCGGTCAGTTCGGTTCCGGATACGCCGGTAATGAAGGCCCGCGTGCTCATGAGCGCCGATTAACCCTGCCCCGCGAGGGGGTCAAGGAAACGGCCGCTAATTCCTCTGGACGAAGCAGGCCGAGAGCCCTGCGGACTTCAGGCTGTTGCAGGCCTGCGTCGCCTCCTCGGCCGAGGCATAGGGACCGGCGAAGGCGCGGTAGACGACCCCCTTGCCCTTGTCGCTGAGATCGACCCGCTTGATGACCGGCCCGCGCGAGCCCAGCACGCTGCCATATTTGCTCTGGAGCACGCGATAGGATGCGGCGGCGCTGTCTTCGCTCTGTTGCGAGGAGACTTGCACGATATAGCCGCCACCGCCGCTGCTGGCGGGCGGGATCTGCGTCGGACTGGTTGCGGCCATACGCTGCGGAGCCGGCTCGGATGCCGGCGCCGCCTGCGGTGCGAGCGAGAGCGGCTGATTGGCGCTGGCATTCGCCGCGCTGGGCGGCGTGCGCGGAGCCACAGGCGCCGCAGCAGCCGGCCTCGGCGCAGACGTCGCCGGACGGGCCGCCGCTTGCGGCGCGCCGCTGTCGGTCTGATCGCCCTTGACGGCCACGGTCCTGATCGGGCGCGGCGAGTTGCTCGGCAGCGTGCCGTTGCTAGGAATCGAGCCTGCGCTCGGCGGCGGCACCGTGGACGGCGACACACTGGCAACCGACGGCGGATTGCTGTTGGGATTGAGCGGCGGGAACACGACGCGGGGACCACCGGCCCTGGCGTTGACGTCGACCGGCGCCTCTTCGCGCGGCACGATCTTTTCAGATCCGTCGCCGCTGACCATGCGATCGGACACCTTCGCCGTGGAATCGGTCGGCGCCGGCATGATCTTGGTCGGGGTGTTATCGGCCTTGATGATCGGCGGGTCGCCGCTGCGGGGCGAGCCGATATAGGTCTTGTAGGCGAAGGCTGCACCGGTGCCGACCACGGCCAGGGCAAGGATCGCCGCGACCGTCATCATCCCGCCGCGCTGCTTCTTCGGCTCGTCGAGATCGGATTCGGGATAGTCGTTCTGGAAAGCGTAGGGATCGTCCGGATAGGCCGGATCCCGCTGGTAATCCTGCTCGCCTGTTTCGAGCCGGCCGTACAACGCATCGTCGTAACGCGACGGATCGGGCTGCGCATAGGGCTGCTGGTAGGCCGGCTCCTGCGCGTAGGCTTGATCCTGATAGGCCTCGGGTTGATAGCTTTGAGGCTGATGAAAATCGGGCTCGGGCGCGGTGGTCGGGCCTGCATAGCGATGCAGAGGGTGCACCGGATTCGCGTGGTCGGGATAGTCTGGCTCAGGCGCCGGCGCCGGCTGCACATTGGCACGACGCATCCATGAAGGCGGTCCCGGCGGCGGCGATGCGGCGGGCTCCTGCTGATAGCCGTCAGGCGAATAGCCCTCATCCTGATAGGCTGTCGTCGGCGGCCGCGCGCCCGGCCGCCCCTGCGTAGCGAAGGGATCCGTCTGACCGATCAGGCGGGCGAGTTCCGCCAAGGGATCGCTTTCCGCCCTCCCATGCTGATCGCTCCCGCGACCATAGTCATCGGAAGGAAACGGTCTGTCCTGATATCGTTCGGCCATCGTGATGATGCGTCCCTTCGGGAAAGCCGCACGCCCCACGGCGCGGCCTTCGACCCACAAGGCATTCAACCAAGTCTCTGCGATCCGGCTTCTGCCGGTTATCCCCTAATTCCCCGAAGTAGTCCGCCCCAAACTACCGCATCTCGTCCGGGGCATGGACGCCGAGAATGGCGAGGCCCGATGCCAGGACGGAGACGACGCCCTGGACCATGGCCAGCCGCGCCTTTGTAAGCTCTGCATCATTAGTGATAATGAAGCGTAAATAGGGCAAATCGCGCCCCTTCGTCCAAAGCGCATGAAATTCGCTGGCTAAATCATAGAGATAAAAGGCAATTCGGTGCGGCTCATGGGCCGCGGCCGCGGCTTCCAGCGTCCGCGGATAAATTGCGAGGCGCTTGAGGAGGTCGAGTTCGACCGGGTCCGACAGCCTTTCGACCGCCGACTCGGCAAGCCAGGCGATCCGTTGATCCGCGTCCGCGGGCAGGTCCGGGAACACCTCCGCCCGTGCGTTCCGGAAGATCGAGTGACCGCGGGCATGGCCGTACTGGACGTAGAACACGGGATTGTCGCGCGACTGTTCCATGACCTTGGCAAGGTCGAAGTCGAGCACCGCATCGTTCTTGCGGTAGAGCATCATAAAGCGGACAGCGTCCTGGCCGACCTCATCCACCACCTCACGCAAGGTGACGAAGTCCCCGCTCCGCTTGGACATTTTCACCGGCTCGCCATTGCGCAGCAACTTCACGAGCTGGACGATCTTGACGTCGAGCGCGCCCTTGCCAGACGTCGTCGCCTTCACCGCCGCCTGCATCCGCTTGATGTAGCCGCCGTGATCGGCGCCCCAGACGTCGATCATCTCGGCGAAGCCGCGGTCGAACTTGTTCTTGTGATAGGCGATGTCGGAGGCGAAGTAGGTGTAGGAATTGTCAGACTTGATCAGTGGGCGGTCGACATCGTCGCCATAGGCGGTTGCCCGGAACAGCAGCTGCTCGCGATCTTCCCAGTCCTCGACCGGCGCGCCCTTGGGCGGCGGCAGGCGCCCTTCATAGATGTCGCCCTTGGCCTTGAGGAAATCGATGGTCTCGGCAACCCTGTTTTTGCCGCCCTCGATCAGCGAGCGCTCCGAGAAAAAAACGTCGTGACGGATGTTGAGCGCAGCGAGATCGTCCTTGATCTCGTCCATCATCATCGCAATCGCCTTGGCGCGCACCGTCGGCAGCCATTGGGCTTCGCTCAGCGCCAACAGCTTGTCGCCGTGCTCCTTCGCGAGCGCCGCGCCGACCGGCTTGAGATAGTCTCCGGGATAGAGCCCTTCGGGAATGGCGCCGATGTCCTGGCCGAGCGCCTCGCGGTAGCGCAGGAAAGCCGATCGCGCGAGCACATCGACCTGCGCGCCCGCGTCGTTGATGTAATATTCGCGGGTGACGTCATGGCCGGCGAACTGGAGGAGGCTGGCCAGCGCATCGCCGAACACGGCGCCGCGGCAATGACCGACATGCATCGGCCCGGTCGGATTGGCCGAGACGTATTCGACATTGACCTTGGAGCCGCCGCGGACGCGGCCGTAATCGGGCCCCTCGCGCAGCACCGTGCGCAGCGCCTCGGCCCAGGCGGCGGGCTTCAGCGTCAGATTGATGAAACCGGGGCCTGCGACATCGACCTTGGCGATCAGCGCGTCGGCGCGCAGTCGTTCGGCGATCTGCTCGGCGAGGTCGCGCGGCTTGGCCTTTGCCTCTTTCGCAAGCACCATTGCGGCGTTGGTCGCCATGTCGCCATGGGATGGATCGCGCGGCGGCTCGACCACCACGCGCGAAAAATCGATGCCCTCGGGCCAGTTGGCGTCGGCCGCAAGCGCGCGGCAGGCGGCGTGCACGCGTGCGAGCACGTCGGCGAACAAATGCAGGGTTGGAGCTGTGTCGGGCATGGCCGCCGCCTAACGCAAATCGGGGGTCGAGTCAAAGAGCCGCTGATGCTCGGTCAGGGCGAAACGGTCGGTCATTCCGGCAATGAAATTGCCGATCCGGCGGGCCCGGTCGCCCTCGTCATCCGCAGCGGCCCCGACCAGCCATTCCGGCGGCAGTTCGGCGGGCGACGTCTGGTACTTGGCGAACAGGTCGAACAGGATCTGTTCCGCCTCCCCCATCACCCGCATCACTCGCTTGTGGCGGTACATGTGCTGGTACAGGAAGCGCTTGATGGCGGCCTCCTCCTCGGCGACGTCCGCCGGGAACGCGACCAGCGCCCGGCTCTGCCGGCGCACGTCCTGGGCGGATTGCGGCTTGACCAGATCGAGGTTCTTGCGCGCCTCGGAAAACACGGCGCCGATGAGATGCGAGATCAGTTCGCGCACCAGTTCGGCACCACGCCGGACATCGTCGAGATCGGGATAATGCGCCGAGGTCTCGGCGATGATCTCAGCCGTGAGCGGCATCGCCTTGAGATCGTCGAGGTCGAACAGGCCGGCCCGCAGCCCGTCGTCGATGTCGTGGGCGTCATAGGCGATGTCGTCGGCGATCGCGGCGACCTGCGCCTCCAGCGAGGCGAAGCTCCACAATTCGAGATCGTAGAGCTTGATGAAGTCGGCGATCCCCACGGGAACGCCGTGCTCGCGATAGCGCCCGACCGGCGCACCGCTGCGGTCGGTCAGCGGGCCGTTGTGCTTGACGATGCCTTCCAGCGCTTCCCAGGTCAGGTTCAGCCCGTCGAACTCCGGGTAGCGGTGCTCGAGGGACGCGACGACCCGAAGCGTCTGGGCATTATGGTCGAATCCGCCGAAATCCTTCAGGCAGGCATCCAGTGCCCGTTCGCCGGCATGGCCGAACGGGGGATGGCCGAGATCGTGGGCGAGCGCCAGCGTCTCGGTGAGGTCCTCGTCGAGCCCGAGCTGCCGGGCCAGCGCGCGCGCGATCTGGGCCACCTCCAGCGAATGGGTCAGCCGGGTCCGGTAATGATCGCCCTCATGGAACACGAACACCTGGGTCTTGTACTTCAGGCGGCGGAAGGCTGTGGAATGGATCACCCGGTCGCAATCGCGCCGGAACGGGCTCCGGGTCCGGCTCGGCGGCTCCGCGACCAGCCGGCCACGGCTGCGATCGGGATCGCAGGCATAGAGCGCGCGGGGGGCGGCCATTCCGACGGACACGGCGAATTTAGTCCCTATCCATTTGATTCTGCGGACCCTTGCACTTAACTATGTCGGATGCGGGATACCAACTGAATTGGACGCATGACCCTGGTATGACCGCCGGACTTTCGGAGACGACCAATGACGACTGCCGTGACCATCAGTGACAGGGCCGCACGCCGGATCGGGGAGATCCTCAAGGGCGAAGGGACTGGCGCGATGCTGCGCATCTCCGTCGAGGGCGGCGGCTGCTCCGGCTTCCAGTACAAGTTCGACATCGACCGCGCCCGCACCGAGGATGACCTCGTGATCGAGCAGGACAATGCGGTGGTGCTGGTGGATTCCGCCTCGCAGCCGTTCCTGGCGGGATCGCAGGTCGATTTCGTCGACGATCTGATCGGGGCCTCGTTCCGGGTCAATAACCCCAACGCGACGGCCTCCTGCGGTTGCGGGACCAGCTTCTCGATCTAGGCCGCCCGAATTCACAGTAGCGGGGGCGACGCGAGGGTGCGCGCCATCAGTGAAGCCGAGGCACTTGGCGCGACAGAGGTCGGCAGTGCCAGAGCCGCACCGGCAAGAGTTTGAGCGCCCAGCTCAACCCGGCCCTTTCACCAGCGCCGGGAAGCTCCCCGGTGCGATGCCGGCGCTGAAATGGTCGCTGATTTCGACTCAGGACGG
>CAYREH010000020.1:0-7615 GCA_964423245.1 uncultured Bradyrhizobium sp. | reverse complement strand
AGCTCCCCGGTGCGATGCCGGCGCTGAAATGGTCGCTGATTTCGACTCAGGACGGCCGCGACTGCATCTGCCAGGCCGGGCGCGGCGAGACGATGATGCTGAGCGTGGTCCGCAATCCCGACAAGGATCGCGCCACGGAGCTGTACGCGACCTTCGTCGAGACGCTCTGCGAACGCATGCCGTTGAGCGCGGTGGCGGGGGTCGGCGATGAAGGCCAGCGCGGGAGGACCACCGCCGTCGGCGCGATGAAACGCGCGGGCCGTGCACGCAGGTGGCGGTCCCGGCACGGCCGGCTAGGTGTCAGTGGTGATATCGTCCCACGCTTGATCCTCGTATCCGATCAGCCAGTTCAGGGCGTGATGTCTTTCCTGCGTGACGCCAGGATCAAGGGAGGCCGGGGGCGGCTGTCCCTTGAGGCGGGCATTTGTCACGGCCCAGTGGTATCTGTAAATCAGATCGGCCTCGTCGAGAATGGCGGCGATCGGCCGAAGGGCGGCGTCTTCGATGAATTGCGGCGTCGTCCTTTCGGTCATCGTCCTTGCGCCGAATTCCACGTCGCAGATTCGATCAGGCTTGCCCAGTTGATCCACGAAGCTCAGGGACCAGAGCAGAGTCCAGGCGGCTTCATGCCTCCACGCGAATTGGATTCGGTCGTGCTCCGAGGGAGAACGGTCCTGCATGAAGGCAAGTTCTTTCGGGGTCAGATGCGGTCGGAGTTCGTGGAATTCCAGAACATTGTCGGCTATCTCCGGGTCCAGCCCTTCGCCCTTGGCGGCGACCAGGAGCAGACAGAGAGCGCGCAAAGCGACTTCGTCCTTCGGGCGCTTCGTCGCCTCGGCCGCGGTCTCGATAACGGGCAAAGTCGCAAGCGTCGGCACGCCCTCGCCGCGAAGGATGCGTTTTGATCTTTGCCGTCTCTCGATGGCTTCGGCCGCCAGAAGCATTGTGCGCGGCCCCTCTCCCGGTTGCATCGGCAAGATTATGCTCGCTATCGTATCGTATCCGAAACGCGTTCGCCACCCCCCTCGAGCGATCAAAGAGATGGCCAACACCGAGGCGTTGAACGGCGGGGCGTTTTCGACCCACGGTTCTGATACGGCTATCGATCAGGTAGCCAACCGTTGCGGGGTTCGGGCCCTCATGTCCCCCTAAGCGCCGATGATCTGACGCTCCTCCTCGGACCACGCCACGTCTTCAGGCCTCAATGACGGCTGCAGCGGAACGGTATCTTCAGACAAGATCTGACCGTCCAGCGCGCGCAGCAAGGCGGCGACCAGCGCCGGCTTGCGCAGCGGCTTGGCCAGGAAATCGGACATGCCGGCTTCGCGGCAGATCTTGACGTCTTCCGGGAAGGCATTGGCGGTGAGCGCGATGATCGGCAGGGTTTTCAGCCGGCCGCCCTGCGCGCGGATCGCGCGGGTGGCGGCAAGGCCGTCCATCTCCGGCATGCGAACATCCATCAGCACGAGATCATGGTGGCCCTCGGTGGCCGCCGTCACAGCCTCGACACCGTTGACGACGACGCGCACGTCGACGTCGAAGGCGCCCAGCATCTTGCTCACGACCATGCGATTGACGGCGTCGTCCTCGGCGACCAGCACCTTGAGCGGCCGGCCGAGGTCGGCAATCCGGGCCTTGAGTTCGTCGGCCTCGTCGCGGCCGGTCGCCTGATCGCCGGCTTCGGCCTGGCTCCATGGCAACACCAGCGTGAAGCGGAAGGTCGAGCCCTCGCCCGGCGTCGAGGTGACGCCGATGGTGCCGCCCATCTGCTCGATGATGCGCCGGGAGATCGCAAGGCCAAGGCCGGTGCCGCCGAAGCGGCGGCTGATCGAGGCATCAGCCTGGGCGAACTCGGAGAACAATTGCCCGACCTTCTCGGATGAAATGCCGATGCCGCTGTCGCTCACGCTCCATTCGACGGTCGCCAGCAGATCGCGGCGGGCCTGGCAGACCGCCTTGATCGTCACCTGCCCCGCGTCCGTGAACTTCACCCCGTTGGAGGCGAGGTTGAGCAGCACCTGGCGGATGCGCGCGACGTCGCCGCGCAAGGTCGGCGGCAGGTTCGGATCGAGGTCGACCTCAACCGTCAATCCCTTGCTCCGCGCACTGGCGCGCACGACGGTCGCGGCCGCCTCGACGAGGGCCCGCGGCGAGAAGTCGATGGCCTCGAATTCGAACCGGCCGGCTTCGAGCTTGGAGAGGTCGAGGATGTCGTTGAGGATGCGCTGGAGATTATCGCCGGACTCGCGGATCGTGGTGACGGCCTCATGCTGCTCGGGATCGAGCTTGGTCTCGAGCAGCATGCTGGCGAGCCCGAGCACACCGTTCATGGGCGTGCGGATCTCGTGGCTCATCACCGCGAGGAAGTCGGACTTGGCGCGGCTTTCGGCCTCCGCCTTCTCGGCGCGCCAGCGTTCGGTGACGTCGCGGCCGAAGCCGCGATAGCCGAGAAACTGGCCGCCGCGGTCATGGGCGGGCCTGGCGGTCAGCGACCACAGCCGCGCCTCGCCGCCGGCGACGACCTTGAGATTCATCTCGTGCAGCGGCTCGCCATGTTCCATCAGGCCGACGATGTTGTAGGCGGCCGCCTTGTCGTCGGGGCAGAGCATGTCGAGCACGTCGGCGAAATGCGAGCCCTTCAGGAGCGGCAGTGGCAGCTGCGCGACGTCGGCGAAGCGTTCGGGGACGTCGACCAGATGCCCTTCGGCGTCGGTCTGCCACAGCCAGTCGCTCGCATTCTCCTGAAACTCCTTCAGCAGCAGCGAGATGATCTCGGTCTGCCGTTCGAGCTCGAGCTGGGCCTTGAGATTGCCGAGAAACAGATTGCCCTGCGAGACGATGTTGCGCGCCATGAAGAACGCGAACAGCAGCAGGAACAGCGAGGTCACGAGATAAGGACCGGTGCCGCAGGACAGCAGCGCGCCGGCGCAGCCGAGCGTCATGGTCGCGAGATAGACGAGGCCCGCACGCGGGAACGTCGACAGCGTGAAGGCGCCGCCGGACATCATGCCGACCATCAGGCAGGCCAGAATGAGCTGGCTGGTCGGATCGACCCGGCTGAACAGCGCGAGCGGCAGCGCGCCCCAGATCGCGGCGAGGAAGAATGCCTGCCGCACCATGTGCCGGGTGGCACGGGGCGAGGCTTCCTGCGGCGGATTGCGATGCGACTTCCGCCAGGCGCGGACCGCAAGCCCGGCGGTAGCGGCCAGCGTCAGGCCCCAGACCGAAAGGAAGTCGTTCCAGCCCCTGCCCCAGAACAGGATCAGCACGATCGAGACGTTGAGCAGGGTGACGGCCATCGTCACCGGGATCAGCCGCGTCACGGCGTCGATCTGCTTGGCACGGATGCGGCGCATCTCGCGCTCGCTGAGATCGGCGGTCAGGCCGTCCTCGATTTCGAACCCGCCGAGCCAATACAGGAAGGCGCCGATGAGGCCGTCGCGCAGCTCCGTTCGCTTCATCGATCTGTCCGGCCGGCCCATCCGAAAATCCTCGCCGGCATCAATGACCTGCCGCCTGCTTCAACCGGGTTAATTTTGTGGGCGATTTTGCGCCATCCTTGACGGGCACGTTTGCATTTTGTTCTAACCAGAGCCCCTGTCCGGAGCCGCGCCAATGCCCATCAGAGTAGCCACCTGGAACGTCAACTCTGTCCGGCAGCGGATCGACCTGCTTCTGACCTGGCTGAGGGAATGCCAGCCGGACATCGTCTGCCTCCAGGAGATCAAATGCGTCGACGAGGCGTTCCCCCGGCTCGAGATCGAGGCGCTGGGCTACAATGTGGTGACGCACGGACAAAAGACCTTCAACGGCGTCGCCCTGCTCTCGAAGCTGCGCTTCGACGAGACCAAGTCGGGGCTCGCCGGCGACGATGAGGACACCCACGCCCGCTTCCTCGAAGGCGTGGTCACGCTCAAGCGCGGCGTGCTGCGCATCGCCTGTCTCTATCTGCCCAATGGCAATCCGGTCGGAACCGACAAATATCCCTACAAACTCAAATGGATGTCGCGGCTTCTTGAATACTCGAAGGAGCGACTGAGGACCGAGGAGCCGCTGATCCTCGCAGGCGACTTCAACGTCATCCCGCATGCCCGCGACGTGCACAATCCGGCCGCCTGGACCGAGGACGCCCTGTTCAAGGCCGAGACGCGCGAGAGCTTCCAGTCCCTGCTCGGCCTCGGCCTCACCGACGCGCTCCGGGCCGTGACCGACGAGCCCGGGCTCTACACCTTCTGGGATTATCAGGCCGGGGCCTGGCAGAAGAACCAGGGCCTGCGCATCGACCATCTGCTGCTGTCACCGCAGGCCAGCGACCGGCTCGCCAATGTCGGCATCGACAGCTATGTGCGGGCCTGGGAGAAGCCGTCGGACCACGTGCCGGTCTGGGCGGATCTGGACCTCGAGGCGGCTTGAGGCCGCCTCAGCGCCGGGTCACTCGCGGCGGCCCTGCACCCACTGCTCCAGCATCTGCAGGCACATGGCGCGATCGTCGTCGGAGGCCTTGGCGAAGGCGCGGTTGTAGCTTTCCTTGATCCAGGTCTCCTCGGCGCCGGCGCTGTCGCGGGCCAGCGTCAGCCACATCAGGCCGCGGGCGGCCTGCCGCGGCAGGCGGTCGCCGTTGAACAGCATCTGGCCGAGCAGCGCCTGGGCCTCGTGCTGACCCTTCTGCGCGGCGAGTCCGAGCCAGCGCGCGCCGTAGCGGAAATCCTCGCGCGAGGCATCCGGCGTCTTCAGATAGAGCCGGGCGAGATCGTACTGGGCGTCGGCATTGCCGAAATAGGACGCCGCGTAGGAGAACATCTCCCGCGCCCGGTCCTGGTCCGGCTTGATCTTCGAGTTCGGGATGCCGTTGAGATAATAGCGGCCGAGCGCCACGAAGGCATTCGCCACGATCTGCGCCTGCGGCGCCGAGGGGCTGTCCTCGGCATGGGCGTTGGCGATCCGGCTGAAATATTCGAAGGCACGGACGTCGTCCTGGGCGACGCCGTCGCCGCTGGCGTACATCCGGCCGAGCTTCCACTGCGCGATGGGATGGCCGCCTTCGGCCGCATATTGCAGGGCGGTCAGCGAGGTTTCCTGCGGCGCAGACGGAGCGGCCTTGTTGCCGCGCACCGCACCGGCGGCGCCCGGCAGGGTGGTCACGACCGGAATGGTCGCATCCTTCTGGTTGACGGGAGAACCGTCGAAGGCGCGCGCCGGCGCAGCCAGCGCGCTGGCCGCAAGCACAAACGCAACGATGGCACGCCTAGATGTCCGCATAGCACTGCTTCTCGTGCGCACCGCCGGGATGGGTCACCGCCCCCCCGACTGCCGGTCCAACCTGCTGAGCATATTTCCAGAGTGCGCCCGACGTATGGTTGGTCGCGCGGGCCGTCCATTTGGTCTTGCGCTGAGCCAGCTCCTGATCGCTCAATTTTACGTTAAGGGTGCCGGCGACGGCGTCGATCTCGATGATGTCCCCATCCTCGAGCAGCCCGATCGGGCCGCCGATCGCCGCTTCCGGGCCGACATGGCCGATGCAGAAGCCGCGGGTGGCGCCGGAGAACCGGCCGTCGGTGATCAGCGCGATCTTGCCGCCCATGCCCTGGCCAGTCAGCGCCGCGGTGGTCTGGAGCATTTCCCGCATGCCGGGACCGCCCTTCGGGCCCTCATAGCGGATCACGATGACTTCGCCCTCGCGGTAGGTGCGCTTCTGCACCGCCTCGAACGCATCCTCCTCACGGTCGAAGCACCTGGCCGGACCGGTGAACCTGAGGTTGGACATGCCCGCGACTTTCACGATCGCACCTTCTGGCGCCAGATTTCCCTTCAGACCGACCACACCGCCGGTGACGGTGATCGGCTTGTCTGCCGGGTGCACCACATCCTGGTGCGGATTCCATTTCACGCTTTTGAGGTTTTCGGCGATCGTTCGACCGGTGACCGTAATGCAGTCACCGTGGAGAAATCCGTTGTCGAGCAGCGTCTTCATCAGAAGCGGGATGCCACCTACTTCAAACATGTCTTTGGCGACATAACGGCCGCCCGGCTTCAAATCCGCGACATAAGGTGTCTTTTTGAAGATTTGGGCAACATCGAACAGGTCGAACTTGATGCCGGCCTCATGCGCGATCGCCGGCAGGTGCAGCGCAGCATTGGTCGACCCGCCGGAGGCTGCGACCACCGCCGCGGCATTCTCGAGCGCCTTGCGGGTCACGATGTCGCGCGGCCGGATGTTCTGGGCGATCAGCTCCATCACCTTCTCGCCCGCGGTCATGCAGAAGGCGTCGCGGATCTCGTACGGTGCCGGAGCACCAGCCGAGTAAGGCAGCGCGAGGCCGATCGCCTCCGACACGGTCGCCATGGTGTTGGCGGTGAACTGCGCGCCGCAGGCGCCCGCCGAGGGACATGCCACGCGCTCGATTTCGTCGAGGTCCTCGTCCGACATCGCGCCGACCGAGTGCTTGCCGACGGCTTCGAACATGTCCTGCACGGTCACCTGCTGCCCGCGGAAATTGCCGGGCAGGATCGAGCCGCCATAGATGAAGATCGAGGGCACGTTGAGGCGGACCATCGCCATCATCATGCCCGGCAGCGACTTGTCGCAGCCGGCAAGCCCGACCAGCGCGTCATAGGCGTGGCCCCGCACGGTCAGCTCGACGGAATCGGCGATGCATTCGCGCGACGGCAGCGAGGACCGCATGCCGTCATGGCCCATCGCGATGCCGTCGGTGACGGTGATGGTGCAGAATTCGCGCGGCGTGCCGCCGGCATGGGCGACGCCCTTCTTCACCGCCTGGGCCTGCCGCATCAGCGCGATGTTGCAGGGCGCGGCCTCGTTCCAGCAGGAGGCGACGCCGACGAAGGGCTGGTGGATCTGCTCGGTGGTCAGACCCATGGCGTAGAAATAGGACCGGTGCGGAGCACGCGCAGGGCCTTCCGTCACGTGACGGCTCGGCAGTCTCTGCTTGATGTCGGTCTTGGCGTCCATCGCAACCAGTTTCCCCGGCCAACCCTTTCAGACCCGAAAAATCAGAGCCAAGATTTGAATCGACCTTGGGATTTCCGTCGCCGCCTGAAGACCTGCCGATGCCCTAAAACTTGATGGTGATTTTATTCATGTTCGCCTGTGGCAAAAAAGCGGCGGCGCGACGTTCGGGCTGCGGAAAGGGTTAAATCCGGACCGAGTGTTGCCGGGACAGCACAATCGTGACCGGGAAGACACGAATTCAGCTACTGAGATACCTCGCCTCGCCCCAGTCAAACAACTTGAGATTTCAATGAATAACATTCGCGCCCCACCTCCAAGCAGGCGCGAGGCGTCGAGCTGCTGAGTCGACGTCGCCTTACGCTTATCCGAAACTTCGTCAGCGGGATGCACGCGGGTGGTCATGGCTGGTTTTCGTCAAACTGCTGCTGCGGCGTATGGGTCCCGGATCGCGCTGCGCTTGTCCGGGACGACGGCGGGGGGAGGCCGGGATCATCGCCTCATATTCGTCGTCGTCCCGGCGCAGGCCGGGACCCATACTCCGTGACGGTTATTGGTGCGTGAGATGGTCATGGCCGGTCTTCGCCAAATGTCGGCTGCGGCGTATGGGTCCCGGCGTTCGCCGGGACGACGGCGGGGGTTTTGGCG
>CAYREH010000019.1:115481-131158 GCA_964423245.1 uncultured Bradyrhizobium sp. | reverse complement strand
GAACTGAAGCGCCGCTCTCGTGTCACGGACGCGTTGCAACGCGCAAGCGTTGCTGAACAGAGCCGGGACCCACAGAACCGCCGATACAAAAAGCCCCGGAGACATCTCCGGGGCTTTCGTCGTTCGGGGACCGCCTGCAACGGGTCGCAGGCGGTGCCGGTATCCGCTCACGTCTTCGTCCGCATCCGCATCATGAAGCTGTCATAGCTGAGCTCGGCGACCTGCATCCAGGCCAGCGAATCGTTCCGGAACGCCGAAAGGCTGGTGTACATCTTGTTGAAGTGCGGGTTGGTCTTGTTGAGCTCGCCATAGATCTCGTTCGCCGCCCCGTAGCAGGCCTCGAGCACCTCCTGCGGGAACGGTTTCAGGATCGCGCCGGAGGCCAGCAGGCGCTTCAGCGCGGGCGGGTTGACGTAGTCGTATTTGCCCGTGACCCAGGTGAAGGTGTCGCGCGAGGCCATCTCGATGACCGCCTGGTAGTGCTTGGGCAGCGCGTTCCACTTGTCGAGGTTCATGACATTGTGGCCCTGGCCGGTGCCTTCCCACCAGCCGGGATAGTAATAGTACTTCGCGACCTTCACGAAGCCGAGCTTCTCGTCGTCATAGGGGCCGACCCATTCCGCCGCGTCGATCGTGCCCTTCTCCAGCGCCGGATAGATGTCGCCGCCGGCGATCTGCTGCGGCACGCCGCCGACCCTCGCGATGATCGTGCCGGCGAAGCCGCCGACGCGGAATTTCAATCCCTTGAAATCCTCCATCGACTTGATCTCCTTCCGGAACCAGCCGCCCATCTGGGCGCCGGTCGATCCCGTGGGGACGCCGACCGCGTTGTATTCCTTCAGCAGATCGTTGAGCATCTCGGTGCCCCCGCCGAAATGCAGCCACGCGATATGTGCCCGCGTGTTCAGGCCGAATGGCAACGAGGTTCCGAAGGTGAAGGCGGGGTTCTTGCCCCAGTAATAATACAGCGCCGTATTGCCCATCTCGACGGTGCCGTTCGAGACCGCATCGAGCACCTGCAGGCCGGGCACGATCTCGCCGGCCGCGAAGGGCTGGATCTGGAACTTGTTGTCGGTGGCTTCGGCGACGCGCTTGCAGAAATACTCGCAGCCGCCATAGAGCGTATCGAGCGCCTTGGGCCAGCTCGCCGCCAGCCGCCACCTGATCTCGGGCGAGGACTGCGCGATCGCCGGCGCCGCGACGGCCGTGCTGGCCGCCAATCCTGCACCGGTCACTTTCAGGAAATCACGACGTTTCATGCGTATCCCTCCATGGCGCCGATTCCTCGACCGGGGAACGATCTTCTGTCGTCTTGCTTCGTCGATGAGCGACGCGCGTGCGTTGGTGATGTGAAGGCTTGATGTGATGTGTTGCGGCCCCTGCGGGGCTCTTGTGGATTCCGCGCGTTGGCGGTTCCAAGTCCGAGCATGGCCTTGGCTCGGCGCGACAATCAAGCAGCGCCGTTGTCGCATCCTCTCGCAGCTTTCGCCGTCGATACGGCAGCACTGCTTACCAAGAACCCGGCCGACCAAGCATAAAGCCCCGGGCGAGGTCAGCGCCCGGGGCTCCGTCGTGTCTGGTTGCGCCAGGACGTCTCAGGTCTTGGTGCGCATCCGCATCATGAAGCTGTCGAAGCTCAGCTCGGCCACCTGGAACCAGGGCAGCGCCTCGCCGCGATACGCAGTCAGGCTCGCATACATCTTGGCGAAATGCGGATTGGTCTTCGACAGTTCGGCGTAGGTCTCGTTGGCCGCGGCGTAGCAGGCCTCCAGCACCTCCTGCGGAAACGCCTTCAGCGTCGCGCCCGCCACCAGCAGCCGCTTCAGCGCCGGGGCGTTCAGCGCGTCGTACTTGCCGGTGATCCAGGTGAACGTGTCGCGCGAGGCGGCATCGATCGCGGCCTGGTAGTGCTTGGGCAGCGTGTTCCACTTCTCGATGTTGATGATGTTGTGGCCCTGGCTCGTGCCTTCCCACCAGCCGGGATAGTAGTAGTACTTCGCCACCTTCACGAAGCCGAGCTTCTCGTCGTCATAGGGGCCGACCCATTCCGCGGCATCGATCGTGCCCTTTTCCAGCGCCGGGTAGATGTCGCCGCCGGCGATCTGCTGCGGCACCGCGCCGAGCTTGGCCAGGATCGTTCCGGCGAAACCGCCGATGCGGAATTTCAGGCCCTTGATGTCGTCGAGGGTCTTGATCTCTTTCCTGAACCAGCCGCCCATCTGGGCGCCGGTCGAGCCGGTCGGGATGCCGTAGACGTTGTGCTCTTTCAGCAGGTCGTTGACGAGATCCTGGCCGCCGCCCCACAGCAGCCATGAAATCTGCTGGCGGGTGTTCAGGCCGAACGGCAGCGCGGTGGCGAAGGTGAAAGCGGGGTTCTTGCCCCAATAATAATACAGCGCCGTATTGCCCATCTCGACGGTGTTGTTGGAGACCGCGTCGAGCACCTGCAGGCCCGGCACGATCTCGCCGGCCGCGAAGGGCTGGATCTGGAACTTGTTGTCGGTGAGGTCGGCGACCTTCTTGCAGAAATATTCGCAGCCGCCATACAGCGTATCGAGCGATTTCGGCCAGCTGGTGGCGTAGCGCCAGCGGATCTCCGGGTTCGATTGCGCGATCGCGGGCGCCGCCACGGCGCTGGCGGCCAGGCCCAATCCGCCTGCCGTCAGGAATTTACGACGTTCCATGCACTTCCCTCCGTGATGTCGATGCAGCGACGCGGGGAACGATCTTGGGTCGTCTTGGTCTCGTCGAGATCGACTTGTTTTGTTTGAGAGTTTGTTGGCGTTTCCGAATGGCCCTGGCGGGCTCTTGTCGTTGGAAGTCCGGTCATTGCGGTTCCGTCAGCCAGATTGACCGGACGTCCCGCGATAATCAAGTGCCCTGACATGCTCGCAGCTGCGAACACGCGCCAAACGCAAGTTGGGGCACGCTCGTTCTGCTACTGGATTGGGCAACACCAAAGGGAGGTCGGCCGATGCCGGACAAGAAGATCGTGGTCGCCGGCGCGACCGGTCTCGTCGGAAACGCGGCGCTGAGGCACTTCGGCTCGTCGGGGACTTGCGAGGTCGTGGCGCTGTCGCGGCGCAAGCCCCGCGAGCTCTACGGCGCACGCCACGTCGCGCTCGACCTGACCAGCGAGGCGGATTGCCGGCGCGCCGCGTCGGAGTTTCGCGACGCCACGCATCTGGTCTACGCCGCGCTCTACGAGGCGCCGCAGCTCGTCGATGGCTGGCGCGACCCGGAGCAGATCAGCACCAACGATCGGATGCTGCGCAACCTGATGGGCGCGCTCGAGCCGGTCTCGCCCGGTCTGCGACACGTCGCGCTGTTGCAGGGCACCAAGGCCTATGGCGTGCATGTCCGCCCGCTGACGGTGCCGGCGCGCGAGGGCCGCTCGGAAATGTACGAGCAGCCCAATTTCTACTGGGCGCAGGAGAATTTCCTGCGCGGCCTGCAGGCCGGCAAGGACTGGCACTGGACCATCCTGCGCCCCGTTCTCATCGTCGGTCTCGCCATGGGCGGCGCCATGGACCTGATCCCGCCGCTCGGCGTCTATGCCGCGATGCTGCGCGAGCAGGGCCGGCCGCTGGACTATCCCGGCGGCGCCCCGCGGGTGTCGCAGGCCGTCGATGTCGATCTCCTCGCGCGCGCCATCGCCTGGTCGGGCGAAGCCGCGACCGCCCGCAACGAAGCCTTCAACGTCACCAATGGCGACGTGTTCACCTGGGAGAACATCTGGCCGGCGGTCGCCGATGCGCTTCGGATGAAGCCCGGCAAGCCGGTGCCGCTGTCGCTGGCAAAGGCGTCGGCCGACTGGTCCGCTCCCTGGGACGCGCTGCGGCGCAAGCACGATCTCGCCGCGCCCGGTCTCGCCGAGTTCGTCGGCCTCTCCTTCCAGTATGCCGATTACAGCATGCGCCACGGCCACACGGACTCCGGCCCGCCCTCGATCGTTTCCACGGTCAAGATCAACCGCGCCGGCTTCACCGAGATGATGGACACCGAGGACATGTTCCGGAAGTGGTTCCGTCAGGCGAAGGACCAGCGGCTGCTGCCGTAGAGCGCCATCATTGCCTCAGGCGCCGGTCCGCTCCCTCCCCGGCCTGCGCAGGGCAATCGCATATGGCGTGTACTGTGTGGCGGCATCCGCGGTGAGCTCCCTCCCCCGCGTGCGGGGGAGGGCTGGGGAGAGGGCTGTCTCAGCAATGGGATTGTTGAAATTGCGGAGGAAATCCCCGAGTGGTGAGAGCCCTCACCCGGCGCGACGCGCCGACCTCTCCCGCAAGCGGGAGAGGTGAGGAGACCGCGGCGAGAACCCGGATCATAATGGGCAACGCGTTTTGCCCCTACGACTTGCCACCTGCCGCGCATTTGGCGCGCTCGGCCTTCAGCAGCTCCCGCATCTTCGGGAAGTAGGTCGCATCGAGTGCGACCGGCATGTCGTTGCAGATGTAGGGCAGATGCAACCTGACCTCCTCCGCGAAACTGCTACGCCATTCCGGCTCGTCATAGACGCCGAGGATCTCGTCATAGGCGAACAGCATGTGCGCGACGAAATTCTTGTAGCGCACCCATTCCTCCGGATCGGTGCGCAGCTTCGGCAAGTCGGGCTCCGCCAGATTGGGGTAGCGCAGCAGCGATTCGCTGTAGGACATGTAGACCTGCCGCGCCGTCGCGATCCGCGCCGTCGTGCGGATGCTCCAGACCTGATAGGCGACGAAGACGAGCGCCACGGCCGCCACGACCGCAGAGGCGATCTGGGCCGAATTGCCGTGCCGGCTGGCGAATGAGGGTTTGGGCGGTTCCATGGATGCTGCGTCCGGCGTCGAGAAAGGATATGTCGACGGGACACTAGGTCGAAAGACGTCGATAAAGTGTTGTCGTCGGCATGGACGTCCTGGAGCAGGCCACTTCCACTGCCGCGTCAGGTCTCGGCCTTCGCAAACGCCGCCTCCATCGCCTTCCGCGTCCGGATCGTCTCGTCATTGGCGTCGAATTCCACGTCGCTCCAGCGCACGATCCCGCCATGGGCGACGTCGTTCTTCAGCTTGAGCCGGTGCGCGAGGCCGATCGGCAGGGCACCCGCCTTCAGGCTCGCGGCCGCCGGCACCAGCTTGCCCCATACGGTGTAGCCGCCTTCGCCGTCCAGCATCTCGCCGGCGCGCAAGTTTCGCTTGGCGACGGCGGCGACGTCGCCGCGGAAGCCGAAGGGCTGGCCAGTCGGCTCGCCGCGTAGCGCGGCCGACAGGATCGAAACGTTCAGTTCAAGCCCGATCAGATGGTAGGGCTTGTACATCGCCGCATAGCGGCCGCTGGCGTCCGTCTTCAGGCCGTATTGCCTGAAGCAGTCGGCGGCATAGTCGTTCGGCGCTTCCAGCACGACATAGACGCCCCAGCGCAGGTCGCGAAACACCGGTCGTCCGTCGCGTTCGAGCGAGGACACCACCTCGACCACGCCGGACCGCTCCAGCACGCCACCCTTGCTGCGCGGCCGCATGATGTGCGGCAGATCGTCGACGCCGCAGGGCGGAAACAGCAGGCCCTCCGCGGGCACGTCGAGCCCGCACGCATTGGCGATCGCGGCCATCTCGATGGCCGATTTGGTGCCGTCGAGGAAGGAATTGAACATCTGCGGGTTCATGCCGGCCGACTGCGCCTCGCCCGCGGTCAGGCCGTAATGCTGCCAGACGCCGTCCGGCGTGACGTCGTGATAGGCCGGCAAATATTTCGTGCCCTTGCCGGCGGCGACGACGCGAAAGCCGGTGGCACGGGCCCAGTCGACCATCTCCGCGGTCAGTGCCGGCTGGTCGCCATAGGCGAGCGAATAGACCACGCCCGCCTTGCGCGCTTCTTCAGCGAGCAAGGGCCCGGCCAGCACGTCGGCCTCGACGTTGACCATCACGATATGCTTGCCGGCGGCGATCGCCGCGCGCGCGTGGCGGATGCCGACGGCGGGATTGCCGGTCGCCTCCACCACGACGTCGATCGCGCCGCTCGCGATGGCCCGCGCGCCGTCATCGGTGAAGCTGGTCGCCGCGATGCGCTCCGCATCCCAGCCGACCGTGCGGCAGGCCTCGCGGGCGCGGTCGCGGTCGATGTCGACGATGATGGGCACCTCGAGCCCCGGCGTATGCGGCACCTGTGCCAGGAACATCGAGCCGAACTTGCCGGCGCCGATCAGCGCGACGCGGACGGGCTTGCCGCTGGCGGCGCGGGCTTGCAGGAGGCGGAAGAGGTTCATGGAAGATGTATCCGGTGATGCAGAATTGTTGTGAAACGCGCGTGTCTATCAGCTCGTCATGGCCGGGCTTGACCCGGCCATCCACGCCTCACGGCTGGTGAACGTGTCAAGACGTGGATGCCCGGGCCAAGCCCGGGCATGACGGTTGAGGTTGTTGCGCGAAGTGTTCTACTCCGCCGCCTGCCTAGGCGCACGGGCCAGCCGCAGCAGCGCGTCGTCGTCCACCGTCTTGATCGGCGCGAAGTCGCGGTGGGCGATGTAGTCCGGACGGGTCGGCTTGCGGATGTGGTTGGAGACCGCGTTCAGCGTCAGATAGACGATCTTGCGCGGGAAGGGCGTGATATTGCCCGCCGAGCCGTGCACCAGATTGCCGTGGAACATCAGCATGCCGCCGGGCTTGCCGGTCGGCGCGACGATGCCGCCCTGTGCGACCAGCCGTGTCACGGTGTCCTCGTCCAGCGTCCACAGCGGGTAGGAGGTGGTGGCGAGATCGTGCGAGGCCTCGAGATCGCCGGCGTTCTGGCTGCGCGGCACCAGCATCAAGGGGCCGTTGATCGGCATCACCTCGTCGAGGAAGATCGCGATGTTCATCGCGCGCGGCTCCGGCATGCCGTCGTCGCGCTTCCAGGTGCCGTAATCCTGGTGCCATTGCCAGACGTCGCCGGTGAAGGCCGATTTCGCGTTGATCTTGAACTGGTGCATGTAGACCGGCTCGCCGAACAATTGCTCGACCGGCTCGATCATGCGCGGATGCGCGCCGAGAATTCCGAACGCCTCGTTGTAGAGATGCGCGGCAAAGGCCGTGCGCGGCGCGCCGCTCTTCTCGCGCCAGACCTCGGGCCGGTTGGCGTCGTAGATGCCGACCGCCTCGCGCGCGAGCAGGTCGACCTCTTCCGGGGTGAACAGCTCGGGCAGGAACAGCCAGCCCTCGCGGTGGAAGAAATCCAATTGCTCCTGAGTCAGTTTCATGGGTCGTCCTCCTTGGTTTGATTATTCTTGTCGTACTTTCTCGGCCGTCATGGCCGGGCTTGACCCGGCCATCCACGTCTTTTGTCGCACGTCCAGCAAGAACGCGGATGTCCGGGACAAGCACCGGCCATGACGGCGTGGCCGAAAGCCTACGCCGCCGCCTCGTCCGTTGCCCTCAACCTCTCCTCCGTCATCCGTCCCGCCGTCTGCGCATGCGCCAGCGCTGTGCGTTCGGCGGCCCTGGTCTCGCCGGCCAGGATGTGGCCGGCGATCGTCGCATGCTCGGTCCAGGCACTGCCGCGATAGTCGAGCTCGGTCAGCACGGTCGCCATCGAGCGGCGCATATGCGGCCATTGCGGCGCGATCGTTTCCTCGATCACGGGATTGCCCGCGAGCTGATAGATCGCGCGGTGAAATTCGACATCCAGCGCGATCAGCTCGGTGAGCGGCGTGCCGTCGTCGATGCCGCGTCCGGCCGCCAGCGCGGCTTCCAGCCGCGCGCGACCCTTGGCGTCGGTCGCCGCGCGTGCGGCCGCGAGCCGGGCCGCCAGCGCGTCCATTGCGCCGCGCACCTCGTAGAGCTGGCGGATGCGGGAGGGATCGAGCTGGGTGACTTCGAAGCCGCGTCGGCCGCTCTCGGCGACGAGGCCCTGCCGATGCAACAGATGCAGCGCATGCGACACCGGCTGGCGTGAGACGCCGAGCTGGTCGGCGAGTTCGTTCTGCCGGATGCGCTGCCCGGGCCTCAGGCTGCGGTCGGAGATCGCCTCCAGGATCCGCGCATAGACCTGGTCGATCAGGTTCGGAAGCGGCTCGAGCGGATGCACATTGAGGCTCCAGGGAATACGGAATTCCGTATTCGAAGGTAGTCCCGGAAGCTGCGGAGCGTCAAGGCCGTGGGCGGGCGTGCCTGAAGCACATCGCTAAGTCATTGATTTTCCTGAAGGCGGTTTACTGTGCATGGGGTTGTTTTTCGCGGAAGTCTGTCCGTGCGGCCGCTACGCCGCCAGGAACGCCGTCACCGCCGCGCCGAATTCCACCGGCGCCTGTTCGAACATCCAGTGCCCGGCCCCTGGGATCACCGCGGTCCGGCTGCCGGCGATATGCGCGGCGAGCACCTGCCAGATCACGGCGAGGCTCCCGGTGGTGGCGCCGCCGCCGATCAGCAGCGTCGGCGTCCGGATCGCCTCGGCATCGGCGCGCGTATAGGGCCGGCGCCGCTCGTCGATCTGGCCGAGCAGGGTCTTCACGTTGTCGCGCAATTGCTGCTTGGCGGCCGCCGGTACCCGCCGCCACGACCCGTCGCCTTCGATGCCCTCGAAGAAGTTTTGCAGCGCCCCCTCGGTGTCGCCTGCGCGGATCATCTCGACCGACTGCACCGTGCGCGCGGCGAGCGGCGGATGCGCCGGCGTGCCCGCGGGAACCGGCAGGCTGGCATCGAGATCACCGCCGGGCTCGGCCAGCACCAGCTTGCGCACCAGATCCGGCCGCGCCTGCGCGACGCGGAAGGCGATGTGGCCGCCGCGCGAATGGCCCATCAGATCGACCGGCCGCGGCGTCAGCTGCTCGATGAAGGCGATCATGTCATCGACATGCTGCGCCATCTTGTAGTCGTCGCCCACGGCATCCCAATGTTCGGGAAAGAAGTGCCGCAGGCTCACGGCGACGACGCGGTGCGCCCGCGACAGTGGGCCGAGCACCGCATACCAGGTCCGGAAGTCGCCGAGCGTGCCGTGCACGCAGACCAGCGGCCGGCCCTCTCCGATCTCGAGATAGGGCATGTCGTAGCCGTTGACGCGGATGCTCTGCATGGATCAGCTCGCCAGGAAGTCGAGGACGACTTCGGAATATTTCTGCGGGGCCTGCTCGAACATCGGATGGGTCGCGTTCGGGATCACCGCCGTCTTCGCATAGGGCACATGCGCCGCCAGCGCCTGCAGCACCTTGGGCAGCAGGCCCTTGGTGCGCGCGCCCAGGATGAACAGCGTCGGCATGCGGATCGCCTCTGCATCCGCCTTCGAGAAGGGCGGGCGCCTGTCGCGAACCTGGCCGATCAGCGTGAACGCGTTGTCGCGCAGATTCTGCTTCACCATCGCCGGCAGCCGCGCGAAGGCGCCGGGACCCTCCAGCGCATCGACGAAGAGCGCGAGGCCGCCATCGACATCGCCGGCCGCGATCTTCTCCGCCGAGGCCGTGAACCGCGCCAGCAGCGGCGAGGGGCCGCCGACATGGTCGGGATCGAGGCTGGCATCGAGTTCCCCGCCGGGTTCGGCCAGCACCAGCCGCCGCAGCAGGTCCGGCCTCGCTTGCGCCACGCGGAAGCAGATATGGCCGCCGCGGGAATGGCCCATGAGGTCGACCGGGCCGAGATCGAGCGCTTCGATGAAGGCGATGACGTCCTGGACATGCTGGGCGATCGAATAGGTGTCGCCGACGCCGTCCCAGCGCGCGGGGAAGAAATGCCGCAGGCTGACGGCGATCACGCGATGCCGCTGCGTCAGCGGTCCGAGCACGCAGCCCCAGACGCGAAAATCGTTCAGCGCCCCGTGCACGCAGACCAGCGGAGGCCGGCCGCGGTCCTCGCCCACGTCGAGATAGGGCATGTCGTATCCGTTGACGTGAAGGCTCTGCATCGGGACTCGCGGCGCGGGGAGAACTGCTGTGCAACATTCCCGGAAACCGGGTGGATCGCAACTCTTTCCAAGCCTAGATTTCACCGGGGATCATCATGGGCCTTTCGGCGCGGACGAGAGAGGCCAGGACCAGAGACATGACCGACCAGCATTTTGCCCTGTTCGACACCCAGATCGGCCTCTGCGCCATCGCGTGGGGCCCGCGCGGCATCAACGGCACGCAGCTGCCGATGGGCGGCGAGGCGAAGATCCGCACCCGCATCAGCCAGCGCCATCCAGATGCGAGCGAAGCCTCGCCGACGGCCGAGGTGCAGGCTGCGATCGATCGCATCGTCAAACTGCTTGCGGGCGAGCCGGACGACCTCGCCGACATCGACCTCGACCTTGCCGGCGTCCCGGACTTCAACCGTGGTGTCTACGTCATCGCCCGCACCATCCCGCCCGGCCGGACCATCACCTATGGCGATATCGCCAAGCAACTCGGCGGCGTGCAGCTGTCGCGCGACGTCGGCCAGGCGCTTGGCCGCAACCCGTGTCCGATCGTCGTGCCCTGCCATCGCGTGCTCGCCGCCGGCAACAAGCCGGGCGGCTTCTCGGCCAATGGCGGCGTGGTCACCAAGCTGAAAATGCTGGAGATCGAAGGCGCGCCGGTGAACCACACGCCGAGCCTGTTCGATTGAGGTGGGGTGGATCCTACCCCTCCAGTAAGTGGCGTCTAAATCCTCGCCGCCGTCTTCGGCCAGTACTTGTCGCGCAGATGGCGCTTCACCAGCTTGCCGGTGGGCGTGCGCGGCAGCTCGGCCTCGAAATCGATCGAGCGCGGGCACTTGATCGCGGACAAACGGCTCTTGCAGAACGCGATCAGGTCGGCCTCGAGCGCCTTGCCGGCCCGCGTTGGATCGTGCGGCTGCACCACCGCCTTGACCTCCTCGCCCATCTCCTCGTTCGGTACGCCGAACACGGCAACGTCGGCGACCTCGGGGTGGGTGATCAGCACGTCCTCGGTCTCCTGCGGGTAGATGTTCACCCCGCCCGAGATGATCATGTAGGACTTGCGGTCGGTGAGGAAGAGAAAGCCGTCCTTGTCGAGATAGCCGACATCGCCGAGCGTCGACCAGCCCTTGGAATTGTAGGCCTTCTTCGTCTTCTCGGGATCGTTGTGATAGGTGAAGGCGGGCGCGTCAGCAAAATAGACGGTGCCGATCTCGCCGGTCGGCTGCTCCTCGTCGTTCTCGTCGAGGATCTTGATCTTGCCGACCACGGCGCGGCCGACGCTGCCGCGATGCTCCAGCCATTGCTGCGAATTGCAGACGGTGACGCCGTTGCCTTCCGAGCCCGCGTAATACTCGATCAGGATCGGTCCCCACCACTCGATCATCTTCGCCTTGACGTCGACCGGGCAGGGCGCCGCGGCATGGATCGCGCCCTTGAGCGATGAGACGTCGTAGCGCCTGCGCACATCGTCGGGCAGCTTTAGCATGCGCACGAACATGGTCGGCACCAACTGCGACTGCGTGACCTCATACTTCTCGACCAGCTTGAGGAACTCCTCCGCATCGAAATGCTCCATGATGATCGAGGTGCCGCCGAGCACGACCGCCATCATGTTGAAGCGCAAGGGAGCAGCATGATAGAGCGGCGCCGGGGACAGATAGGTGCTGTCGGCATTCATGCCGCACATGTCGGCGCAGAGCACGCGCAGGAAGGCGTTGGGCAGATCGATCGGGTTGCCCTCGAAGGCCTTCTTGATGCCCTTGGGCCTGCCGGTGGTGCCCGACGAATACAGCATGTCGTAGCCGGCGACCTCATCAGTGATCGGCGTCACCGGCTGCGCTGCGGCTTCCTTGTCGTAGGAGCGGAAGCCGGGCAGCGGCTCGTCCACCATGTAGAAGATCGGCTCGCCGGGTGCGCCCTTCACCAGGTCCTTGATCTGGTCGGCGCATTTCGGCGTAGTGATCACGACCTTGGCGCCGCAATCGGCGATGATGTAGTCGATCTCGTCCTGCTTCAGATATCGGCTGATCGCGGTGTAATAGAGCCCGCTGCGCTGGGCGGCCCAGCAGATCTCCATGAAGGCGAGCCGGTTCTCCATCAGCAACGCGATGTGATCGCCGGCCTTGAGGCCCAGCGACCGGAAAAGCTGGGCGCCCTGGTTGGAGAGCTCGTCGAGCTCGCGATAGGTAATGGCCTTGCCAGTGCCCGCCATGCGGTAGGCGATCTTGTCGGGCGTGCTGCGGGCGTAGATGGAGGGATGGGTCATGGGAGTTGGTCTCACAACAATAGCGGCGTCATCCCGGCGAAGGCCGGGATCCATAAGCACCGTTCCAGATTGTTGGAACGCGATGCCGCCCCGGCCCGGCATAGCCACGAGCATTCGTGGTCGCAGGCCCCGGCTTGCGCCGGGACGACACCTTTCGCGTGGACAGCGCTGAAGCTGCGCGGAAAACCTACAGCCGCTCGACGATCGTCACGTTGGCCATGCCGCCGCCTTCGCACATGGTCTGCAGGCCGTAGCGCTTGCCGCGCTGGTGCAGGGCGTGGATCAGCGTCGTCATCAGCTTGGTGCCGGAGCCGCCGAGCGGATGACCGAGCGCGATCGCGCCGCCATTGACGTTGAGGCGGGCAGGATCGGCGCCGGTGGTCTTGAGCCAGCCCGTCGGCACCGAGGCGAAGGCCTCGTTGACCTCGAACAGGTCGATGTCGTCGATCTTCATGCCGGACTTCTCGAGCGCACGCTTGGTGGCGTGCAGCGGAGCGTCCAGCATGATCACGGGATCGCCGCCCGTCATCGTCATGTGGTGGATACGCGCGAGCGGCTTGACGCCGAGCTGCTTCAGGCCACGCTCGTTCACCACCAGGACGCCGGAGGCGCCGTCGCAGATCTGGCTGGCGCTGGCGGCGGTGAGCTTGCCGTTCTCGGCGATCAGCTTGACGCTCTTGATGCCGTCCAGGCTGACGTCGAAGCGGATGCCCTCGTCGATGTGATGGGTGTCCTTGCTGCCGTCGGCGCGGGTGATCTCGAGCGGCACGATCTCCTTCTTGAAGTGGCCTGCTTGCGTCGCCGCGATCGCGCGCTGGTGGCTGTTGTAGGAGTACTCGTCGAGTTCATCCTTGGAGAGGCCGTACTTCTCGGCCATCATCTCCGCGCCGGTGAACTGGCTGAACACGATGTTGGGATACTTCGTCTCGATCCCCGGGCTCTTGTAATTGCCGAAGCCGTTCTTGGCCGGCAGCTGCGAGGACAGGCCCATCGGCACGCGGGTCATCGACTCCACGCCGGCCGCGATCACCACGTCCATGGCGCCGGACATCACCGCCTGTGCGGCGAAATGCAGCGCCTGCTGCGAGGAGCCGCACTGCCGGTCGATCGAGGTGCCCGGCACGCTTTCCGGCAGCTTCGAGGCCATCACGGCGTTGCGCGCGACGTTGTTGGACTGCTCGCCGACCTGCATCACGCAGCCCATGATCACGTCCTCGACAAGGGCGGGATCGACCTTGCTGCGGTCGACCAGCTCGTCCAGCACCTTGGCGGCGAGATCGGCCGGATGCCAGCCCGCGAGGCGGCCCCCCTTGCGCCCACCGGCAGTACGCGCTGCGGCGACGATGTAAGCCTCGGCCATTTCGGTCTCTCCCATGATCGTTTTGAATTGGATGGTTTGTCGGGGCGGATTTAAGAGGCGGATGATCGTTTAGTCAATCGATCAATTAACTCTTGTGGTGAGGCGTCGCTTCGGCTTATCTGCGCGCCGCTCCTGCGGCGAGAACAGGGATATCCGTGACCATCAGCGCACCGAACAGGCTCCCCGGCGGAAAGAATTCCACGGCAGAGAAATTGCTGGTGGCCGCGAGCGAGCTGATGATCGAGCGCTCCTCGATCGAGATTTCGCTATCCGACATCGCCCAGAAGTCGGGCGCCAATGCCGCGCTGGTGAAATATCATTTCGGAAACAAGGATGGCCTGCTGCTGGCGCTGCTGGAGCGGGATGCCGCGACCGAACTCTCCAATCTGGAATATCTGCTGGCCCAGCCGATCACCTCGACGGCCAAGCTGAAGCTGCATATCGGCGGCATCATCCGGGCCTATCACCGGTTTCCCTACATGAACCGGCTGATCCACTATCTGCTGCACGAAACCAGTGCGACCTCCGCCGACGAGGTCTCGAAATTCTTCGTCGCGCCGCTGCTGGATTTTCATCGCCGCCTGCTCGCCGAGGGCGAACGCAACGGCGAGTTCCGCGCCACCGATCCGGTGCTGTTCTACACCAGCCTCATCGGCGCCTGCGACCATCTGTTCTTCGGCCGCCACGCGATGTCGCGCGCGACCGGTGTCGGTCCGGTCACTGACGAAGTCTGCCGGCAATACATCAAGCACATGGAAACGCTGATCTGCGGCGGCATCCTCACGCAAGCCAGGGAGCCCGCCGCGGCCGGATGATCCGGCCGAGCATCGCCGCGTCCGAGATCATCAAGTCTAGAGAAAAAAACGTCCAAGGAAAGGGTTTAAGACATGCAGTTGAAAGACGTAGCCGTTCTCATCACCGGCGGCGGTTCGGGCCTCGGTGAAGCGACCGCCCGCGCCATGGCTGCCAAGGGCGCCAAGATCGGCGTGATCGATCAGAACAAGGACAACGCGGAAAAGGTCGCCGCCGAGGTGAAGGGCGTTGCGCTCCATGCCGACGTCACCTCGGAAGAGCAGATCAAGGCGGCAATCGCCAAGGCGGAAGCCGCTCACGGCGTCGCCCGCGTGCTGATGAACTGCGCCGGCATCGGCGGCTCGCAGCGCATCGTCGGCCGCGACGGAGTCTATCCGCTGGAGAAGTTCGCCCGCATCATCAACGTCAACCTGATCGGCACCTTCAACTGCCTGCGGCTGTTCGCCGAACGCCTCGTCACGATCGAGCCGGTGGGTGAGGAGCGCGGCGTCATCATCAACACCGCGTCGGTGGCGGCCTATGAGGGCCAGATCGGCCAGATCGCCTATTCGGCGTCGAAGGGCGGCGTCGTCGGCCTGACGCTTCCGGCCGCGCGCGACCTCGCCAGCCACAAGATCCGCGTCAACACCATCGCCCCGGGTCTGTTCTTCACGCCGCTGCTGATGGGTCTGAACGAAGAGGCGCGCAAGAGCCTCGGCGCCCAGGTGCCGCACCCCTCGCGCCTCGGCGACGCCAAGGAATATGGCGCCCTCGCCGTGCACATCGTCGAGAACGCCATGCTCAACGGCGAGACCATCCGTCTCGACGGCGCCATCCGCATGGCGCCAAGGTAGGGTGCTTTCTTCCTTCTCCCCTTGTGGGAGAAGGTGGCGCGCGACGCGCGCCGGATGAAGGGTTCTCTCCGCTGAGACAGACCCCTCACCCAAGCGAGTTCTTGGCTGACGACAGACATGCCCTCTCCCACAAGGGGAGAGGGCACAGCAATCGGCACCGCGATCAGCGGCACGCAGGAGCGCCCCCATGTCCCAACCGCTGCTGATCGAACATGACGACGGCGTCGATCGGGTGACGCTCAATCGTCCCGACAGTCTCAACGCGCTCGATCCCGCGCTGATCGAAGCGCTCAACGATTATTTCCAGGGCCTTCAACGCAATCGCGATACGCGCGTGGTGGTGCTGAAGGGCGCCGGCAGGAACTTCTGTGCCGGCCTCGACCTCAAGGCGGCGATGGCGCGCCGTGCCGGGCAGCAGGAGCCGCCCGGCGTCACGGAGTCGCTGGATTCGCAGCGGCGCATCGCCGACATCGTGGTGCTGGTGGGGCGGCCGCCCCCCCCCGTCCTGGCGCCGGTGGGGGGCGCGGGGCCGGGCTCCATCCTGGGGGGCAAGGCGGGGGGCAAGCGG